>CALFWZ010000207.1 GCA_937928405.1 uncultured Saprospiraceae bacterium
TTAGTGAATCCAGGATCACTTTTAGTTTAAATTCTGAAGTAAATGTTCTTCGTTTTCGTCTCATAATCAATGATTTAATTGATGATTAAAGTTAATAATTTTCAATTATATCACTGGTTGGATATTTGGGGGGAACTATAATAATCACTAGTTTTTTCATGCTTTATTTTTTTTATAACTATTGCTTAGTATTTCTTTAGCGTGAAAACTGCGCATCGATCCCTAAGGCAAAACTACCTCCTGAGTCATAAGCACCTTCCACAAAACCCTGAACAAACCAAGAACCATCTGCTTGTTTTTCTCCTTGCAAACACCCCGTGGTGACGGGCTTAAAATCCACCTCGCTACAAAAACACAAGCTACGATAATGAACCCGCATCATCGCTAGATCACTATCTTCCACAGAAAAACTATTTTGATCCTCCGCTAAATCAAATACAAGAACATTTGTATACTCGTCGTCGGCGATCATTGGATCTCCTTCCGTAGATCGGATCATCTGAAAAACGTTTTTATTCCCACTTACTACTCCTAAATTTTCATCCAAATCTATGGAAGACGCTGAAAAGACTTTAAAACTACACGTCCAATTATCTTGACAATCATTGGTATACACATTGGGTTCGCTTTGACCTAAGCAGGTAAAATTGCAATCCTCACAAGTTGGGACCTTATCCTCCTCTTTTTTACAAGCAGATAAGATCAGAAGGAGTGAAAAAAGAAAAAAAATCGTACGTTTCATAGAACAGAATTTTATGCTTTATGAGCTTATTAAGATAGACGCCTTAAGAGATAGAAAAGGTTGGGTCGTTTGGTTAGAAATTTAGTTATTCTACATTTTCTAAAAAATAAAGTTCCTTTGTATCCATATTAAAAGCACATAATTGATGCTTTCCTTTTTTATCAAAAACACAACCATTGTCTACATCAAGGTATTGTGCTCGTTCTTGATCATCATCTAATAGATTTTCTAATTGTTCCTCTATATCTTTTTGATCCATGGGCGTATGCCCATGTAGAATGGTTCTTCCATCCAACCAAGTCAAATTGATATCTTGATACCAATTTCGAATCCAGCGCATGGCGTACTGGTCTACCAACGGATCAGGAATCAAAAAATTTAATCCAGCATGAACCAACACATAATCTGGTAGTTCAATAATATTGGGTAAGGCTTCCATCCATTCCAAATACTTATTGTCAATATCATTGATTTTATCTACGCCAAAACTCTCCAACGTTTCTTTGCCTCCCCACATCAACCAGTTACGAGCCTGATTGATATCGTGTCGCGATAAGAGAATTTTTTCTTCGTGGTTTCCTTTTAGGCAATGCACTTTATAGCCGGAAGTTTGTAATTCCATTATATGATCCAAGACGTCCTTGCTGTCAGGGCCTCGATCGATATAATCTCCCAATAAATAGAGTTTATCCTTTTTTGAAAAATTTAGTTCGACCAACATTTTTTTAAAGGTCTTGGCACATCCGTGAATATCGGTAATTGCGTAACGGGACATATTTTTGTTGAGTTATTGAATGGTTGAATGGTTGAATGGTTGAATGGTTGAATGGTTGAATAAATTACTAACTGCTGATCTGTTTTTTGAAAAAGAATATTAATTCAATAAAACTAAAAACGGATAACCACAGTCAGCGATTATCCGTTCCTTTTAGATGAGTTATTTTACTTAATCTACCTTGATATTGTCTATCCTCCAAGAGGTCGTATTTCCCCCAGGTCCACTTCCTTCATATCTAAATCCAATATGCCCTGTACCAGAGAATCCACTCAAATCTACATCTCCAGAAGGTTGAAATTCATCTTCTGGGTCCGTACTCTGTGCAATATATGCACTGAGTTGTGTCCAGTTAGCGGTAGTTGCGTTAGTACCATCATAATCCGTCGCAATCCAAACCGTTAAACCATCGTGAACATGAAAAGCATGAGCTGTTTCAAAGGTCAAAGTTTTAGGTGTAGAAAGGTCTACTTCTGGGGTGATCAACCAAGTTTCCATATCCGGTGCCGAATCATTAAATGAGGTGGCTTGTACATAAAAATTACCACTGGTTTCTCGGCCTCTCCATACACGAGTACCCTGAGTGGCTATATTATCCCAACCCGTAATATCTACATCTACATTACCAGTAACAGAACTTTGAAAATCTTCGTCAATATCTCCACCTGGCGGATTAACTATTACTTCTCCTACATCATCCAAATTACGAATAAAGATTTGAGGATCATTAAATTGTGAGCCTACTGCTACTAAATCAGTAGCCATAGTCGGTAAGGAAGCACCACTAAAACTAGCTGCTCCACGGGTAAACATCGAAACTGTTCCGGTAGCATCCGAAACGGATACGCTTCCATTAAACGTCGTTCCTCCATCTCCTACTAACGTTACATCTTCAAATTGGAGTAATACACTTTCTAGCGCATCACTTTGTGCTAAAAACTCAGCAACAGTCACCGTCATCGGTGATATCGTATTAGAACCAGTAACACTAGCACTTGCCAAAGAAACTCCACTTACTTGCACGAGTCCGTTAAAGTCAGAAACTTCTGAACCAGTTATTGTAACCTCTATTTCTTGACCGAGTGTGAAGTTATGATCACTATCAAAACGTACGACGATTCCTCGATTGCCTTCTTGAATAACAGCGTTTAGTCCTGGTGTATTTTGGTTGGTAAAATCAGAAATGACGGTACCTTTAATTCGACTTTCAGCCGCATTGAAAGGCGTTCCATTATACATATCTACGACAGAACCAATGGTCACTAAATCACCACCCGGTCCAGGGCCACCTCCAGATCCACCAGTTACCTCAACATCATCTAAATTTCTCATATTTAATTGCGGACCGTTGAAGTTTCCTGCAATACCAGTGATAGAAACAGAGTCCGTTGGAAAGATATCATTGGCAAAACTTGCTCCTGGAGAAGTAAACATAGGAAGCGTCGCAGTTCCATCATTTAATTCTATAGAGAATACATAATCAGCCTCGCCATCCTTTGTCATCAGCACATTTTCAAAATTCAATAGCGTTCCTTCTAGATCACTTGCTTGACTAAGGTAATCTGCAATGGTAATGGTATTTGGAGTAATTGAACCAGTTCCCGTTTTGGTAGCATTTCCGTTAGGTACGTTGTTTAATTGCACCAATCCGTTGAAATCAGATAATTCACTGGCACTGGTCGAAATTTCTAACATATCATTCAAATCATAAGCATGCTCCTCTTGAAAACGTACCGTGATTCCACGGTTACCATTTTGTATAATTAAGTTCCGGCTATCAATATTGCCGTTGGCACGATCAGAAATTACCGTACCAATAATTTTACGACCAGAAGGTGCATTGATCGTTGTTCCACTGTACAATCCTCGTAGGTCACCGATAGAAATTTCATCACCGCCAGGATTTCCGCTACCACAACGCATTCCTTCAAACATCACATCAGCAGTATCTCGGATGATCAATTGTTTGGTAGTACCAAAAACCGTGTAAACTGCGATCAGGGTTCCATTACCGGAAGGAGTAATTTTATTAGCAAAATTAGAAAAACCACTACTTCTTAAAATGATACTACCACCATCACAGGTTTCGATATTTCGATTAATGGAACGTTGTCCGGCAGCATCTGCGTACGTTTCTCCAGTATCACCATCAATAAACTGGACGTTATCTAATTGAATAAGTGATCCAATTTTATCATCATTCAATTCACCGATCGTAACAACCGTTGGAACAACTTCCAAACCGAATTGTCCACGACTAACCACGTCGTCTAATAAAACATCTTCGATTCCATCCATTCGATCATTAACACCATCACCATCCGTATCGGATACTTGACCACCTAGTTGAATTAAACCATTGAAATCACCAAGATATAAATCATCTAATTTAACAAAGATCCGACGACCGACAGGGAATAGATTAGATAATCCACTTTGTTCAATCAATAAGTAGATACCGGCAGTTTCATCTTCCATAACAACTGTTTGGTAGAAATTACCAGATTCATCGTTAGCCGTCACTAAACCTGAAATATACTTATCAGATTCTAGTTGGTTAATGGTCCCAAATTGATGCATATCTTTTAGTTCTTTAATAGACATGATCGCCGAAGCAGGAATATCTGGATCTTCTCCATTGGCTGGAGGCGTATCAAAATCCTGTTTTACACAGCCACTTGTAACTAATAGAACGAGCAGGCAAAAAATAGAGAAAGACGGGAATAAATTGGTTAATTTTTTCATTTACTATTTCTTTATTAAAAACTGTTAAAAGTAGAAATTCAAAAGGTTGATTAGGAGTTTGGAAAATTATTTTATTCCAAATAATCCCCTAGAAACTATAAGTTAAAGAGGCCCAATAAGTTCGGCCATTGGCATAAAAATAACGATTAGGAAAACGGTCTACATCTTTTCCTTCAAAGTCAAATCGACGTTGTTCAAATCCACCTGTTTTAAAATCTTGCACATCTAGTAGATTATTGATACTTAAATTGATGGACAAACGGTGGCTTCCCCATCTGAATGATTTGACGCCAGAAATATCTAACATAAATCTTCCATCTCCTCGCTCTTGATCAATAATGGCTGAGAAAACTTCCGTATCTTGTGAGATACCATCTACTGCGTCAGCAGTTCGGCGAGTCGGATTATATTCAAGATATACATCGCTTAAGTAACTAAGATTTAAGAAGAAATTATAAGACTTCGCTCCCCAGTAAGATAACCCGACATTATAAGCACGCTGTGGTGTTCCTGCCACATAAAAATTCTTACCATAAACGGTTTGATCTTCTTGTAACAATTCTGCGGTATTATCTTGCGAGACGGTTACGTTGGGACGACTGGTGTAGATAAACTGTCCTAAAGAGGCGACGGCATGTGCGGTTAAGGTGGTCGTCAGCTTAGCAGAGGCTGCTAGTTCCACGCCTAAATGTTCGCGATCTACACCTGTTACGAGATAGTTGACAAAAGTTCGTTCGTCATCATGGAAAAAACTAAGCGCCTGATTCTCGTCTTTAAAGGTGGTATAAAAAGCACCGGCTCTAACCTTATATTTTGGAGAATTGTGAAAATAGGTGATATCGGAACTAAATATTTTTGTATCTGTCAAACCAGGTACCACTTGATTTCGGGTACGAGGAGATACATAGGCATTTCTGAGAAAAGGTGCTCGTGTTCGGTAAGTTGAATTTGCGTTGATATAATTACGACCATCAATTTTTAAAACGGCTCCCCCTTTCACAGAGTAGTTGGTAAATTTTTGTTTTTCAGAAGTGCCCATAGAACTGTCTGGAAATTTTCCATTTCGTATAAATCCTTCTCTCCAAAACTGTGTATTAGAAAGCTCTGCACCAAAGTTTAAGTCAATTCTAGATAAAGAAATTTGGGTTTGTGCCCATCCAGCCGCTTTACGAACATTAGGCGAATAATGATATCCAAAGCGATCTCCTACTCTCAGAACTCGATTAGGATTATCAATATCATTTTGAATAGCATCTGGATTATTTGGGATATCTCTTTCGGCAAATTGATCAAGATCAACATAAAAGTCTCCTCCTAACAAATCCTCCACTTCTTTAAAATAATCTCCTTTAAAATAATTGTATTGCAAACCTCCAGAAAACGATACTTTATCTGAAATGTAATTATTATAAATTGTATTTACATTAATTTTTCGAACATCATAACGTTGGTTCTCTACAATATAACTGGAACGTAGACCAGTAATCGTTCCACCTTCAATATTACTAGCTCCAGTGATGGTCTGCATATTGTTTTGGTTGGCCTCATACATTTCACCCCAGTTTACTTGACGGGCTGCTTGGTTGGTTCTCAACTCATTAGCTACTTTGTCTGCGACACTAGGATCTTGGATAAAGCTTGGTAACCGACGATAATAATCGGGTCTTGGATCGGCAGTATTATACCAATCTAATCTAGTTCGTCCATTGTATCCATCTTGAAAAGAAACGCCCGTAGTTAGTACTGATTTGTCGTTAATGGTCCAATCATGTGTCAACAAGAAAATAGGCTGCAGGTTCTCTCCTACTCTAGAATTTCGCTTTTTCCCTTCTTGGAATCCCCAGTTTGAGTTATAATAATTATCATCGGCTAAGTCGTTCATCTCTTGAACCGAAGAATTACGACCACCCGCTTTACGGTAAGAAGCAATAGCGGTGAAATTTATTAGATGACTATTAAACTTACGATCAACAGAAAATGCTAAAGAGTTCCCATCATAAAAAGTACCTTCCACATATCCTTCATCCGCCCAACGACGAGAAGCAGAAACCGTGAATCCCCAATTATTGGGTCGCATTCCAGTGGCATAAATCCCCATCAAACGATTGCGGTAACTTCGATTAGTTCGAGCATAAGAAAATCTTTTCTGTACTCGGTGATTGGAAGCTCTGGTATCAATATTCGCAGCACCACCTATCCCACCAAAAGTAAAATCTACCGGCGCTAATCCAATAGAAACATCTTGATTACGGACAAAATCATTTAGTCCGCCCCAAGCACCCCAGAAAACACGACCATTTTCAAGATCGTTCATCGGAATCCCATTAAGAGAGGTAACAAAGTCTTCTGATTGATAGCCTCGAACCCGAAATCTGCGGGTTCCCCAAGTAAATCCAGCGGTACTGGCAAAAAGGTCCCGTGAGGCACTCAGTAGTCCAGAAATATCCTGACTTTCAACTTCACCAATATCATCAGAAGCGATACTAATTACCGGAATATCATTTTGTTGAATCGTAGAGGATACGACCGGAGCCGTCAAATTTAAAGCTCCTAGATCATTGACTTGATTAGCCGTAACCGTAATTTCTTGACTAAAGTCTGCATAATTTTCTTGTTTTACATTCAGTGTCTGCGGACCTGCCGGAACGTTATCCAACCTAAATTTCCCATTAATATCCGTTTTGGTCATTAAAGTTGTACCACTAATTGTGACGATCGCGTTTAGCAAAGGGGTTTCTAGCTCTGGGTCAGTAATTATACCCGTGACACTTGTTTGAGCTAAGGAAGCATTGGTAAAACAAAAGAGACAAACAACAAGAAATGGCAGTATTTTTTGGAGGACCATGAAATTGTTTTTTCGGTTGGTGAAAGAGAATCGTTAATTTAAGGAATTAGAAAATAATAACCTACGCACCTGATGGTTTCTTTTTCCTTCATACTGCGTTGAAAATACTCGCCAATGCTTAGGCATCGCCTGTGCCTGCCTGTCGCAGGCAGGTTTTTCGCCTCATCTGAAGAAAAAATAAGCCCATCATCTTGCGTGTCTTATTAATTGCTAACTCCCTTAGGTAAAAAACAGTGTTTTTTAGAATAAGACCTAGTGTTTCGGAGTGCAAAATTAAGCATAAATCCTAAAAGGATTATTAAATTCTCGTTAAATAACCCATTATACGGTCTACTCCTAAAGGTAGACCGTAGAGAATGTTTAACTTTGGCGAAACATTGTCGTCTAATAAGCGAAATGTTCCTGTATTCAAAACTATAAGGTACCATTTTAAGGACCTATTCTAAAACAATAAAACGATGATACGATATATCACGCTGCTAGTCTTTCTAATTTTAGCCAATTTTCTTTCTGCTCAAGAACAACAATATAAAATTGGCGCTATTGGGTTTTATAATTTTGAAAATCTATTTGACACCTTAGATACAGAAAATGTCCGAGATTCAGAGTTTACTCCAACTGGAAAAAAGGCCTACGGTAGCAAAATATATCAAGAAAAACTGGGGCACTTATCAGATGTTGTTAGCAAAATGGGTAAAGAATTGACCCCAGATGGGCTGGCCATTTTAGGTGTTTGTGAAATTGAGAATCGCTCTGTCCTTGAAGACTTCGTAAAAATGCCAGCTATAGCCGATCGCAACTACCAGATCGTGCATTATGATTCTCCCGATAAAAGAGGGATCGATGTCGGACTTATTTATAACCCGAAATATTTTACATTAGAACATAGCGAACCTTTATTATTGGATATTCAGGAAAAAAAGGGAGACACGGTTTTTACGCGTGATATATTATTCGTTAGCGGAACCTTTGATGGAGAACCACTTCATGTATTTGTAAATCACTGGCCCTCGCGCAGTGGAGGCGAGAAACGATCGGCATGGAGACGAAATGCAGCAGCCCAAAGAGTTAGAGGAGTGATTGACTCTCTTTTGGCAGATAATGAGACAGCCAAGATTCTCGTAATGGGAGATTTAAATGATGATCCGGATAATGATAGTTGTAAAAAATATATCAATGCTCAACGAAAACGAGAAAAAATCAAAAAGGAACAATTTTATAATCCAATGTGGGATTATTACGTAAAAGGAATTGGAACAACCGCCTGGCGAGATGCATGGTCGCTCTTTGACCAGATCCATTTGTCTTATGCGCTCTCGAAAAAAGATGACGACGGCTATTTTTTCTATAAAGCCAGTATCTTTAATAAGAAGTTTTTACGACAAAGAAGTGGCGCTTTTAAAGGTTACCCATTCCGTACCTTTGTCGGCGATGGCTACAAAGGTGGGTATAGTGATCACTTTCCAGTAATGGTGTATTTGGTGAAGCCTATTTAAAATATTGAATGTTCAATATCCATTTTTTTCTGATAACTTTTTCAATAGAACTTTACCATCTCCAACACAGGATTCGACTTTGCTTCTGCCCTTGCCCCATTTCAATGACCCGTTGCTTTTTAACGGCAACTTGGGCTAATACTTTTTGGAAGATGGGAATATTGGATTTTTTAGAAACCAAAGTAGTAAACCATCTACATTTTTCTGCATATTTTCTACTTTCGAGAATCATCGACTGAATAAATTTCATTTCGCCACCTTCGGTCCATAATTCATGTGCTCTACCGCCAAAATTTCGAGTGGCCTTTCCCGATCTTTTTTTATTTCCTAAATTTCTAATTTTTCGTTGGGTAGCTTTTACCGCTTCATCAGGTGAGGCATGAAAGGGTGGATTACTCATGGTAAAATCAAATCGATCGTCAAAATTGATCATACCCTCAAACATTTTTGCCGTGTTCATTTGTTGAATTACTTCAACGTTCTTAACCACCTCATTATTTTTTTCTACATTAAGACGAGCGGCAGTTAATGCCACTTCATCTGTTTCTGTTGCTCGAAAGGACCATTCAAAAAGACGGTGTCCCAACATGGGATATATTGCACTTGCCCCTGTTCCAATATCCAACCCTTTGATTTTTGGTCCTGTCGGAATCGTTCCCCCGTTTTCTTCCGCTAGTAAATCAGCCATATTATGGAGATAATCCGCCCGCCCAGGAATGGGTGGACAAAGATACCCGTTAGGAATTTCCCAAAACTTAAGTTGATAATGATAAAACAACAATGCTTTGTTCAAGCAAAAGACAGCCTGTGGATCTGAAAAATCGACAGTAACGATATCGTGTTTATTTTTAAAAACATGCTCCCCTAGTTCCGGTAGCGCTCCGACCAATTCATCCAAATTATATCGCCCTTGATGCAAGCTTCGAGTATGGAGTGTATTTTTTTTCATAATGTAATAATGAGTCAGTGCTGCCTACGATCTCGAGAAAATCATAAAGCAAAGCTGATTTAACACGGGCTAAAAAAATTACTTTCCATCAAACATCAGACTATATAAACTTAAACGAATCTATTTAGTACTCAATTCTTGTGCATGTAAAACAGCGATTCCAACCATATCCACTATCTGTCTAATACTCGCTCCCCATTGCAAGATATGCACTGGTTTATTTAACCCTAATAAAATGGGACCGATCATATCTAATTCTCCTGCTTGACCCAATAAGTTATAAGCAATATTCGCAGAGGAAAGATTAGGAAAGATCAAGGTATTCGCTGGTTTATTTCCTAAACGAGAAAAAGGATAATGCTTACTTAATAATTCAGGATTCAGTGCCATGTGAGCCTGCATTTCACCATCTACTTTCCAATCAGGGTGACGACTATGTAAAATGGCAGTCGCCTTACGCATAAGCATGGCAGAATCACCCGAAGGTACAGAACCAAAATTGGAATACGTTACCAGGGCAATCCTTGGTTCAATATTGAAAATTAATAATTGATTGTAAACCATTTCTGTAATGTCAGCGATATCTTCTGGTGATAAATGATGATTGATCGTAGTATCAGCCAAAAACAAAGGTCCATTTTTCGTCATCAAAATATGAATTCCACAAACTTTTTTCACCTCTTTCCTAGAACCGATAATCTGTAAGGCCGGACGAACGGTGGTTGGATATTTTTTTGCCAGTCCACCGATCATAGCATCTGCGTCTCCTTCTTCGACCATCATGGCTCCATAATAACTTAGCCCTGTGATCATTTTTTCTGCCTCTTCTTGGGTTACTCCTTTCCGCATTCTTTTTTCGAATAAACGATTCGCATAAGTCTGTAGCGTATGTTTTTCTACTTCATTTGCTGGATGTAATGGATCAATTATTTTTATGCCCGGTAATTGAATACTTGCCGCTGCCATTAACTTTTTCACTCGATCTTTATTACCTAATAAAATTGGGAAAGCTATTTTTTCTTCGGTGACCACTCTAACTGCCTTCAGTACATCAATATTTTCAGCATCTGCAAAAACCACTTTCTTTGGTTCTTGCTTGGCTTTAGATTCAATGATTTTAGAAATGGTATTTTCGTTTCCTAATCTACGGGCTAATACTGCTTCGTAGGCATCCCAATCTTCGATGGGATATTTGGCTACTCCCGCTTCCATCGCCGCTTTTGCTACCGCTGGAGCGACCGTTGTAATTAAACGAGGATCTACCGGCTTAGGAATAATATAGTCTTTTCCGAATTTTAAACTGGCATTGTTATAAGCCATGTTAACAATATTCGGCACTGGCTTTTTAGCAAGATCTGCCAATGCATAAACTGCCGCTAATTTCATTTCTTCATTGATTTCGGAAGCACGGACATCCAGCGCACCTCGAAAGATAAAGGGGAATCCCAAAACATTATTTACCTGATTAGGATAATCACTTCGCCCTGTAGCCATGATACTATCGGGTCGAGCTGCTTTAGCCACATCATAACTAATTTCAGGAGTAGGATTCGCCATCGCAAAAATAATACAATCCTTAGCCATTCCTTTTATCATGGCAGCATCCAAGATATTTCCTCTTGACAATCCGACAAAGACGTCCGCCCCTTTTAAAATCTCCGTTAGACTCGTATCCATAGAGACCGTACCATTAATGAATTCTGGTTTTTTGCCATTCAGATTCGTCCGATCAGGATGTATTAATCCTTTGCTATCGTACATGAAAATGTTTTCTTTTTTTGCTCCAAGCGATACATAGAGCCGCGTACAGGAAATGGCAGAGGCTCCGGCTCCGTTGACGATAATACGAGCGGTACTGATATTTTTATCCACGATTTCCAACGCATTGAGCAGAGCCGCCCCACTGATGATGGCCGTACCATGCTGATCGTCGTGCATGACAGGAATATTCAGTTCTTTTTTTAGTCGTTCTTCTATTTCAAAACAGGCAGGTGCAGAAATATCCTCAAGGTTTACCCCTCCAAAAGTTGGTTCTAGTATTTTGACCGTTCGGATAAATTCTTCAATATCTTTGGTATTTAATTCCAAATCAAAGCAATCAATATCTGCATAAATTTTAAATAGTAACCCTTTCCCTTCCATCACCGGTTTGCTAGCTGCTGGTCCAATATCCCCTAACCCAAGCACGGCTGTTCCGTTGCTAATCACGGCCACTAGATTTCCTTTGGCCGTATAACGATAAACATCTTCTGGTTGGCGGGCTATCTCGTTGCAGGGTTCTGCTACCCCAGGCGAATAAGCCAAGGACAAGTCTCTTTGGTTTGCAGTAGCTTTTGTGGGAATAACTTCTATTTTTCCGGGACGCCCAGTTTCATGATATTCTAGGGCGTCTTCTTTTAGTGTGTGTTTTTCCATTCTCAAAGTTAGTTTAACAATTATCAGGTAGAGCACCTATTTTTTTTTTTGGCAAGCCAGTTGGCTTTTAGCTAGTTAGCCCTCCTTTTATATAAAAAGAGGGCTAACAGGCAAACAGGCAATTCTTTTCTAAATAAAGCATTAGAGATGACTCCTATTAGTTTCTAAATAAAAAGAGAAAAGAATTACAGCTTCATCTTTTTATAGCTATTCAGAACACCTCTTACTGCATCCGCTGATTTGTGGAGGTTCTTCATTTCAGATTTATTCAGTTTCAACTCTATCAATTGATTGATTCCGTTTTTACCTAGTTTTACTGGAACACCTAAGAACATATTTTTCAGTCCATATTGACCAGTTAACCAAGCACAACAAGGGAAGATACGATTATCATCTTTCACTATGGATTCTACCATTTGAGCCGCAGCCGCACCAGGTGCGTACCAAGCTGAAGTTCCCATAAGGCCAACTAACTCTCCACCACCTTTCTTCGTTCGCTGAACAATGGCATTTAATTTATCTTTAGCAATTAATTCCGTTACTGGAATTCCAGCTACGGTCGTATATCTAGGCAAAGGTACCATGGTGTCTCCATGTCCTCCCATCAAAACAGCAGAAAGATCTTTAGGAGAAACGTTTAGTTCTGTGGCCAAGAAAGCACGGTAACGCGCCGTATCTAAAATACCAGCCATTCCGAAAACACGATTAGGTTTTAGACCAGAAGCTTTATAAGCTGCAAAGGTCATTACATCTAAAGGATTGGAAACAACAATAATGATTGGATTCTTAGAATATTTCATAATAGACTTCGTCACCGATCCAACGATCTTGGCATTGGTAGAAATCAAATCATCTCGACTCATACCAGGCTTACGAGGAATACCAGCGGTGATGACCACGATATCCGAATTCTTCGTCTTTTTATAATCATCCGTACCGGTAATCATAGTGCTGTAAGAATCAATAGGTGCTTGCTGCCAAGTATCCAGCGCTTTCCCCTTTGCGAAGTCTCCTTTCAAATCTAGTAGAACTACTTCTTTAACGATGTCTTTGTGTGCTAAAACATTAGCTACCGTGGCGCCAACATTTCCGGCTCCCACTACGGTTACTTTACTCATTATAAATCTAGGTTTTATTAAGTCAGTCTGCTGACTTACGTTTGGAAATAATTTGGCCACAAATGTATGCTTTTTTTGATACTTTTAATGCCAATCAGAGGTGTTTATGGTAAGATTGTTGAATATAATTTACTCTTAGAATAACTTGTTCTTATAAATTGGTCACTAATCCATATTTTTATGAAATTTTCACGCTTTGTCCTTTCTGCTATAGTTTTTTACTTCGCTAGTCTACAGCTGTCCATCTCAGCTCAAACTTGTGTAACATCTGGGCTTACTCAGATCGAACATCGCTTGGCCCATAATCAAACGCATTATGCGCATCAAGCAGCAGAGAGAACCGTCCAGTATGTACCTATTGCTTTGCATGCTGTAAGGAATACGGATGGTACCGATGGTATATCGGAAGCACAATTATTGGATATGATGTGTATCCTTAATGACAAATACCAAGACCAGGAGATTCAGTTTTACTTGACAAATCCTCCTGTCCACTATATAAACAATACCGGGATCAACAATGCACCGGATTCATTTACTAGTGAACTAAAAGCAGCGAGAATTCCCAATGCCATCAATGTTTTTGTTACCAATAATATCAATAATCAATTGGGAGCAGCAGGTTATTACCAATCTCCAGCGGGTTGGGATGGGAATGATTTTATTGTTATCGCTCGTAATTTTGTGTATGCTCAGAATGTTTTTCCGCATGAGATAGGCCATTTTTTTAGTCTACTCCATCCTTTTCATGGCTGGGAAAATAATCCTTGGAGCGAAAGTGCGTGGGGCAACCCCGTCAGTGATAATGCACCGAGTGATCCAAGTATTTTCATAAATCCAGTGGCCAATGAATTTCAAAATGGCAGTAATTGTACAACGGCCGGAGATCGCATTTGTGATACACCACCCGACTATTTATTTGCCTTACATCCCAACCAAACAGGATGTGCCGATTGGAGCATTCCAGTGAGAGATCCAAATAACACAGTGGTTAATCCACAAGAAAATAACGTAATGTCCTATTTTGGAAATTGTGGAAGTCATGTATTTACCAACGATCAAAAAGAGGCTATTCGGATAGACTTAATGAACTCACCAGAAAGAGCGTATGTCCGAAATACTTTTACGCCGAATATGACGAGTATCAACTCCGTTCCTAATCTGCTATCTCCTCCTGAAGGCTCGACCGTAAATTCAAATGAGGCAGTTACGGTCTCATGGTTTCCAGTGATTGAAGCACAATATTATGTGGTGGAAGTTGATCTAAGTCCAGGGTTTTCTTCTCCTTTTCGAAAGAGTTTAGTGGGAGCAGCTTCGACGCCCAATGCTTCTTTTAATGATCTGGAACCCAATACAGAATATTTTTGGCGGGTCCGTCCTTTTACAGAATATACCGTTTGTACTGGGTATTCAGATAGAGGTTCTTTTTTTACGCCCATGAGTACGGCGACACAGGATTTATCGTCTGTCAGTACTTGGAGCTTGTCGCCAAATCCGGTGATACAAACAGAATCAGTACAAATCAACTTAACTGCCACTGCGGCTTTTCCAGCTCAAATAGCAGTTTATAATCGCTTGGGTCAATTGATCCAAAACGAATCTAAGATGGTGGTAAATGGGAACCAGTCTTTTTCTTTGCAAATAGCAGGATTAACGAGCGGTCTTTATTTTGTGTCCATTACTGGAAAAGAAGGGAGAAGTACGAAGCGGTTGGTGGTGAGGTAGTGGGATTTTGTTTATATTGTAAAAATATTTTAACTTGAAAAAACATGAACTAAAAGCTAGTTTTTAGCGTTAAGAACCTGAATATCAATTAAATAAAAGAAATTCATGAATCAGCAATTAATAAAAAGAATAACATTAAATCCAGATATTTGCTTTGGAAAGCCAACTATTAGAAATATGAGGTATCCAGTCGAAATGATACTAGATTTACTTTCCGCAGGAATGACTAATCAAGATATAATAAAAGATTATCCAGCATTAGAGGACAAAGATATTAAAGCATGCCTACTTTTTGCATCCAAATTAATAAAGGTAAATTCAATTAGTAAAGTAATTGCAGCCTAATGAAATTTTTAGTAGATGCTCAATTACCAGTTAAGTTAAAAGATTGGCTTGAAGAACAAGGCCATGATTCACTTCATACAAATGACCTACCCTAGAGACATTTAACTCCAGATATTGAAATTATCCGAAAAGCAGAAAAGGAAAACAGAATTATTATTTCTAAGGATAGTGATTTCTATAAATACAACCTAGTTAATGGTATCCCTAAAAGAATTCCTTTCCTGACAACAGGAAATATTATCAATAAAGAGTTAATACGATTATTTGAACTTAATTTTTCTACTATTGAGAAGTATTTTACTTCTGGTAGTAAAATAATTGAATTTGATAACAACTCAATTACTGTTCATTCATAATGAACAAATAAGCTATGTAACTTTTCTATCAATGCCGAAATCACCAACCACATCTGGTAAAAGACGGTTAGATAAGCAAGGATATAATCACTCCCCCATCTTCCCCGACAAAGACATCACCTGAAGTTCCAAGCGCTTCATTTCTCTGAGAATGGCCCGTTTATCCATCTGCATCCAACCGAAAATTTTAAGCATGCTGATCGAAATAAAAAAGATCACACTACCAAATCCCCATCTTATCAAGTCTTCCGTCGTTTCCGCTTCAAAAAATTGCTTACCACAATAAAGAAAGAACCCGAAAAAGACGACAACGACAATATTCATCAAAATATTGATCCAGGCATTTTTCCCTTTAAACAAACCAAATATCATTTCAAAAATATTTTGCTCGTCCAAGGCATCATAAAATTTTGCCTCTTCTTGACTCAATGTATCTTTGATTAAGTTATCTATTTCTTCCATTTCATTTTTCATGATCTTATGATTTTAATTTTATGATTGATTTTAATTTTTCTCTGGCTTTAAATAATCTCGATTTTACCGTTCCAATCGGTATTTTTAAAAAAAAACTTATTTCCTGCAAAGAATATTCTTCCACATAAAAAAGTCTAATTATGTCTTGCTTTTCCTTTGATAAATCTTGAATAGCATTTAATAGTTTGCTTTTCAACGCTGCCTGGTGCTCTTTTTCATCTACTTCCGCATAGTCTTTTTTATCAATTTTATTTATCGCTTGGAGTTCTCGACTTCGTCGCTTATAAGCATCTATCGATTTTGTATAAATGATTCTTAGCGCCCAACTTTTAAAGCTATCCGCCTTTTTCAAAGCAGATAATCTATGAATAATGATGATCCAACATTCCTGTGCAACATCTTTTGCTAAGTCCTTATCTCGTAGTATCCAATACGCTTTTTCACAAAAGATTTTATGCCATCTTTTCACCAAAATAGGCAACGATGATGTATCTCCGGAAAGATACTGTTCAATTAAATATTTATCGCTAGGATCTTTTTCGATCATCTATAATGATTGCTAATTTACCCTATAGACTGGCAAATTTTGGAAAGGTTCATTTTTAGTAGATTGGAAATGCTGTTTTTAGCAAGATACCAAGTAGGTATAAGATTACCGATTCCGGTATTTTTCTAAAGCGATGCGAAGTAGTTTTAAGGCCTTTGAGATTTGATTTTCAACGGTCTTGGTAGAAATTTCTAGTTCATCGGCGATTTGTTGGTAAGAATAACCTTCGAAGCGACTAAGGGTAAAAACAATCCGACAGCGTTCTGGCAAATCATCAATTGCTTTATGTAGCACGGCTTTTAACTCTTCATTTTGTAAATCAATCAAGGCCGTTGCGGGCATTCCCATCTCATGACTATAATCTTCTACATCAGAAAATTTCATTCTTTGGCCACGAATATAATTTAAGGTTTTATTGATAACCGCTCTTTTGAGGTAGGCACGAACAGAAGTGATAATATTAAGGGTTTCTCTTTTTTTCCATAATTCAAAAAAAACATCCTGCGCCATATCTTCAATCAAATGCCCATCTGGTAGCACCCGATAAGCCGCTTGACAAACAAATCGATAGTGCCGTCGGAAAAGTAGATCAATCGCTTCGGGGCGATTGTTCTGCAACATTTTCAGCAGTTCGTCTTCGGTGTAACCATCGGCATCCTTCTTCATTTTATATAGATACGGCTGCTTTGATGTGTGGGTGAGGATCGTATTCGATCAGTTCAAAATCCTCGTATTTGAAATCAAAGATAGAAGTTACTTTTGGGTTAATTAGCATTTTTGGTAAAGGACGAGGCTCACGGGTAAGTTGCAATTGAGCTTGTTCTAAATGATTATTATATAAATGAACATCTCCGAAACTATGGACAAATTCTCCTGGTTTCAATCCAGTCACTTGGGCCAGCATCATGGTCAATAATGCGTAGGACGCAATATTGAAAGGCACCCCAAGAAAGGTATCTGCTGACCGTTGATAGAGTTGACAAGATAATTTTCCATCATTGACATAAAACTGGAAAAGGCAATGACAAGGGCTGAGGGCCATATCCGGTAATTCTCCTACATTCCAAGCATTAACGATCATCCGGCGGGAATCTGGATTCGTTTTGATGAGTTCTACCACTTGTTCGATTTGATCTATCGTCTTTCCGTCTGGAGTTTGCCAGCTTCGCCACTGCTTCCCATAGACAGGGCCTAAATCACCGTTTTCATCTGCCCAACCGTTCCAAATCTTGACGCCATTATCGGTGAGATACTTAATATTGGTATCACCATTAAGAAACCACAATAACTCGTAGATAATAGACTTTAAGTGTAATTTTTTGGTGGTAACTAATGGAAATCCTTCCGATAAGTCAAAACGCATTTGGTAGCCGAAAACGCTTTTGGTTCCTGTTCCGGTACGATCCGTTTTATTATTCCCATGATCTAGGATATGTTGGAGTAATTGTTGGTAGGCTTGCATGACATATAATTTGTCCGCAAATTACAATTTTTAACCTCATTTTTTAACTAAGAAGTTGTTTAAAAACTCCTAAATTGACGAGAATCTGATAAAATTTTCCAACCTGCCTTTGATGGCAGGCAAGCTCATCACTCATTATTCTAATCAATAACACGGATATTTACCTTTCTTTGTGAGTAAAGGCTCAAAAAATGTCAAATTTTTAACTTAATCTTTAGTAAAACTATATTAGGGTTTTCCACGTTTTAAAATGTCCTATTGATATGAATACACTTACCGCTAACATATTTGTCTTTTTTTTCCTTCTAACTTCTTCGGTTAGTTTCGGGCAAGATTACCCTTGGGAATTTAAAAAAGAGAGCGATGGGATACAAGTTTATACTCGAGATATCGCCAATTCTAATTTAAAAGCCTTAAAAATCATTATGGAGGTAGATATTTCGGTCAATGCAATTATGGGACTATTGATGAATACCAAATCCTATACAAAATGGGTGTATAAATGTAGTCATGCCAATCCAGTCAAAATAAGTTCTACCTTAAACACCATAGATTATTTCCAGATAGACTTTCCATGGCCCTTTAGTGACCGCGATTTATATACCCAAACCCTCACTTCCATTGATCCTGAAACGGGAGTGATTACGTCTAGTTCTACTGGTATGGCGGATTATGGTCCCGAACGCCCCGGTTTTGTGCGTGTTCCAACACATTTTAATCAATGGATCATCACACCAGTTTCAGATACAAAAACCCATATTGAATACTTTTTACAAAGTACCCCTGGTGGTTCCATTCCAAATTGGCTCGTCAATCTGGCGGCAGATCAAGGCCCCATCAAAAGCATGAAAGGATTTTTAAGTCTTGTCAACACTACCCCTTATGCGGAAAGCGTAGAATGGTTAACGGAAAGTACAAAAACTCCAACGCCACAAAAACAAAAATAGCGGTAACTTGATCTAATTTTTACCAAAGCAGGCGTCGTCCCTGATTTCGTTATTCTTATTTTAATAGACATTAATCTGGTGATTTACCAGTTAACACAGCGTTTTTTGTGCTGTTTCACTAAGTTAGTTGGCTTTAAACTAATTAGCCCTCTTTTTACGTGAAAAGAGGGCTAATTGGCCAATTGTCAATAACTTTCTAAAGAAAAAACTCAGGATGACTCCTCCTGTCGCTTTTTTAATCTGACATTTTCTAAGGATTAACTACACCAAGAATACTGCGTAATTCATCGATTCTTTTGGCGCCTTCATATTTCCCAATTAGATGTTCGTTACTATCCAGAATAACAAAACTAGGAATGGCTTCGACCTTAAACGCCTGGCGTAGATTAATTCCATCAATTTTATCAACATCTACCGTCAGGATGTGATAATTATCCGCCAATACCCGGCTTATCTCAGGGTCTGGAAATACATTGGCTTCCATCATTTTACAAGGCAAGCACCACCTCGCTCCAAATTTAATAAAGACTTTTTTACCATCTAACGCAGCCTGCTCGCTAATGGCATGAAAAGCATCACAAGTGATTTCCAATTTTTTCTTAGGAGCTAATGCTTCCCGGTTTACGACAGGCTTAGATAATTTGACATCAGCTTGAGAGACGGGAGTTTTAAGAATCGGTCTGAAGGGCTTTTTAGCCGTTTTCACGACAGGAGTTGGTTCAGTTGTTTCTGTAGCTGTCGGAGTTTCTTCTGCTGTCTCCGTTTCTATATTTGTTTCTGCAACTGTATTCGAGATAAAAAAACTATTCTCTTCTGCGTTTGCCAACATCGCTACGGTGGAAGAAAAGGTATTATTAACTTCCGTTGAGTTCTGAATTGATTCAAAATTTGAGGGTGTTTCGCCTGTTTCAATCATTCCTAGTGACAGTGCATTCACCTTTTGTGATTCCGTTGGTGAATCAATAGACCAAGCAGGAATCCAGCTTAAGGAGGCTTGGGTACCGGATTTTCCAGTAAGTAATTCATTATTCAGCAAACCTGAACCTAAGACAAGCGCCATAACCAGTACCCCTAAGACAAGCCTAGAGGCAGCATAAAATATTTTTTTACGCCTAGAGCGTCTTAAAGGTGTCGCTAAAGTAGTTGGAGGTTGGAAACTTACAACTGTAGGTTCGAAGGCAAATTCAAAAAAAAGAGGTTGTGGATTTAAGGAGATATTTCCCTCAAATTCAGTTTCCTTTGGAGTAGGAGCTACCATAATCTATAATAATAATTGTTACGCAATATGTTTGTCCCCAATTGGTTCCAAAGGCCATTAGGTATGCGTTTTCTCAAGGTAGTTCGCATCAAATATATGGAATTATATTAAACTAGAATAATTATTTTATTAGAATTTATATTTTTCCATATACATTAAAATAAATAATTATTTGATTTCCAAGGGTTTAACAGCCATTCCGTCGCTCCAATATCCCATAAAAGCCTGCTCGAAAGTATTTCCAGTTGTGAAGTTGCAATCCTTACCAGAGCGAGTACAATTGTGGAGTGCGTCCAGAAATTTCCAATATCCAAAATAGTCTACGGCATCTAATCTACTTGTCTTAGCTGCTCTTCGGGTCACAATGGTTCTTTTTCCAAAATCAAATCTTGGATTAAGACTGTAAGATTCATTATGCCCTGCCCGAATATTTCGATCCTTAAAACGACGATCTTGTAATTGTAAAATAAGATGTTTATTGATGGTATTTGTAGCCGTCGCAAATACTTTTTTTCCAAGTTTATCTCCCACGGTTTTATCTTTCTCACTAATCATCACCAATAATTTGGTTTCCGCGGGAATATTTTCGTAAGAATCCAATAAAGCTCCCTTGAATGGACCTGTTCCTGGAGAACAAAGCAATGTAGCCACTGGTTTAGGCAGCTGATATTCCTGATAATTGGCGGAAAGATTAGCCGCCAGCGCGCCACCATAAGAATGTCCAGTTAGACTAAAATATCGGGTTATTGGCAGGGCATGATGTCCATTCCGAAGTGTATCTAGGGCATTTTGGATGCCAGTTACCGCCCAATCAGCGAAACGCCGTGTGCGAGGAGGAAATAGCTTTTTTTGATAACGGGGATAAATAACAATATTTCCTTTCCGAACTAAATGTTCCAACCATCCTCCATAGATCATGGGATTGATAGCACCATATCCGTGTAGAAACACGACCACATGCGCGCTGTCTGGCACAGGACTAGCTGGTTCAAACAACCAAAAGCCATCAGGTTTATCCGCTCGGTCCGTCACACGTATATCAGCATGGAGATAATTGCGTCCACCTGGCCCAGAGAGTGGCTGTTCAGGCAAGGATTGAGCGATTAGCAACGTATCAAAAAAAGATAAAAATAGCAGTAGTAGAAAAAAACGCATGGAAAAAAACTTTTTTACATAACCTCTCCAGTTAAAAAGTTAACTTTGCCGAAGTTCAATAAACAATCAAACAACTTGATGATTAGAGTTGTTTTGAACTAATTGAAGTTGTTTAAAAATAAAGCACAATGGTTGCGGACAAGTCATTGATTGCCAACACTTCACAAATTTATCGGCACCATCCCGAAGGCTTTCGGGATGAACCTCAAAATTTGCATCCCTGCCCGATCTGACGATCAGTCAGGCGGGGTTTTGACAATCAAGCACTTATCCTCACCTTTTGTGAGCATTCTTTAACAACTTTATTCTTAAATTAATAAAGAAAACTGATTTTGGTAGATCTTCCTGAAATAAAACGTAAACCAGTTGGGGTAATTGGCGCCGGTAGTTTTGGTACTGCTATTGCCAATTTGTTGGCGATCAACACAGAGGTTTTGCTTTTTTCTCGGAAAGAGGAGGTAGTCCAAAAAATAAATAATACCCGCAACCATCTCACGGTTGACCTTTCTCCTAGAATTACGGCCACTTCTGATCTTCAACAAGTTGCCAATGCCGCTACCTTAATTTTTCTAATTGTCCCTTCTGCCAACTTCCGAAATATGATGCGAAGTCTCGCTCCTTTTCTCAAACCTTCCCATATTCTCATTCATGGAACTAAAGGATTTGACTTAAATGGCCTAGACGAATCAGATATCGCTGGTTTAAAAATCGACCGATCGGATGTTCATACGATGAGCCAAGTTATTCTAGAAGAAAGTGTGGTCGTTCGAATAGGATGCTTATCGGGCCCCAATTTGGCGCGAGAGATCATGGTAGGCCAACCTACCGCTACGGTAATTGCCAGTAAGTTTAGTGAAGTGATCAAATCAGGACGACGCGTTCTAAACAGTAAACGATTTCATGTTTTTGGTAGTTTTGAATTACTAGGTGCAGAATTAGCTGGGGCGCTCAAAAATGCTATTGCCTTAGGAGCAGGGGCCTTGGACGGATACGGATTTGGAAAAAATCTCCAAGCGATGTTAATAACGCGAGGATTGATGGAGATGGTTTATTTTGGTAAAGCCATGGGAGCCAATACCAAAGCCTTTATTGGGACAGCAGGTATCGGCGATTTGGTGGCAACAGCCACTAGTGAAAAAAGTAGAAATTATACCTTCGGAATGAGGATGGCAAAAGGTGAAACGCTCGATGAAATTCTCAGTACCATGCCAGAAGTTGCGGAAGGCGTCAGAACCATTGCCATTATGGAACAACTGAGACAACATTATAAACTCCATGCCCCAATCACAGAGATGTTATATAATTTTGTTTTTCATCAATATAGTTTAGAAAAGGCAATCGACTATTTGATGAACTATCCCTATGCCGTAGATGTAGATTTTTTATAAACCAGCAGCGGCGGCTTGTTTTTCAGCATGATGCAAAATTCCAAATACGAATGGAGACCAGCGCGAAGTTTTAATTGAAGCTTTTTTGAGTCCCTGACTTACCCAGATATTGCAAGTTTTGATTCCGGTATAATTTCCATGTGCTTCGTAAAAGCGATCGTTCGGTGTATATCCTGCGCCTATAATTTCAATGGGCTGGTTGGCCGCATCCATTTCAAAAGTAGAAGTGATATGTTTATTTAAAATCGTAATTTGTTCCGAACAAACTTTGATGGGAACCCAATGATCTTGTCGTTTTTGAAATTGAGTTACATGCATCGCTGTGGGACTTTTGATGAGCATGGCCGTCATGGCCGTCGATGCCTTGAGTTCTGCCCAAGAAGGTGTATCTAGATAGAATCCTTTATCGCCCCACCCAATCGCATAATATTCCGTGGTTGACTTTGGAGATAAATGACGAACAAATTCTGAAGGGAGCAAAGCAGTCGGCATGATGAGATCAATATGCATTCCATTAGAAGAAATATATACTAATTGGTCCTTTGTACAGTTCAATTTTTTAGGGTTGGTTCCCCAATAAGAAAGCAAGGCAGCCAATCCCAGATACACCATGACGGGTAATACAATTAATAAGAATACCCATTTTATTATTTTTAAAAAAAAAGTCAGCAGTTTCATAAATCCAATATTAATGATGATACCACAAAGGTATAAATTCTATCTAGCCTATCTACTTTTTGCGCTAACGATTATCTCAAGCGTCGGATGTCGTAGCATGCGTCCTGCTCAAACAGATACAGAAGCGGCTATACGCAGTACCATTGATAGATTTATTAAAGCCGTAAACGAAGAGGATCTGAAAACTTTAAAGATCCTATATGCAGAAGACTTTAAGAGTTATTCGCCCGTTTATAATCTTCCCAAAAAACAATTACTAGAGAGCTTAGAGGATGGATTTAAACAACAAGATCATAGAATTCAAGCCAAAATAACAGAAATCACCAGCGGAACCCTCGTTGCTACGGCTCATCTACAATGGATCATTATGGACAAAAATCAAGAGATCATCTTTGCCCAAAACCTTTTACAAATTTGGAAAAAACAGCAAAAGGATTGGAAATTATCTCGTATTTTATTCTACCAACCCAATGAGGTACTAGAATTAGAAGATTTTAAATTTTAAAACTCTCACAAAAAACTAATAATCAATTTATTATAAATTAATTTTTATTTAATAATAAAAATACCATTTCTGGGGTATATCATTCAGCCTGCGATCGTCCTATCTTTGTATCGAATCTCTTACACTTACACTTTACAATTTTTTGCACTTCCTCCCAACTTACCCACCAAGACTTTAAGACTTAGGAAATCCTTTTTTAATAACACACAACTTAATTCGGTTTAATCCGCCGAAAAACCTAAAATTTCTAACATGTTTTTAGCTTACACCACGCTTAGAAACTCCCTTTTATTCGTCTTTTCTTTACTAACCTGCGCTACACTATCCGGCGCCACTATCCATGTTGACGGCAGTTTAACCGGAGGTGATGGAACTACTTGGGCGACCGCCTTTGGAGATTTACAAGATGCCTTAGCAGTTGCCACCAGTGGAGATGAAGTTTGGGTGAAAAATGGCACCTACTTACCAACCTCTAGTTCAGATCGAAATATTTACTTTCAAGTTCCCAGCGGCGTTAAACTATATGGTGGATTCGTTGGAACAGAAACCTCACTAGCAAGCTGGAATCCAGCCAATTCAACAACCATTCTTAGTGGAGACATTGGCGTCAACGGAGACTTCAGTGATAATTCATATACGGTTGTTTATACCCGTGATGTAAGTCCTGGTACCCAAATCAGTGGTTTTATTATTGAGCAAGGAAATGCAGATCAGGGTGTCAATGCCCTGCAAGAAGAAAAAAGTGGTGGTGGATTATTCAATTCACATAGTGCATCCGGAGCCATTTCGTCACCTAGTTTATCTTTTCTAACCTTTCGGAATAATTACGCGGTAGAACAAGGAGGTGCTTTTTTTAGTGATGGAAATAGTGCGATCAGTATTTTTGAAACTAGCTTTATCTCAAATACCGCTAACAACAGTGGTGGTGCCTTATACGCAGCGGCAAACGGTGCCGGAGAAGCCAGTACACTTTCCATTACAGAATCTTATTTTGAAGATAATAGCGCGCACTTTGGTGGTGCCATTTACAATGGTGCCAATGGTGGCGATATTACCATATATTTAGAATCCAATAGATTTACAAAAAATCGAGCAGTAGACGCTAGTAGTGTCGGAGGAGCCACTTATACTTTTGTAAAAAGTAGCACCAGTACTGCCTACCTACAAATCATTAATAATATTTTTGACGAAAATACTTCTTTCTCTTCAGCTGGTGCGATTTACAGTCTTACCTCTGATGATGGAACAGGAATTACGGATATTATTAATAGTACTTTTTATAAAAATACAGCAGGCGTAGGTGGTGCTATTTACCAAAACGAATCCTCCGGCTCCTCTGGAGAAACCAACGTATACAATTCTATTTTTTCTGAAAATCAGGCTGGTTTCAACGATATTTTCAATATGAGTGGATCAGGTGTTTCTTCACCACTTATCTTAATCAGAAACTGCCTTTTTGCCGAAACGGACTGCGATGATTTAGGGATCAATGGCCCAAACGAAATATTAGATTGTGATGGTAGTTCTTTATTTAACAGTGATCCTGCTTTCGCAGATAAGACAAATGGAGACTTCGCTTTGACCACCGCTTCAGATGCCATTAATGTAGGGGACAATGTCTATATTCCTGGTTCCATTGCAGATGATTTTTCTGGCAACCCTAGAAAGGTACAGTCAGTTGTGGACATGGGTGCTTTTGAATTACAGTCCGTTCTGCCAGTAGAATTAATCGCTTTTTCTGCTAAAATAGTTAGAGAAGATGTATTACTATCGTGGACAACAGCCAGCGAAAAGAATAACGACTATTTCGAGGTAGAAAGATCTGCGGATGGTCGTACTTTCAAATATTTGGAAACCATCAAAGGTGCAGGAACTACTACCCTAGCCCGCCACTATCAAACCAATGATCATAACCCAATTAATGGGATTAATTATTACCGCCTTAAGCAAGTGGACTTTGATGGCACCACTACTTATAGCGATATCGTAACGGTGGAAATTAAGAGTGAAAAAATAGAATTATTCCCGAACCCAGTAGCGGGAACCTTATACTTAAGGATGAGTGATTTGTCTACCCGTGAAGTAGAATTTCAAATTACGGATCTGACGGGTAGAACCATGCTCATGGGCGCAACTGAAATCAATGAAGGGATTGTAACCATCCCTTTATCTGAAGTAGGGTCATTTCCGTTAGGAACATATATGGTCAGAGTATATTCTGCATCCCACCCTATTGCTAGCGCGAAGTTTATTAAGATTGATTAAAATATTTTAGGTTTTTTTATTGAAAAGGATATAATTTTTGAAGCAGCTTGAATACTTAGAAATTTAATTTCTGGTTTTTGAGCTGCTATTTTTTTGACTTTCCTTCGCATCCTTTTTCATATTCTTAAAGAACTCACCAAGGTCGTCAAATTCACGACGCCAAGAAATACCTAAACCTCTTTTATTCCGTCGTCCTAAAATAGTTGCATCCGTCAATTGATAAGCTCTCACTTTAAATCGTCGATCTCTGGTCACGGCATATTCAATCACTACATCTCCTGCTAAAAAGGCAGAACTATTGGTGGAAGTTGCCAAATTACTTCCCCAGTCAATATTCCCACCGACTTCTACGGTCAATCGATCATTAAAAAAATCCAAAGATTGGCGTAGTTGCAGGGCACTACCCGTGGTCCGAGGAATATTTCCCTGCCCAAGTCCTACCTCATTATCGTAGACATTATAATTGATATTAAAATCTACGCCGGAGATAAAACCAACATCGGTAAATACCTCAGATAATAATTGCGTCAAATGGATAGATAATTGGTTAGACAAAAGTTCAGAAATCGTATTAATCGGAATTAGATCTCCTCGACCTGCCAGTCCAATACTATTCCCGGAAGGTAAAAAACCACCAACTACCAATAACCCAAATACCTGTCGATTTAGCTCAGCTTGATCTTGCCGAATAATCCGAAGTTTACTATCTGCTACATTTTCTAACTGTCCCTGTAATCCTGGGAAACTAATATCAAAGTTGATATCAGGTTGTTGCAGTTCTCCACTGAGAAACATCTTAAGTAAAACATTCTGGCTTTTTCGAGCTTCCGATTCCAAGTCGCCTGGACTAGCAATATTTAAATATTCAGAAATAAAATTAGTTAAGGAAGTATTTAAACCAGCATACTCCGCTTCGATATCTATGATCGCATTATAAGGGTCTCCATCCCAACGAATTTTTCCACCTTCTTTTACTACAAACGGTTTGTTAACTAAATTCAATAAGGTAAATAGATATTCTCCTTTGACAATTTCATAATCACCATACATCTCAATTTCACCTGTCCGCCTGACCGTAAAGGCAATATTTCCATTTCCTTGCCCTTCCATTATATCTCCTGCTTTTTCATCAAAAACCAATTTGGCCAATGCCTGTTCGGTCATATCAATATTCATGGTGACTTCGACACCTCTCAGTTCTGTCCGCCGTCGATCTACCTCTGAATCTGAGGCTTTTTTCTCCTCAATATATTCGATAAATTTCACCTCTCCTGCATTGGTAGACCCCGTAACCGGGATAACCACGACGGTCCCCGTTCCTGTACGCGCATTGATATCAATATCAATTTGTTTGAAGGGGCCCGTAAAACTTACGCTTCCACTACCAATTCCGGTTCCGTAATAAATAGGATTGCTTTCTTTGGTGGTATTTAAAAACAAAAATTTATCAGAACTGATCGTGGCTCCAATACGCCAGTCTTTGAGATGGTCATGAAGAAAGCCACCAGATAGATTCGCTCGATTACCGAGGCTGTCAATCAAATAATTTCCAGAAACGTCAAAAATTTTATTGTTGATAGTGGTATAAGAATCAGGAATATCATAGCGCGTATTCGTGTAATTAATCCTTAGACTGGCATCGTAAATTCGGATATTTCCATTGATATTAGGTTTACTAAATTTACCATTTAGTGATACCCTAGAATCGAAGCTACCTACGGTTTGAGAAATAATATTATCAATAAAATATTCCGCAATAGACAAAGGATAATTCTTGATGCTGGTTTCGAAATTAAAATCATTCGGATAAACCTTACCCTGCTTTTTAAAAGGAGAAAGGTCCCCTTTTACGATCAATTGTTCATCCCCTTTTGTAATCGACATATAAACATCAGTAGGAGCGGTCAATTCCTCGAGGTTGGCGGTCAAAGCCAATCTTCCCCAATCATCACCATTGACCTCGAAGGTATCTGCGATGGCGGTAAGATTAAAATCTTTTTGCTTAAAAATATCTCCCGCACTTAATTCTATATCAATGGTTTGACTAAAATCCATTTTATCAAAATCCCACCAATCATCAATCAGATTAAGATTTATATTTTCTAAACCAAGCCGCAATCCGGTCTCTCCAATACTATTAATACTGATGCGTTTCTCCCCACTTTCTAATTCAAAATTATTGGTTTCAATATAGTTTTTACCAAATCGAATATAGTTGTCTGCTTGGATATTCCAGTTTTGTTTTACGACGACAAGATTAGAAGGGAAGAAACTAATTTGGTAATTTTCTTCTGGTAGTGGAAAGAGTTGTCCATTGAGTTTTAAATCATCAAAGACACTAGTAAAATTGGTAGAAACAACTTCAAAAAACAAGGTATCTCCACTCAATTCGCCAGTCAACTCCATGGGTTCAAAATTCTGTCCATTGATATTACTATGATAAACTTCAAAATGTAAATCACTAAAACTCTTTTTACCATCTACATCAAAAAGTACATCATCAAACACCAGATTATCGTATTTCAAACGAGGAACAGAAAGTTCTAAATAAATGGAATCACGGACATTGTCAAAGTACCCAGTTGCGGTAATATTTTCGAGGGTATCCAATTTGGCATCAATTAGTCGGGTCCAGTTCAGGCTATTCCGCAAGGCTAAATCAAACTTAAAATTAGTATCCTTGATACCTTCATCACTTCCTTTTAAATTAAACCGTTCCGCCAGATCGTGGTAATTACTGTGCACATATCCTAGCAAGGCTTTGGGAATTTGATCGATTTCAAACCGACCGTCTAACTCTACATCCAAAATATCGGAAGCCACAGAAAAGCTTCGCCGATCTTGGGGAAATAATTCCGTAAAAACGGTCAAGCTATCCATCTGAAAACTATCCACACCATTTTTCAGAATAGAGAAATCACGGAGGATCACATTTCCTTGAAGGTTAGAGAGCGAGCTACCATTCATCAAGATTTTTGTATCCCCGCGCAACACTAGGTCTTCGGAAGAAAGATTTAGCTTTTTAATATCTAGTTGAGCTATGTCTGCCGAAAAATCAAATTGAGGAATACTGTCTCTAAAGTCCACGGCTCCATCAAAATTAAGATCAATATTATCGTCTCGAATACTTAATTTACCATCAAAAAGATTTTGCTTTAAGGCACCGTCAAGAATGATATTTTCGTAGTTATAATCTTTATAACTGATAGAAGATATGGTCCCACCAATTTCTGCTTCCAACGTTTCCAATACTAATCCCTGACCATCTTTTACCGAAGTATTCAAACTGACACGACCAAACTCTTTATTCCCAGTCCATCTTCCTAAATCAAAATTATTGAGAGACAGGTTACCAGAATACTGGGCCATTTCTCTTCCTTGCCTGAGATTCATCCGCATATCTGTGGTCGCCTCACCTAGTTCCGTTCTTAGGTTTCCGTCTGCTACAAAATCAATAAAGAAGCCTAAAAAATTTCCATTAAAATTAAACTTACCAATTTTATCAAAATTATTGGGTGGGTTAAATCCAGGAATCAGTAGCCGCAACGTTTGCATATCAGATGCCAGATTCTTTAGTTTAAAATCTAAAAATGCCTCTGTTTTTTTTGTTAGGTTTCGAGAAGAAAAGCTTCCTTCAATACTGGTGGCATTGCCTAACTTAATCGTTAAATTTTTTCCCTTTAGAGAATTTATTCTGCCTTGCAGATCTCCATCTATTTCGACTACCTGATCGACATTTTTGGCAAAGAAATCGTTGTTCTTTAAGTTTTTGGCGAAAGCCATAATATCTCGTAAAGCAATTCTAGAATCATTAAATTTTGTTTGGAGCAACACTTTATCTGGAAATTTCTTAAAATCACTGAACGATCGGTAGCTAAAAATAAGGGTATCATGTAGATGGCTATAAGGTGTTTTCAAGTCCATCCCATAAAGGGCAATCTTACGATCACTAATCTTGGCGTTTTTCACAGACAATTTGGATAGCACAAATCCACTGCGCTCATCTGCACTTATATTATTAATTGATGCCTCAACTACTCCATCCTTAAAGTCCAGATCCTGAATATCTAATTGAATATGAGAAAGGCTAAGATGGTCAAAATCCACTTGACCATTATCCAATTTTGAAACCGAAGCTTTTCTAAGATTCTGTCGAGTAAAATGTCCGTCTGATAATCCCAAATCCCCAACGGAGATATGGAAGGTTAACGGTTCTTTTTCCTCTTGATCAGCAGTCACAAGTTCTGGATCTGAGGGTTCCTCTACCGGTGGCGGAATATAGGGAAAGGCCTTTTTTTCAATCAAGACCACGTTGGGATTTTCTAGGTTGATCGATTCAATATCAATCGTTTTATCTTGCAGGTCAAGGTTTTTGACGACAATGGCTCCTTGATCTAAAAAGGTAATCATTTCCATACCTTTGGCTAGATCATCTCGAATAAAGGTAATATTATCAAGATATAGGTGGTCAATAGAAAACAGGGCTGGGGTTCCTTTTTTAGCACTTATTGATTTGTTTTCTTTGATGATTTTTTTCAGAATAAGATCCAGATTGCTATGTTGTTGGGCACTATCTCGAAAAATGGTTAAGCGGGCATCTGTTAAATACACATCCCGAATATCGAATTTTTTCTGTATAACTTTAACTAGGTTGAGATCGAAAGAGGCTTTCAATTCCTGGCTATATAAGAGCGTATCCCCTCGATGATCTTCTACATAAAAGCCTTCTAGTACTAATTTATCAAAAAAGCTATAATCAATGCGATGAGCATCTACTTTGGTTTCTAGCTCTTCGCTAAGATAATCCGTCACTTCTGTGAGCAGATAGTTTTGCACCTTTTCGTTTTGCAAAACAAACCAACCAATCACCAACAAAATAAAGAGAAAAAGAAATAGATAACGCAACACCCGAAAAGTCCCCTTTACGAATCGCCGACGACCCAGTCTTCGGAAAAATTGATCAAATTGATTTGGTGTCTGACTCATATCTTACACATTCCCGATAATTCCCGCTGATTCTTTTTAGTAGTATAAAGGAAATTACGCCTAAATTGGTGTGTAAAATTAAGCATTTAACGGGAATTTAACGGGGCAGTAGTAGGTCGGTTTTAAGGGAAAATGGTGGTGGAGACTTATCCCCTCCCGTCCAACTCTAAAATTGAAAAGGGAACGGGTGGGAGCGAAATTCCAGTTATTTTCCGCCTCGTATTACCTTTAAGCCAAAAAGAATAATGACCGCTCCAAGGGTTGCAGAGACTAGCATACCCACAAAATTAAGCGGAAGGTTTACCTGAAAGGTGTCAGAAATCATCTTTACAATGCCTCTTCCAGGGGTAATATTCAAGACATTAAAAATGGCTCCTCCAACCACAGCACCAAAGATTCCAAGAACAGAATTGACGATAAAGCCATAATTGTTTCCTCTGATAATAAAACCAGCCAACGAGCCAGCCATCGCTCCTACTACTACCATCATCACAATATTCCATATATCCATACCTGAATTAGCAATCGATTCCATATACTATTTTATTTATTAAGTGAGTTAATTTAATTATTGGAAGCAGCATAACGAAGTTGTTTAAAAATGAAGCACAATGGCTACGGATAAGTCATTGATTGCCAATACTTCACAAATTTATCGGCACCGTAGCTTTGGCTACGAACCTCAAAATTTGCATTGTCTTGGCAACCAAGCACTTACCCTCG
>CALFWZ010000208.1 GCA_937928405.1 uncultured Saprospiraceae bacterium
CCTGAACCTGAGATTGGTATCGAATCTTATGATAGTCATAATATTATAATCGCAGTACGCCCTTATATCAAACCAGAGCACTATTGGGACGTTACTTTTGCAGCGTACAGTAAAATAAAAGATGGGTTTAACAAAAACAATATCAAAGTGGCTTACTCAGAAGGCGTAGAACTAGGACCAATTGGTTCTTAAGCTTTTTTATTTTTAAATTAGTAAAATTATGTCTTCCATCATGTTAACCAAGGGCTTTGGTACGCTGATTGACCGAACGCTTCGAAAGATCAAGCTTAAGTATCTCCAAACCTTTAAAGCTACTGGTATTAACATTACGCCAGAGCAGTGGGTGCTACTCGATAAACTCTATCAATCCAATGGTATCTCCCAAAATGAATTGGCCAACGGGACTTTCAAAAATGCTCCTACCGTTTCTCGTATTATCGACTTACTTTGTAAAAAGGGATGGACAGAACGTTCTCGCTGTGAACATGACCGCCGTAGCTACAATATTTTCCTTACCTCAGAAGGAAAAAATATCGTCGAAATTCTAATGCCCAAAGTGGCACACTTGCGAAAACTTGGCTGGAAAGATATCTCCGAAGAGGAGTATAAGGTTTTTGTTCGGATCATGAATCAAATTTATGAGAATTACGAAGAAGAGGTTATTGAATAGAATACCATTGAGCAACGCGCCGAATTATTGAATCTTAATTTTAATCGTTTTTTTATTGCTTGATTTCCATTAGAAATTTTACGGTATTTTCATTATATTTGTCATGGCAACTATTTTTAACCAAATTATTTCTGAATAATGGAACTAAATACCAGTCCTTCTACCTCTACACATCCTACAGAGGATTTTATGCCCTTAAATGGCACGGATTATCTCGAATTATACGTAAGTAATGCTCGGCAAGCTGCCTATTATTATAAGTCTGCTTTCGGCTTTAAATCTCTTGCCTATGCGGGATTAGAAACAGGATTGCGCGACCGAGAATCTTATGTGGTGGTTCAGGATAAAATTCGATTGGTATTGACGAGTCCCTTACAAAGTGGAACAGATATCGGACGCCATATCGACCAGCACGGAGATGGTGTAAAAGTAACTGCACTTTGGGTAGATGATGCGACTCGGGCCTACGAGGAAGCGATGAAACGTGGTGCTACTTCTTACATGGAACCAGTAACGGAAAAAGATAAAGATGGTGAAGTTGTTCGTTCAGGTATCTTTAGTTATGGAGAAGTGGTACATATTTTTGTAGAACGAAAAAATTATAATGGCGTTTTTCTACCGGGCTTTCAACCTTGGAACCCAAGTTACGAAGCTGAGCCAGTCGGATTGAAATTCGTCGATCATATGGTGGGTAATGTAGAATTGGGACGAATGAACTATTGGGTTGATTTTTATCGCGATGTGATGGGCTTTAAGCAAATTATGTCTTTTGATGATAAAGATATTTCTACGGATTATACTGCCTTGATGAGTAAAGTGATGAGTAATAACAATGGTCGTATTAAATTTCCAATTAATGAACCTGCTCCTGGGAAGAAAAAATCGCAGGTGGACGAATATTTAGAGTTCTACGAAGGAGAAGGTGTACAGCACATTGCGGTAGCCACAGATGATATTATTGATACCGTAACCAAATTACGAGATCGTGGGGTTGAATTTCTGCGAGTACCACATACGTATTATGAGCAAGTACTTGATCGAGTTGGAACCATCGACGAAGATATTGCACCACTTGCTGAATTAGGAATATTGGTTGATCGCGATGACGAAGGATATTTATTACAAATATTTACCAAGCCTGTTAATCCTCGTCCTACCATGTTCTTCGAAATTATCCAGCGGAAAGGAGCCACTTCTTTTGGAAAAGGAAATTTTAAAGCCTTATTCGAAGCCATTGAACGCGAGCAAGAATTGAGAGGAACGCTGTAAATAATTTTGAACAATTTTTATTGTTGTCTTAACCAAATAAAGTGCCTGTGCTAAAAAATTAGCACAGGCCTACCAAATTAAATTATCGATGAACCGATTATTCAAACCTTATCTTCAAGCTGGTGGGACCTATAAAGGTGGTAAAACACTTGCCGAATTGGGAACGGACAGAAAAATATATAAACTATCTTCTAACGAACATCCCGTTGGACCTTCACCCAAAGCCGTTGCTGCGGTAAGAAAAGCTGCTGATAATTTCCACTTTTATCCAGATCGAAACGGCGCTCGATTACAAACAGCACTGGCAGATTTTTACCAACACCAAATTCCAGCTGGACAATTTTTTACAGGGAATAGTGGTAGTGAAATTCTAGATTTTATTATCCGTGGTTTTTTGGGGGAAGACTTAGAGGCAATTATCTGTAATCCCGCTTTTGGAATTTACAATATGTTCTCTGGTTGGCAAGGCGCCACGGTTAAAGATGTTCCTTTATTAGCACCTGATTTTCGATTAGATGTGAAAGGAATTTTAAATGCTATTACCGATAAAACTCGAGTGATCTTTCTGACTAGCCCCAACAATCCGACGGGGACCTATATTCCGCGAGCGGATTTAGAAGCCTTGCTAGACCAAGTACCAAAACATCTTGTGGTGGTATTGGATGAGGTGTATTATCGATTTGCCGATGCACCTGATTATGTAACCGCTATGGAATACGTCAAAAAAGGGCATCAGATCATTGCAGTGAATAGCTTCTCAAAAACTTATGGATTGGCAGCGCTACGAATTGGCTATGGATATTCTACACCAGAAATTGCAGCATATCTATTAAAGTATAATCGACCTTTTTTATTGAATCAACTTTCTATCGAAGCAGGTATCGCAGCATTATCGGATGAAGATTTTGTTCAGGAAACAGTGGCAATGGTACGATCAGAACGAACAAAAATCTACGCAGCCTTAGATGATTTGGGCGTTACTTATTGGCAGTCGCAAGGAAATTTTATTTTGATAAAACCAGTAATGGATCCGTCCAAATTTGTCCCAGCAATGCTAGAAGAGGGTATTATGGTGAGAGCAGTTGGAAACTTTGGCGCCCCAGGATGTGTACGGGTAACGATCGGTACACCAGAAGCCAACGCAGCTTATTTAAAAGCGCTTAGAAAAGTATTATCGATTCCAGCTTAGGACAATTCTTTTGAATATTGCTTAAAATTCAATTTTTTGTACTCATGTTAGCTAAGAGGTGCAAAGCGTTTTGGCAATACTAAAATGGAAATTTGTTCCTTTTCCAAATACGGAATCTACCCAGATTTTTCCGTCGTGTTGTTCTACGATTCGTTGACAAACCGAAAGACCAATACCGGAACCGGGATAGACAGACTTGTGATGTAACTTCGTAAAAATACCGAATACCTTTTGGTAATATTCTTCTTTAATACCAATACCATTATCTGAAATACTAAAAACCCATTGGTGTTTTTCTTCTCGTCCTGTAACGGTAATTACCGGTCTTAATGCTGGATTTTGGAATTTGATTGCATTGGCAATTAAATTTTGAAATAGCTGCTTAATCTTAGTTGGGTTGCCAATTATTGTTTCCGGCAAATCCTTGATGTCTATTTGTGCATCTGTCTCGACAATACGCTGATTTAAACTATTGATGACAATAGATAAGGAATCCGCTGGATGGATAGCCATTACTTCGTTTTTCCCACTGTTCACTCTGGAATAAGTCAGTAAGTCTTCAATGAGACTATTCATGTTTTTAACGCCACTGGTTACGAAGCCAAAAAACTCTTTATCGGTATCATCCAGTTTTGTTTCGAGCCGTTTTCCCAATAATTGGGTAAAATTACCAATCGATCGGAGTGGTTCTTTCAGATCATGTGAGGCAACATAGGCGAATGATTCTAATTGTTGGTTAGAAGAAGTCAGTTTAGCTAGTTCTTTTTCTTTACGAGCTAATTCCAGTTCTTTGTCGTGCAAACTACTTAGAAGGTTATGACTCTCTGACAAATTTGAAATACAAATATTGAATATATACACGCCAACCAGCTCCATCCGATTCCACTGAAGAATGACGGTTTCGGGGCGGCCGCTTTGGGTGAGTATATCGGCCGTAGATTCATAATAATCTTCCGAATTCTCAACTTGATTGGCAAGTCGCTCAAAATCAGCTTTAAAAGCAGTTTTATCTTGTGCTGAAAATAATAAATCTAAGATGGAAGAACCCATTATATCTTCTCGGTTATATCCGGTAAAATGGGTAGCGGCTGGATTCCAGCCAATGATCTGATATAGATGGTTGATTACTATTAATCCTTGAGAAGAATTACCTAGGGGCTGCTTGAAATTAGTATCGGTCTCCTGAAAAGCGGTGTTATTTGATACCTGGTTTGATGGCTCACCAGCTAGGTTTGATGTCATATCAGTTATAGGGTTTGTCAAGTAATACGTTAAGGATTACAATTATTATACCTAAAGAAGTAAGTTTTGGACAGCTTCCAAGGTCGGAATAGCGGTTTTAGGGCGTTTTCTTAGGCCAGACCCCCAAATTTTTCATAAATTCGCCACAATATGCGATGGAATAAGCTGGTTTAGAGACTATATCTTATTTATCGTATCCGGTTAATTGCTTACCTATTATTGATTGCTATGTTTATGAAAACACTTTGCTATTTGAGAAAATCGTTGCTATCCACCTTATTTTGCCTGTTTTTCATAGGAATACAAGCTCAAAACTCTGCCATTTACACAGAGCATAACTTAGCCTATAAAAAGGCGATGGATCTTTACGATGAAGGCATCGTCGGATTGGCTCAGACAGAGTTTAAAAAAGTCTTTGAGGCCCTCCGTCCGATCAACGAACCCGAATCGGTATTACTAAGAACCAAAGCAGAACTTTTCTACGCAAAATGTGCCGTTCGTCTCAATCAACCCGACGGAGAACGACTCATCATTGATTTTGCTCGTACCTACGATCCCGATCCACTCGCTAATCAAGCTATTCTCGAAATGGCGGATTTTTATTTCAATAGCAAGGACTATGCACGTGCTGCGGAGCTTTTTGCGAGCATTGATGCTTTTGATTTGGGACGAGACCAACGTTCAGAAGTGAAATTCAAACTGGGTTATGCTTATTTTGTCAAAAAGAAATTCCGAGAGGCCCGGATCGCATTTGGTGAGATTCGAGATATTCAAAACGAATATTATTATCCTTCCAATTACTATTATGGAATGACCTCCTTTTACGAAGATAAATACAACGAAGCTATTGCGAGTTTTGAAAAGGTGGAGCGTTCTAAAAAATATCAACCTTATACGCCTTATTATATTACCCAAATTTATTTTGCACAAGGCAAATACGATGAGGTCATCAAATATGCGGTCAATAAAACCCAAGACGAAAAATTAAAAAATCGTCCAGAAATAAATCAGCTCGTTGGTCAAGCTTATTTTGAAAAAGGTGATTTTAGAAAAGCTTTACCCTATCTAGAATATTACGCGGACAATGCAAAACAACTGCGCCCCGAAGATCTATACCAACTTGGTTATGTGCATTATCAAGATAAAAATTATGAACAGGCGATTGTTCGTCTCGAAGAATTGGGCAATCTTGATAGTGAAATGGGGCAGAGTGCTATGTATGCCTTAGCGGATGCTTATCTGAAAACAGGAAATAAATCTAGTGCACGTAACGCTTTCCGCGCTGCTGCTAGAATGGACTATGATGATGATATGCAAGAAGAGTCCAATTTCAATTTTGCAAAACTGAGTTACGAACTTAACTTTGACCGAGAGGCGATCACTGCCCTAGAAAAAATTGATCCTTCTTCTAAGTTTCATCCAGAAGCGCAAACGCTTTTATCTTCTATTTTTCTAAATACCAGAGACTACGATAATGCGTTGGCTACCATCGAAAAATTACCGAACCTTTCTCCTTCCATGAAAGAGACCTACCAAAAGGTGGCTTATTTCAAAGGAATTCAATTATACCGAGATGGTGACTTAGAGGCGGCTAAAAAACGGTTCAATCAGTCCCTTGAAAATCCCGTGGATAACCGCACGAAGGCGCTTTCTTATTATTGGTTGGGAGAAATTGCCCATCAAGAAAAAGATTTTGAAACCAGTACCCGGCAGATCAATAAATTCTTAGCCTTATCAAAAAATCTTAGAAACTTACCCGACGAATCTTCTGTCCATACGGCCAATTACATTCAGGGATATAATTACCTAGAGCAGGAAGATTATAACGGTGCCTTGGGGTATTTTGAAAAAGCAGCTTCGGGTATTAAAAATAATGCCTTGTTTATTTCTAATCCGATTGTAGCGCAACGTATTCAGGGGGATGCCATTCTGCGATCTGGAGATGCTTATTTTAAAAGAAATCAATACAACAAAGCACTCGAATATTATAATACGGCAGTAGATCAAAACCACAACGGATTTGTTTATGCGCTTTACCAAAAAGCCATTATCGAAGGCCTGAATGGGAATCAAACCAATAAAATTATCGCCTTAGATGATTTGGTAGAAAATCATCCTAATTCAGAATATGCGGACAATGCCCTGATGCAGTTAGGAATTACTTATTTAGAAATTGGAAAACTAGACAATGCTTTACGACCGCTGAAAGAATTGCTAGAAAAATATCCGAATTCTAATTTGCGAAATCAGGCACTTTTGAAATTGGGATTGATTAGTTATAACCAAGGAAGTCTCGAAGAAGCAGCCAATTATTATAAACAAGTATTTGGAAATAATCCAACAGAAAAAGAAGGAGAAGCAGCACTTACGGCCTTAGAAGAAATCTATGTAGATGACTTAGCACAACCAGACGTTTATTTTGCTTTTCTAGAAACCATTCCTGGATATAAAGTGGAAGCAGATGAAAAAGAATCGATCAATTTTAAAGCGGCTGCCTCTCAGTACGAAAATGGAAATTACGCGAAGGCGATTATTAGTTTGAATAATTATATTCGTTTATACCCGAATGGGAAAAATATTATCAAAGCTTATTTCTATCGAGGCGATGCGCACACGGCGGAAAAGCAATATAGCGAAGCACTACGAGATTTTGAGAAGGTAATTGAAAAAGGAAATAGTTCTTACTATGTAAAGGCACTGGACAAAGCGGCGATCATTGCGTATTACCACGCGGAGGATTACGAAAAGTCCTATGATTTATATAGCAAATTGGAAGCGGCTACGGATAAAGTAGACACGCGTTTGGAGGCCCAAGAAGGTGCGCTCAGCAGTGCTTATTTGATCGGCAATGGAGAAGCGGTACTTAATTACGCCGATAAGGTGTTAAAGAACCCAGATGTAACGACTGAACAACGAGCGCTTGCTAATTTTTATCTCGGTAAAGTAGCTTTTGATAAAGAAGATTATCTAGATGCTTTACGTGCTTTTAACGAAGTGACGAAAACGAGTAATAACGAAGAAACGGCCGAAGCACGGTACTTGATTGCCTACATCTATTATATTCAACGAGACTTAGAAGTGGCCGAACAGATTACATTAAACGCACAAGCGGAGAGTTCTGAATATCCTTATTGGGCAGGAAAGAGTATTATTTTATTGGCCGATATATTAGCAGAAAAAGGAGATGTTCTAAACGCTCGTGCGGTACTAGAAGGCTGGATCGAAAGTTATACGGAAGACGAAGAATTACTAAATATTGCTAAAAAGAAATTGGAACAACTTAAAGCGAGAGAAGCGTCTTCTAATCGCTTGATTACGACGCCCGTGGATCCGGAGACTTTGGATTTGCAGGAGGAGGAGCAGTGATATATGTGTTGAATGGTTGAAGTGTTGAATGGTTGATAATTATGTGTTCAACGATTCAACAATTCAACAATTCAACGATTCAACAATTCAACAATTATTAATAAAAGTAGAATGAAATTATTCAATTCAATTTTAGGGTTTATGCTAATGACAACTTTAGTCATGGCGCAGCCGACTTTACCTGATGAAGAAATTGATGTCATCAAGGATTTTGAAGCATCGTTGGAAGAATCCAAAAAGATCAACGTGACGCCCGAGCTTCCTGCTTTGGATACCACCTCCCGTCAACTAACCTATGCGTTGCCTTCGCGTACGATACAAATGCAGTACCTACCGCCCCGTATTCGACCCTTGGCGATCAGAAAAGATAAGGTGGATCCATCCTATAATGGTTTTATCAAACTGGGATATGGAACACCCAATCGACCTTATGCGGAATTAGCCTATAATAATACCAAAGACCCCAAATACGATATCGGTGGTCATCTGAAATATCATACAGCCAATCGGGGAAGTTTGGAGCATCAGCGGTTTAGAGAAATTGGGGGAGACCTTAATGGAAGTTATTATTTCGATCAAGGGTATGCGGTGAGTGGTGGACTAGGGTATGATTTGGATGAAGTACATTTCTATGGATATGATCATGATAATCGAAGTGAATTTAGAGATGATATTCGACAGCAATTTAAAACTTTTGCGGCCAACGCCAAATTTTTTAATGGGGTAAAAACACAGGGCGATATTGACTATCATGCGCAGTTTGATTTATATACGTTGACCGATAATTTTGCCTCCAATGAATTTGGATTTGATTTGGAAGTTGGAGCGACTAAATGGTTTAATGAATTACATCCGTTGACCGTTATTATAGATGCAGATTTTACGGTCTTTAAAAATGGTGATACTCGAAATCTACATAATTTTGGTATCCGTCCGAGTTATACTTTTCATGGCGATATTTTTAAAGCCAAGATCGGTGCAAATCTAACTTCAAGTAAAGACAAGTTTCGCGTATTTCCAGATGTAGAAGTTTCTGCCAATATCGTTGGTAATCAACTAGCTGCTTATCTAGGTGCCGATGGTGGATTGTATAAAAATAATTTTAAAAATCTGACCGATTATAATCCGTTTTTAGTTTCTAGAATTACGCCCGTTAATACCGATTATTATAAGTTTTTTGGTGGCGTAAAAGGTAACCTAAGAGTAGTCGATTATCAAGTTCAGGCGAGTTATAAAATAGCCAATAATTTGGGGCTTTTTGTTAATAATCCTTTGGATACCATTCGATTTGATATGGTCACCGACTCGGTGAATATCTTTAATATCGAAGGAACCGTAGAGGCCAATCCTCGTAAAGATTTACGACTCATGGCGACCCTTTCACAAAACTTTTTCAATACCACCAATCAGCTAGCCGCATGGCATCTTCCCAATCTACAATTCAATCTCGGTGCCTATTATACCACGCTACGAAATAAACTAGTCGTCAGCGGAGAAGTCTTTGTTGAAAATGGTGTCCCTTATCGTAAAATTGGTACGAACGTCGAAGACAACCTCGGTGCTTTATTCGATGTCAATCTCGGTGCTAATTATAAACTGACCAAGCGGATTGGCCTTTTCTTAAACCTTAATAATGTCTTGAACAATAAGCGAGAACGTTGGAAAGGATATGAGACGTTTGGATTTAATGTGCTAGGTGGGGTGACGGCGAAGTTTTAGAGTGGGGGAGGGGATATGAATATCCAATTTCGAATATCCAATATTGAATAAAAATGAATACTAAAAATCTAAGAACAAAGGCTTAATTGAAAGAAATTTATCCTATTTAAGTATTTGACTGCTTTTTTACGAAAACTGATTTAGGATTTTATTGAATATTGATTTATTGGATATTCAACATTGGATATTTTTTCTTTTTTGATTCTTTCTAACAATCCTAATCATCAATATTGAATGAATCTTTTATATCCTCTGTCTCACCATAACCTGACCATGCTCATTAAAAAAAAATGTTGTTCGTTTACACATCCTCGTGTAGAAACGAAATCTTCTGCAATTTTTCCTCTTGAAATGAAACCAACGGCTGACGCTTTTTGTATCTTCACCTGGAGGTGAAAACGAGCGCTCGGCTTTAGGTGGTAGTGGGTGGGCGAGCTAGTAATTAACAACTTAATTATGAATGTATCATCTGCCTCTTTCCTCGCATGAATACACCTGACCATCCCTACCTCACAAAGTAAATTTCCTAGTACAAAAGTACCATTTTGCAAAAATTAGATAATAGTTTGTTAAAGTTTTTTGGTTGTTAATTTGAAAAATGGTAAGTTGGGGTAATTTTTTTTTGTAGAAGTTGTTTAATAGTTCGAAACCAATTTTGGAGTTTTTAAACAACTTCATAAATAATAATCAAATGAAAAAAATATTATCCCTAGATGGCGGAGGTTCTTGGGCGCTTATTCAAATCTTAACGCTAAAAGAACGGTATGGAAATATACCTGGCCACGAAATTTTAAAAGACTTCGATATCGTTATTGCCAACTCAGGAGGAAGTATCGTGCTGGCTGCGCTGGTGGCTAATTGGACACCCGAGAAGTGTTTAACTATTTTTGATGATAAAGATTTTAGAACCAGTATTTTTTCTAAAAATAAATTAAGAAAAAAATATTTCCCTACGGGACTAACCAATCTATTCAATGTTGGTCCCAGGTATTCTACCTCAAAAAAGTATAAAGCCTTTAATAATATTTTTAAGGAATTAAAAAATAAATCACTTCATACGATTCCTGCTTTTGTTGGAAAAGATTCTTTAAAAATCATTATTTGTACGTTTGATTCGCTGAATAAAAGAGCGAGATTTTTTAAGTCTTATTCCTATACAAAAGGTAAGGAAAAAGACTCGATGGATATTATTAAAGCCATTCATGGTTCTTCTAATGCACCTGTAAATTATTTTGATTTTCCAGCAAAGGTAAAATCGAATGAGATGGGGAAGTTTTTTTATTTATGGGATGGAGCATTGGGAGGATTTAATAATCCGTTAGCAGCAGGTATTATCGAAGCCATCAAATTAGGGATAGATGTAAAAGATCTTTTTGTTGTTTCGCTAGGGACCGCAAATAAGGTTCCTTCTATGGAAGAAAGAGAGGAGTATTATCAATTATATCATGCAGTATTAAGAAATAGAAAAATAAATCCATTAAAGAGTCTAAAATTCTTTTTTGAAAATGTCATGAATCTCTCAAAAACTATTCTTTATGAACCGCCGGATTGGTCGACTTACGTTTCGTATATCATGAAGTTTTCAGGTAGTCAAGATCATGAGACTAATTTAAAGTCATTTATTAGAATGTCTCCTCTATTGTATTGTGATGATTTTTCTGATAAAGATGAAACGTATAAGCAATTTTTATCCGAGATTATTAAACTGGATATGGACGCTGTATCAGATAAAGATGTTCAGTTAATCAAAGACTGTTTTAATTATTGGAAAGAAGGAAAGCTCTATAATCAAGCCATTAAATCAGATTTTGATAAAAAGCATTGTTTGGAATTAGAGGTTGGACATAAAAAATTTAGTGATGCGATGAAAGATTGGATGGAGGAAGGTGAAAAAATGCCAACTGACCAACCACAGGTTTAGTTCTTGCTTGGACTTTATTCAACAGATACCAAAGCAAACCCACTAATCATAAAGTAAAGTGCTAGGAGTATCTAGTGAAATAACCTTTCCACTAAATTTTAATAAATAAAAGACAAATGTCTTTTATTTTTCTAAAGTATTTTGATGACATGGATAATTATGTTAATTTAATAGTATGGTAATCTGATGACAAGCGGATTGTCAAAAAGAATGAACAATCTATTGAAAATAAAGATGAAACTAATTCACATTTTATTTTTTTTAATCGTAGTTTCTAATACTTATTCTCAAACTACAATCGTCTTTAAACCTGATGCGGAATGTGGTAAAGATGCCAGTATGACAAATTCCGCTACTTGGGATAATGGTACTATGCCCAATTCTATTCCTGTTCCTAACAGGCAAGCCTTAAGAGTTGAGGCATGGACTGCTAATTCAAATGGATCACCAGAACATGACTGGCGTTCCGTAATTGAGTTTCAAGAATTAAAAAATATTGAAACTGCCATTGTCAATTCAGCTATTCTTAAACTGTATGCATTCCCTAATTATCCGTATGCCAATGGTGGACAAGCAGAAGTGAATACCTCAGAAATATACCGGGTGATTGAATCTTGGGAAGAAGATCAAGTTACTTGGGTAACCCAACCAAATATTGATTTGAATGGCGTTGTTGAAATTCCTCATAATAACAACTATGATTTTATTGAAGTTGATCTAACAGAGATGGTGCAAACTATGATTGATAATCCGGATAGTAGTTTTGGATTTTTATTGCGTCAAAAAGATGAATCCCCTTATGGTTCAATGAATTTTGCATCTAGTGATTATCCTGATTTTTCAAGAGTACCTGAATTAACTATTATTGTTGATAATATTCAATACTCAAATACCACTGTATCTTGTGCAGATTGCTTAGGAATTCCTAACGGAACGGCCGTTGTGGATGCATGTGGAGTTTGCTTAGCGCCTACGGATCCTGAGTTCAATCAATCGTGTGCAGATTGCCTAGGAATTCCTAACGGAACGGCTGTTTTAGATGCATGTGGAGTTTGCTTAACGCCTACGGATCCTGAGTTCAACCAATCATGTGCAGATTGCCTTGGAATTCTCAACGGAACGGCCGTTTTGGATGCATGTGGAGTTTGCTTAGCACCTACGGATCCTGAGTTTAACCAATCGTGTGCAGATTGCCTTGGAATTCCTAACGGAATCGCCGTTTTAGATGCATGTGGGGTTTGCTTAGCACCTACGGATCCTGAGTTTAATCAATCGTGTGCAGATTGCCTAGGAATTCCTAATGGAACGGCGGTGGTGGATGCATGTGGAGTTTGCTTAGTACCTACGGATCCTGAGTTCAACCAATCGTGTATAGATTGTAATGGAGTTCCCAACGGAACGGCCGTTATCGATTCATGTGATATTTGTTTAGCACCTACGGATCCTGAGTTTAACCAATCATGTGCAGATTGTAATGGAATTCCTAATGGAACGGCCGTTTTGGATGCGTGTGGAGTTTGCTTAGAACTTACTGATCCTAACTTTAATCAGTCTTGTTTAGATAAATCGCATATTTATATTCCCAATGCTTTTTCTCCTAATTTTGATGGCATAAATGATAAGTTTCAATTATTTAAAAACCCAGCATTAAACGCTCAAATAAAAAAATATGTAATTTTTTATAGATGGGGTGGTGTAATTTACCAAAAAACAAATCTTAGTTTTAATCATAATGCTGATTGGTGGGATGGAAGATTTAAGGGAGCGGAAGTAGATCCAGGCGTGTATGTTTATTATATTGAAATAGAATTTTCAGACGGAACGATAAGTGCTTATGGTGGAGATATAACCATAATTAAATAGCCATCGAAAAGACAAGGAAGTTTAGCTTCTTTGTTAATTTACGGCACCTTGATAGTAACCGAAAATCAAACCAATTGCTTTGGGAAAATAGCAGCATACTGTTTTTTTGCGTCATCCGTTAAGTAAGGAAAAATGCTTTGAGTGACGAGTAAGGAATACCCTTCAAGAGATTTTTTTGATAAAGTCTTTTTTTGAATTAGTATAGAGGAAAACCAAAAATTGCTGATAACTTCTGTCCTTTTGTAAAAATGCTGATATTCATTTTTTAGCAATTCTTTCCGGAAAATCCCATTTTTAATCAAGATTTTTATCACTTCTAAAAACGCGGTCTCTCTTTGTTTTGAAAGTTCGGAATAATGATTTTTGATCTTTTGATTATTCCTAGTGATCGTTATAAAATCCAATGAAAAAAAGCGATACTCATAAAGTATTTTAATTATTTCATTTGATATATTTAAAAGGGACTTTAATAGATCTTCGTTTTGTATAGCATAAATACGATCAATTTTTTCGACTATTTGAAAATATAGACTTTCAATGATATCTTCTCTTTTTTTTAAATGATATTGAAGATTACCTACACTAATACCGGCCTCCTCAGAAATATCTCTTAAGGATATATTGGAAACACCAAACTCGTTAAAGAGCTTTAAGGATTTTGATAATATTTTTTGTTTAGTTGCATTCATTGCTGCAAAGATATAATTTATTTAGTACACTTGTACTATTGATTTTAAATTAGTACATTTGTACTAATTGTTTGATAGTTAATTAACAAAAAACAATCCACCTCTATTTTTAAAATGCAAACAAGTATATGATGATTACGATTTTATCTATCATTTTATTTTTAACATTCATAATGTTAGGAAGTTTTCATGTCTACTGGCTAGTGGGAGGCACTTGGGGGTTAGATCGGGTATTTCCTACCAAGGGAAATGAACCAACGACGTTCTCCATTCCTAAATTTGCCACCTTAATCGTCGCACTTGGATTATTTTTATTCGGCGGACTATATTTGTTGAAATCAGGACTGGTGGTGGTTCAAGTTCCAAGTTGGGTAAGTTATGCTTATTGGTTTATTCCTGCTATTTTTATGGTACGGGCCATAGGAGAATTTAAATATGTTGGTTTTTTTAAAAAAATTAAAGACACTAAATTCGCTAAAGCGGATACCAAATTATTTACTCCCTTATGCTTAGGAATTGGCGTCATTGGGATCGTCATTCAATTATGGAAGTCCTTTAGCTAGTACATAGTTCCTTTTAATTTAATCATGGATGGATAGAGAATGAATATTGGATATCCAATATTGATTTAAAATTTAAGGTAGTTTTTAGTAATACTTTTCCGTATCCATGAAAAACAGCAAAGCCATAGGAAAACTTATTGTAAAAATTTTACAAAAAAGTAGAAAATTATGATATCAATGAATAGGGAAAGTCAGATGGTGAAAAGTCTCTTGGATATAATTGGAGAAAGTGGTAGATTGATAAAGTGTTTACAGATAAGATATAACCACAAGCAAATAAAAAATGAAAAGAACACAAAAAGCTATTAGGCTTCCGCTAATTATGTTCGCTTTAATTATTGGATCAGTGAATATAAATGCGCAAAGTGTTTTTGATAAATTTGAAAATTTTCTAGTATCGAAGCGATTACAATTAAGTTACGGCGTTCAATCATCTTGGTATAAAGAAAGCCAAATCCATTTTATACAAAAAAAATATAATAGGAATTTACGCATCTATGATGTCTTGGCCAATGATAGAGGATTCTTATCTTTTTTATTAAAAGGAGAAGTTGGAGTGACACAATATAAATTAAGTGCAGAAATTGATGTGTCTCCCAAATATTCTGTTGCCTTTTTTTTGAACCATATGGGATATCATGTTGATGTTGAAAGGAATTATTATAAATTGGGAACATGGGATAATGAATCTATTTCGAATAGAGAAAGACTGAGTAATGATTTTATTGAATTGGAACATTCAAATGGAATAAATATATGGAATCTTGGGGTCTTAAGAAGGATTAAATTTACGAAAGACGATTCAAAAGCTATAAATTTTGAAGTCGGATTTATGCCTAATATTGGACTAGTATCGACCGCCACACAAGCGGTAGTGTTCAATCCGAGTGGTGAAATAGAAAGATACAATCCGGGAAATAAATTAGCTGGATATAACTATGGAGTAGAATTAGTTCTTAGAATTTACCTGAAAAAGCATTATTTTGTTGGCTTAAACTTTAATTACTTCCAAATGCAGATTAAACATGCTAGGTTAGATGCTGATGCGCACGTGGAACAAGAACTAAGAGGGTCGACATATGGAATTAACATAGGATATAAATTCTAAAATCAATCTATGAAAAAAAAGCTAGTTTTTTTTACCGTCATTTCCTGTTTTTTATCACTAAACACTATTGCTCAATTATCTAATAATATCTCCGGGCTTATTCAAGATGCCAATGGAGTTCCGATCTCATATGTCAATGTAGGAATTGTCGGCACGAGTACTGGAACGGTGTCTAAGGAAGATGGTAGTTATCGTCTTTTTTTTAAAGAAAATGTCCATCAAAATGATACGGTACGCTTTTCAATTATCGGTTATAAAAGTCAATCTTTTTTAATTAAAGAAATGCAAGATCAACAAACCATCGTTTTAGAAGAAGGGGTGGTAGCGTTAAGTGAAGTAGTGGTTCGTCCGCAATTATCCAATCAAAAAATAATCGGTCGTTCTAAAATAAAAGGAAATAGAAACGTCAATTTTTCTATCGCTAAAAAGCCGCGCCAGAATCTGGGCTCAGAAATTGGCAAGAAATTTAAAGTCAAAAATAAACCCACTCAAATTCAATCGCTGTCTTTTTACGTTCGATCTAATAATTTTAGTGCTGCTAAATTCAGAATATCTTTTTATAGTGTCAAAAAAAATATGCCGGATAAACATCTCACCGATCAAGATATTATCGTGGCCGTCGATGAAAAGAAAACCGGTTGGATAGAAGTTGATTTGAGTACCTACAATATATTTACCAACAACGATTTTATTGCCACGATTCAATGGATTGATTCCTCCGAAGATGGAAAACGCTTGGCCTTACCGATTCGATTTCCAGTCTTTGGAAAAAAGCACTACTATAAATTTGGTAGTCAAGCCAAATGGAAGCGCTATAAAAATATGTCGATAAGTATGCGGGTAGGATTGGGGTATTGAAGTTGTTTAAAACACTTCCAAATTTTTAATATGAATCTTAAATTATTGATCTTCATGCTTTTGGTCATTATGACCATTGATCTGAAAGGACAAGATCCTTGTCGGTTTGAGCAAGAGATAAGCGTGTTTAACGAATTACTCGTTCCAACGGGGAATAATTTAGTCGTTTTTACTGGAAGCTCCAGTGTTCGGATGTGGGAATATTTGGATAAGGATTGCGATGATTTTCTCGTTGTGAATTCGGGATTTGGAGGGTCTCATATGTCCGATCTACTGTATTTTTTGGACCAGACCGTTTTAAGGTTTCGTCCTGCAGCCATTTATATTTACGAAGGAGACAATGACATTTCTGCTGAAAAGGATCCGGAAGATATTATGGCAACAACCCAGCAAGTAGTTAATAAAATATTAGCCTTAAATCCCGCTGTAAAAATTTATTTTATTTGTGCCAAGCCTAGTCCCTCCCGTTGGAAATTTAAAACGCAATACGAAGTGTTTAATCGTTTATTAAAAAACTATGCGGAGGGACATTCTCAACTTTTCTATCTCGATGTTTGGAATCCCATGTTAGATAATCAAGGTCGTCCCATTTCAGATATATTTATTGCCGATAGTTTGCACATGAATCGAAAAGGGTATTTGATTTGGAAGGAGGTTATTTGTGAATAGGGGTAAGCACAGCGTTTTTTGCTTGTAGCTAGTTACCCCTCTTTTTACGAAAAAAAGAGGGGTAGTTAACAGGCCAACTCCTCTGAAAAAATAATTTGGGATGAATCATTTTATGCCCGGAGCTAACGGGTAATTAGAATAAGTAGTCAAAAAATTAAGTCAGCTTTATATTTTTATTCTAATAATCGATAATCTCCGTCGGCTAGGAGTGGCATTCCGATAGCTTCTCTTGCTTTATTTGCTTCCGCTAAGTCCTCAATAATTGGAGGAAGGACTTTTCCTAGTTTTACATCGAATTGCATATTCGTACCATATAGTTGCGGTTTCCGTAAAATCTTGCATAGTATATTATCATAAAAAGACGCATAAAGTTTTGCTGGCATTCTTCCAGCGTGAACTTCTTCTAATAAAAATTTTGAATATTCTCGATGATAGGTTGGAATATCCCAGCCTTTTGGAGGATGAAGTAGCAAAAGGTGTTGTACAAAATTATTGGTATCAATTAATGACTTGGGAATATAACCATAGGATTCCCAAATACCGCGGATAATCATATGGTTTTGCAAATCAAGGCTCCATTGCAATTCGTTGAGTGAATCCTTGATGCTTTCAGGTAGCGAAAGTTCTAGACTTTGTTGGTAAGCCATTCCTTCCTTTATTCCAACATTATTCAAAAGAGAATCGATTTTTGAAATGATCTCTTCGTCCTGGGTTCCATATTGAAGATAGGACCTATATCTCTGGTCCGATTCCACAATCCGTTCAAACATTTGTTCAACATACTGTAGGTCTTCTGGTGCAATCGCTTTTTTCAGTGCTTGGGCGAAGATAGCAGTAAATGAATGTAAGCATAAGATAAAGAGGGTAAGGCGTTTTATATTTTTCATGATGTTAATTTTTTTGTACTTGGACCTAATTTATAGGATAATTTGTCCATGTACGCATTCAAGAAATAAATTTATAATCTAAACGATACCTCAAAAATAGGGCATACCACATATTTTTTCTCACATCAAAAAACGAACAAGAATTAAGCAAATATTAAAAAGCTTAATGAAAACCTAATAAGCTTCTTTATTCCTTTTTTTCTGGTAAATTTAGGATATGAATAGGTCCATAAAACAATATCATCTCTTAAGCATTCTTGCTGCTTTGGTTTTCTTATTGCTAGTAAGTTTACAAATAGTATGGGTGGTGAAAGCGGTAAAATTTCAAGAGCGGGAAATCATCCATGCGTTGAAAGAAGTAGTATCAGATGTAGCGATGGAAATAAATGGCATCGACCATCAGGCCTTTCATGGAGATCTAAAAGACCTGACACTTATTTCGACAGATTTAATTACTAAGAAGGTGGACGATTATCTTCATTTTAAAAACATCAATAAGAAAACCTACTTTGCTATTTTCCAAGATAGTACAGGTGGGATATTTAAGAGTAACGCGGATGAATTTCGCGATGTTTTTATTCAATCAGATGTAAAAGCTTGTATTAGTTGTATTGTCTCGTTTAGTACTGTTGCAAAAAAAGATTCTGCTCAATTAGATCCAGATACCTTTAACGCTGACAGTATGGAAATTTTGTCGACATTTCAATATTATAGTCCTGTTAAAGGACTTACAAAAGAGGCGAAAGCCACTCTATGGTTATCTCTTTACCAACCCAACACACTTTCTTCCGCTATCAAATCTTTGTTGTATTTGTTTGCCTTAAATATTGTCTTGTTGTTATTCCTTTTGATGCTTTTTTATAATTTATTAAAGTCACTTTCAAAACATAAGCAACTCACCAAAGTTAAAGATGATTTTTTTAATAACATGACCCATGAATTTAAAACGCCACTAAGCTCCATCCGATTGGCTTCAAGAGTCCTTAGAGAAAATGGAGATCCTGCTAAAAGAACCATTTATTACGACTTGATCGAAAAAGAAAGCAAATCATTAGAATTCCAAATAGACAAATTATTGGAGTTGTCGCTATTAGACAACAACGAAATTATGCTTGAAAAAAACAAACTAGACCTTTGCGTTTTACTTCAGGAAATTCCAATAAAATTAAAACCAATACTTGAAGATAAATCTGGAAACTTACATCTTAACTGTCAAGTTGATAAAGTTTATACGGTTGGTGATCGCTATCACCTTTTAAATAGTTTTTGCAATCTGGTTGAAAATAGTTTAAAATATTCTCCCGAAGGAGTAGATATTTGGATCGATCTTTCCAATTACGAGAAAGGAGTGGTGGTGTCAATTAGAGATAACGGACCTGGCATAAAAGAAGAGCACCATGCAAATATTTTTAGTCGATTTTATCGAGGACAAACCAATGATAATTACGAAGGTGCTGGCTTTGGTATTGGTTTGAGTTATGTGAAAAATATCATTGAAGCACACGGCGGAAATATCGCTTTAAACACTCAACTGGAAAAGGGCACAGAGTTTATTATAAATCTAACCTAATGCAAAAAATTTTATTACTAGAAGACGATCAAAGTTTTGGATACATTTTATCAGAGTATCTTTTGATGCAAGATTTTGAGATTACTTGGGTGAAATCAGGACAGGCAGCATTGAACACTATGAAGCAGTTCGTATTCGATTTGGCTATTCTTGACATCATGCTGCCAGATATGAATGGTTTTGAAGTGGCAGAAAATATTAGCCGTCAACATCCGGATGTACCCTTTATTTTTCTAAGTGCAAAATCTTTAAAAATCGACAAATTAAAAGGCTATAAAACAGGTGCCATTGATTATCTTACTAAACCTATAGATGAAGAATTATTAGTAGCAAAAATCAAAGTACTAATTGATAAGAAAAGGCGAAACCGGGTTCCTCATACGGAATACAAAATAGGAGAATACCATTTTGAGACTTCTCTACAACAACTTTCGTTAAACAATAAGATCACAAAATTGACAACAAGAGAAGCGGCTCTTTTAGAAATGCTTTGTCAACATAAAAATCAGTTGCTTCCTCGTAAAAAAGCCCTACATGAAATTTGGGGAAGTGTGGATGAATTTAGTCGAAAAAGCATGGATGTTTTTATATCTCACCTACGAAAATATCTTTCCGAAGACAAAACCATTTCTATTGAAAATGTGCATGGAAAGGGATTTGTATTAAAAGACGGAAATGCATAATATATCAGAATTGGGCATTCATTAGATTTGCATGAATACTATTTTTATCAAATAAAATAGGGGCGAAGATTTTTGATGATAAAAGAAGGGCGTCTCATTTCTTAGAAATGAAAATCCGTGGCCATGTAAAACAAAATACACGGCATTGGTCTTAGCTCACCCCGCCTGCCCCCTAGCAGACGTTCTTTTGTAGATGTCAGAAAACTCCACCCCTAAAGATTACTCCGCGACATAATTTTCCTGCAGATTATCCAAATGATGTTTGGTGTGGAAAATTGTAAAATAGATCATTTCTCTGATCGTCAATTTTCCCATAGCAGGATGGGGTAGGACATAAACGCCCAAATCCTTTTCTTTCCACTTTTCTAATTGCTGCTTCATGGCGATGATTTCCCCCGAAAATCTTTTAAGCAATGCTTCTTTATCAAAGGTTCTTCCAGGCGCAGGGACAAATTTCTCAGGAGGGATGACTCCTTGGCCGGTCGTCTCTGCGATGCTGAATAATGTATCAATATATTTTTTATACTGCTGGTCAAAAGTTCGTTCTGTACGATTGGATTTTCCGAAAGCTGTTCGCAAAGCTAGCTTCGGCATTGCCATGGCTTTTGAGACGCCTTTGGTTGATTTTATTAAATGATAAAGATGGCCAGCCATGGTCCATTTTCCCGCAATAAATTCTTTGTTAAACTGATCTTCAGGTTGCTCATGATACCAATCAATCATCTTTTCTGCAATGCTATCTAGATCGATCATTAACGTTTCTTTTGTAGGAGTTTCCATAAAAATTGAGTTTTAAAAAATTAATAGTTACTTTTAGTTACTATTGTAATATTACAGAATAAAAATTGATAAAACAACCGGTTTCAAAAACCTAACTAAGTAACATGAAAGTAACTAAAACTGATAATCAAGACCTTATCCTCAAAAATAAAATCGAACTTTTTTTCAAGCATTCCATTGCTAATAAAAAAGATACTGGTTTTTGTGTAGTCAAAGATATTATGTCTGTCGTAACGGATAAATGGAGTCTCTTTGTGATTTATAATTTGGGATATTTTCAAGTATTGCGGTTCAATGAACTCAAGAAAAATATCAAAGGTGTCTCTTCTCGGATGCTATCGGTCACCTTGAAGAAGTTAGAAACGCATGATGTGATCGAAAGAACGGTCTATGCAGAAGTTCCTCCGCGGGTAGAGTATATCTTGACGCCCTTTGGAAAAGAATTAGCGGATAAAGCAGTAGATTTAAATTCTTGGTTTTTAAATTTTAAGGATGTTTAGTATAAGCTATTAGCAAGGCTTGGTACTTGGTAGTGGTTGTGTCTACACTTTCTGGTAGGTGAGGTTTTTGCCGGCTATTTAACAAAAATTTGACTACTTTCGTTCAGGTTTGAAAATTTTGACAAGCTATAATCGAAAATTACCACTAACCTTTTTTTTGCTAGTTTAACTAGGTTGAGATAGTCAAAAAGCACGCTGTCGTAGTGATTAATAGACTTTGCAGTACTAATGTTGTAGTGTTTTTTTTCGTTGAAGTACCTATGTTGTAGATTGAAATAGCTGAATATTGGAATTACAGACTTACCTTCAACATTATTTTTAGCAATAGTTAGGGAAAGTAAATTTTCTGCGATTATTGTTGAATGATTTGAGGATCGTAACCCAAATATATAAAATACCCCAAAAATATCAGTACTTTATTATAAAAGTAGTAAGAAGTTCATATTACTATCGTCCCGAATCCTGAATGGCCAGGGTTCGGGATTTTTTGTTAAACTATCAATGGTCTTTTGGATCTTTTGGTGTAAACTTGGTATGAGATTAAAAACGAAATGGTTGCAAGTAAACCATCTATGCTCAGCTGCTACCTGTCATCTTAAAGAAGTCCGTTTTCCTCAAAACGGTGTATATCAAAACCTATGATCTTGAAGGAATAACTTTTGAATCTCCAAATTTTATTGAAAAAAATTCTCAAAGGAATATAAAGAAAAGACCATTCTAGAGAATCCAAACCAATTACTAATCGCCTATTGTAATGAAAATCTAACTGGAGTGGCTGAAATATTTTTGGAACAAGTTGTCTAGTCAGAAAAATATCGGTTGCTGAATTAATTAAATTATATGTTCTAAAAAGATTTTACGGAAAAGGAATTATATGAATTAATCCCTAAATCCAAAAAGCTGGTAAAAGAAAAAGGTAAGGATGAATGTAACATTGAAGTATACATAGGAAACGCATGAGCAATTTTCTTTTATGAAAGAATATGTTATCAAAAAATTAGAAAGATTCTTTTTCCAATAGAAAAAAACACTTAAAAAAATTGGGTGATGAATAAAAGATTGGATGGAAGCGATTTATACGTTTTGCAGTACTAATGTAGTAGTATTTACCTTTGATGATGTATCTAAGTTGTAGATAAGAATGGATAAATATTAGAATTATAGAGCTATCTTCACGATATAATATTTGGTATTTATGAGAGGTTTGAATTTTCCAATTGCCTATCTAGGTTTTCTCAATATTTTATCCAGATATTCAAAAAACAACCCCACAATCTCAGTACTCCGTAAGTTAATCTTTGTTTGAATTAGAAACGAAGAGATTTTTTTGTGTGGTACTAGTCCTGAAAGTTTGCCAGTTTAAACAGGCGAACGAACTAATAATGCATAGCAGCACATGAACTTGCTATGTTTCTAACAAATAATCTAATTCTCATTTAACGCTTAATTAAATAAAAACAAAAATTATGAAATTTTTTCTTTACACTTTTTTATTATCGATGGTCTTTGGTCCCTGCGCTTTTGCGCAAGCACCCACGACCGCTGCACCCACGCCAACTTGTGATGCAGCTGAGGTAATTTCGATGTTTAGTGATGCCTACACGGATGTCACGGTAGATACTTGGTTAACGGGTTGGTCGTCGGCTACCGGTGGAGGAATTGTTCCGATTGCAGGAAATGATACTCGACTTTATGAAAGTGTCGACTTCTTAGGAATAGAAACCGTTACAAATCAAATTGATGCTTCTGGAATGGAAACCTTTAACATCGATATATGGACTCCCAACATGACCACCTTTAGAGTAAAGCTGGTAAACTTTGGACCTGGTGGAAACTCTGAACATGAGATAGCAGTCACTCCAACACTGTCCGGTTGGAATACCCTAACGATGCAAATGTCTGATTTTACTGGTTTAACGGGAACCAGCAATATCGCTCAATTGATTCTTTCTGGGTTACCTATAGGTGCAGGAACTGTATATATTGACAACGTTTATTTCGCGACCTGTGGGGGAGTGGCTACGCCAACAGCTCCAACCGTGGCGGCACCCACGCCAACCTGTGATGCAGCCGATGTAATTTCGATGTTTAGTGATGCCTACACGGATGTCACGGTAGATACTTGGTTAACGGGTTGGTCGTCG
>CALFWZ010000209.1 GCA_937928405.1 uncultured Saprospiraceae bacterium
AAGTCCAGGCAGGCAGTTAGTTCACCGTTACCAACGCAAGAGCTTTCTCATTTAAATTTAATAAGATTACTCTTGTTTTTATTATATATATTCCTTTTTTTAATCTTAGCCTCTTTCGGCTAAGTACAATACTAAAGGCAGGCAGGCAAGTCATCTATCTGTTTTTTACAAATTCAATTAGGAAAAATAGGATTAGGAAAAAAGTGACATAGTTTAGAAGAGGGATACACCTACTAATGGCAATTAGTATTCCATATTATCTATTTATATTGAATATCGTTATAAGAAGGAAAATATAAGAGCGTAAAGGAGGCACATTAGGAAGGAAAGTCCGGGTAGAAAAAAAGCCCCGTCAGTTTTTCAACTAACGGGACTTCCTAAGAATTTATCTAAAACGGTTCCTTACCGTTTGTTAATTTCAATCGTAACACCACCGTTATCGTTGGTACCACCACCTTCAAAATTGAGGCGATCCGTATCAATTCCACGGCTCTTCAGATAATCCACTACGCCACGCGCACGAACATCGTCTAGTGTGATTTCCTTGTTACCTCGGTAGCTGCCTTGCTCATTACCGGAAATGTATCCATAGACGTCTACGTCTATATTTCCACATCCTTTGAGACAAGTGGCTAAATCATCTAATGCTTTCTTAGCACGAGAATTCAAGCGCGTACCATTCTTACCATATCCAATACCTCCAACGTTAAAACGCTTAGGGAAGGTACTTTCTGGATCAGCCAAATAATCTGCTACTTGCGAACCGATTCCACCGCTCAGTTTGAGGTCTTTTGCTGCAGGGCAAATAGCTACTTTTGCTGGAGGAGGTGGAGGCGGAGGCGTCACTACTTTTTCAACTGGAGGAGCAACTACTGGTGTTGGACCACAGCCTTCACAACCTTTCATGAAATACAGCGCTGCGAGTAGCAGAAGCAGTAATGGCAATAACCACCAGAATCTCATGCATCCGCCGGAGGTTGCCGCAGCGGCAACTGGAGCGGCAGCAGCAACTGGCTTCTCTTTCTCTTTTTTCTTCTCAGCTTTTACAACTGGTTTTGGTGGCGGCGGAGGTGTTTCCTTCACTACGGCGGCCGCCGCAGCTGCAACAACTGGTGCCGCAACAATTGGAGAAACTTTCTCTTTTAGTAAACAACTTCTACCTACTTCACGACCGGTTGGATCTTTCAGTACATTGATATAGTATTTACCTCTAGAAATCGTCTCGTAACGATCTTTATCGTTGATGTATTTGATAACCGCGTTGAGTTCGCTATTCAGCTTGTTCTTATCGACAAAACCTTCACTACGTAATCTTACTTTACCATCTTTGTGATAGACGGCGAAATAGTGTTTACCATTTTTGTGGGTAAACTGAGCGATATTGTTTTTCTTATCCGTAACAGTGTGTTTAGCGTATGCTTCACAAGGTAGATAATCATCCTCTTTTTCTTTCGGCTTCGGTGGCTCTGGTTTTTTCTCAACCACTTTCTTAATGACTACTGGAGCCGCCGCGACGGCCGCGACGGCCGCAACTGGTGGTACTGGAGCAACTTTATCCTTCAGTAAACAAGAACGTCCAACTTCTCGGCCTGTTTTGTCTTCTAGAATATTGATGTAATACTGTCCACGACGAATCGTAGAATACATCTCACGGTTGTTGATATTCTTGATTACTCCCGAAACCTCTTCGTCTCGTGTATTGGCATCCTGGAAACCTTCCGAACGTAATCGAACCTTTCCATCTTTGTCATACACGGCAAAGTAAAACTGACCATTGCTATGTTTAAAGAAAGCGATATTGTTTTCTTTGTCATTGACGGTATGACCTTCGTACTCTTTACAAGGTAGGTAATCGTCTTCCTTCTCTTTTTCTTTGATGACTTCTTTTTTCTCAACGGTTACTTTTTTAGTAACAATTGGTACGGCAGCTGCGGCGGCGGCAAGTGCTGCTAGACGAGCTGCTTCTGCTTTTTTAGCTTCTGCTTCCGCTTTGGCTTTGGCCTCTGCTTCGGCTTTTAGACGTGCTTCTTCCGCTGCTTTTCTGCGAACTTCTGCTTCTGCTTTGGCCTTGGCAATGGCTTCCTCTTCTGCTTTTCGACGAGCTTCTTCTTCCGCCTTTCGACGAGCTTCTGCTTCTGCTTTTCTACGTTCTGCTTCTGCTGTGGCTTTTGCCTCTGCCTCTGCTTTTAGACGAGCTTCGTCTGCTTTTGCTTTAGCTTCTGCTTCGGCACGTAGTCTTTCTGCTTCTGCTTTTGCTTTAGCTTCCGCTTCTGCTTTTAAGCGTGCTTCCTCTGCGGCAGCCATTGTCGCTTGCTTTTCTTGTTCTTGTGCACGGAGCGCAAAACCAGTCATCCAAACACCACCTACTAAGGTAGCTCCTTGACCAATGGTAGAACGATCTCCACGAACCCAAGCAAAGTCTTTCATCATGGCATCTTCCGAATCATATGGGCAACTACGAGCAATCTCTTGATTATTACCAGCACGGAGTGTAAAGAAGTATTTTCCATCCTCATTTTTAGCTCTCCAACGATCATCGTTTGGCGCATTTTTGATTACAGACTCTATTCCATTGTCTCGCCCACTTTCTGAAGTGTAACCTTCACTACGGAGATAAGTTTTACCGTTGTCATCATTATAAGCGAAGTAATGTTCTCCATTCTCATCATGCTTGAATTTATGGAATCCACCAGCACCTTTATAAGCTGCACATGCTAAATATTCATCGACCACCTTGGCGGCAGGAGCAGCAGGTGCTGCGGCAGCTTTGCTTACGCCTGCACCACAAGCCAACAGTTTGATGGCTGCTTCCATCTCTTCTTTGCTTTTGTAAAACAAGCTACTACGAGCAATATTTTTATCATCACTATTTTTGATGTAAAAATATGGTTTACCATTTTTGGTTTCTTTGCGTAAATAATTATCAGGATCTGGTCCAAATTTGATGACTTCGTCAATCGTGCTATTTAATTCTTCTACTGTTTGGTGTCCACGAACGTCACCATTGATAAGGATGGCTTTATCATCTTTAGTTCTAAAGACGAAATAATATTTTTCGTTACCACCGCTCTGGAAAGTATCAAACACGATTTCAGAACAAGGGTAGCTAATGCCTTGACGCAGATAAATTCTTTCTGCTGCCGGCTTCTTCTCTTTTTTAGGAGCTTCTGCTTGAACAGTCTCAGCAGGTGCTGTAGCCGCAAGCTTTTCTGCTGTGCCACTTCCACCACCTTGTAGAGAGGCAATCATAGCATCCATTTCTCCTTCGTTATCGTACCAGCGACTGGTAGCGATTTCTTGGTGATTACCAGCAACTACTCTGAAAAAATGTTTTCCATTTTTATGAACACCTTTTTTGATTCGACCTTCAATAGGCATATTTTTAGTAACCGAACTAATACCATTATCTCTGGCACTTTCAGAACTATATCCTTCACTAATAAGAATTACTTTTCCACCTGAATTGAAAGTGAAATAATGTTCTCCTTCAGCTGAGAAACTTTCAAATCCGTTATCTTTTCCAGAAATTCGACTTTCATAGAAAGCGAGTGGTCTGTAGTCATCATCTCCAGAGGCAGGTTTTTTTGCTGGAGGAGGAGTGGTGGCTGCACTTTGAGCAGTGCTAGTTTCACCTTTATCACTATTGTTTTTAGCGGTAGGTCCTTCAGCTTGCATCAACGCGATACCTCGGTCAGCGTCGGCTGAACTATTATAAGCTACACTACGGCCAATTTCTTGGTTGTTGCCAGCTTTGATGATAAAGAAATGCTTTCCGCCTTCTTCAATTTTTTCATACCTGGAAGGATCACCCGCGTTTTTCATCACGGATTTGATACCATTAAAACAGGCATTTTTGTCAGCGTAAGGTTGACTTTTTAAAATAGGATCTCCTTTCTCTGTAAGAAATTGAAAATGGAAGTTATTATCCTTCTTTGTTCTAAATGCTCGATACCTCATAGAAAAATTAGGTGTTAGTTAAAAAATGTAATTAGTTAGTTTTATATAAGCGTTATCCTTAAAGGATAATTATAATATTATTATGACCTCAAAAATTGATTTAGGTAACTAAATAATTAATGAAGTTATCCTGTAATATGAAGAAGTAGGTCGTTTTATTGAATGATTTATTTGGTGGAATTATCATTTGCTGTTTCGGGGTGAAACGGGTTATTTTCTCGGTGTATTTACTTTTTTTTAATTTATCAGTAATTAGAACTGCCCTAATGTAGGGTTTTATAATGATTTTTCTAAGAAATTGACTTTAATTCTTCTAAAACAGGTGTTTAAAGGAGCAAACGGGTGATAATCTGGCAGTTATGGGGTATTTAAATGATGATTTTGATGGTGAATAACGACTATTTTGGGGTATCTGACTATTGTGGATCTACGTCAATATTAATGCGCACGGAAGAGAATCCTTTTTCAGATTTGGTGGTTCGAGCGGTGCTTTCAAGGAAAGTTTTAATTTTTTGGACCATCTTGGTATTTTTTTCCATTTTGATCATCAAAACTAAAATATATTGCCCGCGAATTCTTGGAATTCCAGGCACTGCCGGTCCAATTACGCGATCTCCCAGCTTTTCTCTAACCAAATGTGTGTATAGTCTGGTTGCCTCATTGACGGTACGAGCGACCTTATGTTTGAGGGTTATTTGAATGAGCCGGTTATAGGGAGGATATTGAAAAGCTTGACGTTCCTCCATTTCTCTTTGAAAGAATCCTTGGTAGTCATTTTTGACAATTTCAGTAATGACGGGGTGCTTTACATTAAAAGCTTGAATGATCACTTTCCCTCGTTTGCGTTTACGACCAGCTCTTCCACTTACTTGTGTGATCATTTGGAAAGTTCGTTCAGTAGATCGAAAATCTGGAAATTTTAATAGATGGTCAGCACTTAACACACCGACGATGCTAACATTCTCAAAATCTAAGCCTTTGGTTACCATTTGTGTGCCCACCAAAATATCTATTTGTCGATCTTCAAATTGATTAATTAGTCTCGCATGTGAGTTTTTACCTTTGACTGTGTCAAAATCCATCCTAGCCACCCTAGCTTTGGGTAATAGCTTGATAAGTTCGTCCTCAATTTTTTCTGTTCCAAATCCTCGACTGTCTAATTGGTGTTCGCCACATGCTGGGCAGGAAGCAGGGACGGGTACTTGGTAGCCGCAATAATGACAACGTAGATTGTCTGTAAATTTATGATAGGTAAGACTAACATCACAGTTTTTACATTCTTGATTCCAGTTACAACTTTTACAAAAAATGGTAGGTGCGTAGCCTCGTCTATTTTGAAAAAGAATGGCTTGCTCTCCATTGTCAAGTGCTTTTTTTAGTTCAGCTAGTAAGACAGTGGTAAAATGTGCTTGTAGTTTTTTTGCTTTGAATTCTGCCAAGGCATCTACTAAAACGATCTCCGGCATCGTTATTCCACCAAACCGTTCGTTCATGGTGACTAGACCGTATTTTTTTTGTTGGGCATTATAAAAAGTTTCTAAAGACGGAGTCGCAGTTCCCAGAATAACTTTAGCACTGTGAAGATGGGCGAGATAGATAGCGGTGTCTCGGGCATTGTATCGTGGAGCTGGATCATATTGTTTAAAGGAGGTGTCATGCTCTTCGTCTACAATGATCAATTGCAGGTCTTCAAAAGGTAAGTACAAACTGGATCGAACACCCATAACAATGGGCTTTCCTTTTTTTACTAGATGCCACATTTCTACTCGCTCGTTATTGTTTAGGCGAGAATGAAATACACCAATTTGATCTCCAAATAATTTTTGTAATCTCGATACAATCTGAACGGTCAAGGCAATTTCCGGAATTAAATAAAGGACTTGTCCACCTGCTGCGAGTACCTTTTGAATCGCTTCAATATACACCCTGGTTTTTCCACTGCCAGTTACTCCATGTAATAAGACGACCGATTGCTTTTCAAAAAAAGCATCCATTTCAGTGACCGCTCTTTTTTGTTGTTCGGACAATGGGGATTGGTCGATGAGGTCTTCCCCGTAAGAATTGATGCGACTAAATGCTCGGTCATACAATTCTAGGACTTCTTTTTTTACCATTGCTTTAATAACACTGGTATCTACCGTTGCCTTCTTGCATAGATCCGCTCTTTTTACAAATTTATGTGCTTTTGCTAATTGCAAATAAGCCATCAAGGTTTCAACTTGTCGGTCTGATCTTTTTAATAATTCAAAAGCTTCCTGTAGTAATTCTGGGTTTTCTGCGTAGGTAGCAGTTAGCCGAACGCAAGTGACGGTTTTGGGTTTATATTTTTCTTTTAGTTCTTCTTTTAAATAGATAATTTTCTTTTGAAGTAAACTATTTACGAGTGGATAAACTGCCTGCTTATTTTTTTTGGCCAAAATTTTTCTGATGTCATCTACGCTAAGTTCTTCTTGGAAATTTAATGCTTCACAAACCATAAACTCTGCGTCATTAAGTCCTTGATAGTTGGGGTCATAGATAGGACTTAAGGTAACGAGTGTTTCGCTGGTAAGCTTAAAATTTCCTGGTAGGGCAGCGTTCATTACCTCACCCAAAGAACAACAATAATATTTAGCGACCCATTGCCAGAGACTATACTGTAGAGGAGTGATAATGGGCTTTTCATCAATAATAGATAACAAAGGTTTGGCTTTGTATTCGATAGGAGCTTCGTCGTGGAGATCGACTACGAGCGCAGCATAGCGTTTACTCTTTCCAAATACCACTTCGATTCTAATCCCAAACTGTACCATTTCCGTAAGTTCTGGAGGTACTAAATAGGTATAGAGCTTTGGCACGGCCATTGGTAAAATAACCGAGACGTAATTAGCCGTTGTTGGGGGAATAATATGGTATTCTTCTTGACTCAAATATTATTGGATTTGGCCAAAAATACGAAAACTTAGCCAGTCAATTTTACCTAGAAATAAATATTTTGGGCGACTCGAAAAGTGTTGGCGTGGGCTTCCACAATGTCTGTGATTTTTACGGAATATCCGCCGCCCATACTGATGGCTACAGGAATTTTATTTTTTTTACAAAGCTCCAGAACAAATTTATCTCGCTGTTTACAACCTTCTCGACTGACTGCCAATCGACCCAATTTATCCGTAGCTAGAATATCTACTCCTGCTAGGTAAAAAATAAAATCGGGCTGTACTTTATCTAATAGTCGAGGTAGCGTTTCTCGAACTGTTTTTAAATATAATGCATCTTCGGTTTTATCTGGTAGGCCAATATCAAGGTCTGATTTTTCTTTACGAACTGGATAGTTTTTAGCACCATGAAGACTAAAAGTGAAGACGGCTGCTTGGTCTTGAAAAATTTGCGCGGTTCCATTCCCTTGATGTACGTCAAGATCAATGATTAAAATCTTTTTTGCAAGTTGGTGTTCTAATAGATAATTTGCTGCGATAGCAAAATCATTTAAGATACAAAAACCTTCTCCTCGGTTAGTAAAGGAGTGGTGAGTTCCCCCTGCAACATTCATGGCTATGCCGTATTCTTGGGCGTACAAAGCACATTGGACCGTTCCCTTAGAGATATGTCGTCCACGTGTAATCAGTGCTTCGGAAAGTGGAAATCCAATTTTGCGAATTTCCTTAGGCGTAAGGCTGAGTGTTTTTAATTTATTCCAAAACTCAAGATCGTGGGTCCACAAAATTTCTTCTTCCGTTAATAAGTCTGGATGAAAAAATTGAGCTTCTTTCACGGTTCCTTCATAAATGAGTTGTTCAGGAATCAACTCATATTTAATCATCGGAAATCGGTGTTTTTCAGGCAGTTTATATTTGTAAACTGGTGAATAAGCAATTTTGAGCATGAATTATAAAATAATCGGTGCAGCCAAGCAAGCATTAGGAATTCCAAAAGCATCTACTAATGCGTTGGCATCGTTCCGGGTGGATTGACATAATTGATTGACCAATCGACGAATGGCTTTGGTTTTTACGGGTTGCATATATTCTTGTTCTAGATACCAACCTTTGTGCTTTTCGATGGTAGATAGGGCATATAGATCACATAGTTTTTTTAATACTTTTTTTACCCCTAGATCTTCGCAGTCATTGACGGCTTTGATAAATTGTTCGATGACAATCTTTTCTACATAGGCATTTGCAAGATCGAGCATATGTGTTTGACAGCGTAAAAATGCATCGTAACTGTCCATTTTCTTTTTTAGTAAAGCGCGCATTCTTTGGGTAAGTGAATACAGTAATCTTTGTTCACGATACGCAAACGCACTGAGCTGAAAATCTGGATCAGAAAGATGTTCAATATCTGTCTTCCGGGTTGTGTAAGGGTTCAATTCTGAGATAGTTGTGGTGACTTGTCTAGATAAAAGTCGGATGACGGCTACGTATCCTTCATTGTGAAACTCTTGTTTGAATTCAGATAATAATCCTTTCGCGACTAATTGCATTAATACAGTGTTGTCACCTTCAAAAGTGGTAAAGATATCTGAATCTGCTTTCAGATCTGCAAAGCGATTTTCTGCGAGATATCCTTTTCCTCCACAGGCTTCTCGGCATTCTTGAATTGCTTCGGTGGTAAACCAGGTACTATACGATTTCATGCCAGCTGCTAAGGTTTCAATTTCGCGAATATCTTCTTCGCTGCGGTCGGTATATCTTTTGGTTAGATAGGTCAACCCAAAATCCAGCGCATAAGCTTTTGCTAGTAATGGCATCAGGCGACGTTGGTGGGTAGCATAATCTAGTAGGATGGTTTCTGGTTCTCCATTTCGGGGAGCAAATTGCCTTCTTCTTAGCGCATATTTAATGGCGATGGTTAGGGATGTTTTTGCTGCACTTAGACCTGCACGTGGCACACATACTCTACCTCCAACGAGGGTACCTAACATGGTAAAAAATCGTCGAGAAGGATTTTGTATAGGACTGGTATAGTTACCGTCTGTGTCAATATCACCAAAACGATTGAGTAGATTTTCACTAGGAACTCGTACTTGGTCGAACCAAATACGGCCATTATCGACACCATTAAGACCTACCTTATAACCACAGTCCATTACTTTTCTGCCAGGCAATAACTCATTTTTTTCATCTCTTAAAGGAACTAAAATGGCGTGGACTCCGTGGTTCTCACCATTGACGATCAGTTGAGCAAAAACGCTTGCCATGCGGGAGTGAAGCGCGTTACCAATATACTCTTTGCCAGCGTCGTGATTAGGAGAATGAACAATAATTTCTTTTGTATTTGGGTCGTAAGTAGCAGTCGTTTGCAGACCTCTTACGTTGGAACCGTGTCCTGTTTCGGTCATTGCGAAGCATCCTAATAATTCAAGTGTTCCGGTTTGTTTTAGGTAGCGATCGTGGTGTTTTTTTGTGCCAAGCCATAGAATACTTCCACCGAATAAACCGAATTGTACTCCAAATTTGATGGTCAAACTCAGGTCGTGATAACCAAGTGTTTCAAAGATGGCAGCGTAGTTTCCCATATCGTCTAATCCGCCATATTCGATGGGATAGGAGGTAGCACCGAGGCCTTGGTCAGCGAGTAATTTACACCAGTGTAAGACTTTCTGACGATAGTCTTCTTTTACCGGAATCGTATCTAGTTTAAATTCAGGATCACTTAAAATTTGTTTTACCTTATTGCGAATATCTGCATAATCATCATCTAGAATGGCAGCAAGTTTTTTAATATCAAAAGAGGGAGATAGTGTTTGATTATTTTGAGAAGAATCTCCTGGAAGATTGCTAAAAATACTTCGATGGGTCTGGTGACCTACGACTCCTAAGGCATCTTCTAATGATTGTAACGCAGTACGAGTAGAATCTTGATTGATTTTTAAAATTTGATCGGAAGTGGCAGATTGTTTTGCCATTTCTAGTCCTAAGTTAACTAGTGATTTTCGATCGTTTATTGGTAAACGGCTCGCGGCATTTCTGATAAGTAAAGACCATTCGCGAAATAATTTTCTAGAAGGTGGTTTTCCTGGATCACTCCATTGACGCAATAATTTTTGGTCGTTTTTACTGAGAAAATCTAGTTTGTTTATTTGTTCATGAATTAATTTTATTTCACTGGGGCTGAGAATGCTATCGGCCCATCCTACATAATAAAGGGGAAGGAGCGTGAGTACGCCAGGAGAATAAGAACTAATTGGTGGATTATTACTCATAGTTAGTGAATTTATTTTTTGATTGGAGGTGAAAATTAGCTGAGCCTATTGGGGTAATCAACGGTTAAAACTAAATAGGGTTTATACCAAGTACTTAACCTCATTTTTTGTGAAGATTTTTTTAATAACTTCATTGATAAAATTAAACAAAAATGACCAGATTCAATAAAGAACCTGGTCGGATGGTGTTTGTTCGTTTTCTCAAATAAGTACGTAATTCGGGGTTAATACATAATATGCATTTACCAAAAGGGAGACGTTATTCGTTCTTATAGTAGTGAACGAAATTGCCTAAGCTTTTTGATTATCAACAGAGTTGAATTTTTTCGACGGTTGAGTTGTATTGGTGAGGTCTGTACTTTGTAGAAATATGGTTTGTAATCCTGAAGTGAAATTGGATAGGAATACTTTATGTTGTATACTTAATTTATTTGCAAAATGAATGCCAAATAGTTGATTATAATAAAAATATATAATTTATTTTTTATAATTTGTTTTGTGGAAGCGATTAGGTGTAATTGCCTAAAAAAGGAAAGACCACCGCGGGGGGTGGTCTGGTGACTTTATATTAAAGGGGGATATAAAGTCTTCCTTTATCTTAACTCAGTAAAAGATTAATATTCACTAAGGTATTTGTTGTACATAAGAGAATGTGTCTTTTGGTTGGGGTGTAATTACGAGGGATTTACTTTGGTCCTCCCCAATTTTCTCAATATTACGCAATTTTGATTCATATGTTTCCATTTCTAACAAACTTTCTGGTTTTGGAATGAAAAAAAGGGCCAATAAAAGCGTAAAGTAAATGCCTGTAATTTGTAATTTTCGCATAGGTTATGAATTTAAATAAATTGTAGATTAATTTAATATGAGAAAAAATTATACCAAAAAAAAAGACCATCACTAGGATGGTCTAAAAACAGACTATGAGAGAACCGCTATGAGAGAAAAATAAAATGTAAATATCTGATATTCAAATGGTTATTGGTTTTTTTTGTTAAAAATAAATGTTGATATTTTTAATATATTTTAATTGTTGGCCTTTTCGCCCATTGCCAAATGAAGAATATTAGATCCCGTATCATCAACTGAAGTTATTTTTTGCCCCTCATGTTCTTTTCGAAGAGCGGCAGTAGGAGTTTTCTCTTCAGGTGATAACAAGCGTCTTTCCTGATCCATCAGCTTTAGCTGGTAACAGTCCCTATTTTTTACTGTTTTTCCAATCTTATCCATTGGAGCAGGACTGTAGAATAAATAAGCAATGGCTGCGAAGAAGATAATAAAGGGGATAATTCGGTGCATAGTGTTTTAGTTAGCGTATTATAAATAAATTTAGTGTTTTAGAAGGTGCTTAAAAATCAATCAAGCATTTAGCTTCAACTTCAGTTTCTGTGAACCTTTTTAAGCCAGATTATTGGTCCAATCGGTAGAGCTGATATTTTTCAATGGTATTGATCAACTTTTTGTGATATCGCTTATCGGTGGCATAACCAGCCTTTTTTAATCCCACCGCCCATTTTTTATAATCATTTTTGTAGGATTTTAAATGGGCATATCTGCCATTGCTAATTAAGCGACTATGTGCTCTCCAACTGTCCACTGGTTTTTCATAAATTCTGAAAAAATCTTTATGATGATCATCCGTGGCGTTTGAGCAATGTCCTTTTTTGCAATTTTTGCTAAAGCATTTCATTCCAAAAAAATTATTATTATTCTCTGCCAATCGACTGGTTCCTGCTCTACTCTCAATCAGCGCCTGTGCCATTTTAATACTGGCAGGAATTCCAAATTTTTCCATCTCTTGTTGCGCTAATGCTGCATGTGCACGGATGAATTTCTTCGCCCGGCGATCTTGTAAATCATCTGCTGCTAAAGGCGCATAAGGATTACTAACTGAAAGAGACTGAGATAGATGACTTTCTTTTTCTGCTGCCCGATCATCCGTGAAAACAGATAGGGGAGAAGCCACTGCAAAGTTTAACTGAAAATCCTTTTTAAGCATAATAAAAGCGACCATTGATAATATACCGATCTTAAACCACGGCAAATCTTTTCTGAACACTTTGGTTTTCAATAACTGCAGTATCCGATCACTGAAATCCTTTAGAGGGCCTTGTAAAATCATCCACATTTTTTGGATTACCATAAAAAGTAAAGGCAATAAATCTCCAAAAGTCACCTCTGACTCTTTTGAATTTTCTGTACTTCTTAATCTGTCATCCTGCATAGATCTAAGTCCTTTATTTCTCGTATCGATAATGACTAAAGGCACTTCTCTTTTTGGATTTCTCATGGTTAAGTATTTTGTAAGTCGTTAATCATGTTGACAGGACAAATATAAAACAAATAGTTAGTTAAAACAAATTATTTTAAAACATTTTATTTTTAAATCGAGGAAATTTTACTCAACCCTTTATTAAGATTTTATGTAATGCATTGAAAGAGAGTATTTTAGAAGAAAAATTATTTTGAAAGATTTTTTTTGGGAAGAAAAAATGCTGGTATTGTTTTTGCCTTTTTAGGTTTATCACTCTTCTAATCGTTTTGTCGGCTTTTTACGAATAGGTATTAAGCTTCTCCTCTGACAGACGTTAATAGAATTTCAACGTTACTTAGTTATATCTATTTATTAATCATCCAAAAAATTGAATCGAAGATGAAATTTAAGTTCTTAGGAGCAATCCTGATGGCTATTTTTGCCATCGCAGGGACCGCTTGTAAATCAGGGAAAACCTGTAAAGGAGGAGGCTGGTACGGAAATCGTAACCTTGGCTACGAAGTATCACCGAATAAAAAACAATCAATTAAAACTAAAGATACCGAATGTGTCATACGTGCTACAACTTGTCTTTCGGCTAATCCATAAGTATTAAAATATAAAATAAATTGCCTCTGGTAGATGTATCCTTTAGATATGATCCTACTTAGAAAGTATTAGGTAAAGAAATTTTATCCGTATTTTCAACTATTTCCAAGAGAAGGTCATTGCGACTTTCTCTTTTTTTTATTTTGAACCAATGCCCATATTTGGAGTTGTTAGACAACTTCTTTACTTTCGCAACATAAGGACAGACTAAAACCATATATTGGTTACCCTATTTATTTTCTACGCGCTAAAACAAACAAACTATGGAATTATTAAAAGACAAGATCGCTCTAATCACTGGAGGGAGTAGGGGAATCGGAGCAGCGATTGTCCGTAAGTTCGCAGCTAACGGCGCTACCGTAGCCTTTACCTATCGCTCTTCTTCCGCCGCCGCCGATGCGATTGTCAATGAGTTGACCGCAAACGGAGCCACGGTTAAAGCCTATCAGTCTGATGCTGGATCCTACGAACAGGCAGAACAGTTGGTCAAAGAGGTCACGGAAGACTTTGGTCGAATCGATATTTTAATTAACAACGCTGGTATTACCCGTGACAACCTCATGCTGCGAATGAATGAATCGCAATGGGACGAGGTGATTCACACCAACCTGAAATCCGTTTTTAATTTAACCAAACATGTATTGCGACCCATGCTCAAAAATCGCAGCGGATCGATTATCAATATGAGTTCTGTTGTTGGTGATTTTGGAAATGCTGGACAGGCCAATTATGCAGCTTCCAAAGCCGGAATTTTTGGATTTACTAAATCTATTGCGAAAGAAGTTGGCTCTCGAAGTATTCGTTGTAATGCGATTGCACCTGGGTTTATTGCCACGGAAATGACAGATAGCTTGGATGAAAAAACAAAAGAACAATTCCTCAGCGGCATTCCACTCAAACGATATGGTAACCCAGAGGAGGTAGCAGACGCCTGTTTATTTTTAGCTTCTGATTTGTCTACTTATGTTTCCGGTCAAACGATTAGTGTTTGTGGAGCGTTGAATTGTTAAGCAGTTTTAAATTGGGTATTAAATAAAAAATCCGATTAATTTTCGTTTTGAAAACTAATCGGATTTTTTTAGAATATTCCTAATAAAGAATATCTTAGAAGGAAGTCGAAGCCTACTATATAATCAACATCGCATCTCCATAACTAAAGAAGCGATATTTCTCTTTAATAGCCTGTTGATAGGCTTCCATAATCAAATCATACCCACCGAAAGCGCACACCATAATCAAAAGGCTGGACTTAGAAAGGTGTAGATTGGTGATCATCGAATTGGCAATACTAAATTCGTAAGGAGGAAAAATAAACCGGTTGGTCCACCCGTCGGTTGCTTTTAGTAGTCCGTCTGCTGATACTGCTGATTCGATACTTCGCATAGAAGTAGTTCCTACCGAACAAATTTTCTTGTTTTTCTTTTTCTTGGCCCGATTAACGATGGCGGCAGCTTCGTCGTTGATTCTAAAATATTCTGCATCCATTTTATGCTTGCTAAGATCTTCTACGTCAATACTTCTAAAAGTACCAAGCCCGATGTGCAGCGTCAATTCTGCAAAATCAATTCCTTTGATTTCTAGCCTTTTCAATAATTCACGACTAAAGTGCAATCCTGCGGTAGGAGCAGCTACGGCTCCCATCTCTTTCGCATACAGCGTCTGGTAACGTTCGCGGTCAATTGCTTCTGCTTCTCGTTGGATATATTTAGGTAACGGCGTATTTCCTAAGAACCCAAGCATTTCCTGAAATTCCTCTTCCGTTCCATCATGCAAAAAGCGAATAGTACGTCCACGGGAAGTTGTATTGTCTACTACTTCAGCGACTAAAAGATCATTTTCATTTTCATCGCTAAAATATAATTTATTGCCAACTCGGATTTTACGAGCAGGATCTACCAACACATCCCAGAGTCTAGATTCGTGATTAAGTTCCCGAAGAAGAAAAACCTCAATTTTAGCACCCGTCTTCTCTTTGCGACCATACAGCCGAGCAGGGAAAACTTTGGTATTATTAAAAATCATACAATCTTCATCGTCAAAATAATCGAGGATATCTTTAAAGATTTTGTGTTCAATCTTTCCTGTTTCACGGTGAACGACCATCAAGCGGGATTCGTCCCGTTCTTCTGATGGATATTTAGCGATCAGCTCTTCCGGTAAATCGAATTTAAATTGAGATAATTTAGTACGCATATGTTGTTTTTTTAGAGTTTAGACAAACTCTTTTCTGCAAAAGAGGACAAAGATAAGTTTTTTCGGCCGAAGTCCCCAAACTTAGAAAGAATATTGAATAGTTCATTAAATCAATATTCAATGTGGACGAATTCTTTAGCAAGGAACATGATATAAAATAAGAAGCATTGAATTTTTTCAACTCAAAAGAGTATTTTTTATTTGAAATTGGATACCTGCCTGCCGCAGGCGGGTTCAAGATTGGACAAATCAATATTCTTCGCTTTTTTAATTTTTGATATTATTTACAAAAATTTAGCCTTCTATCGTCAAAACCATAAAATCCGTCGAATTCTTGCCTTAGATTGCGTAAAATACGGTAGCTTAGAGCATCATTTACGATAATTGAATTATGCTCTTTAAGATTATTTCCGAAAGTATTTCTCAGGCACTTCAGCAACTAGCAGGTAATAAGCTGCGCAGTTTCCTCTCTCTCTTGGGCATCAGTATCGGTATATTCTGTATAATTGGGGTACAAACTGCCGTGGATTCTCTTGAAGATAATATCAGAGGTAGTTTTGATAAACTTGGGAGTGATGTGGTCTATGTTTCAAAATTTTCTTGGGCTGAAGATCCCGGAGAAAACTATACAAAATTATTGCGACGCCCCAATCCAGATTATAAGGATTATCGCACCTTAAAGAAAAGTCTAACAACTGCTGAAGCACTTTGCCTCAATGTTGGTATTGGGATGAAGACCATGCAATACAAATCCAACAGCGTCGACAACTGCGAGGTATTGGCAACGACCGAAGGGTATGATGAAATCTATAATCCTGAAATGGAGAAAGGACGCTATTTTTCAGATAATGAATTTATTTATGGTGGAGACAATATTGTCATTGGTTATAATATTGCCCAACAGCTTTTTGGTAGTATCGAACCGATTGGTAAAAAGGTAAAATTACTTGGACGTAAACTGACCATTATCGGTGTCATCGCCGAATCGGGAGAAAGTTTGATCGGTATTATGGATTATGATGATACGGTTCTGTTGACTTACGAAAATGCCCGAAAATTTGCGAACTTAAAAGCGACCAATGTTTTTGGTAATTCTAGCTTAAGTGTCAAAGCTGCCGAAGGAATTGATAATATCCAACTCAAAGATGATATCACAGGAGTGTTGAGAGCTCATCGCCGCTTGAAGCCTAAGGAGGAAGATAATTTTGCGATGAATGAAATTTCTATTATGACCGCTGCCTTCGATGCGTTTTTTGGCGTGTTGAATACCATTGGTTTGGTGATCGGTGGATTTGCTATTTTGGTAGGAATGTTTAGTGTCGCCAATATTATGTTTGTATCTGTAAAAGAACGAACTAATATTATCGGTATTAAAAAAGCACTGGGTGCCAAACGATTTGTGATTCTTTTAGAGTTTTTAATTGAAGCCATTATCCTTTGTCTCCTTGGTGGCTTGATGGGATTAGGTTTTGTTTATTTTATTGTAAAAGGACTGAGCGCAGCAGATTTCTTCGCTTACGAAATCTATCTTTCCAGTGGGAATGTTATTTCCGGACTGATCTGGTCTACGGTTATTGGAATTTTGGCAGGAGTGATTCCCGCTTTACAAGCCTCAGGCATGGATCCAGTGGAGGCCATCCGGAGTAAGGGGTAAATAGTTGGGATACTAAAATAATAGGATTGTTTTAAGTTCTGAGTATTTCAATCTCAACTGCAACCACAACTACAATCTCAAATGTAAGATTGAACTGAAGTACTTTCTAAAAAGACTAGGCTCCAATTTGATAGATGAGTTCATAATTATAAATTTAAAATAAGTTGACCTTTAAGATAAATGTTGATCCTTTGAGGGCGTTTTTGAAGTTGCTCTTGAAGTTGAAGTTGAGGTTAAAATTTTTCAATCTCAATCTCAACTTCAACCTTAAAAAACTGTCCGACAAGTAGGCGGGCAATTTCAATTTTCCTGCTAAAGTGAAAAAAATGTAATGATACAGTTTGCTAAATAGTCCCAAAATAATAGGTGGTTTTCTTATTGCTCCGTATCTCCTAGCGAACTGCTCTGCGATTTTGGCGAGAGATAAGTGTTAAAAAAAAATCAATAAAAACATCTAATCATCAAGGAAGTATCCTCATTCACATCTAAATTTTTTCAAATTTGATTTAACTTCTTTAATGATTAATAGTCCAACCCTAAAGCCGACTTAAGACTTCACGTATCCCTAAAACAAATTCCTATGAAGTATCTCCCGCTAATTTTCTTGATCTGTCTGTCTTTTGTCGCTTGTGAATTGCTTCGCCCTGCGGGACAATCACCTAGTGAGGATCCACCGATTGTTGACAATCCTATAGATGATGATCCAGTTATTGAAGAACCTACGATTGATAATCCGGTAGACTATCCACCAGGTAATGCTATTGTAAGAGAGTGGATCCACCGTCCGTTGCATCCCGATAATTTTCAAAGTGTACAATTTAAACTCAATGCACTAGAGCCAGGAGGTGCCAATCGGGTAGTGCTCTCCGTTTACGAATATGAATGGTACCGTAACGAAAATGGGCTTCCTTCTAAAAGAAAAAGAATCAATGGGAAATGGGGCGTCGCGAAAGAATGGACGTTCACGGAACCTTTAAAAAATCTCAATCTAGCCTACACTTATCAAAAAGGTTTTCCGGCAGGAACGAACGTGGAATATATTTTCCAGATTTTTAGTGTTGATGGAAAGAAAACAGAAAAGCTGGCACTTTTTGATGCCGGAGATTCTCGCTGGCCCAACGATAAGATTATGCTCTATGCTACTTCGCGGCATGCTTTAGGACAGTCGATTAATTTATGTTTTCTGCCAGATACCGATTTTAATACCAATGGAAATGCGCAAAATTGGTCTAGTTTTTTGGGCGATGTGGAAGATTTAATTTACAATGGCTACCATAAAAACAATATGGTTAAAAATCATAAAGAAAGTTGGGCTTTTTTCTATACACGAGAAGCAGTGGATGGTTTTCAATTGGCACTGGATTATGGAAATCCGGATCGCTTTCCCTCTTTTATGAAAGAAAATATAATTGATGGCATTGACGCATTTGGATTGTTGCATAAAAATGAATACAGTGATGGAGCGTATTTGTTGGGGAATTTACAATTCCTTGCTCACAATGTTTTTACCTCTGAATCTTACAACCACGGAACAGCTATCCACGAAACGGCACATGCTATTTTTAATTTGAGTGATGAATATAACGGTTGCGCTTGTTTTGAATCGGATACGGGACTAGGACAGAATGTATTTAGTCGTCGTTCGGCTTGTGAGGATTTTAATCGTACGCATGGCTTTAATGACGTTAGTTGTACCGAGCTGACGGGATATAATGGGATGTCTTGGTACATGTCTGAACGCGATGTCTATTTTCCTACCTTGCAAATATGCCAAGACTTTAATCGTTCAAAAGGCTATCCGGTAGAAAGCTGTATTACTTTTCAGGATTTGGATGGGAAAATCTCTTACCGGTCGAATGCTGGTCTTTGCATTATGCAAGATGATGGAGATGATATTGTGCGAGATTTTCAACAAACCTGTAGCAGTCTCATTGAAGATTATTATGAAAGAATGGAATACAGTGCCCTTGGTATTGCTCCCCAAAGCGTCCAAGATAATGCTTATGGTTATGAAAAAATTGCGCTGTTGGAATTAGAAAATCATAATGGAAATTGGGATATGGAATTAGCAGCTGTTCGTTATGGGATTCCTGCTAAGGATCGGATTGCGTCGGACGCTTATACCTTATCAGTGGTTGGTCAGGATGATCAGATGATGTACGCCACCTCTTTGGATCGACCAACCCGTGTTAAGTTTGAAGGAGGAGACCGCGAGCATCATAAGACGGTAGAAACCACCAAGGCAAAAATGAAAATTGCCATTCCGTATAGAGAGCGGGTGAAGGATTTAGAATTATATGATAATCAGCCTCCGAGAGCGGTGCCAGGGAATATGGTCATCCGAGGAGCCGAAAGGGGGAGTGGGATGGTGAAGCGCTTTCCCATGGTGGTAAAAAAGATGCGTGGGGAGTAGTGGTAGATGTTAGGCAGATAAAAAAAGCAAGCTTCTCTGACGAGAAACTTGCTTTCCAAAACCTATTTTAAGATCAAAGTTATTCTTACCAGCTAATGTCGTCTTCGGCTACATCCTCCGTTACGTCACTGCTGTCATTGTCTTTGTTTTTGTGATATTCGCCATCACTTTCGGCCTGACTTGCTTCCCACTCTTCGTGTTTGCGGGTGTATTCGTCATAATCATAGTCAGGCATCAACTCTGTTTTGACGTAATCGACCGCTTCCGTTAAGCCATCTAAAAAGCGATTAAAGTCTTCTTTGTAAAGGAAAATCTTGTGTCTTTCATAGCCATCGCTATTGAATTTCCTTGTGCTTTCGGTCAACGTTAAGTAATAGTCTTCTCCTTTAGTCTGACGTACATCGAAAAAGTAAGTTCTTCGTTTTCCAGCTCGGACTTTTTTGGAAAAAACACTCTCAAATCTTCTTGGATTTCTCTCGTTTTCCACTGTTTAAAGTTTTTATGAGTAATAGAGTTTAACTATTCTGTCCTACAAATGTAGTTATTTGTTCCACAATAAAGAAAATTTGTTAGAAAAAACTACTTTTTTAATAAAAGAAGTTTTAAGAGGTGATAATGTGTACCTTTTACAATAATTAGTTTTTAGAGGCTTCCTCTAGCTGTTGCTGCTCAAAGACTTGGGCATAATAGCCACCTCTGGCTAGTAGGGTCTCGTGGGTGCCTTGTTCGGCAATATGACCATCTTCTAAGACGATAATATGGTCAAATTGTAGGGAAGAGTAGATTCTATGGGTAATAATTAGACTGGTTTTATCTTTTAGTTTGCCATTTAGATACCCCAAAATTTGTTGTTCGGTCGTAGTATCCACTGCCGAAAGGCAATCATCCAAAATTACGATATCGGGTTCTTTGATTAAGGCTCGGGCAATGGAAATTCGTTGTTTTTGACCACCTGAGAGGGTTACGCCTCGTTCTCCCACCATCGTATCAAAGCCTTCTGGCAAACCAGCTATATCTTCATAAACCGAAGCGTAGCGAGTAAATTCTTCAATGGTAGAGCGAGCGGCCGTTCTTTTCCCAAAAGCCACGTTTCCAGCAATGGTATCTGAAAATAAAAATAAATCCTGTGGCACATAACCAATTTTTTTACGAAGATTAGCCAAGTCATGTTCTCGGATATCTTTCCCGTCAAGAAGGATTTTTCCACCCGTCACATCATACATTCGCAAGAGTAAGTCAGCGATCGTTGTTTTTCCAGACCCCGTTTTTCCAATAATGGCCATTTTCTGGCCAGCTTTTAATTTAAAGGTCAAATTATTGATCGCTGAAATCCCAGAATCTGGATAGACAAAATCTACCTGACTAAATTCAATGTCTCCTTTTAAGGTCACTGGATGGACCACTGGGTTTTTAATAGCTGGATCTACCTCTAAAAATTCATTGATTCTACTTTGTGAGGCTGCGGCTTGTTGGACAATCGAAGCAATCCAGCCTAGTGCGGTAATAGGCCAGGTAAGCATGTTTACATAGATAACGAATTCGGCAATATTACCTGGAGTTACGGTTCCCTTCGCTACCTGCACGCCTCCCACATAAACGGTCAGTACGGTACTGGCTCCCACCAATAAAATCATTAATGGAAAAAACATAGCGTTAACTTTGGCTAAAGCCATCGTTTTATCTTTATAATCGTCACTTTGAGCGGCAAAATGTTGCTGCATGGCTGGCTCTTGGACGTAAGATTTGACCACTCGGATACCGCTGTATACTTCTTGTGCCGTACTATTTAGGGTGGCCAGTTGTTTTTGTATAATACCACTCTTTTTATTAATCAAATTACTGACATAATAGATGGAAATAGAAAGAAAGGGCATCGGCAGCAAACAATAGAAAGTGAGCATAGGACTAACCGACAGCATCGAATAAATAACAAAGAAAAAGAGGGATGCTAAGTTGATACCATATAAAATACCAGGACCAAGATACATCCTCACCTTAGATACATCTTCCGTGATGCGAGACATGAGGTCTCCTGTATTATTTTTTTTATAAAAAGCTAGATTGAGATTTTCATAGTGAGCGAAAATCTCTTTACGCATATCATATTCAATGAGTCGAGACATGACAATAATAGTCTGACGCATGAAATACATGAAAATACCCATTAAAAGTGCAAGCAATAATACCAGTCCTCCAAAGAACAATAACACGGTTCCTAGCTGTGCAAACAATACCTTCTGTGCACCATAACCTTCTGTAAGATTGTATAGACTAATATTCTCAATCACTAAATCCAGCGCATAGCGGATCATCTGGGGTTGGAGTACTCGAAAGTAATTACTAAGTGAAACAAAAATGATTCCCAGCAAAAACCGCCATCGGTATTTATAAAAGAATTTATTGAGAACGGCTAACTGCTGCACGGATTTAAAGGAGGGTTTTTATGAAATGATGTATCAAAATTAAATCTAAGGCGTAAAGATACCTATATTTAGATCGAAAGATCGTAACTTTGTTAGGTCTTCATCATAAACCAGAATTGCGCCTCCGTATCTTGTTCTAACCAAACTAATATTTAACAAACCTTTTCGGTAATTGTTGCCGAAAAAAGACCCTCTTAAGTATGAATCGAATTATCACGCTCGATGAATTTATCATCAAAAAACAAAAAGATTTTGATTTTGCCTCTGGCGAATTAACGGGCCTCCTACGAGATATCGGGGTGGCAGCAAAAATTGTCAACCGTGAAGTAAATAAGGCTGGGCTAGTCAATATCTTAGGCACAGAAGGAGAGGCCAACGCCTCTGGTGATACGGTACAAAAACTAGATATGTACGCCAATGATAAATTGATCGACTGCCTTAAAAATAGTGGAGAATGTTGTGGAATCGCTTCGGAAGAAAACGAAGACTTTATTCCTATCCCACCCGTGGCAGGCAAGGACGCCAAATATGTAGTTGTTTTTGATCCATTGGATGGTAGCTCTAATATTGATGTCAACGTTTCTGTTGGAACCATTTTCGGTATTTACCGCCGAAAAAGTAAGGCTTCTGGACCTTGTGAGTTACAGGACTTTTTACAAAAAGGAACGGATTTAGTAGCGGCAGGTTATGTACTATATGGTACGTCGACTATTCTTGTTTATACGACGGGTCGTGGCGTAAATGGCTTTACTTTAGATCCAACGATTGGAGAATTTTGTTTGTCACACCGAGATATAAAAATTCCAAATAGAGGAAATTATTACTCCGTTAATCAAGGATACTACTTGAAGTTTGATGTGGAAATGCGTCGTTATATTGACCATTGTTCGGACATGAACCTACGTATGCGTTATATCGGTTCGATGGTGTCAGATATTCACAGAACCTTACTACAGGGGGGAATCTTCTTATATCCAAATACTAGAAAGTATCCAAAAGGTAAACTACGTTTGTTATACGAATGTAATCCATTGGCATTTATTGTTGAGCAGGCTGGCGGAAAAGCCATCAATACCAATCTCGAAAGAATCATGGAGCAGGATGCACATGAGTTGCATCAGCGTGAAACGATCGTCATCGGTTCTCCGGAAATGGTGGATGAGATGAAAGCATTTATAGAGCGGTATAGTATTCCTGGCTATAAGGTGGAAGGGTAGTAACACCGTTTGAAAATAGAAAAATATTAAATCTGAGTGGCGTTCGTGCTGCTCGGATTTTTTTATGTAATTTTCTGAAAAAATATGAGTTTTTAAACAACTTCGTTATTATTGTTCTATCGTTTCCTCGTAATCAAAATTTTTCTTGGAGGACCATTACTGAAAATAAAAAAAATGCCCACTTTTTTTACCATTCCTTTTTTAGCTTTTAAATTGAAATTTCACGGCGGAAACGAACTCCTCTTGCCACTACGGGATTTAGATGCATGGCAATTGGGCACCTCTCCAGAAATACTCGCTGGAAAATATGCAGAGCAATTTCAAAAAATATTTATTGATCGGTCTGATTATCTAGCGTTGATAAAGGAAGCGGATTATGCAGATTATTTTAAAGCCGAAATATCTTTGGAATTTAATCAGGCTAAGGATCAAGTGGCTTATCCCGATTTTTCATTAGACTTTTTTTATTATTGGAAACAAACGGCACATGGTTTCTGGGCTACCGTACCTAACCTAGGAGTAGAAGCGATGGCGGTCGAATTTGACGAATTGGAACCACAACTTGAAGAAGCCATCCGACTCTCTTTTATTCGAAATAAAAGATTAAAGGCCGTTGAAAAAATCGCGTCTACTATTTGGTTTGAAGAAATAGAACTATTAAGAGAAGATGTGCAATACAAAGTTTATTCCCTAGCCGAACAGGAGCAGGTCGGAGATGCCAAAGAAATTAATTGGCTTTCTAGACTGGCGTTTCCATTAAAAATTACAGAACAAGCAACATGGCATCGTGACAAGGAGCTAGACAGTCTTAGCCGTGCGGTACAAAATGATTTTAATTCTAGTGTCTTACTCGTCGGGAAATCTGGCGTCGGAAAATCTGCCTTGATACTTGAGTTGGCGCGTCAATTTAGCATGGCCGGAGCAGATACGACGATTTGGGAAACCAACGCTTCTCGAATGGTGCGAGAGTTAACAGAAGATACGGGGTGGGAAGAAAATTTCGGTTATCTCTGTCAGCAGCTCATCGCCACCGATGATTTTTTGTTTATTCAAAATCTTACAGAACTCTTTGAAGTAGGGCAATATGAAGGCAGTGAAACTAGCATGGCCGATGCCTTACAGACTTATCTTGGTCAAGGTAAAATTTCTATCTTGACAGAATGTACACCCGAAGAATTAAGTCGCATTGAACTCAGAGCCCCTAATTTTTTATCGCTATTCCAAATTATCAGGTTGGAAGAACCTACCAAGAATTTGGAGAAAATAATTATTGGAAAAGTACAGTCAATTGCCAAGCGAAAAAAAATAAAAATTGAGCGATCTGCCATTGAAGAAATCATCCGACTGAGTCGTCGTTTTTCTCCTTATTCAGGAATGCCAGGACGGCCTATTCGCTTTTTAGAATCACTTCTCCTTGATACACAAACAGAAAAAACGACCGTTACTAAAATTACGCGAGCAGTGGTGATCCAACGGTTTTCACAAGAATCTGGATTACCGCTTTTTATGATCGACCCTGAAATTCCATTGCCACTTGAGGAAATAAAAAAAGATTTTAATCAAGCAATTTCTGGACAAGAACTCGCAGTAGATAATGTGCTCAACATGTTGGCTACTGTTAAAACAAGTTTGAGTTTTAGCGGTAAGCCGATTGCCTCCTATTTATTTGTGGGACCAACGGGCGTTGGAAAAACAGAGTTGGCAAAAGTGCTTAGTAAATTTATGTTTGGACACGAAGATCGGATGATTCGATTTGATATGAGTGAATATGCACATCCGGCGGCGGTTGCTAGATTGCTGGGTAGTTCTTTTTTTTCTGATGGATTGTTAACTTCGGCAGTGCGAAGAGCGCCTTTTTCTGTTTTATTATTTGATGAAATAGAAAAAGCAGATCGCGGATTTCAAGATTTATTATTACAAATACTAGACGAGGGAAGGTTGACCGATAGTCAAGGGAAAATGGTAAATTTTTGCAGTACCATTATTATTATGACTTCCAATATTGGTGCGGCTAATTTGCAAGATCATCGTATTAGTTGGAAGTCGACAATTGATACGGAGGAGATAGCTCGGCATTTTGAATTTGCTGTGCAACAAAAATTCCGTCCTGAATTGTATAATCGAATTGATCGAATCACTCCCTTTAGTCCATTGTCACAATCTACCATCGCTCGAATTGTCAAAAGAGAAATAGCGAAACTCAAAGAACGAGAAGGGATAAAGTTTAGAAATTTAACCCTAGACCTTGATGATACCGTATTTGATTTTTTAGGCGTAAGAGGATATGACCGTCGATACGGTGCGCGCTATCTTCAGCGTGCGATTAGAGAGGAATTAATCATTCCGTTAAGTAGACAAATAAACTTGCTTGATTTTGCCAATCAAACAGTTGCTCGTTTATCTGCTGATCCTGAAAGAGGAATTCGTTTCGAAATTGAAAGTGATGAGATGGCGTTGGATTTATGGGTAGAAGCATTAAATAAAATTAATGATGCTGATTTTGCCAGTGATCTGCGTCGGCAAGTATATCGATTAATGGGAGGTAGAGTATATGTACATTTACTAGCCAGAATTGAGCAGTTGGAAGGTATGAAAAGGAGGATGAAAGAAAAATTTTGGAAAAACCCTGAACATACACGTATCTATACGGAACTCTATAAAATCAAAGAAACCTTTTTACAACTAAAAGCTAGAATTGAGAAAATAGAATTAGACTTAGCATTAATAAAAATGGACATGGAACCCGCTCAGGTAACGCTACGGGAAGCCCTTAAAATTTGGGAAACAGATTTTTGGAGATCTAAACTAGCTCTATTTCTATCTGCTAATGAGGCTGGAAATACTGCCCGCTTGGGAATTTTTGGACCCAATCTGTCGCCGATTATAGATTTTTATAAATCCTTTTTTACAGCCAAATCATATGAGTACACGGTAGCGGGCGTTTGGTATCGTAAAGCATGGTATGAGCGACTCATTCCAGTCAAGGATAGTAAAACGGGTGAACTGACGCCAGCCCACGAATATGTGCTATCTGAAAATTTGGTGCTAGAAAATTATCCAATCAACCAACCACCGGAGAAAGGAGACGTACTTTATGGTCTCATCTTTACGCTAAAGGGTGATTGTCCTATTTTATTTTTGGAAAATGAACCCGGTTTCCAGGAATTTGAAATGCATGATAAGCTTAGCTTTAAATACTGGGTGCAATTAGCTACCGATAAAATATCCATTCCTCCAGAAATCCATCGGCAAAAATTCTATAAAAAAGCACAGCGCATCATCAAACCAGAACACCTGACGGATACCCGCCTAAAAATCAACCGAGAAGTTAGTCGAGGCGAACACTTAGAGTTGTTGCTAGCAACTTTAGATGAATTGTTTAAGAATCGCCTAGATCAGGAGTTGTTTTAATAGCTTATTCAGCTTAAGTATTATTAACTCATGCGAATCAAGAGTTGGAAATATATATATGAACCAAAGAAGCATTTTTTGAGAAAATTTTTTATCGTTAATTGAGCATTCAACCCCTGATTCACATAAATTTATAATTTTTTACCAATCGACCCAACCGTATCCAGAAATCTGCCGTCTTTCTTAATATCAGCGGCTTTTGCCATCTTTCATAGCTTAAAAACGCCGATATAGAGCTTAATGGCGTTAATATAAAGCTAAAAAGGCCTGAGATTTTTTATCTTTAGGAAGAAAAATTGTTTATAAATCTATTTTAGACAAGTTTTGAAGACTTTGACAAAAGACAGGTAAAGACTGTTACACATGTTTGGAAGAAAAACCTATACTGAAAGAGAAATCGTTGAAGGTTGTATCCGCAACGATCGACGATGTCAGGAAATGCTGTACAAACAACATTTTCAGACGATGATCGGCATGTGTATGAGACATACTGCCGATCGCGAAACCGCGATGGAAATTGTCAATATTGGTTTTTTGAAAGTATTTAAAAAGCTAGATACTTTCACGTTTAGTGGTTCTTTAGAAGGATGGATCAGAAGAGTGGTCTACCACTGTTTATCTGATTACTACAAGAAAAATTCTCGCTATTTGCAATTTCTCGTTTTTGAAGAACGAGATGCGCAAGTTCGAGATGAGCCTTTGAGCAATATGTATGCAGAAGATATTATGAAAATGGTGGACTTACTACCGCCTGCTACTCAAAACGTATTCCGCTTATATGCCATCGAAGGACTATCACATGCTGAAATAGGCGAACGAGAAAACATAAGCGTTGGTACGTCTAAATGGCATTTGAACGCCGCCCGTGAAAAACTTAAAACGCTATTAAAAAAAAGTAATAACTACCAAAGTCATGTTGGGTAAACAAAGAAACAATCAAGCAACCGATCAGCAATTTATGGAGTCTGCCTGGAAGAATATGGCAGAAATCCTAGATCAGGAAATGCCCGTCGAAAAGGAAGAGCGGCGCATCGGCTGGTTATCTATTGCCGCCATCCTCGTAGTAGGATTTGTGGGGGGGCTCTCTGTAATGTGGGGACTACAAAGACATGAGGCTATTCCGATGGCCGCCAAAGAAATTATCAAAGTTGGCGATGAGATCGATCTAGCTGCTACTAAATTTCAAGAAGAAGATCATCCAATTTCAATAGCAAATACTAATAATACCACTGCTTATAATCCCAAATCTACACTTGCTCAATCATCGACAAATGTTGCTTCTGAAAAAATCACTAATCATACCTCGATGGCTAGAGCAACGCCAAAAAAGCAAATAAGTTCTAATAAAAATTTCATTCAAAATGAAATAACGGAAAAGCCAATATTGGATCATACTCCGATCGCTCTTAATGCTGCTGATAGATCTTTAGAAGTAGCTCCAATTATTACTGCCGCTATGACCAGCGCATTAGAACATTCGGTTGCGGATATTTCTAGCCCTATTGCCGAATTACCTACCTTAGGCTTGACGAATCTGCCCACTGCTAACACTGTTTTTTCAATTGACAATGATATTGATTTACCAAAAAATAAAAACTGGAGAACCGGAGTTTATGCTGGAGCCATTGTTGCTGGTAAGGCAGACAACGGACTAGAAGCAGGAATGAGAATAGAAAGGAAAATGGGTAAAAAATGGGCCGTTGAATCTGGGTTAGGATTTCGAGCTATGCAACTAGGATTCTTAAATGGAAATAATGCTGATGCTGATTTAGCCTCAACGAATGGTTCTTTTAATCTCTCAGACCCTGATGTAATATCTGTTTCTGAACTCCAAGAAATTGCCAACAGAGCTAATGCAGACCAACCTAATTATCAGTTGACGATTCCTTTATCGGTGATTTTTCGACCTACGGGAAAATTGCGATTAGCCCTTGGAATGAGTTGGGCGTATCGGTTAAACAAATTAAAAGATGCATCGTCTTTTAGTCGTAGTAATAATGTTGCTGGTGATCTAGCTAAGAATTCCTTCTCAGGCCGTTTGGATGATTTTAGGTTAAACCTTGGTGTCGGTTACTATTTAAATCCACGTACAGGACTTGAGTTGGCTTATAGTGAGCATGTAAACACTAGCAATAATGGTACTACTGAAGATGCTTTAGCTTCTGCTACCATTAGTGATGATGTTGCGGCAAAATTTCTCCAATTAAGTTTGGTCCATTATTTTTAGAAATAAGAAGCGGAGAAGTGTTGATTACTTTGAGTGCTTCCTAAAAATAGCTAATCTGTTCAAATAGAATGGATTAGCTATTTTTTTTGTCAAAGAAATGTTGAAACCACCAAAAAAGATCACTGTTTAGGAGACTGAAAAATTCGGTAAGATAAATAAATCTCAATTAGATTTAGAACTCCAAATTATATCCATTATAAAAACAAAAGACCTGTATTAAAAGGGTAATATAGGATAATGTGACACTTCTTTTCTTATTACTTAAAGCCTCCCAGAATATTATGAATCCGTTTATTTTGTTTGAATAACAACATGACACTGTGTAACATAACACAACATAATATTTTTTTAAAACTAATTTGTTGAAATTATTTCATTGCTTGCATCTGTGATAAGATTGCTATATGTTGCGAATCCCTTCTAGTAAATCCTCTCCATTTTTTATCCTCCTTTTATCAAAGCCTCCCTTAGGATAATTTTTGATCACTTAAACCATACTATCCATGAAGTACACCACTAATTTATTTTTTTTTGTATTGTTTACATTACTATTTTTTTCCGCTTGTCAAAAAGATGAAATTGAAGATTTGACATTACCAGACTCTGAGTTTATAGA
>CALFWZ010000210.1 GCA_937928405.1 uncultured Saprospiraceae bacterium
AAATATTTTAGATGTCACCTGTGATCCGGCGCAAGGCGGGATGATGAGTACGGAAATTATCCCAAGTGTGTTGGGTTGTGATAGTGTAATTCTGACCACGACTTTAGTTTATACCGCTCAAATAAATGAGAATTTAACAGCCGTAACCTGTGATCCTTCTCAAGATGGTATGACGAGTACAGAAACGATCCCGAATGTTTTTGGTTGTGATAGTTTGATAATGACGACGACCTTGATTTATACGGCGCCAATGAGTGAAGCGATAAATGCTCCTACTTGTGATCCCTCTCAAGACGGAATGATGAGCACGGAAACGATCTCAAGTATATTCGGCTGTGATAGTGTGATAATCACGACGACGTTGGTTTTTTCTAATGTTCCGATTAACGAAAATATTTTAGATGTCACCTGTGATCCGGCGCAAGGCGGGATGATGAGTACGGAAATTATCCCAAGTGTGTTGGGTTGTGATAGTGTAATTCTGACCACGACTTTAGTTTATACCGCTCCAATAAATGAGAATTTAACAGCCGTAACCTGTGATCCTTCTCAAGATGGTATGACGAGTACAGAAACGCTTCCGAATGTTTTTGGTTGTGATAGTTTGATAACGACGACGACGTTGATTTATACGGCGCCAATGAATGAAGCGATAAATGCTCCTACTTGTGATCCCTCTCAAGATGGGATGATGGGCACGGAAACGATCTCAAGTATATTCGGCTGTGATAGTGTGATAATCACGACGACGTTGGTTTTTTCTAATGTTCCGATTAACGAAAATATTTTAGATGTCACCTGTGATCCAGCGCAAGGCGGGATGATGAGTACGGAAATTATCCCAAGTGTGTTGGGTTGTGATAGTTTAATCACGACGACGACGTTGATTTATACGGCGCCAATGAGTGAAGCGATAAATGCTCCTACTTGTGATCCCTCTCAAGATGGGATGATGAGCACGGAAACGATCTCAAGTATATTCGGCTGTGATAGTGTGATAATCACGACGACGTTGGTTTTTTCTAATGTTCCGATTAACGAAAATATTCTAGACATCACCTGTGATCCGGCGCAAGGCGGGGTGATGAGTACGGAAATTATCCCAAGTGTATTGGGCTGTGATAGTGTACTTCTAACCACGACTTTAGTATACACCGTTCCAGTAAATGAGAATTTAACAGCCGTAACTTGTGATCCTTCGCAAGATGGTATGATGAGTACAGAAACGATTCCAAATATTTTTGGTTGTGATAGTTTAATCACGACGACGACGTTGATTTATACGGCGCCAATGAATGAAGCGATAAATGCTCCTACTTGTAATCCCTCTCAAGATGGTATGATGAGCACAGAAACGATCTCGAGTATATTTGGCTGTGATAGTTTAATAACGACCACGACCTTCGTCTATATCGCTCCAGTAAATGAGAATCTTACACAAGTAACCTGTGATCCTTCTCAAGATGGTATGACGAGTGTGGAAACGATCTCGAATATATTTGGTTGCGATAGTTTAATAACAACGACAACCTTGGTTTATACAGCGCCAGTAAATGAAGATTTAATAATTCCAACTTGCGATCCATCACAAGCTGGTACTACCACTCAGACGATCCTTAGTCTAGCGGGCTGTGATAGTCTACTGATTACAACGACCGCGATTCTGGTGGAAGCAACGACCACGAATCTCGCTGAAACGACTTGTGATCCTAGCGAAGTGGGGGTGAGTTCAGAAATATTAATGGGATTTGCAGGTTGTGATAGTTTGGTAATTACGGAGACTACTTTATTAGACATTAACCTTTGTTCTGTGGAGGCGGAAGCAACGACAATGACAATTAGCTGTGGAGATTCAGAAGGAGACATCAGTGTAACGGTAGACGTAGGAACTGGACCATTTATGGTGTTCTGGGAATCGGGCGTAACTGGACCATTGGGATCAATAGAAATAATTGACCGTGGTGACACAGAAATAATTAGCGGATTGGAAGCTGGATCGTATACGATTACGGTCGTGTCGGCTAATGGGTTAGAATGGACGGAAGTCGTTTTATTAGAAGAAGAAGAAAGCTTTTTGGTGGCCTTAGCACCCGTGCAAGGAGCAAATGGATTTTCGTTGACTTGTGCAGATAGTGAAGATGGAAGTATTCAAACTGACATTATGGGGGCTCCTAATTTACCCTTAACCTATGAGTGGTCCAATGGTCAGACTGGAGCAATTTTATTAGATGTTCCTGCTGGTTTTTATACGGTGACGGTAACAGATATTCTCGGTTGTACCGCTGCTGGAATGGCGGAAATTACAGGTCCTCCATCGATTGACTTAGTATTAGTTACGGAAGACTTGACTTGCTTTGGGACAGATGATGGAGTAGTGGTCGTTGATACGGTAATTGGAGGATTGGGACCATATGATTTTACTTTTACGGATCAGGTTGCTGAATCAAATTCTGCGTGGTTTAACTTGCCAGTTGGTAATTATGGGGTAACAGTCACTGATCAAAACGGATGTAGTGGAAATGAAAGCACTATAATCAATTCACCCGCTCCCGTAATTGTGGATTTAGGGCCAGACGAGGAAATAAATTTGGGATCTACGGTGACGATAGACTTTCAGTCGAGTGTGGTTGGAAATAATTTAGATACCGTAGTTTGGAATGGACCTGGTCTAATGGATTGTGAAAATTGTATGGAACAAATACTAGCACCCTTATTTTCAAATACTTACGAAGTAATGGTGATTGATACAGCAGGATGTATTGGCAGTGATGAAATCAATATTCAAGTCATCAAAGATCGAGCAGTTTATATACCAAATGTGTTTTCTCCAAATGAAGATGGCAATAATGATCGATTTTTTATCAGTACCAGTGAAGAAGCTGTAGAAATATTAGAACTAAATATTTACAATCGGTGGGGTGCTATTGTTTTTTCTAATAAGAATTTTCCACCCAACAATCCTGCTTTAGGATGGGATGGAAGATTTAGAGGACAAGGACTAAATCCAGGGGTGTTTGTCTATACTGCTAGCATTCGATTTTTGGATGGTGAAGAAATAGCATATAGTGGAGATTTAACCATTTTAAAATAAAATCTACTAGATAAGTATATTAAAATCATGTTAAAGGTGTTATCCTTTTTTGCAATCCCAATTTAGATTTCAGAACTTAGACCCAAACCTCGAGCTATGAAATTTAAAACCCTAATCTACTTTACGCTATTCCTCTTTTTTGTCGTTAAGCCAAAAGCCTGTCAAGGACAATTAGATATTTTCCTAGACTTACTTTATGAAATTAATTTTCTCTTCGGATTTGAGGGGGAGCCCCGAGCATTTGATACTGATTTTACAGAATATCCTTATGACCTCTATGATGATGGTCGTTATCGTCCGTTTGGAGAACAGGGACGAATGATGAGTACGAAAGCTCAGATTTTATTGCAAAGCAATGAAAGAGATATATTAGGAGGGCTAGCTCAAATCCAATTTTCTCCGATCTCAACGATTACGATTGATATAAATCACCGTCAGCTTTTTGAAGGAAATAATTTGCGTGAATCTAATAAAATAGGTATTTCAAACTTAACGTTCCAATATAACCGCTTTCGGGGTCGACGATTTAATTTCTGGTGGGATGTAGGCCTCTCTCGTTTTGAAGAAAGTGAGCAATCTGATTGGGGTTTTAGTGCCGGAGTAGGAATTTCTTGGTTTTTCAAAGAGCCACTTAGTTTGCATAGTAGCTATCGGTACCACGAATTTATCGATCAAGGAGTAGGGCTATCTACCTTTGATTTAAGATTACAATTGCATATAAAAAGATATTTTATTTCTGGTGGCTACCAAAATTTAGGGAATAGAGTGTCTGCTAATACTTGGCTGATGGGAGGGGGCGTTTATTTTTGAGTAGGACAGAATTGGATCGAGAAACCTATAAAACGTAGAAACCTGTTTATTTTCACTAACTTTGTATAATAAGTAATGGTAAAACAATAATTTCCCGATTTATGGCTGGGCCTTTTGATCCAATATTTCCCCGCCTGACTGATCGTCAGATCGGGCAGGGTTAAAAAGCCTTTTTGGCTCTCGCTCTTTGTGCTACTAGCACAAGCTTACGCAGGATGCTATGGCATCGTCTACGTTTTTTGCCTCATCTTGAACCAAAATTCCCTTGCCAAAATACGGAACTTATTATTCGACCATTACTAAGGCAACATATTTGCATTTGGGTTGTCTTTGATAGTGTAGTATTTTTTGGTTTTATTTTACTACTACCATAAACAAAAAACAAGTGAATCTCCGTTATTTTATTTTTCTCATCGCTACACTTTTTCCAGTGTTTTCTATAGCACAGGATGTAGAAATGGATACCCTAAAGAAATCCAATCCTAAAAAAAAGAAGCAAAGCCTGCTATCTTTAATGGAATACGAAACCATAATGCCTGTTACTTTGCACGGCAATATTTCTAATCTTTTAGAAGATAAATTTAATCAAATAAATCGTTCTGGTTCTTTTAGTTTTTCTGACCGTCTTGGAAAAAAAATTACGCTTCCCGTAAGATTTGAAACTAGAGGGAAGACCAGATTAGTCCGATGTGAAATACCACCAGTAATGATTTATTTTGACAAAAAGGTGCTAAAGGAGCAAAGAATAAAAGACTATCCTAAATTAAAAGTAGTCATGCCTTGTGCTTTGGATAGCCTTTCTAAAGACCTGCTACATCGGGAGCTTTTGATTTATAAATTATACGCTTTGGTATCCGATTTTCATCTTAGAGTACAGGCTACGGAGTTAGTTTGCTTGGATTCGATGGGGCAAGATACAACGCATGTTTTTCCTGCTTTTTTTATTGAAAGCGATAAAGAATTTAGAAAAAGAAAGGAGATGGAAGAGTTGAGCGAGTATAATATAATGTGGTCTGATCTCGACTCCGAGCAGGCGCAAATTACGGCTCTTTTTCAGTATATGATAAGTAATACAGATTGGAAAATAGATCACAAACACAATCTAAAATATTTTAGAAATGATCCGCAATCGCCTTTGATTCTAGTACCTTATGATTTTGATTTTAGCGGATTTGTCAATGCGCCTTATGCGAAACCTAATCCTGATTATCAGCAGACAGATGTACGTCAGCGTATTTATTTAGGGACGAAAGATAAATTTTTGATGAAGGCCATCCAAAGCTTTAAAGAGAAAGAAATTGAAATTTTAAAAATGGTGGACGATTATCCGTATCTATCGGACGATAGTAAAACAGATATCAAAATCTTCTTAGCACCCTTCTTTCAATGTTTGAAAAGTAAAAGAGCCAGAAGAAAAGCCTTTAGTAAAAAATAGCAATCAAAAGCGCAATATTCAATTGCTCTAGTACTCCTGATTAATTCTAACTTTTAGTTTTTTCTTATAATCTTCAATGGCCCAATCTCGGAAATTCTTGGTGCTTTTGCAGATACAATAACAGTAGCGACGAACGCGATCTGAAATATCTTCATGTAAGGCCTTGGTTAGTTTGAGCGCTTCTGGAAAAGTTTCTGCATTTTCAACGATCAATCCCACATGTTGTTCTAGAGACCGATCTAAGATTACCGCCGAGCGTAGTCCTTCCGCCATTACTTTTTTATTTTCCGCTTCAATGTCAAAATCTACATGTTCGGATTTTTTAAATAATACCCGAATTTCTTCTGGCATATTATATTTGAAATTTCTTTCAATATCCTGATCCGAAATAATGTTATCCAGAAAGTAATTTGGATTACGAAAGATTTTCAACCAGTCCACTTCTGCATCCCACAAACCAAAGCGGGCAGAATTATTACCTAAATCAATTACTTGGAAATCGCTTTTGCCTGGAATCACACGCGAACCACGACCAATCATTTGGTAATACAAACTCAAAGAACGAGTCGCACGATTGAGGACAATCGTTTTGATGGTTGGTTCATCAAATCCCGTCGTTAAAATTCCTACGGAAGTCAAAATGGCGTTTGGCGTTTTCTTAAACCAAGAGAGAATATCCTTTCGTTGTTGTTTGGAGTACGTATTATCAAGATGACGGATATCGTATCCTGCCGCTTGAAACGTTTCGTAAACGTGGCGAGAGGTATTGATTCCCGCATTAAAAATCAAGGTTTTTGTATTCAAGGCCTGTTGTCGATAAGCGTAAAGAAGCTTACTTTGCATGGCGGCATTAGAGTACAACTCCTCGGAAGATTTGATGGTATAATCTCCATTGATACCCGTCTTGAGAGAACCCAGTCGAACATCAAAACTATACGTAGTTGCTTTCGCTAAGAATCCACTGCCGATCAGAGAAGGAATGGATTTTCCAAGGATCAATTCATCATAAGAATCTTTCATCGGAAGCTTGGCGTTGCTACTTAGTGGGGTAGCGGTTACTCCTAGGATAAAACATTTATTAAAAAACTTAAATAGCTTACGGAAGGAATTGATATGGGCCTCATCAATCACAACGAGGTTGACATCTTCCATCGTAAACTTTTCGTCGTTGAGTCGATTATTAAGGGTCTCAACCATGGCCACGAAACAGGTATACTGGTCCTTGTCTGGTAGTTCTTTAATTTTACTATTAATAACTTTATTACTAACGCCAAAGCTGTCTAGCATTCGGCTAGTTTGGCCACAAAGCTCAATACGGTGCGTTAGAATCAGTACTTTGTTCTTAGTTTGTTCAATATATCGACGTGCAATTTCAGAGAAAACAACGGTCTTACCACCACCGGTAGGCAACTGGTAGAGCAAATTATGGTCTTTAGGACAATTGGCGAATCGTTCAAAGATTAAGTTTAAATCTTCTTTCTGGTAATCATAGAGTTCCTTTCTTGTTGTCTCACTTTTCGGCGTAATATCTTGCTGCATCCCGTGGGTTATTCTTATGAACGTTGGAGAAAAAAATCTCACAAAGATAGCACTATTTAAGAGTTCATGGTGGAGGAGCAGTGATTTTTTTTTATTTATATTGAAAAATATCCTAAATAATCTTTTTTTTAGCTGATTATCAGCGTTTTATTAAGCATCCGTTTTTTTATTTTTAATGAAAAAATCCATCTTGACAGGGATGGTTAGCTGATCGATCTCACCGCTTGCCGTTTCCTGAAAAGGAAGAGAGGCAGGTCAACATTTTTTTGAAAAAAATTATAATCTGTAACAAAATTTATCTCTTAATCGTCAAGGAGGCAGAATGGAAATGGAAATCTACAAACAAAGCGTTTTACCCCTTAAAAATCAACTGTATCGGTTGGCGCTGCGGATCGTAGGACGAGAGGATCAGGCCCAAGATGTTGTTCAAGAGGTATTGATTAAGGTTTGGGAAAAGAGAACAGAATTAAAAGGAGTCCATAACCTGCCAGGATATTGTGTTCGGATGACTCGAAATTTAGCGATTGACAAAACTCGTAGTCGTCATCACCAGTCTACTACGGCGCTGTTGCAGGTGCAGCATTTTGCTGCCCCTACGCCAACACCCTATGAGGCCACCGCCGAAAACGATACCTTTCAATTGATTCGAAGTATCGTCAAAAAACTTCCGGAGGCGCAACGAGAAATTTTCGAATTAAGAGATTTTGATGGATTATCCTATAAAGAAATAGTAGAAAAAACCGGTCAATCCATGAGTCAGGTAAAGGTATATCTGTCGAGGGCTCGGTATAAAATAAAATTGGAATTAATTAATGCATATGACAACCATAGATAAATTACTTGATAAATACTGGGCAGGGGAAACTTCGCTCAACGAGGAGGCCCAATTACGGGACTATTTTTCTGGGACAGATATCGCTGAAAGTCACCGACCATTTGCAGAAGTCTTTGTTTACCAAAACAAAATCGCTCAGGCTACCTTACCAGACGATTTTGAAGCGGAGATTTTGAAAAAAATTGCTAATCAGCATACTAGGGCAGTGGTTAAGCCGATAACTCGGATCCGGAAATGGTTGGCCGTAGCTGCCGCTGTATTGTTTTTGCTTACTGCTGGTATCTTTTTCTTAAAAACGCCTTCTTCTTCCAACGAATTAGCTGAGATACCACATTTGATTATTAACGGTGAGGTTTATTATCCAGCTTCGGAAGAAGAAGCCTATGAACTAACGAGACAAGCGTTATTATTGGTTTCTTCTAAAATGAATAAAGAACCTAAAGCTTCTATAAAATCATTAAAAAATATAAAAAATATCAACCCTGCTAGTTGGGGGAAATAAGACCATTTAAAAATTATCAAATCATGAAAAAAATATTTGTTTTATGCTCGCTCATATGTTTCTTGAGCAGTTCGGTATTTGCTCAGAATGATGCCATTAATCGTTACTTTGAAGCTCAATTGGAAAATGAAATTTTTAGCTCCGTTTATGTCAGTCCTAAACTGATTGAAATTGTTTCTGAAATTGACATACAAGCGCTCGACGAAGGGCTTGATGATGGAGAACTTAAAAGGAATGAAGCAGCTATCATTGAAGAGGTTTTAAAACAGCTCAAGGGGTTGATGGTATTAAGAACGGAGGTAGAGCCAATGAAACATTACAAGGAAATTTTAGGAGAATTTGCTAAGCAAAACGCTGACTTTGATTTATTGCTTTCGGTTCGAGATGAAGGTAATCATGTGAAAATTTGGACAGAAACAACTCCTGACAATACGATCCAAGAACTTTTATTATTGGTTGGTGGGGAAGATGAAATGATTATGCTGAGTTTAACAGGGAATATTGATCTTAAAAAAATATCCAAGCTAGCTGGAAATATTGATATTGACGGAATTGAATATTTAGAAAACCTCGATAAAACCGAACAATGAAAAAGCTACTCTACTCATTTATTTTAATTTTCTGTTCTATCACCATCGCTCAAGCTGGCGGTGATCCGATCAAGAAATTTTATAGAAAATACAAGAAAAAAGATCAGGTTTTTAATATCACACTGCCGGGTGTTTTGACGCGGACCTGTGTAGGAATTGCCAGCCTCTTTGTACACGATAAAGAGGCAAGGGCTGGATTGAAATTAGCTAGAAAAGCCAAAGGAATTCGAGTATTGGTAGACGAAGGTCAGCAGGTGTCAAAGGCCGCCGGGAAAGCATTGATTAGAGATCTCAGACAAAAGGGGAATATGGAGCAATTGGTGGCGATTAAAGATGATGGTAATTACACGGTGATTATGGGAAAGATTAATGGAAAGAAGATCAAAAAAATTGTCGTCATTAATTTTTCAGAAGATCAATTTACGATGGTAGCCATCAAGAGCCGCCTAAAGATGAAACACATCAATAAAATGCTGAAAGCATTGCAGCGTAAAAGTCGAAAAGAAAAGGCTAAGCATAAAAAGAAAACGGTAGAAAAAAAGAAGGAGCCGATGGCATGATTTATTTGTTGAACGGTTGATTTGTTGAATCTGCCTTTGCCGGCAGGCAGGTCGTTGAAATTCCAAAACAGTATCTTCAATTTCATGTTTTAAATCAATGTAAAATTATTTGAATGATCGATTAAAAAAAGAAAATATTGTTTAATCAACAAATCAACAAATCAACAAATCAACAAATCAACAAATCAACAAATCCGCACATCAATAAGGTCGTCTCGCTTTTTTTTCTTTAATCAATTGTCTTTTTGAACGTTGAAAAGCATCATTAAATGCCTTCATTCTATCTTCATCACTATCACTGATAACAACGTCATTGCCAGGGATATGTACCCGAATGGTACAAGATACTTCATTGGCGTTGTTCCCATCACCTGCTTTGAAATAAATTTCCGTTTGTGTAATACGGTCTTCGTATGCTGTTAAAGTCTGCATCGTATTTTCAATATGTTGTTTCTGAGTGTCTTTAAGGACAAACTGAGATTCGATAAGTACTTTCATAATGTTAATTTTTAATTAGTTATGTGAATCAGGAATTCTGTTTAAATTTCAGTTTTTGATTTATCTTAATTTATAATTTTTTCTCTTTTTATTTGTAAAAGGATTCAAGTATGGTTTTGTTCTGGATATATACCAATTTCTTTGGGTAATGTAGGTAAAAAAAAGGAAGTGCCACCAAAAAAGTGTTTTAAAACTTGTTTTATTTCTTTCTTCGAAGTTGTTTATCTTTGCGAAAAAAAATAAGATGACTTACGAAATTCTCAAAATAGCAGATAACGACGGAATCCTTACCGTTACTATTACCCGTGAAAAGGCCTTGAATGCCCTCAACCGTCAAACTTTTGATGAGCTAGAACATTTTTTTAATAATGCCTTGACCGATTATCCTCAGATGACGGGAATAATTCTGACGGGGGCTGGACCCAAGTCCTTTGCGGCCGGTGCAGACATCTCTGAATTTCTGACCTTAGGAAAAGACGGCGCCGCCAAAATGTCTCGTCGCGGTCAGCAAATTTTTGATAAAATAGAATATTTTCCAAAGCCAGTCATTGCAGCCGTTAATGGCTTTGCACTCGGTGGTGGTTGTGAATTAGCGATGGCTTGTCACTTACGGATCGCGAGTGAAAATGCTCGTTTTGGCCAACCAGAAGTAAACCTTGGTATTTTGCCTGGCTATGGTGGAACCCAACGGTTGACGCAATTAGTCGGTAAAGGAAAAGCCATGGAATTATTGCTAACTGCCGATATGGTCAAAGCACCAGAAGCACTTAGTCTAGGATTGGTTAATCATGTCGTTCCTGCGGAAGAATTACTTGCCAAGGCCACCGAAATCCTTAAAAAGACTGCTACTAAAGGACCCTTAGCCATCGCTCGTTGTATCCAATGTGTCAATGCTAATTTTGACGAAACGGTCAACGGCTACGACGAGGAAGTAAACGCTTTTGGAGAAATTTCTAATACCCAAGATTTTATTGAAGGAGCTACGGCCTTCTTGGAAAAACGTGCGCCTAAATTTACCGGTAAGTAGTTTCTGTTGATCCTGACTGCCGGCAGGCAAGGTGTTGAACTGTTGAATCGTTTATAAATCAACAAAATTTATCGCATTGATAGACGAGCGCTTAAATTAAACAACCTTTTAACCATAAAAGACGTTAAAAAATAGGACCTAAAACAGTAGCGATGCCGTGCTCTTTTATAGGAAAAAATAAGTTGAAGTTGAAATGTTGAGGTCTAATCAAAGATGGCACCGCAACCATTCAACACCTCAACTATTCAACTATTCAACTATTCAACCATTCAACAAAAAGATGATAAAACTCACCGTAATAGATCGCGAAGATCAACCCCACGAATTGGAAGCACCCACAGACATGAACATGAATCTGATGGAAATCTGTAAATCTTACGAACTCCCCGTCGAAGGTACTTGTGGCGGTATGGCGCTTTGCTCTACTTGTCATGTATATGTACAATCTGATCACAAACTTCCAGACCTTTCAGAAGACGAAGAAGATATGTTGGATCAAGCTTTTTTTGTAGATGATAATAGTCGATTGGGCTGTCAGTTGCGGATCACGGATGCGTTGGATGGCTTGGTGGTGCGGTTGGCTCCGGTGGGGGAGTAGGTCTGGATGTCGACGTCCAGAAACGATTTTAAAGACCTACTTGCCTATTGACCTAGATGGGCCAACGGGAGGTAGATGATTTATGTCTTGGTCTGGGGAGTCATTGCGTTTTATTCTATAATTTTATCCTGTTTTTGATGATAATTTTCATTGGATGCTCCGCTAGCTGATCTTATAGTATTGAATAGCCGAATATTATTGAAAATGTTTGGAAACTTGAAGTCCAGCCTGGATAGCCTCTTAAAATTTCTCTAGGGGTTTGATATCTTAGTTCTATGCTGTATTTATCATTTTGTTTATAACCTACTCCTAATGCCCAATTAGAAATGGGCTCAATTTCTAAATCATCTCCGAATTCATAATCAATTTTTGCATTGTTTATGATATCAAGAATTATGGAGCCATTAACAAAAATTTTAGATTTTTGATTAAAAAAGAAATAGTGCCTTATTCCGATAGGAACTTCAATTGATTTGTAATCGATTTCGACAATTTGGTTGGTTAGTTCTTCTTTTGAGATAAAATACCGATAGGTGGGTTCAACGATTACCGTCCATTTATTTTTGTTAAACGGGAGGATGAATTCTGCTTCAACTCCAAGTCTAACACTTAATCTATTTCTAAAATCTGTATCTTTAGAGCTTAAAGCTATACTTCGAGTAGCAAGACTTGAATTATTAATTCCTAGTCTTAAATTCAAGTTAAATAAATTCCTTTTTTGTATTTTTTCGTAATTGACATATGCTGTATTGGTGCATTGATGATATGCCATGAAAAAATCTATTAACTCTTTTTTAAAGTATTTTAAATTTTGGATTTTTTCTACTTTGAGTGTTGGACATTTCAAGGTATGCCATAATTGGCTTTTATATTTTTGATTTTCACCAATTTTCTGCTCGGCGATTTCATAAAATTTGTAAACTAACTGTTCAATAGGAGCATTTTCCTTATTATAAAAGTATCTGGTTACTTTTTTATTTTCGTAGAGATATAGATTTGCGCTACCTTCAATTAACACTTTTAAAAATAAAGTTTCCTCTATAAATTCAGGCGCTTTAATTAGACTTAATTTATCCATATCATTACTAGAGTGATCAATTTCTACTTTTCTTCTTATATATTTGGAAAAATTATTTATACCAAATTCTTTGATGGAGGTTATAGCACCTGTTTTTACTTCACCATCGGATAATAATTTAAATTTAAATTCTGTTGGGTTTTTTCCCAATCATTATTTTTGATAAAACAATCAATTTTTTCGTTAGAATTATTAATATAATATCCCTGTTCAAATAATATCTGACCGTAGCTACTGAAGGAATAAATAATAGCTAAGAAAAGTAGGTATTGTTTCTTCATGATATCTTAAAATTATTAATTTAGATTTTTAATCTGGGCATAGTTACAGAAATATTCTGGATTTTTCCGATTTAAAGGGAATACCAAATTTAATCAGAGCTTGTTATTGGCATAATATTTTACAAATACCTAAAAATCCTTCGTCGAATAAAAGACCATCCCTGTCGACAATATTGGTTATATTCTAAGAAAATAATTATATTGTAGTATAATTTTTAACACTAAAAAACTCAATTAATGAAAATATTTGATCGCTTATCCAATGGTTGGAAAATTGGAAAGATGAGCTTGAAAACGATCCATGACCATCCATCTTTGATGTTATTTCCGGTGGTCTCCGGTATTTCTCTAATTTTAGTAACCCTTAGTTTTTTTGGTGGCGGGTACTTGCTTTTTGGAGGTTCCATTACTGAGTTAGGAGATGAAGTCACTATTTCCACTAGTCTTGATATGATGTCATATCTCGCCATTTTTGCGTTTTATATCCTCAATTATTTTGTCATCGTCTTCTTTAATGTTGGACTAGTACATTGTGCTAGGAAGATATTGAATGGAAAAGAAACCTCGGTAGGAGAAGGGATTAATTTTGCGCTTTCTCGGATCAGTACCATTTTTGCGTGGTCTGTTTTGGCTGCTACGGTTGGTATGATCTTGAAAACGATTCAAGAGCGTGCGGGTGCGATCGGCGGTATGATCACGGGGCTGATTGGGATGGTTTGGGGTATCGCTACATTTTTTGTGGTTCCGGTTCTTGCCTTTGAAGAGGTGACGCCGATACAAGCTGTTAAACGCTCCGCGTCGATTATCAAAGAAAAATGGGGAGAAAGTCTTGGAGCAAATTTTAGCTTCGGATTATTTAGTATACTTGGTTTTTTCTTGGTGGTCCTTCCTACTGGATTTATTTTTGGAGCAGCGCTTCATCCTGTTGCTGGCATCATCATGGGTATTATTCTATTCCTCATTTTACAAACCGTCGTATCCGCAGCGAGTATGATTTTTCTAACGGCTGCCTACGAGCATGTTAATGACAACCCCAATCAGTATTTTGATGACGACTTATTAGATGATATGTTTGTTGGAAAATAGTATTGGATTGCGTTTTTAAAAGATAAAAATATTTCAAGTCATCAAGAAACTTTTGTTTTTTGGTGGCTTGTTTTTTTTAGTAAGAAAAAGACAGCATAAGTCTTAAAAAATTTGCTTAGTTTTATAAAAGTGATTTATAGGTGGTAACCATTCACCATACTATCGCTTCTATTCCTACAAACTCCTAAATCCATTTGCTATGAAAAAAACAATCACTTTCTTCTTTTGTATATTCGTAATAAATTTATTAGCGCAAAACAATTTTGAGCAATATTCTACCGTCGGAATCACTTATGAAGACTATCAAATACTGGTGGAAGATCCTAGTCATGGCTTAGCTATTGACCATTTCCATAAAAATGAATCCGCGCTTTTAGAATTTGTTTTTAGCCAAAACGAATTGCGTCAACTAACGGACCGTGGAATATCCTATGAGGTAATTATTGAAAATTATATAAGTCATTTTCAAAACCTTGTCAATGAAACCTCGCGTCTTAGGACGGCTTCCTGCGGGCTGGATAATTTTGATGATGGGAATATGGGTGGTTATCATACTTTTGACCAAATGGTCACGCATATTAATTCAATGGAAAATTTATATAATGACTTTGTTTCTATTTCCGAAATTGGACAATCTATCGAAGGTCGTCCGATCTTTGCAGTGAAAATATCAGATAATCCGGACGTAGATGAATCAGATGAAGAAGGCGTTGTTTACTTTGATGCCCTCACGCACTCAAGAGAACCAATGTCCTTAGAGTCAACCCTGTACTATATGTGGTGGCTACTTGAAAATATGGGGACTGATCCGGAAGTCGACTACCTAGTTCAGAATAGAGAAATGTATTTTGTTCCTATCGTCAATCCAGATGGATATGTTTTTAACGAAGCAATGGCTCCAAACGGAGGTGGACTCTGGAGAAAAAATAGACGGAATGCTGGCAATGGATGTTTTGGGGTAGATCTTAATCGAAATTATTCAAAAGGATGGGGTTTAAATAGTGGTTCAAGTAATGATCCTTGTACTGAAATATATCGCGGAGAAAACCCTTTTTCAGAACCTGAAGCAGCGGCAGTAGCCAATTTTTTAGCACAGATCGATCCGTCCATCGCCTTTACGATCCATACTTATGGAGATAAATTTTTATCTCCTTGGGGCTATGTAGACTCGTTAGCTAGCTATGAACTATATGCAGAGTTTGTTTCTGAATTTATACCAGCTAATTACGACGGTTATGGTACTACCGCTAAGATGTTGGGGTATACTTCTAGCGGAACGACCCGTGATTATTTACATTCAGAGGGTGTTCTTGGATGGACACCTGAAATTGGACATTCTTTTTGGGAATCACCATCCGTAATTTGTGATCGGGTAGAGGAATTTAGGAAAACGATGAAATACCTTAGTTGGGTATCGGGAAATTATACCTGTTTTCATGATTTTACCTTACATAATCAACCTATCGGAACTGGAGATATTATTACGATGGACATTCGTTTAAAGAATAGAGGGTTAACCAAATCTGCCACCAATGTTTCTGTAGTCCTAACGTCTACGCACCCTTCCATCAACACCATTCAAGGGCAAGCTGATTTTGGAACGATCAACCAACGAGCATATGCTAGCAGTGAAAATGGTGCCTTCCAATTCGAGGTGACAGGAGCCGTAAACCCTGGCGAGCGAATTCCGTTTATAGTAGATGTATTTCAAAACAATACGCTTTCATACAGAAAAACTATTTATGTTACCGCTGGAGTAGAAGAAGTGCTTTATCAAACTGATTTTGAAACGGACAATGCCTGGCTAGATCAAGTGCTCGATTGGGATACTAGTTTTATGGATGCGGTTAGTGGTTTTCATAGTTTTGCGGATTCGCGTTATGGTAATTACGCTGGCAACACCAATGCTCAAGTTATCATGTCTCAACCGGTAGACTTGAGCCTTGCTACGCTTCCTTATGCAAGTTTTAATGCGAAGTGGTCATTAGAACCAAATGCTGATGTAGTTTCTTTTATGGCTTCCACTAATGGAGTAAGTAACTGGGTATCGCTCCCTGGATTATATACCAACGCCCTAAACGAATACACGAACAATAGTCATTGGGTGCAAGAGCGAGTTGACCTTAGTGCTTTTATAGGCGAACCGGAAGTTTATTTTGCTTTTTTACTTGACGCGGATTTCTCGGTACACAGCGACGGGATTTATATTGATGATTTTAAAGTGAGTGATTATACTTCTCCAATGATGACGAATGTCAATGAGCAAGATGCTGGATTAAATAATTTACGATTAACGCCAAATCCAACCAAGGACCAAGCCCTGCTCGCTTTTAATTCGTTAAATAATCATTCGACGCTGCTACAGATATATACCTTAAGTGGAACGAAGGTGTTCCAAAAAACATTAGAACTAACTAGCGGCTTGAATACAATCCCCATCAATACGCAATCGTACCCAGCTGGCTTGTATGTTATTCAACTAATTTCTGATGAAGAGATTTTGCGCCTTAAGTTTGTGGTTGATTGAGTTATTTTATTTTTCGGATGGAATAGATATGGTATTATTATGCTTTTAAACAGATAATCTATTTCAGGTCATCAAGGAATTTCTTATTTCTTGATGACTTGTTTTTTTTAGTTTATCCAACTACTTACCTTCATACTTCTGGTGGAAATACTTTTATACTTAAAAAAAAGATGATCCCTGATAAAAATATGTTAAAGCTCCATAAAAGATAAAAGTCCGTATCTAAAGCATCCTCATTAATTCCCACGATGGAATAACCTGGTAATCCTAGTGAACTACAAAATTTAGCAAACGCAAATAAAAATGGAGTGGCTGGTTTTGTTTCAAATGAATGAATGGTAGATTCATATCCACGAATTCTTATTGCTATATTTTTTTCAATGACTTCTTTGTCAAGTTCTTCTACTCCGTCTCCATCTCCTAATTTAATATATAACGCACAGTTATCAACGCTTAATTTTACACCATAGTTGGGTATATATTCCTTGCCACCTTTTTTTTCGTAGTAATATATTTTAAGGTTACTTTTGGGATCTAATTCGACTTCATATTTTCCTCTAATCTTTGAAAAAAAGCTTCTTTTGATGTTTAATTTGGGAGTTGGAATCTTTTGAACCTTATCTAACAGCAGTTCACAACAATCTATCTCGTTATTGATTACTTGCACTTTTAAGGTTGAATCTTGGGATATCTGTTTACTAATTTGTTTGTCAAATTTATATTCTCTATTCCCAACTTGATAAAAACAAGCCTTAACAAATGCTGCTGAACTATTTATGCACAACGCACCATATCCAATGACTAACAATAAAGAAAGATAGGTGAAAACTGAATTTTTTTTTATAAAATAGGCTTTTAAAAGCCGCTTTAGATAATTAAAATATATGGCTGAAAGTATGGCATAGGCGGTATATATAATGGTGGAAAATATCGTAAATATAAATCTTGCATTAGAAGATAAATCTGATAGATACCAAAATAAAATTATTATGAGTGGAGAATATAACCAAAAGGAGAATTTGAAGGGACTCTCTATAGGACTCAATATTTCAGTCCATCTAATTTCTTCAGATATTGATCTGAATAAAAGATGAAGTCCAGATAAATAACCTGAGAATCCAATAGCAAAAAGTAAAATTTTTAATAATTGATAGATCATTGGTAAATGATGGTATTCATAATACTAGAACTAACAATTAAAATTAATTTTTTGTTTTCTAATTTAAATAAGCAAAGTAAAACTGGAAACTTAATTTTTTGTACAAAGATTAACTTGTCCAAGGGTTGGGTCCCGTTTTACTTTGCCTATTTATTTTTAATAATCAATCATAATGATAACCTTTAACAAGGTCCACAAATTCCATTATTACAACAATCACCATCCTCACAGTCATCATCAATTGAACATGGATCTCCTCCACCAGCATACTGGTTGGTGATTGAAATATATTTACAATCCGTAACTTCATAAGCTGGAATGGTAGCACAAACCTGATAAAGACCTGTCTGATTAAATGTAACTTGACCATTACTAGCGTTTATATTGTAGCCATATTGCTTATTTCTAATAAAAAAGGTTTTAGACTGACTACCTGATGGGAAATCAAAATCATACATCGTATAAAGGACCCCTGAACCTGGACCAGTAATATCACGATCATATCTCCATGGATTAGCACTTCGTACCGCTTCTTCAGCATTGATTACGCCCCAGCCATATTTGCTGCTAGTATTAGGAAAATTGCTGGATGCTTGCTCCATTCTGTCAATTACCTGTTGTCTTGATAACCATGGGGCATTGGACCATATCATAGCTGCTATACCACTGACTACTGCAGTTCCTGCTGAAGATCCTTTGGCTAGTCTTAATTGAGCATCTGTTCGTCGCATACCCGCCCCATACTTACCTGAAGTTGCCCATCTCATGTATACCGAAAAATCGACATGAGAACCAGTGGTTCCAGTAATATAGCTGGGTGAGCCGCTAGTACCAGATAGTAAGTTACCATTAGGGTCGCTAGGATTATATCTGACGACTGTGGCAGCAACCGTATTGCTATATTTTGCTGGGTAAATTCCCACTCCCGTGAAACTACCTGCCGCACAGACCATTAAGATACCTTCGTCTTCTGCTTCATCTACCACATCTTCCATCGTGCTATGTTTAATAGTACGTCCCATCGCCACAGATATAACTTTAGCTCTTCCTCGATCTATAATATGTTCAATGGCATCTACCCAATTTCTTCGTTCCCAGTAAGTATTCATTAAAACATCATTGGCTACTTTATAGACATCCAAGTTGGCTCGGTAGGCTGATCCGATCAGTCCTCCACCATTGTTAAGCGGACCAGTCATCTGACCAGCCATGGTGGTACCATGTCCACAATCATCATTGGAACTGCCGTTGGTTTCATTAAATTTAACAACTGTCCGTCCAACTGATTGACCCGAGGCAAATGCTGGGTACTTTAGAAGATTTTGACTGGTGGAAACACCCGTATCTGTGGAAGCAATAGTAATCCCTTTTCCTTTTCTGGAATGATCCCATGCGCCAGTAACCTTATTAAAGTTATGGTGCCAAGATACGCGGGAATTATTTTGATAACTATAGGGGCTAGAGACGTAGCTAAGCGGGGTCACCGTTTCTCCTCCGCATCCAAGACCTCCTCTTTGTGCTGCTTGTGGATGAACATACACTTCCAAATCATAATATTCAGGTTCTACATAACGAATACCATCTAATCTTCTCAGTTTAGCGAGAATCTCATAATCGTCTAGCTCTACGTAAAACGCATCAATAAATTTGAAGTACTCAGGCTTCAAATCTTCTTTTGTTATTGATTTTTCTGGTTGCTTTGCTTGCAGCTCAGAGACAATAAAATCAAGTATTTGTTCTTTCGTGTCGCGATCATCATTTTCAAAGACAGAAGCATGCTCTTTAAAACCAATAGAAATTAGTGGTTTTTCACCCGCTTTAACGGCGCTCCAAAGCATGTAGTCATCTGCCATTTTCCATTCGAAGTCCTCTTCAAGTGGAGCAAATTTTTCTTCATAAACAGTAAAGATTTCTTGTCCCGACATTGGATCTATACTTTCTTTATCGGGGATGGCGGCTGGTAAGTAGGGATGGGAATCAGATAGAATTGTTTGTCTGATTTCCGAATTTTTGGTTAGATCATCTGTTATACTTTCCTTTTGACAGGACAAAATAAATACAAATAATAAAAGTAAATAATGTGGCTTTTTCATAAATATATAGTTTTAGGTTAAAAATGTAAATTCATAGCTGTGTAATGAGAAAGGCCTGTTTTTTCAGGAATGAGGTAACAATAAAAAAGTATTTTTTGTTTAAAAAATTAAATCTATTTTAAAACCTATCGTATTTTGAGTGAAAGGTGGATTTGTTTGAATTTAAAACGCCTTAAATCACAACATCGTTTCCGTTGTCTTCGACGGCCGTATGTCTATTTTAAGGACTCATTTTTTTCTTTTTCTGATTATGTTTTTAGAAAAAATGGTATTATAGAATAACTATTAGATTTTAATAGGTTATTTCTTTGTTGATTCATTATGTCAAATTCAATAATCAAATAGATTTTGAGTAAACTTCCTACGTCCAGCGGGAGATGAAATCTAATAAGTGGTAGCGGTTTATGTTTTGGGGCGAGATGTTTTAATAAAAAAAACATTTTATTAGGAAAAAATACTTGAATTGTTTTTTAATGGAAAAAATCTCGTATTTTTATCTTGTATTATTTAATCTTGTATTTTTTAACAAAAAATTTAAACAATGAAATCAATTAAATCAACATTAGCGAAAAGTCTTTTATTTTTATTCGCCATTACAATTTTTGCCTGTAACAATGAAAGCGTAGATCAAGAATTTTCAGAAACTTTAGAAAAAGAAAGTTTCACAAAAAAATTCCAAATTACAGATGATCTAGGAAATTATGTGAATTTTTCCTTGATTTCTAAGGAGGAAGATCTGATTAAGGATTTTACCCTTGATGATTTTGAGTTATTTACTAGAGACAAGGACCAATCTATTGATCCAATTCAAGAGACCTCGAATGAAGAGGAAATAGAAATAGAAACAGAAACGGAAGAGTGGCCAGAGGCAATATTAACATTGCACATTGAATCTTATAAAATGTCAGATGATATTACTGGCTTTTTTGTACAGCCTAAAATTGATGAAAGTCAAGCAGCTCCAAGATGGGTTAGTGGTTATCAAACTACCGCAAATGGTGTGATTGGTGCAGGTTGGAGATATGCAGAGGAGAGTTGTTCTAAAGAAAGAATGCAAGTTCAATTTCATGCAAAAAGAGACTGTTTCTTCTGTTTTTATAAAAAGACATTTGAGCAAACGCTTTATAATGAAGGAGATCAAACACAATATTCTGATTCAAGTATCGCTGACGAATTCGACTTGGTGCGATTGAGATATAGATTTAGAAACAGTTGTTTTTGGAGATTTAGCGGAGCTTCCGTCTGGTGGGTTTTTTAGAACTCGTTTCTTTTAAATCAATTTTTAGCATGCGCTAATAATTTTAAATCTAATGATTAAGAGACAAATTTTCAATAAATTTGTCTCTTGATTTTTATTAAATACACAGTGTATTAAATACGCCCCTCGACAATTAATATCCACCCTAGCTGCGACCCTAACCCAAAAACGCCACTTTACATCCCGCGATATGCTCTATGGCCTTGGCCTCCTCCAAACTAATATTCATCACCAGTGCCTTAAATCGCAACATCGTCTCTTCCGTCTCCGACTGCCGAATCCCCATTTCAATTTCCCCGTATTCGGTAAACTCCTGTCGATAAATCACGGGATCAATCTTTTTAACCGCGTTCATGATCTCACTCATCAGCGAATAATCGAACGTAAGTAGGATGCGATCTTCGACGATTTTCTTGATTCGGATCGCTGCCTCAAAGGCAAGACGAGTGCTTTCGCGGTAAGCGTTAATCAGGCCAGAAGTGCCGAGTTTAGTGCCACCAAAATACCGAACTACGATAACCATGACATTGGTAAGCTCAGCGGAATCGATTTGTCCTAGGATGGGACGTCCGGCAGTACCACTGGGTTCTCCGTCGTCGTTGGCGCGGAAATTATTATCATCGAGTCCGAGGCGGTAGGCATAGCAGTGGTGACGGGCCTTGATATGCTCTTTTTTTATTTCGGTCAGAAAAAGCTGGGCCTCCTGCTCCGTAGCCACCGATCGGGCATAAGCATAAAATTTACTCCCTCTGTCTTTAAACAATCCCGAGGCATCTGCTTGAATGGTATGGAAAAAATCTTGCACAGCACAAATGTAATCGAAACTTAGGAAAAGCATACAATAAATCCGCACATCCACCAATCCGCTTAACAGCTCATTAACAATCATTTATTCCTCATTAACAGCATTAGAAACATAATCGCCCTAGATTTGTTAAATAATTTCGTTCTCAGTTTTGTATTTTTGCGTTTGAAAAAAAAATCTCAATATGTCGAATATAAGTATTACCCTTCCTCAGCTAATCATTGGAGTTTCTATTACAGCTTTAATTTTGTTGCTAGGTATTGGATTTGGTTATCGAAAACCAAAAAACTGGATCATGTCTTACGCACAGTATTTTTGTGGCGTATTATTTATCTTTTCAGGCTACGTAAAAGCAGTTGATCCATTGGGGACTGCCTATAAAATGGAGCAGTATTTTGCGGAATTTGTCTATGCCTTCGAGCCGACTTGGATGTCTTTTATTACGCCGATATTTCCTTTTTTGTCTAATTACGTCGTGGCGTTTTCTGTCATTATGATTTTATTAGAAATTATTCTTGGCTTGATGCTGATTATGGGCAATCGTCCCAAGTTGACGGCTTGGTTATTTTTAACGATTGTCGTCTTTTTTACTTTTCTAACTGGATTCACCTTTTTGACGGGGTATGTACCACAGGATGTAAATTTCTTTTCTTTCGGACAATGGGGACCTTACGTGGAGACAAATATGAAGGTAACAGACTGTGGCTGTTTTGGAGATTTTCTAAAACTAAAACCAAAAGTCTCCTTTCAGAAAGATCTATTCTTGATGATTCCGGCGATCTATTTTGTCTTGCGAAGTAAACATATGCATTCCTTGTTTTCGAATAAAATTCAAAACGGAATTTTAGGAGCATCCTTTGTTGCCCTATTGATCTACTGTTTTTCAAATTTTATGTGGAATATTCCTGGGACAGATTTCCGTCCGTTTAAAAAAGGAGCAGATGTGAGAACGCAAAGAGCATTGGAAGAAGAAGCGGCAGCCAGTGTGAAAATCACACATTATTTGATGAAAAATAAAGAGACTGGAGAAGAGATAAAACTGCCGTTTAATGACTATATGAAAAACTTCAAAGATTACCCAAAAACAAAATTTGAAATTCTAGATCAAATAAAAACCAAGCCAACTATAGAGGCTAGTAAGATCAGTGATTTTGATTTTACGGATGCCGACGGAAATGATATGGCAGAGAGCGTATTGAATGAGCCGGGCTATTCTTTGATGGTCGTTTCTTATAAATTAAAAACAGATAAACCGTCGTTTTTGGAAGCCTATCGTTCTAAAATATCACCAATGGCCAAAAAAGCAGAAGCGAATGGCGTCAAGGTTTTTGGTTTAGTGGGTGGAGCAGGGCAAGAAACCCTTGAGGCTTTCCGACATAATGTGCAAGCTGGTTTTCCAATTTATGAAGCAGATGATATTTTATTAAAAACCATTGTACGATCCAACCCCGGTGTCGTACTTTGGAAAGATGGAAAGATCATCAATAAATGGCATATCAATAAACTACCAGCATACGAAGATTTGGGAATTTCGAAATAGAATTTTCAAATTAGAAAAAATAAAAAATGGATAAGTGATAGGTTTCGCTTATCCCTTTTTTATGTAGAAAAGTATATCCAGTTGACCTTTTTGGCTGTTATCCCTTTTTTATGAAAAAAGCAGGCTTACTAGCTAAAAGTCAACTGGCCAACTCGTTTCTTTTAAACATGCCCTTAATGATTGTGGAAAAAAATAAATAAATCCATGAGAATTTAAAAAAAATGACTTTCTTTGCCGTGTAAATACTCGTATAGCCTTTGACCGCTGTACAACTCCTAAACTGCTGTTTGAAACGTCACTAATGCTAAGCAGAAGAAATATCCGCATAAAAGTCATGCAGATGCTGTACTCGATGAGTCGAGACGAACAGCTATCCTATACCGAAGCGCTCCGTCGCTATCATGGTAATATCCAGTCGGCTTTCGACATGTATCTCTACAATCTATATCTTCTTGCTGGAATCACCAGTTACGCAGAAAAAGACCGCGAACGACGATTGGTTAAACATCTACCCACAGATGAGGACAAAATTTTCACAGATCGCCTTTATCGAAATCCTTTAATTCATACCCTCGCCACTAATAAAGATTTACAGCAGCAAATCATTAAACTCCAATTTGATGAACATACGGATCAAGATAATGTCCGTAAAATTTATATAGATTTTGCTAAAACTGATGCGTATAAAACTTATCTGACCGCTGAGGATATCGACGAAAGTCACCGACAAATTTTACTTAAATTATATAAATATTGCACCAGTAGCGAACTCTTTAACGAAATTATTGAAGATTATTCTGCTAACTGGCCAGACGATAAATCCCTCGTTATAGGTACGATCAAAAAAACGATCAAAGGTCTACCCAACGCAGCAGATTTTCTAGACAAGTATCGACCAGGAGACGAAACGGTGGTCGATTTCGGAGAAAAAATGTTCCAACTCGTTCACCATGACGATGCAAAATTATTGGCTATTATAGAACCGATTCTCAAAAATTGGGACGCAGATCGGGTCGCTATTATGGATATGATTCTGATCAAAATGGCATTGATTGAACTGATGACTTTTTCTTCCATTCCCACTAAAGTAACACTGAATGAATTTGTCGAAATTGCTAAATCCTACAGTACGGATAAGAGCAAGGATTTTATCAATGGAATTCTAGATCGACTGATGAAAAAATTAGATAAAGAAGGTAAAATTAAGAAAGAGGGTAGAGGACTAAAAGATTAATTAAAAAAGATAGGCGAATCAGAGGTTGCAGTTTAACTAAAACCGTAAGTATACAAGAGAAAAGCAAATAGCCAGAAGCCATCATATCCCAAACTCAATTGTAAGATGATGTTTCTTTAATTTAAAGAACTTCTATATATTTATTCTTAAATCCTGATTCGTATAAGATAATATACTCAATATCCCATCCCATGTCATAAAAAAAAATCTATCACCTAAATAGCTTATTATGAAAAACAAACCTTTTTTAATTTTAATTATTTGCTTATCCGTTCTTGGAACGTTAGCAGCTCAAAATCAAAATGCCCGTTTTGGAATTACGGCTAAGGCAAACTGGTTGGACAACCTTACTCCATTGGATGGTGTCAATCTGTTTGATGCAGACAATTTTAGTGAAACCACTGGAGGAATTGAACTAGGATTTTTTAAAAATTTAAACAAATTTATTAATGTTGGGATTCCTTTTCGACTTGGTACTGCCGATGTACGAGAAACTGGTGTTCCTGACCTTTTCAAAAGTCGGATGAATCTCTCCGCTGATTTGGTAGGTCAAATTGGTTATTTTGCAAAAGACTATTTCATTACTCCTTACCTGACCGCTGGGGTTGGCTACCAATTGGAAACTTTTACAAGTCTTAATAATCATGGCGCAGCCTTTCCTGTTGGAGTAGGGTTGAATATTCGATTATTCCGACATATTTATTTACAAGCTCAGTCAGAATACCGTTTTACCACCCTCGAAAATCGGGAACAGATCGTTTACGGTGCCGGTTTAATGTTTGCGCTGAACGGCACACCCGCCGAACCAGAGGTAGTAGACGCGGACGGTGACGGAATCCCAGATGCAGAGGATGATTGTCCTTTATTGGCTGGAACCATGGCTTTAAAAGGTTGTCCTGACGCTGATGGAGATCAAGTAGCAGATAAGGATGATGCTTGTCCTGCCGAGGCCGGATTGGCCAAATTTGGCGGTTGCCCAGATACAGATGGTGACGGTGTGATGGATAAAGAAGATGAATGCCCTCAAGAAGTAGGTACGATTGAACTAAAGGGTTGTCCAGTAAAAGATGGAGATAATGATGGCATACCTGATGGAGAAGATAAATGTCCTGCGGAAGCAGGTCCTGCCAGCAATGGTGGTTGTCCAGTGAAAGACGGAGATAATGATGGCGTACCTGATGGAGAGGATCGTTGTCCTAACGAAGCGGGTCCCGTCAGCAATGGCGGTTGCCCAGTCCCAGTAGTGGTAGACAGCGATAATGATGGGGTGCCTGATGGAGATGATAAATGTCCAAACAGTGCAGGAACGGTTGCCAATAATGGTTGTCCAGAGATAACAGTAGAAGATAAAGAGATTCTCAACTTAGCGGTTTCTAATATAGAATTTCAATCTGCTCGTGCCACCCTCAAGATTACTTCTAACGCGATTCTGGATCAGATTGTAGGGTTGATGAAAAAATATCCTGACTACAATTTATCCATAAACGGACATACAGATAGTGTGGGTTCTTCTGAAACCAATCAAAAACTTTCCGAACGTCGAGCAAAATCTTGCTATGATTATTTAGTTAGAAAAGGAATCAGTGGCAGCCGAATGAATTATGTTGGATATGGAGAGACACAACCGATTGCAGACAACCGCTATAAGGATGGACGAGAGAAAAATCGTCGCGTTGAATTTAATTTGTATTTGAAATAAAGTGGTTGTTACACAGTGTACTAATACTGAAAGCAACCCATAAAATACTGTTGAATGGTTGAATCGTTGATTTGTTGATTTTTTTCAACCATTCAACCATTCAACAAAAAAAACTAGCCTCGTCGAATACCTTTTTAGGATTCGGCGAGGTATTTTTTTAGAACTGCTTTATACAATAATTAGACTATGTTTTTTCACGATCCTACCTTGGCTAAGACCATTAATATTTTTCAAATATTGGATTATCTCGGAACGTTTGTTTTTGCCATTTCAGGAGCACTGTCAGCGATGAATAAAAAATTTGATCCGTTCGGAGTAGTGATTTTGGCACTAGTGACTGCCGTGGGTGGAGGTACGTTACGAGATGTGATGATCGGGCGTACACCGGTAGGATGGATGCAGGATATAAACTATGTACTAATTATTTTTGCAGGTGCCCTTATTGCGATGAGCTGCCGTCCGTACTTGGTGTATTTTCGAAAGACCATGTTTTTGTTTGATGCGATGGGATTAGGATTGTTTACGATTATTGGGGTAGAGTTAGGATTGTTAGGCGGGTTACATCCAATTATTTGTGTGTTGTTGGGAACGTTAAGCGCTGCTTTTGGAGGCGTGATTCGAGATATACTTTGTAATCAAATTCCCTTGATTTTCGAAAAAGAAATTTATGCTTCCTTAAGTATTTTGGGTGGAATAATTTTTCTATTTCTAAACAAAACAAACTTAACCGTGGACACGATGTATATCATCACTAGTTTGCTGGTCATCGTATTGAGAGTTTTAGCCGTACGGTTTGAATGGGTTTTACCGAAGTGGTATGTTGGAAAGTAGTTAAATATAATTGCTAGAAGAACGATTATTTATGAATTTCAAAAAAGAAGTCTTTCGTCTAATTGCGATAGGTAATTCTCGTCCGCCAATCAATTTAACCATTCCACCTCTTCCTTTCTCTAATTGTATTATTTGGTCACAATTAATAATATAAGATTTATGAATTCTAAAGAATTTATGAATTGGTAATAGGTCTTCATAAAAACTTAAAGCATTAGATGCAATTCGATTTTGGTTCTTATTTAGATGGAAAATTACGTAACTTCTTTGTGCTTCTATATACAAGATATGCTCTATGTTGATAATGTTAAGCCCTTTATGACCTGATAATATAATTTGATTAGTGGTATTTCTAGGTGTCAAATTTTCTTCTGAAAAATGAGAATCCTCCTTGGGCCTGGGAGATTTTAGCTGTGTTTTTTTAATCGCCAATCGAAGTTCATCTAAGATTATTGGTTTAAGTAAATAATCTAAAGCGGAATATTTTATGGCTTTCAATGCGTATTTTTCATCTCTTGTAACAAAAACAATTTTGAATCTTACAGGGTTAAAAGCATCTAAAACATCAAACCCATTTCCTTCAGAAATATGAGTGTCTAAAAAAACCAAACTTGGTTGTAGTGCTTTGATTACTTCAATTCCTGATGAGACCCTAGTGGCATTGCCTACTAGGATCACTTCTTTAAAATAAGTCTGTAACATTTTTTTTAATAAATCATTTCTATCATACCTATTTTCGATGATTACCGCTCTAATCATGGTTTGTAAATTTAATAGATGCCCATAAATGGACATAGTTTTAGTTTTTAATAATCGCTTTTATATTTTTTAATTCCTTATCTCCTTATTTGAAGTGATTTAGAATTTATATTTTGGTATTGCAAAAAAAAATCTTACCTGCTTTTATGTAAAATAGCTGTGTGATTTTGAATCTAAGAAGCTGCTCAAAATGAATTTTCTTAGTGCAAACCTGTTTTAGATAAGATACGAAATAATGAAGGCTTCTCCAAAGATTGAGATGTATTTTCTAATCTTACGACTAAATTTTTCAAAGTATCAATTATCATAACGAATTGCGGAAAGAAGAATTTTTCGTTTTTTTCTTAGAACAATGACTAGGCAATAGAATTTTATCTATACCATAGACTTCTTAAAAAAGCCTAAAAAAGAGGAGGGAAATTAGAAAAAATAAAAAAAGGGTTACTTCCTTTGGCAGAAAATAACCCTTTAATACGATTAGTTTAATAGTCAAGTATTGATGACTTGTAGAGACTACCAGTGGCGTTGAGCCACGAAGTAATGAAATCTACTTATTTAACATCTAACCTTATCCTGGTCTTTTTGGTTCATGTAAACAATATAAGCACCAGCATTTAGTTCCAATGACTAACTTTCTTTTGTAAGCATTACCATAAGGAGCCCATTCGTTACATCCTCGACATCCACAAGTCGCATCAGGACTATAATCAAGCGCTTCAAAACTATTATTAACTAATTTTCCATCCCTAAGAGAAGTTACGGTTACACTATAGGTTCCATTTTCATTAAGTTTGTTGTCAATGGAGACGACTTCATCAACATTGAAATAATCAGTTAAAGTTTCGAACTCTCCACTATGGATTTCAGAAAGATCTTTGACAGATTCTATTTCGGTGGTGGAATTGAATGGAACGAAAAAGACTACACACAATAGTGCAAGTGCAGTAAATGAAATAAAAAAATTCTTTTGCATGATTAAAGGGTTAAAAGGTGATAAAATAATGGTAAACCAATATTATTTGGGCAAAAATCTTAATTGACCAAAGAATAACATACCATTTAATTATATCTTTAAATGTATTGATGAAAAAATAACTTGAGGCGTAAAAAAAGTATAAAAAAAGCTTAACGTGTAGGATTGCTTTCCCAACGTTGTGATAATCCAATGATTTTGAATTTCAAAAAGGATATCTACACTTCTCTTAGTATTTTGAATGGATTTTTTTTATCTTTGAACAGAGAAAATACAGCAAACACAATAGGCACTGTTGATACAGTAGGCACAGTTAACGCGGAAAAATATTTGTTTAATTATTAATGCAAATCATTGGTTGAATATTGAATAGTTGAATTCATTCAGCTACTAATCCGCATTATAAATTATTTTGTTCGTTCGGTTCGCTATGACAAAGGCATCCCTGCAAACTTTCGATAATCTGTATAAATTATTCATTAAAAAGAAACACGCTAGAAGAGCCCTGCCTTTGCCGGCAGGCATTATTCATTAACCCATTATTCCTTACCCCCGCACCATCTTCCCAATCATTCGATAATTCAAAACAATCACAAAAAAAGAAAACACAACCCCCGTCAAATAAACCGACCAATGCAACTGCATTCCTAACTGAAATCCATGCTGACTATACCAAAACTGAAATCCCCAACGAAATATAAATAAGGAGACCAAAGTTAGGATTAAAACCAGCGCAAAAATTTTCAATAAATACCTAAAGAGTACCCGAGTAATATCTTTCGGCCGATATCCCAATTCTAGCAAAAGCTGAATCCGATCATCCGCTCGACTGATTAATAACTGAAAGTTGATAACAAAAACGAGGACAGATAGAATAACGATAATAAGTCCAATCAAGGCGATGATACTGATTGCTCCGCTCAGTAACGTACGAATTCTTTCTCCCACGAGATGGCCACTATTGACTTCAAACCCTTTTTCCCTAATCTCCTGTCTGATCTGAGTTTCATGTCCGCTCTCCACGGCCAACATCAATCGCAAGGCACCTGGTTGAGTTTGTTCCCCAAAAGTTTGATTCGCCCAATTCATAAAGTTTACGGGTACAAGAATCGAATGAATTCTGTCCGTATAGCCAACAATATTTCCTTTAAATTTTCTTTTAAGTCCCTTTCCGTTTAGGGTTAAGTCTAGGGTGAAATTTTCCAGAAATTCTGGATTCAGTTGCGGGAGTCCCTGACTGGGAGCAAATCCGAAATTATAAAGCGCCAGGTAATCTCGAGATACAATAATAGGAATCTCTAGTTGCCCTTCTTGCCAAATAAATTGATCATTCACATCCGTAAAATCAATAAAAGCAGTGTCAATGGCTTCAAAGAATAAATCCGTAAAAAAGCCAAAGGTGGGACTAGAAGCATTGATTCGAAATTCGCTAGAACGGAATACTTCGAGATCTTGTACATGTTCCATCGCTCTCAGATCACTAAGCTCTGGTTCTGTAAAATGAGACTGGTAGGCAATAACGGGCTTATTCAGCGTAATATATTCAGAAGTAACCTGCTTATTACCAAGAAGAAGATATTGAAAATCAAAGTAAAATTGTTGGGAAAGCAAGAGTAGAAATAAACCAATAAATGCCCCCAGCGTAGCGCCGGCGATTTGCCAATTGTTCTTGTCTTTCCACAATAATTTTTTCAGCATTGGGTACAAAAATAGTATCTTTGCTCGTATGAGTGAGAAAATATTAATATTAGATTTTGGTTCGCAATATACTCAATTGATTGCCAGACGGGTACGAGAATTGAATATTTATAGTGAAATTGTTCCATATAATAAAATTCCGCCTATTACCGATGGTGTAAAAGCTATTATTCTGTCTGGAAGCCCCTTCTCCGTTACGGACGAAAAGGCCTTAAAAGTAGATCTTGATTTCCTAGTTAATCAACGACCCGTATTAGCTATTTGTTACGGTGCGCAGATGATTGCCAATCATTTTGGAGGCCAAGTACAGCGTTCCCAAAAAAGAGAATACGGTAAAGCTAGCTTGAGTGAAGTAGTTGCTTCGGATCCACTCTTTCATGAGATTCCCAACGATTCTCAAGTTTGGATGTCCCACGGCGACTCGATTATGGCCGTTCCCGAAAAATTTGAAATCACCGCAGCCACAGAAGATATTCCAGTGGCCGCTTTCAAATCTAAAACGGATCAGTTTAAATACCCCATTCACTGTTTGCAATTTCACCCCGAAGTGACCCATAGCCTACATGGTAAACAACTCCTAAAAAACTTTCTCATTAATATCGCGGGATGTGAAGGGACTTGGACGCCAGCGGCTTTCGTAGAAGATACGGTTGAAAAATTACGCAATAAAATTGGTGACGATAAGGTTTTAATGGCGTTGTCGGGTGGGGTAGATTCCACGGTTGGCGCTGCTTTATTACATCGGGCAATTGGAGATAACCTGTACTGCTTTTTTGTAGATAATGGGTTGTTACGAAAAGGCGAGTTCGAACAAGTGCTCGCTTCTTACGAAGGAATGGGACTCAATATCACTGGAGTAGACGCGAAACAACGATTCTGGGATGCGCTTGCTGGAGAAAGTGATCCAGAGAAAAAACGAAAAATCATCGGCAGGATGTTTATCGATGTTTTTGACGAATCAGCCGCTAAATTTGAAAACATAAAATGGCTCGGACAAGGAACCATTTATCCGGATGTCATTGAATCCGTTTCAGTGCACGGACCATCGGTGACCATTAAATCCCACCACAACGTAGGTGGTCTACCGGACCATATGAATCTCAAAATAGTGGAGCCCTTAAGAATGTTGTTTAAGGACGAAGTAAGGCGAGTAGGAAATCAGATGGATTTACCAAAAAATATTATAGGGCGACATCCGTTTCCCGGTCCAGGATTAGCGATTCGTATTTTGGGAGATATTACCCCCGAAAAGGTACAAATCCTTCAAGAGGCAGATGATATCTTTATTAGTGGACTAAAACAATTCGGATTATATGATGAAGTTTGGCAGGCAGGTGTTATCTTACTCCCAGTTCAATCTGTTGGTGTCATGGGAGATGAGCGAACTTATGAAAATGCGGTCGCACTGAGAGCCGTAACTTCGGTCGATGGAATGACCGCCGAATGGAGCAAACTTCCATATGACTTTATGGCTTTTGTTTCTAGTAAAATTATTAATAACGTAAAAGGAATAAATAGAGTAGTTTATGATATTAGTACAAAACCTCCTGCCACGATTGAGTGGGAATAAAATTTGGGCTACGGGTCTTTGCTGTTGCTTATTATTGATGTCTTGTGATTCTTTAAAAAAAGCATCTACTGGAAATCAGCCAAACACAGAAAACCCGGATGATCTTGGAGAAATTCAAGGAGGAAAAGTGTATAACCCAGAAACGGGTAGATACGAAACACCTGGTAGTCAAGGACCAAAGGTAGATACCGTAAGCTGGACCGATGCGCCGCTCGAAGAAAATCCACCGATCACTTCGGATGGAAGACTTCCCGATGGTACTACCACCAAACCAGGTATGGATCCTGGTCAGACTTTAGAAATGTACGATGTCGCCGTTTGTTTACCTTTTTTAGGGAATCGTTTTAAAGAATACGAAAACAAGATTGACGATAAGTCTATGCTGGCGATGAATTTCTATAGTGGTGTAAAAATGGCTTTCGATGATTTGTCTTCTCGTGGCGTTCGACTCAATGTGAACGTGATGGACACCGAAGCCTCTGATGCTAAAATGAATTCATTACTACAAACATCCGAATTTTTTGAGGCTGAAATTATCATCGGGCCCGTCACCACCAGTAACTTGAAGAAAACTGCCGCATTTGCTAAGAAAAATAAAAAAGTGGTTATTTCTCCTTTGAATCCAAATAATAAGATCACCAGTGGGAATCCTTATTTTGTGCAGACCAATCCTTCTTTGGAAAGTCATTGTCAAGCAATCACCAAACATGCCTTGGATAATCATGCTGCTTCCGAAATTGTATTGCTAGTCCGAGACAAAGGAGCGGAAAAGAATCGCTTAAAATATTTTCAAGAGGCCCAAAAAACATATGCAGGATCCGCTTCAGTAGATCGTCTGAAAGAATTTGTGGTACGAGATAATTCGTCTGATCTTAATGAAGTAGATTTAATGCCGCTTATTCAACAAAACAAAACAACTGTATTCATTGTGCCATCTTGGAGTAATGAAAACTTTATCTACGCTTTAATGCGAAAAATTAGTTTGGTAAAAGGTCCTAATAAGGTGGTGGTATACGGGATGCCGCAATGGAGAGAATACACGCGCATAGATTTTGATTATTACGAACGATTAAATTTGCACATTAGCAGCAATACGGACTACGATATCTACGACGAACCTGTAAAAATATTCCGTCAAAGATATTTTGATCGATTCGGGATGGCACCAGCGGAGGATGCCATCATAGGGTATGATTTAATGATGTATTTTGGAGAAATGATTAGTAAACATGGTACTGGCTTTACCCAGAAAATCGATGGAGAATCAGCAAATTTATTACACTCAAATTTAGATTTTCAACCCGTACAACGTACCGTTAATATTGAAAATTTAGATGCCGTAGATTTTTATGAAAATAAAATGGTCAATATTTTAAAATTTGAAGATTATCATTTTCAATCGGCTAATTAAGATGTTGAATCGTTTAAACAAAGAGCTTACGCTAAAAACTAAGAAAACGAATTTTTTAAATATTATGAAATAAAACTAATACGTGTATTTGCTTTTCGATAAAAGATATACACGCCTGCCTGCCGGACAGGCAGTTTAGAAGGTCTTTGCGATCTCTGCGCGAAATACACCTTTCAGAGTAGATTCAACAAATAAGCAAATCAACAAATAAACAGCTCAACCTCTCATGAATCCAAAACGCGAAGCGAAATTCCAGTCGGTCGCTCAGCGTCGACAACATAATTTTACGGTTATTCTGGAAAATGTCCACGATACCCATAATGTTGGTGCCGTAATGCGTACCTGTGATTCTGTTGGAATTCACGAAATTTTTGTGCTCCACTCTCGTCCACAAAATATTAAACCTACCCTGACTTTGGGTAAACGTACCTCGGGGGGTACTCGAAAATGGGTGGATGTTCATTTTTATCACGATCTTGAAGCTTGCTTTGAGCACGTTCGATCTCGGTACGATAAAATTTATAGCACCCACCTTTCTGATGATGCAGTTTCTCTTTACGATCTGGATCTCACCAAATCAGTAGCCCTTTTGTTTGGTAACGAACATATCGGGGTGACCCCAGAAGCCCTCGCTAAAGTAGACGGAAACTTTTTAATTCCACAGGTCGGAATGGTACAAAGCTTAAATATTTCCGTAGCTTGTGCTGTCTCACTCTATGAGGGTTTTCGACAACGAAATGAAAAAGGATTGTATAATCCCGAAAACAGAGATGCCAAAGTAGATCAAGCACTAATGCAAGAATATCGACGACGACACGAAGCCCGAGAACGGGTAAAAAAAGTGCCGCGTATTCAATAGACTAAACTCTAATTATATTAATAGTCGGTAATTATTAAACTAAGACGAATGAAAGAGCAATAAGGAGAAAATAAATTTGGTTAGTTAGCTTCCCTCATTCTTAAAATTCGTTAGAAGGAAGCCAACTGATGTCGGCTGACTTAGAGTTCTAGCCAAAAAGTGACATAAAGTTGTATACACCTTTGGCCTTTGTTTTTTAATCTGTTACCATAAATTGCTTCAAAAGAAAGCTCCAGAGGAGCGATAGGTTAGTAACAAAGACAAAAACAGAATTGACAAGCTCCGTAGGAGCGAAATAACTATGAGTTGATACACAAAACGATGCCTAACTTAATAGCATTTTTTGTTTAACACTCTAGGTCAGCCGACACTGACTAACCAGCTAACTAGTAAGAAATTTTTTAAAAACTCAGATAATCAATTTTTGGTTTCTAGGAAAAGTTACCGAAAAATAGTAGCAAAAAACCTTATGATTTCATAGAAAAAAATTAGTAGGTACAATTCATGCATTGTTTCTACCATACAACCAAACCTCAATACTATGGAAGAAATGAAAAAGAAGCGAAGCTTCTACAAAATCGGTTTTTATGGATGGTTTATATTATCCATGTTAGCACTTATTTATGGTGGGTTTAATTACTACAGTAATATTCCATTAGCCGAACTCAAAAAACAATATTCGTATGAAGATTCCAAGGTTATGAATATTGTAGGTATGAAGGTTCATTACAGAGTAACAGGAAGTGGAGAACCGTTGGTATTACTTCATGGAACTGGCTCTTCATTACATACTTGGGAAGGGTGGACCAAAGAATTATCTGATCAATATCAAGTAATTAGCCTAGATTTACCTGGATTTGGCTTGACGGGAAAACATTTTGCCAACGATTATTCCATCAAAGCTTACACGGACTTTCTAGATATATTTTTAGATAAATTGGGGGTTACGCATATTAATTTAGCTGGAAATTCCCTGGGTGGTCACATCGCTTGGCAGTATGCCTTGGATCATTCCAATCGGGTCAAAAAATTGATCCTACTCAATGCTAGCGGTTTTCAAAAGGAAGATGCCGATGTTACCTTGGCGTTTAGATTGGCCAATATTCCAGTTGTCAATAAATTGATGTTACGGGTGACCCCTAAATCACTCGTGGAAAGTAGCCTAGAAGAAGTCTATCACAACGATAATAAAGTCACCGACGAATTGGTTAATAGAGTGCATTCGTTACAACTTCGCCGTGGAAATCGTCAAGCGTTTATTGATAAAAGTAGTTACGAATACGCCGACCGAAGTGCCGACCTAAAAAACATCAATTGTCCAACGCTCATTCAATGGGGGAAACACGATGCATGGTTTCCAATCGATTGGGCGAAGGATTTTGAAGCAGCCATTCCCAACGCACGCGTGATTATCTACGATCAAGCAGGCCACGTTCCGATGGAAGAAATCCCTGAAGAAACAGCACGGGATGCTCGACAGTTCTTGGAAAGCGGTAGCGTTACGCCGATTACAGAAGGTTGAGTTTTATGCGCATTATGTTTACTAAACTTTTAGAATTTAGTAAACATAATCCTCGACCTAAAAAAATCCAAAATGAAAAAAATATTCCTCCCTTTCTTTTTCTTTTTTTTCGGCTTCTTAATCTTAACAGCACAAGTTAAATCAGAATATTTCGATGGACCCTATATCTTCCACCAAAATGATAGTCTACGTATTCAGTGGATCGAAAGTGGAGTAGGGCATGATACCTTGCTTGCTAAAAGTGAGGCAGGTATCTTTGATCGTGTAGGATTGCCGAAAATTGATTTGAGCGATTTGGATTTTGATAAAAATAGACAAGCCAGTTTTGATAAGGTTGAAAAAATCGTGGCTATCAGTGATGCGCACGGCCAGTATGATTTGATGATCGATTTATTGAAAACACATCAAGTCATTGATGAAGAAAATAATTGGTCTTTTGGAAAAGGACATCTGGTAATCACAGGTGACAATTTGGACCGAGGTGATAAAGTCCTAGAGATCCTTTGGTTTTTATTTTTTTTAGAAAAAGAAGCAGCTAAGGCAGGTGGAAAAGTGCACGTGTTATTGGGTAATCACGAGGTAATGGTTTTGCAAGGAGATATCAGATATTTAAATAGGAAATATTTATACACCTCTGGTGTGCTGAAAAATCGTTACCATCTAATGTTTGGGGTTGGAAGTGTTTTGGGTGATTGGATTGCGAATCATAAAGTAATGACTTCCATTAATCGATCATTGTTTTTACACGGAGGAATCTCCGAGGAGATTTTACAACTGGATTATTCCTTAGAAAAGATGAACGAAGCTTTTACCAGACATCTGATACGATATGAGGATAAAGCAGTTTTAGAGGATCCAGTATTGAAGGCCTTGTATCGAAGTAATGGTCCGCTTTGGTATCGGGGTTATTTTCAAAAAGAGGTAATCGATACCGCTTCTGTTGATAAGATCTTAACAAAATTAAATCAGGATAGAATTATTGTGGGACATACCAGCTTCGATTCTATTCGATCCTTCTTTGGCGGTAAAATCTTGGGAATAGATTGTGGCATTAAAAGAGGAAAGACAGGGCAGGTATTGCTCTATCAACATAATAGTTTTTTTGTCGGAGATCTTAAGGGAGCGAAACGCCCGATCGTATTCAACCCTTCTAATCGCTCAGCAAAATCAAGTTTTTATGATTATCTTTTTAAACTAGAAGGCTTACCTGAAATCACGATTACCACCAACGTAAAACAGCTGATCCGAAAAAGTCATAAAGAAGCATATCAGGAGGCTTCTTTGCAAGTGGTAGAACCGAGTAGTGGAGTAGTCAAAAAAATGACCGGTCGAATCAGAGCCAGGGGAAACACTAGAAAAAAGGTCTGCAATATTCCTCCAGTCAAATTTGATTTCTCAAAAAAGACGCTAGATTCTTTAGGGTTGCTAAAAATTGATAAACTAAAATTTGTTTTTCCTTGCCAAGAAAATGATAGAAGTCAAGAATTATTGTACAAAGAATTTTTTCTCTACGAACTCTATAAATTCATAGACTCCAATTCGATTAAAGTAAAATTAGTAGACGCAACGTTCTTGGAAGGTGAAGAAAAAAAACTAAAATTTGACGGATTTCTAATCGAAGATGAAGAAGAATATGCACGACGAAAAAAGGCAGTAGTCATCGAAAACAGCAAAATAAATCCTTCTCGATTACACCGTACGTCTTTTTTGAAAATGCTATTTTTTCAATACATGATTGCTAATACGGACTGGACCGTAGCCAATCGCCATAACTTAGAATTGGTAAAACTTCCAGATATAGACAAAGTCGTGGCCTTACCCTACGACTTTGACTACTCCGGATTTGTCGGACAAAAATACGCCGTCCCACACGAGTCCTTACCCATCGATGACGTCAACGAACGCTATTTTTTCAATTATAAAATAAGAGAGCACGAATTCTACGAAATGGTCCGTTTCTATGAATCTATCGAAGAGGGCGTATACCGAATTTGTGATGAGGCTACTTATATGAAGCCCAAAACGATCAAAGAAAACAAAGCCTTTTTCCGTAATTTTTTTCAACTCCTGAAACGTCCAGAAAGTTTAAAGCGAGATATTATGAAAAGGTGAATTGCTGAGCCCCTGCACTGAGAGCAAGCTCAACAATTCAACAGAAATTCACAATAAAAGATATACACGTTACACGTACCAAGTGTCTTCCCAAACAAGTTCGAAAGAGGTGCTGCGTTTTTGCGTTCCCAGCAAGAAAATCACTATAAAAGACCGCACATCAAAAAATCCGCACATCCACTACACCCGCGTATTCTCATTCAGAAACTGCTCCGTCTTCGCATTTTCCACCTTCGCAATAAACCGCTCCGCCTCTGCTTTATCCCGAACTACTTTTGCCAAGGTAAAACAAGACACCACACTAAATAGATAAGACATTCCCAAAAAGCCTTTCATCGCTAAATCTCCTGTAAACAAAAATAGTCCAGCGATCATTCCAGCAGAAGAAAGACCAAATCCGATCCAAGCTAAATTATAAAAAGCCTTGGTGTTCTGATTTTCATAAATATAACCGTTCATAATCGATAAGTTTTATGAGGCCTTCTTAACAGAGATCCCCCAGTTAATAATTATTTTTCTAACCATATTCTGAACGGTAAAACGCTTTTAAAAACTATCTGATCCTGTTTTTTATAGATGAAACCCCAAAAAATATAGACGAAATGACCTTTCTCAGGGGTAACTAAACTTAGTTGGTTTTCTATTTCTAAAATCTACTATGCTAACTAGAAAAAGCAAAAGATCATCCCCAATGTATCTCTTAAAGTAAGGATCACTTTAAAAAAAGTTACCAAACTAGATACAATAAGGATGATCTTCTATAATTAAATCGTTTCGGAGTGATCCGAAAAATTTATTTACTGTGCAATAATAAAGCGACGTGTTTCAAGAACGCCTTCTTTAGATTGTGCACTTAAGAAGTACATGCCGGACCCCAGCTTCTGTACATCTAATTGCATACGAGGTGTATTGCCCGCCACAGTTTCAGTAAGCAATATTTTACCGTAAATATCTACGATTCGTACAGTAACCACTTCATGAGCAGAAAAATCCATGTCAACATTTACAAAAGTTCTTGCTGGGTTAGGAGAGATCTTCATGGTTTGCTCAGATAAACCTAAACGGTTATTGCCACAAGCTCCAGATCCGGAATTACCAGCAGTGAAGGTACAGGTAGCAGAATAATCGCTGGACGATCCGCCACAGTTAGCCCTTACCGCCCATTCGTAGGTCGTGTTATTGGATAGACTACTGATGGTAATATTTGTTGATCCAGTGTTAAATACTTGCCAGTTGCTACTTCCTTGGGGTCTTACCTGTACATCGTAACTAGTGGCTGATGTTACTGCACTCCAGTTTAACTTTGTACGGTTCCGCTTAATATTAGAAGCGAAAGGATTGGCTGGTGTATCACAACTAGACGGTGGAGGACAGGCATTTGCACAAGAACCACCACAATCTACGCCGGTTTCATCACCGTTCTGAATTCCGTCGCTACAAGTAGGCCCGGTTTGACAAGGATCGCAATCTGGACCGCCACAGTCGACACCAGTTTCATCGCCATTTTGAATACCATCCGTACAAGAAGGTGTTGGAGGAGTACCACCACCACAACCATTAGAACTTAGGAAACTTTCCTTGCTTCCTCCAGGAGCGAACAAGGATTGCATCCGACTTTTTTGACCGACGGTATATAAATTCATACAAGCATCGTCAGAATAGTCCATGTAATTTTGTACCATATCTAAAGAACTACAGGAAACGTGACTAGAAGCACATCCGTAGTTAGGAGCATCAGAGGTTGGTGTATCTCCCACAAAGTCATCAACCGAACAGCCGCCATCTCCCCAAATATGTCGTAGATTTAACCAGTGGCCCACTTCGTGCGTACCCGTCCGACCAAGATTAAATGGTGCTTGAGCAGAGCCACCTCTTCCCGTATAAGCGTAGTCTAATACAACTCCGTCCGAGGCAGGATTACCACCAGGAAACTGAGCATAACCTAAAATTCCGCCACTGATATTACAGACCCATACGTTTAGATAATCACTAGATGGCCAAGCATCTATTCCTCCTTGACTGGTAAATTTCATAGCATCATTGGTACGAAATTCTCGTTTTTTGGTAGATTTTCTCTGGATACCATTGGTAGGTGCTCCATTAGGATCAACGCTGGCCAGACAAAATTCAATTTCTGTATCTGCTGCCTGAGACCACATATTATTCCGATCCGCATTTGTTCTACGGAAATCTTCATTCAATACATCGATCTGAGACTGAAGTTGTGCGTCACTTAAATTCTGAGCACTTGTCTTGTAGATAACGTGAAATACGACAGGAATCGTCACCACTGATCGAGTGGTCGCTCCTTCGAAATTCAGGAATTCCTCCGTTCTATCTTCAATGGCTTCCATTCGCTCGACGATACTCGGATCCTCAGCGATTTGAGATTCTAGAACCTCCATACTAGCACAATTACGCTGTGAGAGCAAAGAAGCTGGCAAGAGCATTAAAAAAAATAACGAAAAGGTTAAAAATTGTTTCATGTTAATAATGTTTAAATGTGTTTATGATAAGTTTAATTAAATTACTTAGAAGACAAACCAAAATACCTTGTTGATAGCATTCACAACAATTAATAAGTGGAAATTGGCGAAATTATAAGGGGGAAGAATTTTAGCGAAAATACGCTAATTGTTGATTATTTTAAAATTTTATTTCAAATAAATTCCTAATGCTATGATAAATGAGGGAAATTTTAGTCATTGGGCCTTTTTTATTCACCTTAAAAGTACAAATATGATTTTAATACTGAACTAGAATTTACTGATTAGGCAGATGACCAAACAGGAAATAGATCGGGGATTCAGAAATATTTCCTCCTCTTGATCTTTTTGGTCCAATTGCAAGTAGAGCAATGTTACTTTTCTTTACTAGCCTAATTACTTAACTTTTCCCAAAATCTACCTATCCAAAACCCCAGTATTTCCACCCAAAATACGTAAATTTGCGCCCTATGAGATTAAAGAGTTTAACCATCAAGGGATTCAAGAGTTTTGCCAACGAAACCGTCATCAACTTCAATGAGGATGTCATAGGCATCGTAGGTCCCAACGGCTCGGGTAAATCCAACGTTGTAGACGCCATCCGCTGGGTATTGGGGGAGCAGAAAAGTAAAGAATTACGTCTGGAAAAGATGTCTAGCGTTATCTTTAACGGAACCAAAAAACGCAAGCAGTCTGGAATGGCTCAAGTGTCTCTTACCTTTGAAAATACCAAAAATCTCTTACCTACCGAATATCATACCGTTACCGTTAGTCGAATTCTCTACCAAACCGGAGAAAGCGAATATCGACTCAACAATGTAACCTGCCGCCTCAAGGATATCACTTCTTTATTTCTAGATACTGGTATTGGATCCAACTCCTACGCAATCATCGCGTTGGGTATGGTAGATGATATTTTGAATGATAAAGAAAATTCTCGTCGTCGAATGTTTGAACAGGCCGCTGGAATTTCTAAATATAAAAAGCGAAAACGCGAAACCCTTAATAAACTCAATAATACCACCGAAGACCTAGATAGAATTGAAGATTTGCTTTTTGAAATAGAAAATAACTTAAAGCAACTGGAAAAGCAGGCCAAACGTGCGAAGAAATATTACGAGTTAAAAGACAATTATAAAGAGTTTAGCATCGAGTTGTCCATTCGCAAACTGCAAGGCTTCAAAGGCAAACACGAAACAGTCACCAAGCAACTCCAAGAGGCGGAAGATAAATTCCGAGAGCTTGAAGTGGCTACCCGCCAAATGGAAGCCAAACTGGAAACGGATCGGAAAGAAAATCTGGATAAAGAAAAAATGCTATCCGAAGCACAACGAGCAGTCAACGAATTACTCGGAATGGTGCGAGATCAGGAAAGTGAAAAAAGCATCCTCTTGCAAAAGAAGGGCTTTGTAGAACAAAATAAAATAAAGCTCTCCACTCAAATCGAAAATGCTCGTAACCGAATCGCGGAGTTAACAGATAGCTTAGAAGGATACCGCGAACAGATTTATGAAGACAAAGCATTAGAAGAAAAATTGGAAGCGGAACTTGAGACCGTGGAATCCAACCTCAATGAAATTCGCGCTAGTCACGGTTCCTTGAAAGAAGAACTGGAAGTCTTTCTTGGCCAGCAACAAGAACTTGAACGAGCCATTTTTGAACTCGAAAAGCGCAAAGCCATCAACGCCAATCAAATCGAAAACTTGACCAAAGAAATTGATGGGAGTGCAGGAGAAATTGCTGCTCGTGCTGTTGAGATTGAAACGCTGGAAAAAGAATTGGCATCCACCGAAGTAGCTCAAAAAGAGAAGCAAGATATTGTTGATAAACTCGAATCAGAAGAGGCACAGCGCCGAACGGATATCCAAACGACAGAACAAGATATTGAAGCCGCTCGTAAAGCGATTTCTGATGTTAACCGAGCATTGGACGCTCGCCGTAACGAACAGAAATTAACTAAAAGTATGGTAGAAAATCTGGAAGGATTTCCGGAGTCTATTAAATTTTTAAGTAAGAATAAAGATTGGAATAACGCAGCACCTCTGCTTTCAGATGTTCTCTATGTTAAAGAAGGCTATCGCGTAGCCATCGAAAATTATTTAGAGAAATATCTGAATTATTATGTTGTCAAAAATCTCGAAGAAGCGTATCGAGCCATCTCTTTATTGAGTAATGCTCAAAAAGGAAAAGCCAACTTCTTTCTTTTGGATGCTTTCAATAATTATCAGCAGCCCATGAGCTTGTTACCTAATACGGAACGAGCTGTCAGCTTTGTTGAGACGGATGCGCCCTACCAAAAATTAGTAGATTATCTTTTACAGAATGTGGTAATCACGGAAAGCGAAGAAGTACTTAAAAATATACCCAATAGCGAGTGGACCGTTTTGTCCAAAAGTGGTCGGTTTGTGCAACGTAAGTTTAGCATCTCTGGCGGTTCGGTCGGACTTTTTGAAGGAAAGAAGATTGGTCGTAAGAAAAATCTAGAAGTGCTAGAAGGAGTGATTAAAAAATTAGAAAAAGAGGAACGCGAAAAGTCTACTATTTTTTATAATCTAAAATCTAAACTTGACGAACTAAAAGAAGGTATCCAAAGCGTTGCTATCAGCCGCGAGCGCGAAGCCCTCAATCAGATTGCACAGGTTAAAGTTTCGGTGATGACTCGATTAGAAAATTTCGAGACCTTCGTTACCAATGCAACGCGTAAACAAGATGCTGCTAAAGAACTCATCCGAACACTTACAAATACCAACCAAAAAATTGATGAGGAGCTCGTTGAAAAAAGAGCAGAAGCGGATCGAGCCAAGCAGGAGATTTCTGAAAAGGACGGTTCCTTCCGGGAAATTGCGGAGAGCCTCAGCGTAGCGTCCAATGCTTTTAATGAAAAGAATATTGAATTTATTCGTCAGCAAAATAAAGTGACCACCATTCAGCAGGAACTAAACTTCCGCGAAAAACAAATGGCGGAAAACGAAGCACTCCGCGATCAAGCCCAAGCTGGACTGGGACAAGGGGAGACTGAATTAACGGAAATCTCGCAAGGAATTGCTGCTCTCGAAGTAAAACTACTGGCCAGTTATGATGCCCGAAAACTCAAAGAGGAGGCACTAACCGCCGTTGAGCAAAACTATTTCCAAGCTAGAGGAGGTATCAACGAGCAGGAAGATGAACTTCGTTCTCTTAATCGTCAACGCAATGATGCGCAGATGAATATCCAAAAATATCGAGATAATTTTAATGAATTAAAACTAGAATTATCTTCCGTTGGAGAACGACTAAAAATTGAATTTAATATCACGGTGGACGATGTCATCAATCAAGAACCGAATCCAAAATATAACGAGGAAGAATTGAATACAAAAGTCTTTAAAATCAAAAGACGTCTCGATAATTACGGAGAAATTAACCCAATGGCGATGGAAGCCTTTGATGAAATGAAAATCCGTTACGATAATATTTCTACTCAACGAAACGATATCCTGGAAGCCAAAAAATCATTATTGGCCACCATCAAAGAAATCGAAGATACGGCCACAGAATACTTCCTACAAGCCTTTAATCAGGTCCGTAAATATTTTATCGAAGTATTCCGTACGCTCTTTAGCGAGGATGATACCTGTAATCTATTATTGGAAGATCCGGACAATCCACTGGAATCTAAAATTATTATTACGGCCAAACCAAAAGGTAAACGACCACAAAGTATCAACCAACTTTCTGGTGGAGAAAAGACCCTTACGGCAACAGCCTTACTCTTTGCCTTATACTTACTAAAGCCAGCTCCGTTCTGTATTTTTGATGAGGTAGATGCACCATTGGATGACGCCAATATTGAAAAATTCAATAAAATCATTCGTAAGTTTTCTACCGAATCTCAGTTTATTATTGTCACACACAACAAACAAACAATGGCCGCGGTGGATATCATCTACGGTGTCTATATGCAAGAGCAAGGTGTCAGCGGCGTCAGCCCTGTTGACTTCAGAGAACTAGACCACGCTGCTACGCTGGAAACGGTTTAATCTGGAAGTTTTAAATAACTTCTTGGATACGGATAAAAAACATGCCTGCCTACCAGACAGGCAGTTTAAAAGGTCTTCTGAAACAAGTTCCGAAAAGATGCTGCGAATTTTGCGAAAAACAATTTTTAAAGCGGACTCAATAGACTTAATCCGCACATCCACGCATCAAGTAATCCGCACATCAAAAAATCCGCACATCAAAATGACGCCCTATCTGAAAAAGTCCGCACTTTTCCCCGCTCAAATTTTTGGCGCTCCTCATCCGGAACTTAATTTAGTGGTTGTTATTCCTGCCTATCGAGAAGAGGATTTAATTACCAGTTTACAATCCTTAGCCAGTTGTGATCAACCAAAAGGAGCCGTAGAAATCATCGTGGTGCTCAATGATTCAGAAGAAGACACCAAGAAAACAAAAAAGGAAAATCAAACGATGTATCAACAAGCCTGCGATTGGGGACTAACTCATTCTAGTGCGCGTTGTAAATTTCATGTCTTGTATCATTCCAATTTGCCAGCTCGTCACGCTGGGGTAGGGTTGGCTCGGAAGATTGGTTTGGACGAAGCAGTCTATAGATTGACCCAAGCCGGAAATCCAAAAGGAATTTTGAGTTGTTATGATGCAGATTCAGATTGTGATAAAAACTATCTAGTTGCCTTAGAAAATCATTTTTCACAAAAACCAAAATTACAAGGCTGTAGTATTTACTTTGAACATCCGATTAAAGGAAATGCTTTTGAGGAAAAAATTTACGAGTCTATCGTTCAATACGAATTACATCTTAGATATTATATCCATGCCCAACGATTTGCGGGTTTTCCACATGCCTTTCAAACGATCGGTTCTTCGATGGCCATTCGAGTGGATGCCTATCAACAACAAGGCGGGATGAATCGTAGAAAAGCGGGGGAAGATTTTTATTTTTTGCATAAATTTATTCACTTGGGACAGTTTGATGAACTCCGTACTACTCGAGTTATTCCTTCACCACGGATTTCCGAACGAGTACCCTTTGGGACGGGGCGAGCTGTCGGCACCCTCGTAGCCTCCGCAGCAGCCTTGACGACCTATGCGCCGCAATCCTTTGTCGATTTGCAATCCTTATTTAAAGCCATTCCTGATCTATTTAAAATAAAATCAGCCGCCCTGGAAACTAAGACAGCTAATTTTTCCGATGCGGTCCAAGATTTTTTGACTTTAATAAAGTTTCCAGAAAAACTCAAAGAGATTCAAAGCAATACGACTTCCTTGAAAAATTTTGAACAGCGATTCTTTCGTTGGTTTAATGCCTTTATGGTCATGAAATACCTACATTTTTGCCGAGATAATTTTTATGAAAATGAACCTGTAGCCGAGGCAGCTAGATGGCTTTTAAAAGAACATCATCAACAATCCGTCACCAAACGCCACCAATCAGTAAACCTCTTGCATCGTTATCGGAAATTAGATAAAAAGATATAAATAACTCGAATCAAAGACGGAGATTCATTCAATATTTCTAATTAAATTTTCATTGTAAAAAAAGGCCATAACACGTGGAGTTACACAAAGAAAAATATGAAATTCCGAATTTGAATCGGGGACAAATTTGATATAGACGTATAAGAGAAACTTAGTGCCCGCCTGACCGGTAGCAGGTTCTTTGTACCTTCGTGGCAAAATGTTTTGGTGCTGAACAGTTACCTTTCAATATTCTATTCTTCACAAAATCCATAAAAAGTAGACAAAAAAAAGGCCTTGAAGCAGAGGTGGAATCGCTTCAAGGCTTTAAGATTTCTCTAGAATGGATATTAAACTTTTGAAAAACCTTATGGTGTGCGTTTGACCCTACAAAGGTGCGGGGCTTAACGGTCTAGATCAATACCCTTTTTAGGTTATTTTTTATAATGTTAAAAATATAAAATGAAGGGACAAACACAGATCAAATCGAGACTTTTCTAACTTGATTATTGTTTACGTTTTGGCTTTCACACAAAAAAGCTGATTATCCACACATTAAAGCATCAAAAAACAAAAAAACCACTTTCTTATATGCAGCGTTTTTACTATTTAGGGACTCTTGGTAATATCAGCTACAAATTAAATGCCTCCTTTATGAAAACGAAAAACTTACTTTTCCTCTTACTTTTCCTTTTTCCATTTGCGGCCTTTGGTCAGTCCATACTTGCTCCTACTGCCGTATGCTTGGGAGAATGTCATGAAATAGATTTTGAAGGACCAGGATCCGGTGGTAGCAGAACTTGGGTGGTAAATTATAATGGAGGATTACAGACTTACTTAGAGAATACACTCTTCTTCTGTTTTGAGCAAGCTGGTAATGTAGAAATCGAATTATGGATAAATAATGTGGTGTATGAGCACTTCCTAACCGTAGGACAAGGAGGCAATTTTACCATCAACTCAGATCCTAGTTGTCAAGCACTATCTCTTGACTCTTGTGAACAAGTCTGTGCTTTTTCTACGGTGACCTACTCGGTTAATAATCAAACCAATCAACCCGTTGTCTGGACCGTCAACGGTGCGGTAGATTATGTGGTAGATCAAAATACGGTTACCGTTGATTGGGGAGAGCCTGGACAAGGCTCCGTTTCTGTCAGGACTTTGGATAGTTTAACTACTCCCTTTTCTATTTCTTGTGGACAAGCTTATTATTGTAACCAATCCGCAACCGGAATGTGTGGGGGATTCATAAATGTAACAGGTGGTTTTGGACCTTATGAAGTGTATATTAGTACACCGAATGGAAACAATCAATATTTAGGAATCTTTGATACCAACAATATTACTTTTGAATATCCTGAGCCTGGATACTATAATGTGACGATAATAGATGAACGAGGTTACGAAGCCCAATGTTGGATAGAGTTATTAGCAGAACCAGATCCAAACTGTATGGAACCAATCTTCTTGGAGGGTTTTGTAGGTCCTCCTTCAAGTCCTAACGCCTGTGATGGCTTTATCGAATTAACTGTTAGTGGAGGTACAGGTCCTTATTCTTACCTTTGGAGTACTGGTGAAACCACTCAAAGCCCACAAGGAGTTTGTTGTGGAACTTATTCTGTGACCATTACGGATGGTAATGGTTGTACAGCTTCGAAAGATTTTGTCGTGCCTTGTGGTCCTGTGGTGAATTGTAGTGCTTTTGGAGAAATTTGTGTCAACATACTCGCCGAACCTGTGGCTGCGTTTTCAACAGATCCTGCTGCGGCCAATGACGTAGTAAATATCTGTCAAGGACAAACGGTCTTCTTTCAAAATGAAAGTTTAAACGCTGACCACTTTACTTGGAATTTTGGTCCTGGTCAAGTTTTTAATGATATAAATGCCAATTACACTTATAATTCTCCCGGAACTTTTGTTGCCAGTCTCATTGCTGCCAACGCATGCTTTTGCGCAGATACAACAATGGTCACGATTGTTGTTGACCCTTCCATCGGTCCAGAAATTGATTGTGTGGGAACCATCTGCGAAGGCGAAACAGTTACCTATACCAGTAGCAGTGATTGTAGTTTATTCAACTGGACCGTTAGTGCTAATGGTACGATTACAGAAGGTGGCGGAACTGCTGATGACTTTATTACGATCCAGTGGGGAGACGGCCCCATCGGAACCATTAATTTAGCCGTAGATAATTGTACGGGGGATTTTTGCAATGTTCCGACTACTGTTCAAATACCCATCATCTCTGATAATGCGACCATTGCTGGACCCGTTGCCGTTTGTAACGAGACCACTACTACCTATACTTTACCCAATTATTCTGGTACCGAATATATCTGGTCTGTTTCTAATCGTGGAACCATCACCGATGGACAAGGTACTCCAGAAATTACCGTAGAATGGTCTTCTGGAACAATTCCGTTGACCAATCAACAAGTCTCAGTTGAGTATTTTAATTGTTATTTAGAATGTGGTGGCTCTGATCAATTAGCAGTTGCTATTTTACCAGAGTTTTATCTCACTGGTCCAATTGAAGCTTGTCAAAACGAATTTAGTGAATATTCAATTCGCAACACAGCCAATAATAATACCTTACCTGCCAACTGGACGGTCATGGATTTAAATGGAACTCCTGTTTCGTTTTCTGGTAACGGTACTGCCACTATTACGGTAGACTGGAGTGCGGATAATGGCGATTATATAGTTTCAGCTTTGCCACTTAACGGAGCTGATTATTGTAGCACAGAAGATGCTACACTGCCAGTCAAAGTAGAAGCACCTCCAGTCGCTCCATCTGCCATTACGGGTGCTAGTGAGGTTTGTCCCTCAGGATCGTATCGTTACCGAACAGAAGGATTGCCCGGACATATTTTCCAATGGGAAATTAATAATGGAGGAACAATCGTGATGGAAGAAGGACAACAGGTAAATGTTACTTGGGCTATCAACGGTCCTTACAGTATTACGGTTCGACAAAAAAATAATACGGGAGCAGGATGTACTTCCTTAGGTACTTCTTTACCAATCACACCGATAACAAATATTTCTATCAATGAATTAACCGATGCTTGTGCTGATCAAGTGGCTACTTATTCGGGAACTTCTTTGGATGATGTTGAGTATGAATGGTCTACGATTCCTGCTGCTGCTGGGACGATCGTAGAAGGGCAGGGCACCGAGCAGGTAAATGTACTCTGGCATACGCAGGGCAATGCTCAATTGGTGTTGGATGTTTGTGGTTCTAATGAAACCATTAATATAAGCGTCCGAGCAAAACCCGATCCGATGGTCAATCATCCAGCAGGGTTATGTCAATTAACCACTGGATCAGTGAGTACGACCCAACCCTATGCTACCTACCAGTGGTTGGACGAATTTGGCGACTTTGTCAGTAATGCAGCTAGTCCTGATTTATATCCTGGCTATTACGAATTGGTTGTAACTGATAATTTTGGTTGTGAAGAAAATACCAGCTTTTATATTGAAACCTTTCCCGCACCAGTCATTACGATCAGCACACCCGAAAGACATGGATATTGTCCTGGAATAAGCAATCCTCCAATCTTGCATGCCTTAGATGATCCAGAAGGATACACCTATCAATGGCAATTTCAAGGAGTAGCGATCACTGGAGAGACAGGAACACAAACGGTTGGAGATCAATTTGGAACCTACACAGTCGTAGTAACGGATGCAAATGGTTGTACCAATGTTTCTAATAATTTAACCATCTATGATTTATGTACAACAGGAGAACCTGGTCCCGGAAATCCAAGTCCTACTTGTTTCTCAGGTACAAACGTTACTTTTGATCGAGTGGATGATGGTTCCTTCTGTGACGTTCGTACTTACCAAAATACTTCTCCTAATTATATACCGGGCACATTAACTTGGTATTACAAAATCGGTGATAACTCCACTTCCTTCAGTACAGAAGAAATGCCTACGCATCGTTATGAAAAAGCGGGGTATTATAAAGTTTATTTAGTGGCGCAAAGTACGGATGTGACAGGACAGCTTTTCTATTGTCGAGATGTGATGATTGATACCATTCCGGTTTCCGCTGATTTTGAATATGAAGGTGCTTGTATTGGTGACCAGATTTCTTTTACAGATTTATCTACTTTTTTACCTTTGGAAAATATTGTGGATTGGCAATGGAATTTTGGAGATCCTGCCTCGGGAGCAGATAATGTTTCTTCTTTGGAAAGTCCTATTCACACTTTTACCAGTAATGGTACTTATCAGGTAATGTTGACAGTGACGAATACAGATGGTTGTCAATCAACAAAAACAAAAGATGTTACCATTTATAGTAATCCTGTTGTAGATTTTAACCAACCACCCGCTACTTGTCAAGCGACCGCTGTTGAGTTTATATTTTCTGGAACCACCAACGTAATTGATATCGAATGGGATTTTGGTGATCCATCGACTGGAGATGCCAATAGCAGTTTTATTGAAAATACTTACCATAGCTATGCAACACCTGGAGACTATACAGTAACGATGACGGTAACCAATATTTATGGTTGCTCTGCCTCTATGTCTAAAGTAGTGACCATCGAAGCAAATAACTTAACGGGTATAATTGGATTATCTCAACCTTCTCCAATTTGTGAGGGAGATCAGATTGCACTGACCGCTCCAACCGGAGGAGTTTCGTGGTCTTGGTCTACTGGTGAGAATACCGAACAGATCACAGTAGGTCTTGAAGATGTTTATGGGGTGACTATTACGGATGCGGAGGGCTGTACTTATGCACCTCCAGCCAGCGTGATCGAAGTGATCCCAGCACCTAATGGAACGATCCGAGTAGTTGAATATGATGATTTTGATCAGCCAAGTCAGTATATCTATGATAGTTATGGAACCTGTGAAGGTGAAGATGTTTTTATGGAGATTGAAGGAGTAAGTGGATATAGTTATTCATGGACCGGAGGTTCTAACCAAACAGCTATTGAGTTTTCAGATGCTCGTGGAAATCTTTTAGCAGCGGGTAGTTATCAATATTTTATCACCATTACGGATAACACTACGGGTTGTACAAACATCACGGCTCCAATGAATGTGGAAATTTATCCACTACCACAACCGTTTACGATAAGTGCTGATTTAGCCGGAGTTATTTGCTCAGGAAATACGGTAACCTATAGTGTAGACAGCCCAGATCCTAGCCTGTCTTATTATTGGAATAATGATGAGGTAGGTACATCCATCACGGTAGAAGAACCAGGTGATTATTACGCAGTGGCAGTTAGTTCTTTTGGTTGTGAAAGAGAAAGTAATATACTGACCCTTCATCCTGGACCAGATATTAATCTTGTTCCTTCTGGTTGTCATACCCGTTGTAATCCTGATACACTTTGTCTGCCGCCAATTCCTGGTATCGTTAGTTACCAATGGTATTTTAATGGAGTACCCGTTCCAGCACCCAATGGCAATGAGCTAAATTTAATTGCCACTGAATCAGGAACCTATCAATTGGAAATGACGGATGTAATTGGTTGTACCTTATTATCGGAAGCATTGACCTTAGATTTATATGATGGAGTGGGAGATATTACTGGAACTACTTATTATGATTTAAATGATAATGGATTAATTGATCCAACTGATTCAATTGTTACCGATATCCCAATTAGCCTTGATGATATTAATGGCTTAGTGGGTACATTAATGACCGATCAAAATGGGGAATATTTATTTGCCACGGTACCTTCTACAGACTATCGACTTACCTTGGATACAACGGTATTAGCTCCAAATCATCAAGCATTGGTGGCGACTATAGATACGGTTCTTACAGGGTGTGATGAGGAAATAATTATTGATTGGTTAATCATTGAGGTGTGTGAGACGACGACCAGTACCTTATTAATGAATACTTGTGATGGTGCTCCAATAATTTATGGTGGAGAAACATTGCCAGCGGGAGCTACCACTCCAGTTACCCTTACTAGCACTACGACTGGTTGTGACTCGATTGTACAAGTCACGGTGCTTGATAATACGAGTGTTACGGAAAACGAAATTTACAATGCCTGTGCTGGTACAGATTATGATTATAATGGTACGATGATTACCGCTGGCGCAACCGAACAGTTTGATTTTACTACGATAACTGGTTGTGACTCTACGGTTTTTGTTACGGTCAATGCCTTAACCAATACGCCAGGTAATGAAACCTTCTCGGCTTGTAGTGGTGAAAATATTATATACAATGGAACATCAGTTCTTGCCGGTAGTAGCCAAGATTTTACCTTGACGAATTTCCAAGGTTGTGATTCTATCGTCACCGTAACAGTAGAAGAAGTATTGCCTATTCAAACAACGGAAATCTATCAGGCGTGTAGTGGTGAAAACATTTCCTACGGAGGTACAACAATTCTCGCTGGGACAAGTGAAGTATTTAACGCCACTGGATATCAAGGCTGTGATTCGATCATAACCGTAACCGTAACTGAAATTTTACCACAGACAGCTACTGAAAACTATTCAGTTTGTGCTGATGAAACATACGAATATAATGGTGTTAGTTTGACTGCTGGTACTTCTGAAGATTTCACTTTTACTGGTTATCAAGGCTGTGATTCTACCGTGACCGTAGTAGTGGATGCTTTCGCTCCTTTAACACTTGACCTATCGACGGATGTAATTTGTCCGGGTAGTAGTATCGGAGAAATCACCGTAAATAATATCAGTGGCGGAGCACCTCCATACCAATATTCTATTAATGGTTCTGTTCCACAAGCCGAACTGGTTTTTACAGATTTGACGCCAGGTGAATATACAATTTTGATGACGGATGACAACAGCTGTCAACAAGAAGAAACCATCACCATAGAAACCTACGAACCAGTGGAGTTGACCTTTGAAGAAAGCTATATGATTCCTTGTGAAGAACAAAGTATTATGTTGCGTCCTTCCGGGATCAGTGGTCTTACGAATGATCTCGTGTTAACATGGGAAGGCACAGAAGAAGGAATGGAATATGAGGTAACGACACCTGGTATCTATGCAGTGGAAGCGACCAATTCCTGTGGTACGCAGACCTTTTCGGTCAATGTTGAATTGGAAGACTTTGCAGGAGATATTATTTACATACCCAATGCCTTTTCACCAAATGGAGATGGTATCAATGATGCCTTTAAACCTTCTATGTCCGTGCTTTCAAATGTAGTAGATTACGAACTAAACATTTTCACTCGTTGGGGATCGAGAGTGTTTAGCTCCAATGATGCCCAGTTAGGATGGGATGGTGGAGTAGCCCGAACGCGCCAAAACTCAGGAGTTTATATCTATACACTAAGTGCCAAAGTGAATGTCTGTGGTCGAACGATTGATGTACAAGAGTCGGGTGATGTGACATTGCTAAGGTAAAGAATAGCTTTTTAAATAGATTTTAGGCCTTGTATCACCCCAAAAGATACAGGGCCTTTTTCTATTTACAAGGGTATAATAATTAAAATTCCTTTTTTTTATCACTAAATTGAGGCAGCATTTTTTGATCGAATGGGGTCTTTATGATATACACGTCAATTTATTAGACCTTTCGCTCTTCCTTTTTTACAAAACGAAATAACTTGCACAAGATGAAAACGATCCTCTCCACCGTTCTCTTTGTTTTATCCTCCTTTTTTGTTTCTGCTCAGGATTTTGAATTCTACTTAAGCACTGATAATTGTCAATGTGTATACCTTGAAGTAGTCGGAGATGAGATTGAATTTTTTGATGTACAATTTCAAATTACAGGTTTTAATGGATTCACAACGATTGTGGAAGGTAACCCTAGCGAATATTGTGATTTTTTTGAAGGTCAATATATAGTTACTGCCACCGTTAGTATCAATGGACAGGTTATCTGGGAAGCTCAACAAGAGTTTAGTATTTGGGAAGAATATATAGAAATCTTTCCTGTGAGTATTTGTGACGAACCAATAAATACCACGACTGGAGGTTGTGCCACAGCTTATGCTAATGAATTAGCTACCTATCAGATTAATGCTTTTAACTGGATATATGGTTTTGATGTATTTGGAGGAGAAATCATCAGTCAGGATTTAACGGAAGTTACGGTACTTTGGGGTGATACTGGACAGGGACAGATATATGCCTATGGTGATTGTAGTGATGGCAATCTTTGCGTCGATATAATAGAAGGTCCCGTAGCTTCCTTTACTTCGACACCCCCCATTGTTCAAAATACCATTGAAGCCTGTGCTGGACAAGATGTCTATTTTGAAAATACCAGTACCAACGCCGTTTCCTTTATTTGGGAACCAGGTACCGGAGAAAATTTTTCTAATACCAATCTACAATATGTTTATCAAAATCCAGGTACCTACGAAGTATCCCTTATCGCATTTGGTGAATTTGGTTGCCCAGATACCAGTACCGTAACGGTAGAAGTTGCGGAAGGCTTAGCTCCTTCCATTGATTGTGTCGGTACCGTTTGTGCAGGAGAAATTGTTACTTATACAAGTAGTGATGATTGTGGGGTTTTCGATTGGACAGTAAGTGATAATGGCGTGATTACCAATGGAGGAAATTCAACTGATAATTTTGTAACGATTGAATGGATAGATGGTCATATAGGACTTATTGAATTATCTGTCAGTAGTTGTGTAGGAGATTATTGCACACGCCCAGCAATCGTACAAGTCCCCATCATTTCTCCAAATTCTACCATCACTGGTGATGCTACCGTTTGTAATAATACCACCAAAACATATGCACTCCCTAATTATACTGGAGTAGACTTTAACTGGTCGGTTTCTAATCGAGGAACCATCGAATTTGGTCAAGGTACGAATGAAATTACCGTTTCATGGAGTTCTGGAACTGTGCCTTTAACGAATCAATCTGTCTCTGTTACGTATGATAATTGTTATTTAGGTTGTGGAGGCTCGGCCAATTTACCCGTCTCTATTTTACGGGAATTTTTTACCTCAGGCCCAATTGAAGGTTGTGAAAATGGATCAAATGATTTTACAGCGAATCGTTCTGCTGGTGGAACCGCAAACGCTATCGTAGATTGGACCGTGGTCGCTCCGGATGGATCAACGATTCAAACTGAAACTGCCTCAGCTAATTTTACTGCTGATTGGACAGCGGGCCCTGGAAACTATCAAATCATTGCTACTCCTAACAATGCCAATGATTATTGTACGGATGAATATATTTTAAACATCAACATCTTAGCAACCCCGCCAACCTTAACGGAGATCGAAGGAGTAACGGAGATTTGCCCCGGTCAGCCTTACACTTATAAAGTCACCGGAGAACCTAACCACACCTTCCAATGGACTATTAATAATGGTGGAACGAGTACTCAACAGGACGGTGCCAATATCACCGTCACTTGGGATACCAGCGGACCTTATGAACTCTCCGTTACACAAACTAATACGGTCGGTGTAAACTGTATTTCTGATCCATACGATTTGACGATCAATGCGATTCCTGCCGTGAGTATCACGGGTAATAGCGATGCTTGTGTAGACGAGCAAGGTGCTTATACCGCAACTAGTATTGACAATATTGATTATAATTGGACCATTATTCCAGCCTCCGCTGGAACGTTGACTGGTGAGGTGAATTCTGCTAATCCAGAGGTGCTTTGGCATGAAGTCGGTACTGCTACTTTAGAACTTTCCGTTTGTGGTCAGACCGAAACCATTCAGGTAGAAGTGCATGGAAAACCAGAACCGACGGTGGTATTTCCTAATAGTTTATGTGCCAACGAAGTCACCACTATTTCCACCACCACCACTTTTGATACTTATCAATGGATTAATGAAAATGGGGCTACAGTGTCCAATGATCCAACTCCCGATCTTGGCCCTGGTTATTATGAATTAGTGGTGACCAATAATTTCGGTTGTATGGAAGATACGACGTTCTTTATTGATCCGTTGCCAACACCAAAAGTAAGAATATCTTCTCCTACGCCAATTTGGTTTTGTCCTGGCATTGCTTTTCCAACACTTTATGCCGTGGATACAGAAAGTGGATACGATTTTGAATGGTTCCAAGATGGCGTTTCTGTTGGGACAAATGCACCTACGTTTACCACCACAGAATTTGGAAGCTATCAAGTACAAGTAACGGATCAAAACGGATGTCAGAATTTTTCAAATACTTTATTAGTATTTGATGTTTGTAATCAACCACCACCAGATACCATAGTGTCCTCGGGTTGTACCTTTGCGACGCTTCCATCTTTTGTAAAAGATTTTCCCGCGCCGCTGTGTGATGAACATAGTTACACTAGTACAACAGTCGGACATATTCCGGGAACCTTACGTTGGAATTTCGATGATAATAGTTCGATTCAAAGTGGTGCTGCGATTACGCATCGTTTCAATGAAGCTGGGTTTTATCGAGTAAGACATTATGCGCAGTTTGATGATCCACTTAATCCCGGTCAAACCGTTTACTGTGGAAGAACAAGAATTGATACGGTTTTAATTTCTGCAGCCTTTGATTCAGTTTTGGCCTGTCCGGGAGGGATCACCCAGTTTACCGATATTTCTACGTTTTTACCAATCACCAGTATCAGCAGCTGGAGTTGGGACTTTGGAGATCCTGCCAGTGGTGCAGATAATACTTCTTCAGATATTAATCCGACGCACGTTTTTTCTGATGTAGGAAACTATGATGTAACCTTGACGATTGCTGATCCGTCTGGTTGTATTTCTGTCAGAACACAAACGATTACGGTTCATCCAAGACCTGATATAGATTTTGCAGAGCCAACGGTACAATGTGAGGCGACCGCTATGGAGTTTAACTTAAATGTATTGAGTGGAATTATTACTTCCGTAAGTTGGGACTTTGGAGATCCCGCGAGTGGTGAAGCGAATACTTCTACGTTAGAAAATACCTTCCATGAATTTGCTGCTGCCGGAAATTATGATGTTACGTTATTTGCTACCAATATCTACGGATGTACCAATAGCTACATCCGGAACATCACGGTGGAACCCAATTTATTAAATGGTGATATTAGCCTGTCGCAGCCATCTCCACTTTGTGAAGGCGAATCGACGACTCTGACAGCTCCTACGGGAGGGATAAGTTGGGAATGGTCTACTGGTGAAACGACAGAAAGTATTACAGTTAATACAGAAGATGTATATTCGGTAACCATCACCGATGGTCAAGGTTGTACGTATGCTCCAGCGGAAGTAGCGATTGACATTATTCCTGCTCCGGCTGGAACCATCCGAGCATTGGAATATGATGAGTATGGACAATTACAAGATTATTTCTATGATAATCCGCTCGAATTATGTGAAGGAGAAGATTTATTTTTAGAAATAATAGCGGAAGGAAATTATAGCTATGCTTGGAGCACTGGATCAAGTCAAACCATCCTAGAATATTCGGATGATCGAGGTAATCTGCTCTCCGCTGGAACCTATGATTATACCGTAGTTATTACGGACAATACAACGGGTTGTACGGCCGAGGTTGGACCAACCCAAGTAATTGTTCATGACTTACCAGCGGCCTTTACCATTAGTGCGGTAGGTGGCGGAACCGCCTGCGCAGGTAGTAATACTTTGTTTAGAGTAGATAATCCAAATTCCGCTTTGACCTATCGTTGGAGTAATGGAGAGGTTGGACAAAGTATTACGGTTTCCGAAGGAGGAAGATATTGGGTCACGGCCATTAATAGTTTTGGTTGTGAAACAGAAAGTAATCAATTGACCGTAAGAGATGGACCAAATGTAAATTTAGTGCCAGCAGGTTGTCATACCCGTTGTACACCAGATACCATTTGTGTTCCTCCAGTTCCTAACATAGCGAGCTACCAATGGTATTTTGACGGAAGTCCAATTGCCGGAGCCACCAATAGAGAATATATCGCGATGAACAGTGGGCTCTATCAATTAGAAATGACGGATAACCAAGGTTGTACTTTACTTTCAGATGGATTGAACTTAACGCTTTCCACTGGATTTGGACACATTCGTGGATTTGTATATGATGATGTAAATCAGAATATGATGGTAGACCCTGCGGATAGTTTGTTGACTAATGTTACGGTCAACTTAATCCAAAATGGAGTTGTTATTGCCACGCGAATTTCTAATCAGAATGCAGAATATATTTTTGAAAATTTCCCTGACGGAGATTATACGATCCAAATAGATGCGAGTACCTTACCGCCAAACTATATGCCCATTATCGAAGATGTAGACGTAACGATTAATGGCTGTGATGTAGACGAAACAGTATCGTTATTAGTGCAAGAAACGCAATGTGCCATTTTATCTTCTACCCTTACTTTGAATACCTGTAATGGTAACGTTGTTATATATGAAGGAGAAATTTTGTCTCCTGGAACAACTCCTGTCACACTAGCTGCCATCAATGGTTGTGATTCGATTGTCACCGTCACCGTAGTTGATAATACAGACTATGCGACAACAGAAAATTATACTGCGTGTGTAGGAACGGATTATGATTATCACGGTACGTTGATCCCAGCAGGAACCTCTCAACCAATTACGTTTACGAGTTCAGCAGGCTGTGATTCGATTGTGACGGTGACGATAGCGGAAACGCAAACAATTACGACGAGTGAAAACTATTCAGCCTGTACGGGAACGGATTACGATTATTTCGGAACGTCAATACCAGCGGGCAGTAGTCAACCAATTACGTTTACGAGTTCAGCGGACTGTGATTCGATTGTGACGGTAACGATAGCGGAAACGCAAACAATTACGACGAGTGAAAACTATTCAGCCTGTACGGGTACGGATTATGATTATTTCGGAACGTCAATTCCAGCGGGCAGTAGTCAGCCGATCACGTTTACGAGTGTGGCGGGCTGTGATTCGATTGTGACGGTAACGATAGCGGAAACGCAAATCATTACAACAACAGAAAATTACGCTGCGTGTACA
>CALFWZ010000211.1 GCA_937928405.1 uncultured Saprospiraceae bacterium
TAGCACCTAAGACAAGCACTTGAATTCTTTCGCGCTCGTCAGCACACCAATCTTCATAAATACGGTTCGGTAAATAAATACCGCGGTATAAATCGACGGCTTGTTGATAAGCCTGTAGTGCTTCTTCGGGTTGCTCATTAACAGATTGATTACCAATAATGATGAGATCATCTAATGTGTCAATATCCATCCAAATTTGTGTGGTATCCAATCGATAAGTCAGTCCTTGACGAATAATAAAACCAGGGTCATCTCGATTAATTTTATCTGGTTCGATGGTTTTGGTGAGTTGATGGAGAGCAGCTTTAAAATTTCGGTTCCCTGCCTTTTCATTGGTTTGGCCCCAGATTCGATCAATGATCGACGCCTTGTGCAGGGCACGACTATTTCTACTGGTGATAAAAAATTGAAACAATTGAATAGCGGCGTCGCGCTTCCAAGCAGTGTTGGGAATCTTATTCCCATTCAGCGTCACTTCAAAGGAGCCAAGCGTTTCAATTTGCAAAACAGCAGCTTCTTTTTTTTCTAAAATTTTCGTGATTGATAAACCTTTTGATATCGCCATTGCTCCGAATTATTTCTTCTTCTTTTTATTCGATAGCTGATCGACTTTTTCATTTAAGTCTTTGACTTCTCCAGCGATCTTATTCACGGCTGCCATCAGTTCCTGAAAATCCGTTTTAGAAGCCGAGCGCCATTGATTAATCTCTGGTTCAATATTTTGATCAATAACTTCTTTGACTTGATGCTGAATTTGCTCCACTTGGGCCATTGGATCTTTGATCGTTTGGATCACTAGTTTAGGCGCATCAAGGGCAACCTTTTTCCAAAGATTAAAACTCTTTGAAAGAATTCCTTTTTGTTCTTCGGCAGGTTTATCTTCCAAGGATTCTAGGGTAAGTTCGGCTAGTTTGGATTGAATAAATTCCATGGCCTTTCCGAAATCAGAGAACCTTTTTTCTTCCCCACCCTGAACATGTCGAATATTTCCTCGCCACTGGATTTGAGTTTCGTCTTTATCGTCTTGATACAATTTTTGAGTGAATCGGATAACGAAGGAGGTGGTATCTTTTTGTTTGTTCATGTTTTTGTTTTTAGTTGGCTGGTTGGCCTGTTAGCCATTGGCTGGTTGGCTTCCATCTATCGTGTTTTGCTGGTTGATTTATTCAAAAATCAGCTCAATAATTTCAAACGATAACTATTATTTTTTTTCTGAAAACTCTGAATTTTTGGTAATAAATCATCAATATCATTTTGGTTAAAATAGTCTATTAATTGGCCAGCCAATAATTGGGTTTCTAATTCAAAAGCTGAACTAATGGTAATTTCAAAAAATCTTCCCATATCTTTTTTGCCATTTCGGCCACACCCTTCAGCAATATTTGAGGGCATAGAAATCGCGGCTCTTGACATCTGTGATCTTAAACCGAAATTTTCTGAGGAAGGTAATTTTTCCAAAAGTTTATAAGTCAGCTTCACTATTTCCATTCCTAATTTCCAACATTCTAGTAATCTAAAGTTTCTCATTTTGTCTGTTTGTGTGTTTTTTGCTGGTTGGCTTCCTGCTATCGTGTTTCGTTGCTAGTTGATTCTTCTATCCCATTTTCATATCGCGGTCGAGTGAAGCCAACAGGCCAACCAGCTAACTAGCCAACCAGCCTATTCTACAACCTATTCAACAATCGTCGCCAATATTTGGGGCGAGGTGCTTCGTTGCGGATCGCTTTGCCGCGGTCGATTAGATCTTGTACGGCAGTTTCCACCTGATCTCTTAATTCGAACATGGCTTCATCATCATCGGTTTTATTTTGATACGCTTTCGTGTCGATGCTTTCGCCAAAAATAAAGAAAAAAGGTTCCGGACGAGGAACGGGGCTCAACCCTACTCCACGTGCCAAGGGCGGAATCTCATCTCCATGATTTAAAAATTTCGTCCAAATTCTAGTATTTTTTAAGGGCTTTAACCAGGGCATCTTTTGAAAGTCGTTGGCATCCATCAAGATACTATAAGCGTCGTCGGCACCGATAGAAGCAAAGGGTTGAATAGGATAACCGTGGTTGGCAGCCATTTTTACAAATCCCAAGCGTTCTTTCCAAATCAATTGATAAGCCTCTCCATCTCGTTTGGTTACTTCCCGTCCGCCGCCGGGGAATAGGAGCAGCGAATCTCCCTGTTCCATCGCTTGCTGGCAAAGTTCTCGGGTGCCTACAAATCCACCTTCTGCCTCTATTTTATTTTTTAAATACGGTGCGTCGAAATAAATCCGGTTGACCATCATCCGAAGAAAGATATCATGATCGTTATATAATTTAGCTCTCAGCAGTGGCACGTCGAGCATTCCATAGATAGTATGGTTACCAACGTACATGGCAGGCCGTTGGCGGATATGTTCTAAGCCATGAAAGCTAGGCTGAAACCAAAACTCTTGCAATTTGGTCAAGCCAGAAGCATAGGGTTTTTGAGGTAAATCAAAGTCAGGTAGTAGCATCATTCCACGCATGGAGGTAGAGATTTTCTTATTTGTTGAATATTGGAAACAAGATAGTAATTTTTGGGGGATTTGGTAAGTCAGTTGCCAACCATATATTCTGTTTATTGAAATTATAAATATGCAGGGGATTCTACTATTTTTACATAATCCAAAGAGATAAAGTGTATTTTAAATAAAAAAAATTAAAAATTTTCAATACCATCAAAATTGAGTCTACCGTCTATGGATTTCGAAATTAAGCGCATTAGTCATGAAGAAACCTTACTGATTCGACATAAAGTAATGTGGCCGAATAAAACAATAGCCTATGTGCGATTGCCAAATGATGAACAAGGAAGGCATTTTGGTTTGTTGACAAAAGGAAAGTTGATTTCAATAATTTCCATATTTTCTGAGCAAAATAATATTCAATTTAGAAAATTTGCTACTTTAAATGAGTTCCAAGGAAAAGGATATGGAACAAAATTATTAGCGTATATCATTAACTTAATTGAATCAGAAAATCATCATAAGATTTGGTGTAATGCTCGAATTAATAGAGCTAGGTTTTATAAAAAATTTGGATTGCAAGAAACAGATAAACGATTTGAGAAAGATGGAATTGAATATATAATTATGGAAAAAGAATTCATACAATAAAATCTTAGCAAGGCTGGTAAAAAAAGCTTCTATTTTTAAAAGTTGATCCATTGATACGAACAGTCCATTAATTAACCGCTCTACGCTCTAAGATCTCTATTCCGATTTCCCACAAATTTTCGTAAGGAAGATATTCCAACTCAGCGGATTGATTGGCGAAGACGATGTCTGATTACCTTTTACTTTATCCACCTCAACTAAAAGCTGTACATAAGCCTCGTGCAATATCCAACGTTCTTTAACAGTGGGTAAGACTTTTTTTTTATTTGGAACCCGCTTTTGCCAACCAACAACAACATTTTGTCATTTTTTGATTTTTTATGCCCCTGATAAGCTTTATTGATTCTTCGCTTTTTTGGCAGACCTATGCTAACTATTAAGTTGAATCGAAGACATATCCAACTTTGATTTTTGGATAGCTAATGATTTAATCTATATGTCTTCCATGATCTGTTTTTTGACCCTTTTCTAAAATGATAAAACCTTGAAATTCAGCGCATTAGCTTATTATTAAAAAATGCTTTGATTGGAATTTTACGTTATTGACGACCCGTTTTAAAACTTAAAAATAATCGCGTTGATTATTCGTCATAACGATGGTTTGTTTTTTTTACCAAGATTCGGTTGGCTTAAATAAGGAAATGAATTTTCATTTCTATACTCTTTTTCAATTTTTCTTGAACAATTTCGGTTTGTTAAAATAAAAAATAATAAAGTGATTATATTTTTCACTTTGCTGGTATTAAGTGATGTAGTTGTTCAACAATGGAGGCTTCAATGACTTGCAAGTAAATTATCGATCTATTTTTAAACAACTTCATCAACAAAGGACTTACAAATAAAAATTGGACTAAAACATTTAACGGTACATCAACAATATGCACAAAATAAAAATCATCTTCAAAATCTCCTCAATGACTCAGAAATACCAAGAACTATATTTTAGAAGAAGCCATTATTTAATTGAAGAAGTCATTATTATCGCTAAGCATTTAATAACTGCTCTTAAAGATTCTCCAGTTCTTTTGAAGTCCGGAAAGTATCCAAATACTGAATCAGCATCTACTTTTTCATTTAAAATAAGTAAGCATTAACTAAAAAAATTAAAATTTTTATAGAAGTGACTATTATAAATCAGTACTAGCAAAACTTAACCAGCATAATCAATAATCAAATTTTGCTGAACCAGAATTATTTTAATTCAGCTTAGCTGACGATACAATACTCACGGGAAAGGTCAGAATTTTCATTCTGATTGCAATTATGAAGTTTATATATGCCTCGGAATATCCGGAAAGAAATATAAGCGAAAAACAAAAATATTAAAAATAAAGTTATGAAAAATTTTTTAATGTATGCTCTAGGGATTATAATATTATCTTCTGGACTATTCTTAGCATCCTGTAACAAATCAGATGATCTTGACAATGAAGTTATTGAAAATTCCGCTGAAAATGCTTCAACCAGGGATAGGTTAGACTCACCTACAATGACTCGTGATCGCTATGTCTTTAGAGACACTACTCACCTAAAAGATTTCTACGGGGCATTGAGTGACATCTACGATCGTGACGAGGAAACATTTATCAGAACAATTCAAGGACTTGGACGAGTAAAAACTGTATTCTTAAAACAATTAAATGATGAATTTACAAAAGTAGAAGATGCTTACCAACCATTCCTTTCAGATCCAGTAATGGCTGCGATTCTAAATGAACATTTTGAAATGCAGGTAGGTGATGCACTTATTACTTACGTAAATAATGAAAAAATATTAGGTAGTCTTGCCTCAGATACAGACGTTCAAAGACAAATCAGAGCGATGGAAAAAGGACGCGAAATAACTCCAAGAAATATACCTGCCGGAGCTTATTGGGGAGATGATACCGAGCTAGAGAGTTTTCTAGGAGGTGGATGGTGTGGTTGTAATATTAAGGTAGAACAAATTGATTGTGAAGTGATGCGTGTATCTGGAAAATGTAGCAATTTTTGGGGAAATGATGGTAATGGTTTTCTCCGTATTTATAGAACTGATTTCCAAAATCCTTTACCACCAGCGAATCACTTAATCCAATCGGGTAACGTAAATGGTAATTTCCAGTTTGATATAGATGTGTCTTCTTCTTTTCCTACTTCCAAAAGTGTTTTTGCTCATGTCGATCCAAGCTGTTTCACTGGTCAAAACAAGTGGGCTTTTAATGAATTCTCTGAAAACGGTAGTTGTGACAAAAGCGAAAAAACCGAAACTGGTGCCCAATTTACTTCAAATTTAAGCTCAGTAATGATTTATAGAACTTCCAATTATGAAAATTTTTGGAATTATTACCATTCTGCTCAAATATGGTCTTATAGTTTATCTAATGGTAGATTCAGAAGACAGAATGCTAGGTTAAGTACTAGAATTGATGCGACCAAAAGAATTGAGAGTTGTAATGTTTACGAAACTGAAAACGAAACTAAAACTTGTTCCAGTTGCAGTTACAAAAGAGCTAGAGTTAATGCTGGTATTTGGGGATATCCTCAATTCTACCACTGTGATGGCGATGTAGTTGGTACCTATAGCAAAACACACTCAAGTGGGTCATTTAGTGCTGTTTTACCTTTAGATTTCGAATGTTGTGAATAAGTTAATATAAATTAATCAATATAGAGAAGAGTCTTTAACTCTTCTCTATATTTTAAATTAAAATAATGAAAAATTTATTAACTGTAATAATATTACTATTTTCGGGTTACTTACAGGCTCAAACCTACACAATCAACTCTTTTCAGGATACTTATCAGGAGCTAAGAGAATATCATTCTATCTTACTTGAAACAGATGATTCTGAAAATTGGGAAAAACGATTTGAGTTAGATTTTTCCTTTCCTTATTATGACCAATCCTACAGCCATGTTTACTGTAATAATAAATCTATATGTTATTTTGATGAAAGTCTAACCTCTGCCATACAACTCCTTTCATTTGGGTATGAATTTGAAGCGTTGCTTAATATTGATCAATTAAGTTCAGATGTTCGTTATCAATTAAAAGAAATTGACGGACAGAAAATGCTTATTATTCAGTACACTAAAAATAAATTAATCAATGAGGTATCAGAAAATCAGGCAGGCAATTATATAAGTTTTCAATTATGCTTTTACGAAAATGGGAATATAGAAATTAGATTTGGTGAAATACAATTAGAAAATTCCTCTATCTATATTCCTGGGGAAGGCTTTTACAATAGTAACTCAACAGAACCCGCCATCGTGGGGCCTAATATCGGCCTTTCTCATCCAAATAATCCAAATCAAGTTATTGGATTTGGAGGAACCTATAATGATGCACAAACATTACCCAATTTAGGTTATCTAAAAACGTTACCACCCGAAGGTTGGGTTATTCAATTTGAATATTTGCTCCCAACTTCAACTTCTGAGCGTTTAAAAAAGTCAGAGGTAACTATCTCTCCTAATCCAACAAATCAGCTTTTTACAATAAAGACAGATAATGAGTTAGAAAAAATTATATTATTATCTTCTGAGGGACAGATAGTGAAAACATATTCTGGGAAAGAACGTAATTTCGATCTAAATAATTTTCCAAAAGGTCTCTATTTTTTAAGAATAGAAGAGAAAACAAAAACATCCATTCATAAATTAATACATTTATAATCTGTACTAAACTATCAAGAATATATCAAATCAAAAAGTACTAATTTTACAAACAATTAATATTTAGAGTAGCAATCTCAACAAAACACAATCAATATGGATTCTCTAATAAGGTTAGTACTTTTTCTCTTCTCTTTATGTGTCGCCAGTGCTGCTAGCGCTCAATCTTACGACGTAACTGTAACAAATGAGCCATTCAGCTTTATGGAAAACAGAGAATTAGCCGAACTGGATTTAAGCACTAACGACTGGCCAGTTTTTGAAATTCCTATAGGCTTTGATTTTACTTTTTTTGATATAACTTCTAACACCATTTATTCAGCCGCAAACTCATTTGGTGGATATACGGCCCTCAATCAGGATGAAAGTGACCTCTATATGTTGATGCACTTTTACGCAAATTTTGTTCAGCGAGGAGAATCTCAAGACTCGATAATCTCTAAGGTTTACTTTAAAACCGAAGGCGTTGCTCCCAACCGAATATTCAATTTAGAATATAATGATATGGGCTTTTTTTTCGGTCTTATCGATTCTGATTCTGGAATTCAACTCGACTATATTAATATTCAGGTGCGATTATATGAAGCTTCCGGAATGATAGAATATCATATTGGCCCCTACTCCGTGCAGGAAGATCCAGAAGAAGTTTTTGATGGTTTTCCAGGACCGATTATAGGTATTATGTCTAATGTTCAAAATGTGCAAGGTGGTGATTTTGGAGAAGTTGTTTTATTAACTGGTAGCACAGAAAGTCCAGTTATTACTGATAATCCATTTAGTTTTATGGAGTGGCCCGTTCCAGAAAATACGGTGTTTAGATTTAGCAGAAGCACTACTTCGAACGTTTATACGGAAGCAGACACTTATACCTCCAAGGTATATCCAAATCCGACTGGAGACATTATTAATGTTAATGCCAACGCGGATTTTGAATATTTTGAAATTTACGATCTCAACGGAAAAAAAATCCAAGAGTCAAAAATTAATACGGCAGATATTACCAATCTTGCATCAGGTATCTATTTAGTAAAAATCACCTTTAAAGACAAGGTTCACTTTCATAGAATTACTAAAATATAAAGAAGATTTTAATACAACAGTCCATAGAGTTGAAGTTTTAAATAAATAGGTAATCAGCCATGAGTCATTCCGAATTTTTTCTTTAGAAAAATACTGTCAGTTGGCCTGTGTCGGCTGACTTAGAGTTCTAGCCAAAAAGTGACATAAAGTTGTATACACCTTTGGCCTTTGTTTTTTAATCTGTTACTATAAATTGCTTCAAAAGAAAGCTCCAGAGGAGCGATAGGTTAATAACAAAGACAAAAACA
>CALFWZ010000212.1 GCA_937928405.1 uncultured Saprospiraceae bacterium
CTAAAGTTGAAAAAAAATGGACCCTTCCTATCAGAGATTGGGGGCTAATGCTTCAACAATTTTTAATTATATTTGGTGACAGATGTAGACTTTAATATTCACTCCGAAGGAGGTTTACACTAAATCTTTTAAAGGCTCTTAAGTGACAACCTATATTGGACCTTCGATTTGTGACTGTCAACCTATACTAATCCTATTTTTTAACTGACAACTTATTTTGGGACGATACAACGATACAACAATTCAACAAAATACCTACCTTCCATCCCCCCATTCAATAGCAATACCGAGAACAACCCCAACACCATAGGCCAACAAATCACTCCATAAAAATCCATGTCCTAAAATAAGTGATCCCATGGTAGTTTCGCGGACCAGAATGATCCATTCCGCCTGATATAATTGACTAAATTCAATCAGACAACAGAGGAAAAATGCCACCATCCCTACTCCAAGTTTACTCCGATCGGGATATAAAAATCCAATAATAAAAAAGATGAGTAATCCATAACACAGATCGCCTACCCACATAAAATCTGGATAAGGAAGATATTTGGTACGTGAAAACAATCCAACAATGATGGTAAAAAAAATCAATCCAAGATAGTGGATACGGTGACGGGGAGCTATTTGTTTATCAACTTCAGTCATTAGACTTTATTCTGAAATAAGTTTTTGATGTAGAAGATCACCCCTTAGACAGGTTTACGACTTCTAATAAATTCCCATAGAACAACTCCAATAGAAACAGAAATATTGAGCGAATGTTTGGTCCCAAATTGTGGAATTTCAATACAATGATCTACTAGGTCCATCACTGGTTGAGCAACGCCTGTTACTTCATTTCCAAAAACCAACGCATATTTTGCCTTTTCTGTAAAAGGAAATTCTTCTAAAGCTTTACTTCCAGCGGCCTGTTCGACAGCCACAATCTGATAACCATCATTTCGCAACTGCTCAATTGCCGTAACGGTATCTTTTTGATATTCCCAAGCTACAGAGGCCGATGCTCCGATGGCTGTTTTAAGAATCTCCCGATGCGGTGGTTTAGCCGTAATCCCGCAAAGAACCACTTTTTCTACAGCAAAAGCATCTCCGGTTCTAAAGGCAGATCCTACGTTGAGCGCAGAACGAATATTGTCCATCACCAAAACGACCGGTGATTTTTTCCTCGTTTGAAACTCCGCAACAGATATTCTATTAAGCTCTTTTAAAGATAGTTTTTTCATTCCTTTAACAAAATTAGCGCTCAACAATGATATCTTCCACTCCTTTCTGGTGATATTTTTTTTGCATAGCTGCTTTTACAAACGCCACAAAAAGCGGATGTGGATTTTCAACCGTACTTTTTAGCTCTGGATGAAACTGAACACCTACAAACCAAGGATGATTTTGCATCTCGACAATTTCTACCAAATTGGTTTCTGGATTATAACCTGTAGGCGTTAAATCTGATGCTTCAAACGCTTTAAGATACTGATCATTAAATTCATAGCGATGACGATGCCGCTCACTAATTTCGGTCCGATCATATGCAGCGTGTGCCAGACTTCCTTCTTTAATGGTACAATCGTAGGCACCCAATCTCATGGTCCCCCCCTTTTGTGTCAAATCTTTTTGACTCTCCATCAAATCAATTACGGGATTCTTGGTGGTAGGATTTACTTCTATAGAAGAAGCATCAGGTATCTGTAATACGTTTCTAGCATATTCAACTACGGCACATTGCATCCCCAAACAGATTCCAAAAAAAGGAATTTCTTTTTCCCGAATATATCGAATAGCCTCTAGTTTACCTTCAATTCCTCGCTCCCCGAATCCAGGTGCTACCAAAACGCCATCCATCTCTTTCAGTTTCGCTTTGACCTCTTTTTTCCCTAGCTCAAGACTTTCAGAATGAATAGGTTCAACGATTACTTTGCATTCGTTGACTGCACCAGCATGGATAAAAGCCTCATAAATAGATTTATAAGCATCTTGTAATTCGTTGTATTTCCCAACTAATCCGATCCGTACTTCATGTAATGGATTTTTTAGCTTGCCTAAAAATGCTTTCCATTTTTTCAAATCTGGTTCAATCTGATCTTTTAAGCGCAATTTAAGCATGACCGTGGTATCCAATGACTCTTTAAGCATCATCAATGGTACATCATAAATTGTTTCGGCATCTCTAGATTCAATGACTGATCCAATATCTACATTACAAAACAGCGCTAACTTCCTACGTATTTCATTAGAAATGGCATGTTCTGTTCGACAAACTAAAATATCTGCCTGAATTCCATTTTTTTGTAATTCCTTGACAGAATGTTGGGTAGGTTTGGTTTTTAATTCTCCTGCCGCCTTAAGATAAGGAATTAGGGTAAGATGAATAACCACACAATTATCCCGTCCCAAATCCCATCGTAATTGTCTTACCGCTTCGAGATACGGTAACGATTCAATATCACCAACCGTGCCTCCTAGTTCAGTAATCACAATATCAAAATCATTATTTCCTCCCAAAAGAAGCATCCTCCTTTTAATCTCATTCGTAATGTGGGGAACAATCTGAACCGTTTTTCCCAAATAAGCACCTTCTCGTTCTTTGTTAATGACCGTTTGGTAGACCCGACCCGTCGTAACGTTGTTGGCCTGAGAAGTAGGCGTATTCAAAAATCGCTCATAATGTCCTAGATCTAAATCTGTTTCGGCACCGTCATCCGTTACGTAACACTCCCCGTGTTCGTAAGGGTTAAGCGTGCCCGGATCAACATTTAAATAAGGATCAAACTTTTGAATGGTTACTTTTAAACCTCTGGCCTGAAGAAGTTTGGCTAGAGATGCGGAAATTATTCCTTTTCCTAACGACGAGGTTACGCCTCCCGTAACGAAGATATATTTTGTCATATTTAGATTGCGCTTAGCAGTACTTTTAAAATTCACTGTTACGGAATACAAAGCTAAGCATATTCTTGGATAACCCGAAATTACTGGTACACATTTTGTTTCGTTATGGGTGTAAATTAAAAATACTGCTTCCATTCCTATTTCACCGGCTCCTCCAGTCTCCTACCGGTATGCAACAAAATAAATTACTAAATATATTTTTCTCAGGTATTAATCAAACCTGGTTGTCTCCAAATTTATTTCCTAAGAAGTTTTTAGTAACAGTTTTTTATAGGTATGGCTGTATCTTTTTAAGATATGGCCTTTTTTATATTTAAAATTTAAATATATTTTTTGTTTTGTTGACTTTATAATTAAACACCCCTATTTTGCGAGCACTTACAAATTTTTTACAATTTTACTAACCGCACTTTCTAGGATTATTTATGAGAATAGATAAAAGTGCATACCAAAACTTCACCTGATATGACCCACGGGAACAATTCCAGGCAACAACTCTTGTTGCTTTTAATTTTGCTCCTCCCTACACTAGCCTTTTCGGCTCATTTTTCAAATCAAAATACTTTCAATTCCGATTGCGGTAAACAGGTAGTTTATTGCGAAGGAGAACGACATTACCCTGATGGCACAGTCTATCAAGGCGAATTCATGTACGGCAAACCTCATGGAAAAGGCACCATGACTTGGAAAGATGGCAGCCAATATAAAGGTCAGTTTGTCAAAGGATTACGTCATGGAGAAGGGGAACAAATCCTCCCAGATGGTAGTTCCTATGTAGGAGAATTCGATCATGGTTTTATGCACGGACAGGGACTATTCACCTTTGAATGTGGCCATGAATACCACGGCATGTTCCATAAAGATAAAATGAATGGCAAAGGAGCTATTCACTTTATCAATGGCGATTCTTACAGTGGTGATTGGGTCGCTGAATTACCCGATGGTGATGGAACTTATACCATGACCAATGGAACCCGTTATCTAGTTGCTTTTCGCAGCGGTAAGCGTCACGGAGAAGGAACCGTTGCTTTTCCTACCGAAGATCTAATGACGACCTATTGGAAAAAAGGGAAACCGACTAAATCTGCTAGGTTTGAATTTAAAAACGGAGATCAATTAACCGGAAATTGGGAAGCAGGCTCATTGCTTAATGATCTTACCTATACTTCACAATCTGGCATTACCGTTACGGGTAACCTAGCAACTGTTGAATCAGAATTATTAAAACAGATGGTCAAACCTGAAAACTTACGCCAAAACATCGCGTTGATTTATTATGCCATTGCCATGGAATACAAAATGAATAAAGACTATAAAAAAGCAACTGAAGTGGTCAATCAAGCACAAGAGAAACTACTTCCTGAAGATGCACTTTATCAAATAATTGAAAAACAAAAACAATCAATTAATAACGATATTCAAATATTTTAATCTGAGTTTATGAAAAAAAATGATTGATTAATTGTCACTCACTTTCTACATTAACTATAGCCATCATAAAACAATAGAGTTTTATGATGGCTTTTTTGCAAGTCACATTTGAGCTTTTTTCCTGAAAACAAGAAAAAAGGCCCTTGTTGTCCATTTCATCATTTTTTTGTGACAGTACATTCATAGCAAAAATAAATTTTTGAATATTTATAATTTTAATGTTACCACCTTTCCCTATTCCCAATTTCTTTTTCTTCCTTATCAAACATCTCTATAATTTTCTTTTCTGTGACATTTTTACAGACGGTCTGATTCTTGCAATTAAAAATATACCCACCCATACTGTCTCCCCATCAGACAAACCCTCCCTACTATAATTTATTGAGCTTAACCTTTTATTAATTCATCCGTCTCATTAATCTTCAAAGCTTACTTTTTACACTAAATTTTGTCTTATGAAATCAAACAAACAAACTTTTCAAGACACAAAACAACTGACAACACACTCTTTAAAACACACTACTTACTTTTTTTTACTGTTTTGTTTTCTTTTCACATTGCCTTCTCTTGGAATAGGGCAAAATGTTCTAAGAACTAGGACAATAGAACAGACTAATCACTGTAATGGCGCTGGTCCGTATTCATTCTGGATCAGTAAGTCTAATGCCACTTTCGAAGAACGCTCCTTTCAAATTCAAAACGGACAGTTTATTGAATACGATAATGGAACTGCTCGAATCACCGGATTAGCGGTTAATAATGCCGATAGCAACGTCAAATGGAGAATAGATGTTGGTTTGACAAACAGAACTTTTACCGTCGATCCTGACAGTGTAAAAGCTCCAGGTTGTCAACCACTAGATGTTTCAGATTGGTATCTTTACACACAGACAATAGGTACTTTTATTGGAGAAGGCTCCATGGAAGGTGCAGTGGCAAACATGTACCGTCGTGGACCAGCTTTTCAACTGGGTACTGCCGGTAACGAAACTGAAATCACTAGTCGATTTAATGGTTGTGGATGGCACCACATTGAATTTACAAGTCAACCCAACAACGGGACTGTTCTTGAAAATACAGTTGGTGACCTAAACTTGAACCTAACAGGTTCATCTCTGACACCACAAGAAAATTGCACTGGTAAAATTGCCTACTTCAAAATTGCAAACGATGTTACCAGTATTATACTTCAAAACGGAGGTAGTTACCGTATTGGTGATTTACCGGCCAACTCTACCATCGAAGCAGTAGCAACTGGTTCGCATGAGAGTTTAGGCTTTAATGTTAATGGTGCTGAGAATGAAGAAAACACAGTGCCTTATGATCATTATTGGACACCAGCAGTTGGTACTTATACCATCTCCGCTAGTTTATTTAATGAATATAATTGTTCGGGTATCAAATGTGATGAAAAAACCATCACTATTACCATTACCAATAATAACACACCAATACCAAGTAATCTATCCGTGGATGCTGGCGCCGATGTAACTATTTGTGAAGGAACCCAAACAGAATTAACCGCTACTGCTAGTGGACAAGCTTCTTGTCCTACTGAATGCACAATCAGCAATGATCAAGTTATTGCCAGATGGAATATGGATCAATGTGCTTCTTTTTCTGGTGACAACTCTAACATTTCTTACACGGAATTTGGTGGGATCACGAACGATCTAGCTTGTTCTTCCGTTAGCTCAACTGGCTTCTATCGACACGAAGGCAAACATTCGTGTACAGACGACGGTGACAATAATGCACCTGGTGATGCAGTATGTTTAGGAATGCCAACTATCAGTAACTGGCAGAATGACCATCCAAAAGCACTTAGATTTGACATCTCCGTTGCCGGTGGAAGTCAATCAGCAGGTATTACTAAATTAACTTTTAAGGAATTTGCTCCAGCCAATTATCTTTGGTCGCAGCAAGGTTACAACAGCAATACAGGTGTTAATAATTATCCTACAAAATATGGGATTAGAATATTAAAAAATGGCGTAGAAATTTATAAAGAAATAAACATCTCTACTTCTACTAGTGGTTGGAGTCAAAAAACAGTTGACTTTTCTAGCATCCCTGAATTTCAAAGCACCGAAACAGCTACTTACGCTTTCGAATTACTTGCTTATGCACCAATTGGAAATGGTTCACAAGTTAGCGCATGGGATTTAGATGATCTAAAGGTTTATGGCGGATGTTGTACGCCAGGTACTAATAATAACATTAGTTACGAATGGTCAACTGGAGCAACGACTTCTACTATTACAACAGATCAAGCTGGTACTTATCAAGTGACCGTTACGGACTGTACTGGTGCTGAAGCTACCGATGAAGTAGAGGTAGTAATTACAGAATTAACTTGCCAAGCAGTAGTAAACCAAACACTAACGTCCGTTTTAATAAACGACGCTACCGCTACTGCTTCCGTTACTGGAAATCAAGCACCATATACTTATCAATGGAGTAATGGTCAAACCACTGCAACAGCTACTAACTTAGCTGCAGGTAATTATACAGTTACCGTAACTGATAACAATGGTTGCCAATGTATTTCTAATGTTACAATTGATGGCGTTGCCGCCATTGGAAACTTTGTATGGGCTGATACCAACAACAATGGTATTCAGGACCCAGGGGAACCTGGCATTCCTAACGTAGTAGTTATGCTACTTGATGAAAATGGCAATATGGTTAGCCAAACTACTACTGATCAAAATGGGCAATATATTTTCGATGGCCTCGCTCCTGGAAGCTATAAGGTTAAATTTCCAACGTCAACAAACACTAACGGTTTAGATTATATCTCGACCACACCAAATAATGGAGATGAAACAAAAGACAGCGACGCAGAACCAATGCCCGGTACAAATGATGCCATGACTGAAATTATCACCTTAAATGTTGGTGATAATTATAAAGATTTAGATGCTGGATATATCCTAGGATGTAGTAACGTGAATTTTGACTTTTCTGCTACTACTGTAAATGATGTATCTTGTAATAATAGTAATGATGGACAAATAGATTTATCAGTAATTGGTGGAACTGCACCATATTCCTACAACTGGAGTAACGGCGCAACGACTCAGGAGTTAAACAATTTAGCACCCGGAAATTACCTTGTTACCGTAACAGATGACAATGGTTGTGAAGGTACTTATAGTGCAAGTATTTCTGAACCAACTGCTATCAACGCAACTGCTGCCGCTACTAACGTAGCTTGTAGTGGTGGTGATAATGGTGCAGTCCAAATTTCTGTAGACGGTGGAACGGCTCCTTATGCTTATAGCTGGAGCAACGGCGCAACTACGCAAAACATCAACAGCTTAACCGCTGGGGCTTACACAGTAACGATCACTGATGCGAATAACTGCTCAACTACTCAATCTGCTTCGGTAGATCAAGCAGGT
>CALFWZ010000213.1 GCA_937928405.1 uncultured Saprospiraceae bacterium
GATTCAACGATTCAACGATTCAACGATTCAACGATTCAACGATTCAACGATTCAACGATTCAACGATTCAACGATTCAACGATTCAACCTCCTAAGACATTCCCAATAACAAAAACGTACCAGAAATTTGATAAGAAGTCATTCCTGCTGGAACCTCCTCGTCATTTGATCCTTTCTGGCGAATTAGGCGATAGACACCGTAGTAAGTTGTACCGTTTTTTTCCAGTACTGCCTGCTTCCCTCCGATCGAATCATTGATAGAAAAGATGAGCATAAATCCAAGCTTACCATACTCGGGTCGCTCTAAAAAAGCAGCTGCTTGAATACATTCCGTCATACCTAGTTCACGAATAGGAGCGTCTAGAACAAAAGCATCTTCTGGGCCTTTACTGCTAAGTTGATCGTAAGAAGTAGGAATATCTGAGGCACCATTTGCACCTGTACCTCTTGCCTGCTCGGGCAATTTAAATTCACCAGGAGCCTGTAAATCACTATTTCTACCACCGTCCGTACCGTCTGTAACGAGAATCGTCAATCCTTTTTCGGTGGCCTGAAATTGAGCATTTGTGGTGTTAGCAGCTAAGAGGATGCAAAGAAAGAAGAATATATGTTTCATAATTTTGTTTTTAATAAAATTTTTAGAGTTTCTGGTTGAGAAAAAAAAAGTTACCTATAAAGTTATTAATTAGTCATGACTAATGCCAGCTTTCTGAGGTCAATATTACTTTTTTCCCTAGTAAAGAAACGTATTTTTTTTGGGAAAAAGTTTGTCAAATTTTAAAAAATCACTCTTCCTAAGACATTTTGTTGTTTTATAACTGCCTATTTTCGTTTTTTATTCAACACAGATGAATAAAAAAATGCAAATATTATTCTAGTCGTAATTGGAATGGCTCATTTAAATTACTTTTTTAGTAATATCAATAATTTGGGTAGTATAGAGCGAGTAGTGGAGGCAAGGAAGGTCCAATGAATATCGAATATTTATTATTAGAAATCCACTCACTCCCGCTCATGGATTGTCCCTTCCCTAAATTTTAAAAAACCGCCTGCTCGTTGTCTAAAATGGGCGATGATCTCCGCCGCAACAGAGAGTGCAATCTCTTCCGGTGATTCTGCGCCGATATCTAAACCGATGGGGCTAAAAAAGGTATGTATATTTTCTAGATCTAGGTCATTCCCATTTTCTTGCAATTCGTTTTGCATTTTGAGGGTCCGCTTTTTGGGGCCTAACATGCCGATATAAGGTGGGTTTTGTTTTTGCAATAATTGCAAGATTTGCATATCCCATTTATAATCATGAGACATCAATACCACGGCGGTGTATTCGTCGATGGTCAATTGATGAGCTGCTTCGTAGGACAGAACTTGTTTGGATAAGCCGAAGATAGACTTGTTTAATTTGCGTTGCAAACCAACGACATGTATTTCCCAACCTAGTTCATTAGCGATTCCCGCAAAAGCATTGACATCATAATTATCGCCTACAATAATTAGCTTTAGTTCCGGTCGAAGAAATTCTATCAAAATAGAAACCTTTTCTTTATCAGAAGTTATAAAATCAAAAACTTTAGATTTTCTACGTTGCTGAACGATAGCCGTTTTTTCTATTAATGCTGCTTTAGAAATATCTAGCGTAGCCATAAATTCCTCCTGATCTTCTTCCGCTGCAAACAGCCCCATGTTTTTGATTGAATCGCTACCAACACCAATAACCTGATAAAAAATAGAAGGCGTTCTTTTAGCTTGAATCCTTTTTAAGCGTTCAATCGGGTTATTTTTATCGGCTGGGTCAATCGGCATAAACAGGACCTCGATCCGTCCATTACAACCTAGACCCACCCCAATTTGATGGTCGTCATCATCCATCGTATCATACACAACAATAGAAGGTGCCTTTTTAAAAATAGCCACGTTAGCTCTTTTTAAAGCATCTCCTTCCAAGCAACCACCACTGATACCACCAATCCAAATCCCCGAACTTTGCACCAACATACGCGCACCGATCCGACGATAAGCAGAGGCTTCTACACTCACGACGGTGGCTAAGGCAGCCTGCTCTTTAGTCCAATCTATCTGATCATAGGTGTTGATGATGTTTCTAATTTCTTTCATGCACTGAATCTTATAAAAATTTTTTGGTGCAAAAATATGCTTATAAATTGAGAATAATAATTCTTGTTCTTAGTAGATTTTAGTTTTTTTTATTGAAAAAAGCGTAATAAGAAAATTTTAATTTTAACTTTGTTCTATTAAGCAAAATACGCCATCCCATGTTTACATCCTAGCAATGCATCGAAACGAATGAAAAGTTGTACTACTCAAAAATGTCATGCCCGGATCAATAAAAAATATATTTTGTGGCTGCCTGCATTTATCATCGCAAATTCACCTAAATGTCCTTTTTGCATTATGGCATATTCTGGCGCGATGAGTCAGAATAGGCCATCAGTATTCTAGCACAAGTCATTCAAGACTTCCGTACAGAAACCAAGGCAACTATCATTGAAAAAGCGGCTCCCCTAGAAATTAAAAACGAAGATTTCTATATGAATCCGGTTTGCAATATCCCTGTCCAAAAGAGCACCGCCAAACATGTATTGGATTATAAAGAGGAAAAGGTTTATTTCTGTTGTGATGGATGTAAGGTGAGTTTTGAGAAGGCGCCGGAGCAGTATATGGAGGTGGGGTAGGGTGCTGCTATTTTGTGTAATAACTTTTTTATTAGAAACAAACAAATTAAGATGTCAGAACTTGCCTTAAAATTAATTGCTGAAGCGAAAAGAACAAAAGCTAAAAAGCTGGATTTGGGGATGTGTGGGTTGACGGAATGTCCAGATGAGTTGTTTGAATTGACGGATCTGGAGGAGCTTTATCTTTGTAATCGATACTGGGATTATAAGGAAAGAAAATGGATTGAGAGTGAGAATAATGGCCCCAAAAACTTTTTTTCTTCGATACCCGCAAAAATAAACCAGCTAAAAGTACTTCGAGTATTTCATTGTAATGGTGATTATAAATATGGAGATTGGGAAATCACTGATATTTCCATTTTAAAAGATCTAAAGCAACTCGAAACACTTGACCTTAGCTTCAATCAGATCACTGATATTTCCATTTTAAAGGATCTAACGCAACTCCAAAGACTTGACCTTAGCTCCAATAATATCACTGATTTTTCCATTTTAAAGGATCTAAAGCAACTCGAAGCACTTGATCTTAGCTTCAATCGGATCACTGATATTTCCATTTTAAAGGATCTACAGCAACTCCAAACACTTGACTTTAGCTACAATAATATCACTGATATTTCCATTTTAAAGGATTTAAAGCAACTCCAAAGACTTGACCTTAGCTCCAATAATATCACTGATTTTTCCATTTTAAAGGATCTAAAGCAACTCGAAACACTTTACCTTAGCTCCAGTAATATCACTGATATTTCCATTTTAAAGGATCTACAGCAACTCCAGAGACTTGACTTTAGCTCCAATAATATCACTGATATTTCC
>CALFWZ010000214.1 GCA_937928405.1 uncultured Saprospiraceae bacterium
CCTCGTCTTTGCCGTAAGGCTTCCTTCAGATTCTTCGTCACCGAAGACACCCTTGCCTTTAGCTAGTGATTCCCTCTCTTCTAGGCTCACTCGGGACTTACACCCTATAGTACAGCACCATGTATGGCACACAAAAAAGCCCGAAAAACTTCCGTTTTCCGAGCTTCCTAAAAAAATTACTTATAAGTCCTAAGCCAATTGTGGTTGTGGCGTGTAAAAGAATTCCTCTCTTACAATTTTACCTTGGTGGACGGTATAAACACAAATCTCATCCATATCAATGGCAACAGGCGCGCCTTTCATCTGGATATTCATCAACATATTACAAGAGAAAAAATTCTCCGCCACAATCGGATCTGAAACTGAACTTTTGTTCACTTTTTCGATCATACTTTCAAATTTTTTGCTTTTTTCAGCAATGGCGGATAAGCCAGTAACCATTCTATTAGGGGCACCTTCTGGTTCTACAGAAACGATATCTGGAGCGTATAATTCTTGTACAGCTTGCTCATGTTGGCCTGTGCGGCATAATTCTACGAGTCGGTTGGCTACTTCTTGTGTTGTCATCATAATGATAATTTTTTTTTAATAAATAATTGGGAAACCATCCCTTTCTTGTTGATAACACAAAGATAGACCCCGCTACTGACAACAGTATGTCAGGAAGTTTTTTAAGAAAAAAAATTATTTATAATGCTCATAAATTTCAGTGGCTAAAACTTTTAATCGATCTTTTAACTCAATGGGAGCAAGGACCGTCGCTTGGTCGCCAAATTGCAGTAGCCAACGTGCCATAAACTCCAAAGAAACATTTAGGAATTTCATATGAACCGCATCTTCCTTGACCGTTTGTTCGACAAAACCAAAATAGTATTTACGGCTTTCAGCAAATTTGACACATTCATTTTTGAAAGCAATTTCTATAGCGTGAAATTGTTGCGCTTCTTTCCATGTCTCATCTTGTTGATCAATATAGGTTTGCAAACTAATGTGCTGCGTATCAAAATGTTGATCTAAGACTTTTAGGTGAACAATGCGATTTGTTTTAAAGATGCGATAGTCTTTTTTGAGTTGACAGTAAGCGATCAAATACCAATGATTATATTGATGATAACATCCGATGGGTTCTAGCTTTCGTTTAGAACTGCTACCGTCTGCCTTCCGATATTCCATCTCTAAAATATGTTTAGCCGCAATGCTTTTAAACAATTTATGGAGGTAGGTTTTGTCTTTCCAACTATTATTATCCGAGAAAGCAATGGAGTCGTCTAGGATGGCCAAGGATTGTTTTTCAGAACTTCTCAAGATGGCTCTAATTTTCATCATCGCACTAGTATAATACGCCTCAGTATCCTTGTCTGTGATTTTACCAATAAATTTCTCCGCCGTCAGCAAAGCAGCGGCTTCTCCTTCGCTAAACATAATCGGAGGAATACGATAGCCCTCCATAATAGAATATCCAATGCCAGGATCACCAATAATTGGAATTCCCGCATTCTTGAGGGTACTAATATCTCTGTAGACGGTTCGAAGACTAATGTCAAATCGCTCGGAAATCGTAATAGCTTTGATAACCTTTTTAGTTTGTAAAAGCACCAAGGTAGAAATGACTCGATCAAATTTATTCATGCGTGATAATACGAAGAAGTTTTTTTAAAAAAAGAATTATTCTTAACTTAATGAACCAACTTAACCAGAAATTATTATGGTCGTATGCATCTATATTCATTAATGTTCAGAATCATTTAAATTCGTGACTGACATAATTTTTATAATTGTAAACTCTTGATTTAGAAAGATTTTGAATCATTCTTTCCAGCGTTCTGTACTTTTGATTTGAATTCATGGTGTATCTTTCTACGGCTGCACAAAAATGAGTCAGAGAATCATTAAAATCATCGTCTAAAGTAAACATCCCTCTATTTATCACCCTATATGCCTTACCCTCGGTATGAAGTTGTATGGCCTTTTCTAGTGCTTGCCGAGCCAAGGAAAAATGATAATATGGATCAAAATCAATAAATGCACCCTCGCCGAATAAATCTCCTTTTTGTCTAAAAATTTCAGAATTCTCGGGTTCCGGTTCGTAAAAATTATAAACTTCATATAGAATTCCATAAAGGCCGATTAATCGATGGAAAGATGCTAGAAACGAATTGGTCAAAATATAACCTGCCCCGTAAGTATTCAAAATTTTCACGGCATTTATGCAAGCAAAAAGACCATCCAAAATTCTAGGTATGATAAACTCATAATCCTCCTTTTGATTGTCTTTTTCACGATATACCTTACTAAAAGTTGTATTATATTCTTTTATTTTTTCAAAGGTATTTTTTAGTTGCTTTAAAAACACATGGCTTTCACATAGTGAGGTATCTGGGTTCCATCCTTGATTTATATCATTGTCTAATATTTGTTTCAACAAATATAAGTCATCCTTTATTTCGGATTTTTGTACCGTTGGTTTTTCATTTTCATATTCCTTTAAAATACCTTTCAACATATCCTCAAAGTAAGTAACCGCACGTTCTTTAGTCGCTTTCGACTTTCCTATGCTATTTCCATCAACGTTTTCAAAGTTCTTGTTACCATGTTTAATATCCGTAATCCCTTTTTTTATTTGCTCAAAATTTTGGAATAATTTAACAATTTCACTTTTGTCTACGATCCCTATTTTTTCCTCTATTTCATCAAATATTTTTTCTGCATATAATTTCAGTTCAAATAATCTTGAAAACATACTAGAAACAGTAGAATAAGGATTTAAACTTATTTTTACTTCTCGATGTCCGCCTGGATATTTTAATCGCAGCGTTTCTACCATACTTAGTACTTCTTTAACTTCGTTCTCCGTTGATACTCCTTGATAAATGTGATTCGTTAAATCTTCTTTATCATTTGTATAAAAACGGTATTTAGAAATTTGCGCCCGATTTGAAGCATTTGAAACTCCCGCTAAATTTTTAAGTATTTTCTGAGCGATTTTTTCGGTACAATCTAATAGTTTTTCTTTTTTATATTTTTTTACTACCGCTTTAGAGGAGTCTCTTAGTATATATAAAATTTTCTTTAGTTGAAAAGAGGCAGAATAGGTTTTTCCTGCTTGATAATAAAACTGATAAGATAATCCATAAATTAAGAATACCAGTTCTGAATGTAAATTATCATTTGTCTCAAACGTTTTTAATCGCTCCAAAAACAGTGATGAAATTTCCTTGAAATCTTGTGCAACTAATTTTAGCGCTTCAATTCCTAGCTGGTCCGTAACATTTTTTTCTTTGTCTATTGGAGGAATACATGATAACAAAGCATCACCAAGCTTAGATAAAATATTGGCAATTGTCTCTTTTTGATTAGAATTTAAAATAGGATAACTTTTACCATCCAAGAAGAAAAAAAGAAATATTAATTTTTCTACAAGGTTATTGTTGGAAGCTAATTTAGGAACTTTATTACCTTCAACCTTAGCATACTTATTTTCATAGTAGGGCGAGATAATGGCGCATAAGGCATGAAGATAATATAGATAGGCCGCATGAGAAGGACGGTACCGATTCGTATTGGGTGCTTCTTTATTTTTTTCAAAGTAGTTTTTTATTTCCATAGTCACTTTTTCGTCGACTATTTTATTCCCTCGGTAAAGCATTCTAAAGTAAATATGATTTTTAAAAAATAATATTCCTCCCACATTCATATAATAATCCACTAAAAGCGTTATAATTCGTTTCTTATCTTGATAAGCCGGAACCATATTCCCATTTTTTTCCTTTATTTCTTTCAATACCTCAATTTCGTCGTAATCAATTATATTATTTTTTTCGGAAGGAAATAATTCTAGTTCTGCCATCCCTAAAAATTCAACATACTCACTAATATTACGGGTCAGGTTATCAAAAGTAATTCCGTCAGTTCTTTGTTTTTCAATGACTCCCAAGATAGCAATGTATGGCCGTAAAAAAAGCTGCATTCTTTTGTAAGAAGCATCCCAACTATCAGCAGCTTGTCCATTTTCTTTCTTTTTATTAAAGGATTTAGAAAATATAATCAAGTTTCGATAAACGGCGTGGGCTTTATCGTAAGATTGAATTTTTTCAAAAGATAAACCCAAGTTCATTAGATTACTCGTATAGGGGACTACCTGATGATCCTGCAATGATCCTTTCTTCTGAAAATCGCTGAATGATTGTATCGAATCAGAATAATGAATGATCGCATCATCAAACTCTTCATCATAATAATGCAAATCGGCAATCAAGGAATGTAAATAACCTATTGACTGAATATAATCCTTACCTGTATTACGATTATCAAATTCTCGATATTCCAGATATTTAGCTGCTAGTTTCTTTTTGTAATAACTTTTAAGATGAAAGGATTCGTCCAACGTAAAATTAAAAGCTGCTGAACTAAATTCAGAGGTTTTGGAAAGATATTCTATCTCGTTTTTTACTTTATTGTAAAATTTATATTGAAAAACGGCATTTAAAGTTTGGCGTATATGTTGGTTAGAAAGAAATTGCATTAAATCACGAAAAAAAGGTCTAAAGTTAGGATCCTTATTCGCCAAAATAATATCTGGGATCATCTCTAGGTTTCTCCAGGAAAATGCCGTCCGATGAAATTTTAAAATATGATCTAGTAAAAATGCAGAGGAATAAAGTAATTTATCTCCCAGAGATTTCAGAAAGCGACTATTAATAATCGTATAAGGCCGATAGAGATTTGAAGTTAAATTAATCTCATATTGATCTTTATAGGAAAACCTTAAATACAATTTGGCATTTTCACAATCGCCATTTTTTAATTTTATTACCCAATCATTCCAATTCTCATTAGGTTTTCGAACGATAAATTTTTCTATCAATTCAATAAGTTTTTTCGGACTCCCATTACTACGGTATAATAAAAAGATAAAAAAGTTTTGGAGTGTATGGATAATTTTGAATTGTTTTTCATAAATTAGACCATCCTTGTTATCCTTTTCAAAGTCTATCAATTTTATATAATCCTCCATTTTATTAGAGGAATTTGGTAGAATAGCTGTTGGTTGATTTTCTTTATCCAACGGCAACAAAAATTGAAACAAATAATTCTCAGTCAACTGCGACAGTCCTGCATTTTCAGAGCCCATCTCTTTATCTTTAAAAAACGTATTTACATAAATTACTTCGTTGAAAATACTACTATAAAAAGATTCTCGATCTGCGACATCCGCCAATGATGCATCATAGATATCCCGTCCTCCAATAAATATAAATTTTGCTTTCGCATCATTCAAAAAATTCTTTAGATTGGCGAGTAATTTTGCAATGGCCTCCTGTCTCTTTCTAGCTTTAGTCGTAATATGAAATGGTGTTTCATTATGGTGAAGATATTGATCACTTTCTCTGTCTCCAGGAGCAAAAAAATAATCGGGTTCCACTTTATCAAGTTCGTCAACAATAAAAATAAAATCTGGAATAACTTTTCTTTTCCAGTTAAAAAAATATTTTAAATTTCTAATAACTTCAATATCTCTTAATACTTTTCTAAGATATTGTTCTATCTCTTTTGGACTTGCCATAGAGTAATTTAAGGTATCCTTATATTTTATATTATCTCGTTGTTCTAAATTTTGTAATAATTTATTCGAAATTGCAGTAAGTGGATTAGTATCTCCTAAATGGGTTTTAATCCCCCCCTTGTCCTCTAATATAACGGAAGAAAAAAGTCTTTTTTCAAACAAACTCAGATTTTGTTTTAAACGCTCATATTCTTTACGATGCTTATAAAAAGGCAGACTTGAAATTCTTCTCAAAATAGGTCCAAACAAACCCATTATTAAAATCCAAAGTACAAAAAACAAGAAAGCCGTCCCTATAGAAGATAGAATTTCAGTCAACGATTCAACGATCAAAAAGTAGGGCTTTGTTTCTCCAACAAAATCCTTAGTTACAAATATTAGTATGACTAATCCTAGGAATAGAAATGCTAAGGATAGAATAGCATTGATAAAATTTATTCCATATATTCTTATGTTATCTATTTCTTCTCTTTCTTTTAAAATTTCATTATTGCAAAAATCAATTACTTCAACACCAATTTGTCTTAACAAATCAATGTCTCTTACTTCGTCTTGAGAAAGTGAAAAATTAAAAATTTTCAAGTTATTTTTTTCCTTAAATGAATGCTTACTTCCCGTTTTTTTATCGCTAAAGGCTTCCCTCACTACGCTGGTTTTTCCCATGCCTCTATATCCCGTAATTAAGTACGCACCATGTTGTGATTGAAGCTCTCTGCCTGAGGAAGGATTTTCCTCTGGCTTTTGGAATAAAAGTTGGATACGGTCTTTTATTTTTTCTCTGCCTTTAAAATTATGATTGCTATTCTCTACATCACTAGGACCGTGATCAAATTTATAATTAAAAAGAGGTAAGTAGATTGATTTAATCTTGGAGTAAGGATATTCAAACATTTAGTAGGTTTGTTTTCAGTTGGAGTTTTAACATTGGCAATATAGTAAACAAATTCCGAGTATAAAAATTCATCAAGTTCAGTACACTGTGTATTAAGTTGCTTTAGATTTTGAATAGGTTATTTATGGTGAGTACGAGTCTAATATTTTTGAAAATAGCCGTAGCTATTTGATGAAATTTAGACGAAGTAATCGCCATAAAGAAGCATTCTAAAATTTAA
>CALFWZ010000215.1 GCA_937928405.1 uncultured Saprospiraceae bacterium
TACCGGTGAAAATTTTACAGATGAAGGTGCCGTGGTGATTGGAACCGATGGAGCGGGTAGTGCGGTGCGTCGAAGTATGATGGCAAAGACCACCAACCTTCGGTTTAATTATGAGCAATCTTTTTTAGAACATGGTTACAAAGAATTGACCATTCCTCCTGGACTAAATGGTACCTATCGAATTGAAAAAAATGCGCTTCATATCTGGCCACGAGATGAGTTTATGATCATTGCCCTGCCAAACTTAGATGGTAGTTTTACCGTTACGATGTTTCATCCCTATGGTGGTGAATACGGTTTGGATCAATTGACTACCAAAGACAAAGTGGCTGCCTTTTTTGAGAAATTTTTCCCGACCTTGATTCCCCATACCCCAACTTATCTCGAAGATTTTTTCCATAATCCTACTGGGACCCTTGGGACGATTCGATGTTCCCCTTGGCAAGCATATGGACGTACACTGGTGATGGGTGATGCCGCCCATGCCATCGTTCCTTTTTATGGACAAGGGATGAATGCCTCGTTTGAAGATGTTCGAGTGTTTGATGAAATCTTAGAACAACATGAAGGGAATTGGGAGAAGATTTTCAAAGAATTTCAAGCTGCTCGAGTAGAGAATGCCAATGCGATTGGAGAATTGGCACTGGATAATTTTCACGAAATGCAGGACAAAACGAATGATCCTATTTTTATCAAGAAGCGTAATTTAGAACGACAATTAGAAAATCAATTTTCAGATTATTATTCAAAATACTCCCTAGTTACTTTTCAACCAAAATTACCGTACGCTGAGGCGATGGCCAGAGGTCGTAAACAAGATGAATTTTTGATGCAGCTATGCGCAAAGGAAGAAAATCCTGATCCAGAAATGGTCATGAAGCAAGTTCGTTCCTTATCATTTTAAAGGCCATCCCGAGCGGTGTACAGCTAATAAAATTCCCACAAAAGGAATCCACCAAATGAGGTCATTGGTAATCAGCATATAACCAAAGGCACCAGGAAGTTTTCCTAAAAAATAATTTAAAACAAAACCGGCTGGTCCAAATATTTTTCCCAAAAATCCCACAAAGACAATGGGCCAATGTCGAATCGGTGCATAGCTAGCCAACCAATATCCAATTCCATAAACGCCGATAACCATTCCCATGCCTTGCCATATGGTTGGATGAATTGGTAAAGCCATACCTGTCAGTTCAAAAAAATGATTTGGAAAAAGTCCAACCCAAATACCCCAAATAATATTATAGACAGCGGCGATTTTTAGGACGATACCCATCCAAGGCCTTTCATGATTTTTTTCCATATAAGCCCAACAATAAGATTCGGGATAAGTTGAATAGAACCCAGAAAGATTGTTTAAACTTTATTTGAACTTAAACGGGTTTCTAATCCTTGTATTTGAAATCCGAATCAGAGATTGAATGCTTAATTCCCCTGATTCGCCTTAGATAGAAAAATCAATATTTGAGTTGATTGGATACTATTTTTCAATTTCAAAGTTAAAGAATCTTTAAACCCATTTAAGGTTTTCCTAAAATTCAATTTTGGAACAAAATTTCCGTTATATTGGTAACACAAGAATAATTAATAAACGCTATAAAATTAAAGCCTATGAAATCCACCTGCCTATTTTTTGTCCTCCTTTTTACGACCAGTTTATGTGCACAAGACCGTGTTAGTTACAAGCAATCACTTGATTATACGAATACCGGAGAAGTTGTGCTAAAAGAAATTTTACATTATCCAGGGAAATCCAAATCAGAACTGTATCAGATGGCCGAAGAATGGTTTGCTCGGAAATTTAGCGGAGAACCTTTACAATTTGATGCCTATTCTGAAGACCGCAGTAAGTTGATTGGTCGTGGTTTCTTTAGTTATCAATTTTTTATCGTCTTAAGTGAGAAACTTGCTGAAGTTTCTTATGTGTTAACTATTTCTGTGAAAGATGAAAAGATAAAGGTAGAAATGGAAGAAATTTTTATTTTGGGAGAAACCTCTTTGATCAATATTGAAGATGAATTTCTGCTTCCAAAACCTGCACACGAAGTAATATCTGATGAGGCTTTGTACAAAAAAAATGGCAAGCCCCGAAAAATAAAAAGAAGGCATAAAGAAAAAATCTTGAGTTACTGGTATGAAACTTTAGATAGTGTGGATGGATTTTTTAGAACAACAAGAGAGGAAGATGACTGGTAGTTGGAAGATGGAGCGCGATGAATTTTATTTAAACGCTAAATACCAAATGTTATGACTATAAATCAAAAAATAAATAAGAGCTATATTCAGAAATCTAAAAATCAATTATTACTAGGTGTTGGGTTTTATTTAAGTTCGATTCTAACGTTAATTTTATCAGCAAGTTTGAATTTTCATTTTCTATTTTTATTTATTCCGTTGTTAATTCTAGGATTTATTACCAATTTTATTGGGTTAATAACGATTGCAAAAAATTATGATCAGGAAAATTCTTTGATGATGAATAAGGAGCATATCCTTTTAGGTAATTTATATTTATTAGTAATGTCAGGTTTTTTTCTAGTATTTTTATTCGTAAAGATCGCTAATTTTAATATTGGGACCTAAGAATTTATAGACTCAAACTTGATTCATGCTGAGTTTTGTCTTTAGTAAAACATAATAAGCAGGCCCTCTTTTTACGTAAAAAGAGGGCCTGCTTACTAACCAGAAAAAATCAAGGTACATTGAACCACCAGATGAAAGGATAATGGCAACATTAAAGATAATTCCTATTTTGATCTAATTATAAACTTCCTCCATCACCTCATATCGAGGATCATCCACATTACTTTCAATCACCTTTTCTAACATAGGAGATGCCTTTTTCATCAGGGCTTGACATTGTGCGCTTAGGTGTCGTACTTCCACTGTTTTACCAGCAGCTTCGTATTTTTCAACTAATTGAAACAAAGCCTCCAAAGCAGAATGATCGCTGACCCGAGATTCTAAAAAGTCAATGATAATTTTATCTGGATCACCTTTTACATCAAATTTACTTTTAAAAGTAGTGATACTTCCAAAAAATAATGGACCCCAAATTTCATAAACTTTGGTTCCATCTTCTAAAAAACGCTTTCTAGCCCGAATACGCTTGGCGTTCTCCCAGGCAAAAACCAAGGCACTCATAATAATTCCTATTATTACAGCAATGGCCAAATCAAAAACCACTGTAAGCGTCGAAACACTAATCAAGACTAAAGCATCACTCTTTGGAATTTTATTCAGAATTCTAAAACTACTCCAAGCAAAGGTTCCAATTACAACCATAAACATCACACCCACCAAAGCAGCAATTGGCACCTGTTCAATGAGTCCTGACGCAAAAAGTATAAAGCAGAGTAGGGTAAGCGCTGCCACTATTCCAGAGAGACGGGTCCGACCACCTGCTTTAATATTGATAATAGACTGACCAATCATGGCACAACCACCCATTCCACCAAAAAGTCCCGTTATAATATTGGCACCACCTTGGGCCACACATTCTCGATTCGAATTGCCACGAGTTTCTGTCAGCTCATCAATTAGATTTAAGGTCATTAATGATTCTATCAAACCAATCGCCGCTAATATCAACGCGTATGGACCTATAAACGCTAACGTTTCCCAAGTCATGGGGATCTTTGTAAAAATATCAGCTTGAAATAACGGTAATCCTCCTTTTAAGCCTTCTCCACCACCAGCACGGATAAAACTACCTACCGTGGCAACATCTAGGTTACCCAAAATAACAATCGCTGTAACAACCCCAATGGCTACGAGTGCTTCCGGTAATTTCTTATTGATCATTGGCAAAAAGTGCATAATGGCCATGGTCAATAACACCAGCCCTATCATCGTATACAGAGCGGCCCCTTGCAACCAAGTAGCTACGCCGTTATTCATTTCCTTAAACATGCCTAATTGGGAAAGAAAAATAACAATGGCTAATCCATTTACGAATCCCATCATTACGGGATGAGGAATAAGTCGGACAAATTTTCCGAGTTTTAATAACCCAACGATTACTTGGATAATTCCCATCAGAATAACGGTGGCAAAAAGATAGTTAAGACCCATATTCTCCCCAGGTTCACCCATGCCGTTACCGGTAGCTACCAAACTAACCATTACAACA
>CALFWZ010000216.1 GCA_937928405.1 uncultured Saprospiraceae bacterium
CCAACGAAAGATTTCACTCGAAAACGGAAGTTAGATTTTCCAATAACCGTCACACTTATTCTTAGACTTTTAAAAAAAGCATGGACGCTGAATTAATTGATAAAGTTCAACTTTTTCCTTCCGCTATTCCTCCCTCTAAAACAGCATTTGTTGCAGCTCGATTAAAAATCCTTATTCCATTTTTTATTGACCTATTTTTGTTTACGGTCTCTTTGTTTTATTCGGACAAGAAAATTATCAAAACCTGGAAAACATTTAGACTCCTCGCCGTTGATGGCAGTGCGGTTATTGTTCCAGATACTGCAGAAAATCGATACTTCATTGGCGTTCATGAAAATCAACACAAGGGTATCGCCGCTTGTAAAATCTTAGCTGTTCATGATGTGCTTAATAGAGTTTTTGTCAACGTTTTTTTTCACCCAAGAGCCATTTCCGAAATTGCAACGCTTCATTATAATTTTAATAAACTACCTAACGATGCCATCTTAATTTACGACCGTCATTATTGCGATAGTTTGTTGATGCACAGACACTTAAAGGCTAAAAAGCTTTGTGTCATCAGAATGAAAGGTAAAGGGATTAAGGTTGTTGAAAAATTCCTTGCATTAAACACCGACTCCGCTTTAATGGAACTGCAAATCGGAGAACGTGCTTACTACTCTGCCCGTGACAAATATGGTTTAAAAAATAATCATCCTAAGTTTCACAAATTTAAAATGAGATTCGTAAAAGTAATTTTACCGAATGGCGAAATTGAAATTCTTGCCACCAATTTATTCGACAACCAAAAATTCCCAACCAGAGAATTCAAAAAACTTTACGGCAAAAGATGGGGCGTGGAAACTGCTTTTGACGAAATAAAAAACCAACTAAAACTCCCAGTATTTTCTGGTTACAAGTCTCAAATTGTCCTTCAAGATTTATGGCCTGTTTTTATTTTTTACAATATCCGTGCGATGTTTCTTGCTCAAGCTGAACATGATTTAGATAAGGAGAAAAAAGACCATCAAATCAATAGAAATACTGCTGTCACCATCATCAGAAATTCATGGACTTCTTTGCTTTTAAAACCCCTTCAAAATAAATTTCTCGAACACCTTTTTCAATTGCTTAAAAGGTATCATTTTAGAACCCGTATTCGTCCCCCTACTATTCGTAAAAGAAAACTCATGAGGGCGAACGAGCGCTTTATGACAGAAAAAAATTACAAGCCCGCTTTCTAAATCAGGACTTGCAACTAACTGAAATACAAACAATTGTGTAAATCATTACATCAACTGTCTTTTTGACTTTATGGGTTAACTATATTTTTACAAATAAAAAAATAGAATTATTCTATAATTTTAAACATTCACTTATTTGTGACTCCAATTTTAATCGCCTTTCACAAAAATCTCACCAGAAAAATGGCTTAAGTTGGTGGAATTGATGCATTGTTATGTCCAGTTTTTATTTGAAATTTCCATTTTTTCTCGAGCCTTTATTTTCACCTGTATGACTTGAAATTCTTTTTCTCAATTCAACCAAAGAAGTATTTAAATGAATGTTATTATCTCGGTAGATTAGAGCACCTTTGCTAATATGAGAAATATCTTTTATTGCTTCATCTACTTCATCTTTAGTGATTGATTTCATATCTGGAACTTCATATGTAATTGCGCTTGCTATGTTATCTAAAGTTCTTAAACTTCCTGATAATCTATCTTCTAATGTTTCTAAAGTCTTAATTATTGCTATATATAATTCATAGAAATTCCATTCTTTATTATCAAGTAATTTACCAACAGCTTCCTTTACATCCATTGGCGTGAATGAGTTTTGAACAATTTTAATTATGTCCTTTGTAACAATTTTTCTTTTTTCAGATTCTTCTAAAACCTTTGCTAATTGCTCAATAGTCCAACAAGAAATTTTTAATTCTCTAGCTCTATTAGAAACTGCACTTGAATTTTCTTTAGAGTTTCCTGGATAAGAGGGTGCAAGTAGCATACATCCGGTGGCATTATATTCTTTCATATGTTCCTGTAATCCTGCAAAATCTAATTGGGGTAAAGCAGGAGTCTTAATAGAAGATTTCGATTCTAATGTTATAGTGATAAGACCATTATCATAGCTATTAAAAGTAGCTAAACCATCTGGGGTACCCGGACCTGCAATATGTTTTGCTGTAAATCCCAAAGCTCTTGCGGCAATCACATGATTTACTTCGAGTTCAAAGTCATTATTATAAGAGTCTCTTAGTGCGTCTGCAATAAATTTTAATGAGATTGGATGGTCATTTGCAAGTCCAATTAACAGTCTATCTCTTTTTTCCAATATTTCTCCTACTAGGTGATTGGATATGCCACTCTCTATCAAATAAATCTCAAGCATTGTTTCTGCTACCACAAAATCTTCAAGTAAGTTTGCAGAAGTATTATCATCAATGTTAGCTTTAATAAATGGATGATTTTTGTTTATATAAAAAGTTCTTGATTTTGCTTCGAATTTGACCAATCTATCTGAACGACCATTTATGAGATATTTAAAAATGAATTTTTCTTTTCTTTCTGAATAAAATGCTTTTATTAATTCGTCTCTATCCTCTTCATTTCCAAAATCTACATAGAAAAAAGAATCATCTGGTTCTCCTCCCTTTGGAATTGAATTAGGGGTAAAAGAAAGTGTATCAGCAATTGGGAACTCCATCAGTTCATGATTGACAAAATTTCTTTCTCCTTCTTTTTTCCTTATTTGTTCAATTTGCTTATCCTTTATATACTGAGTGTATCTCCCTGTTGCTTCATTTAATATTTCATTAAGAAGGTTTTGAAATAAATCCTTCATTTCAGAATTTTCTAAACTTTCTCTTGATGCAGTAATTACTTGGTCTAGGTCATCTGCATTAATTACGGCATTTAGCCTATTAAATGTACCCATTTTGGTTGGAACAGAACCAAAGGTTTCATCATCAGGGTTGATAATACGTTCTCTAACTTTTATAAAAAAACCATGACTTCTTCCTATTCCAGAGCTTTTTCCGCCCAACAACGTTTTTTGTGTGACCTTTATCTCTCCACTTATACCATTCTTAAAAGTATCTGAAATAAGTAGATTATTTTTTATTTGCCAGTTATCGGGTTTTAATTTATTAAGAGATTCTATTCTTTTATTAGGTAACTCACTAACCGCAAATTCAAAAGCTAAATCAAAATTTAATTTTGAGCTTTTTATGTTTTTTCTATTTAAGGATAATTCAAAATCTGGATTAATGGGCATCGCAGTTGATAGAACCCATTTTAGTCTTCCCAATTTAAGTTTACTAACTTTATTCTTTAATGACTCAAGGACAACAAAAGTCCATGATTTTTTCCTTTCACCGAGAAGTTCATTAATATCTACAAAAACGCTATCAGTTAATTCTTTGAAGTGGTTGTCATCTTTTAATTTTTGAAAATCATTTATTTGTTTTATTGGTAATTCTAATTTTTCACTTCCTCCTGTCGGGTCATCCTTGAAGTCTGAGTAATTTAGATTAATTAAGTATATAGTATTCTCTTTCCTAGTGACATATGAAATCATATTGGCAATAGCATATGTTGCTAATTTTCCAATTCCAAATTTTCCTATAATTTTTCTATTTCCAATTTTCTGCCCTTGGTTCCTCTTATTACTTCCGCCAATTGCCCAAAGTGTTGTTAAGCCATCTATATCCATACCATGTCCATCATCATAAACTAAAATCCTATCATTAGTTAAATTTATAGTGCCTTCAGGTATTATAACCTTACATGTATTTGCCCCAGCATCATATGAGTTTGTGACTAACTCTTCAATTGCCTTTAAAGGAGATTGATACAACTGCTCAGATAAAAGACTAATTAGTTGATTGGATAATGATACGGGAACATTATCTTCTATTTTAGAATGTCCTTCACCAATTTTGGAAACTATTGAGTCATTATTCATTTAAAGAGAGTTTTAAGTTTAGTCTAGATTCGTCTTTTTTTAAGGTAATAGTGTTCATGGAGTTTTATTTCTTAATTGGACATAACAACTCCACACCCACAATATAACAAATTATATCCTTTCTATGGAAAAAAATAAAACCACCTGACTATCAAGATCTTACGGTAGTACTTCAAAGCATTAGTCGTTTTTAACGGTTAATTAAACGTTTATTAACCGTTAAAAAACCGCTAGCAGATCAATAAATAAGTTTGCATTAAAGCGTCTTAAAGGTGTCACCAAGATCAGTGTTTTCTTAAAAATTTTCAAATATTAGAAAAAAACGGAAGGAAGGTACAGGAATTCACCGCTGGTGATATGACGCTGTTGAGATAGAATTAGATTAAGTTTTTTGATCGGGACGAGGTATTGCTTCATCCTGATTTTTTTTGGTGGGGTGGTAATACAGTTAATTGGCTATTGCATAAGTCTTGCAGGTGTTACTCTTTTCATCGATTGACTATTCATATTTTTTCTGGACAAATTTTATTTTACAGGCAGAAGCATGCATCTTTCCATCGATAATAACCCTGTCTATGTTACGTAGTACTTGATCCATACTTTGTGTTAATTCACCTTTCTATTTCAGTTAGTAAAACTTACAAAATTTTACTAAAGTCAATGTGAACTCGATTTTAAAATTTTAAGTCATTAATGTTTTTGGTAAGCATTTTGAAGTAAATCATTGAACCCTCCTTTATTGTTAAGCTTCTATTTAAATGAAAAATATTCAAAACACCATTTTTTTTAGTTTTCTAATCATATTATTTTCTTTTCCATCTAAAGCCATCTCACAAGACAGCAGCTGGGGGATTGGATTATTAAACATAGATTATGAAAGGCATGAAATTAAACTTTATGATGCACCTAAAGGTGCAATCAAGGGCTCACTAGGTATGGAAGGGTCTAATGGTTATCACGAACTAACTTATAGAGAGGAGGGGCCAAGTTTAATTTTTCCAGAAAATGCTTTCCGCAGAATTAACCTTGACGAGAGCAGATTAACGGTATTTAAAGAGCAAGATGGCTTTATTCAGATTTTCTCGGCAGATGGAGAAAGTCAAGCTTGGGTATCCTTAATTGAATTAGCCAAAACAAAGTCTCAATATGAACCTTGGATTGACTTTATGTCAGATCCGAATAATTTATTTTTTGCCCAAAATTATGGAATGAATATACGAGTCGAACCTGCACCTCACTCAAAGAGAATTACAACAGCAAAAGGAGAAAAATTTTCTATTAAACCCACCGGTATCATTAATGGTTTATGGGCAGAAGTTATTGTTGTAGAATATGATCAAGATTACTGCCATGGCGGTAGCAAAATTATAAGAGAATATCGCGGTCATATGAAAATACTAGATGATAAAGGATATCCTAACGTTTGGTTTGGTGGTCCATGTTGCTAAAAAGGAATATACTATTCTTTACTAGGATTGCTCACTTCTATCAACTTAAGAAACAACGGCCAAAAAGAATCAAGCAGCTTCGTTGATTTATTAACAAGGCTGGTTTTTTGAAGGATCAGCGACGACAATATCTCAATCGACCAAGAAAGATTTTACGACGAATTATTTATAGGTTATTAGATCAACTGTCTTCTGATTTCAGGGATTAACTACGCATTTTTAATTCTAACCTTTCTTCTATTTGTGATAAAAAAAATCACTTTTTACGAAAATCTCACCAGATAAATTGCTTAAGTCCAGTATACTTTTTGATTGACAAAATTAGCTTTTACCCTTCTAATAGCAGTTTGATTAGTTACAATAATTTATCTCTGAGCAATATTTGTAATTCGTCATTATCTTTACTTCTTTCCATCTTTTGAAATTTTGTTCCAAGTAATCTAATGCTACAAAATATTCGATTTGATGACGGTCTTCCTGTTTATTTTTTACTTCATTTGATGGGTAGGTTCCATTTTTGATTTTTACATTTAATATAGCTTGGAATTCATTTACAACATCTTTTCCAGAGTTGAATTTGAGTTTGTGACTTCCAATTATTTCCAATAAGCTTCCCATTTTTATTTTTTCTTATGATATAGAACGGCTCGGCTAAATGCAGTAGCCGACGAATGGAGGCTATTGACATTTTTAGTGGCTTTTTTCTCTTTTTTTGTCACACTTAATAAATTTATTTTGTCTAATATAGTATAATGGATAAAGATACAATAGAAGTAACTATTCAGTCCGAAGGGCTGAGAATTAAAAAATAATATTTATTTTTTCGCATGCTTCCAAAAGAAATACAAGATTTAATCAAAACGTTGCCAGCAGAAAGCCAAGCGGTAGTGCAGGCGATAGCCTTGATTTATGAG
>CALFWZ010000217.1 GCA_937928405.1 uncultured Saprospiraceae bacterium
AGATTTTGAATAGGTTATTTATGGTGAGTACGAGTCTAATATTTTTGAAAATAGCCGTAGCTATTTGATGAAATTTAGACGAAGTAATCGCCAAAAAGAAGCATTCTAAAATTTAAATGAATTTATTACACAGTGTATTTAGTCCAGACAGGAGAATGTTAATTTTTGTATCCATCAAATTTTTTTTCCAATTCAGCCGTTTTTGATTTGACTTACGTGCGTGGATAAATCAAATGATAAAAAGCTTAATTTCACCTAATTAAAAACGAATGAAAAATATTATCAGTCTCTTAATAATTTTTTTTTGCGTTGCCAACAGTACTTTTTCCCAAATTGAATTTGGCATTATTGCGGGACCCAATTATTCAATTGCACAATTTATAGATAAAAATAGTTCGTTCTCTTCGAATAATACCGAAAAGCAGAATTTTCTACTGGGAATCCACGCTGGCGTATTACTGAGTTCAAAATTTAACGATCGTTTCTCTATGGAAGCAAATATTCTATACAATCAAAAAGGTTATAGATTCAGGGATATGTATAGTGAAGCATCTGGCAAAGTATTGCTACATAATATTAACCTGCCTATCGTTATGGGCTACCAAATTTCCAAAAAAATGACCATCCAACTAGGGCCAGAGATAGGTTATTTAGTATTCCCTAAAATTAAAATATTACTTATCAATCAAGACTTTCCCAATTTTTATGATAGAAATTTTAGTCTGGCAGGTTTAACCGGAATTAACTATGCTTTCACCGACCACCTAGAATTAGGGCTTAGATACATCCACGGAGTAACTCAAATGAACCAAAAAAAGATAACCATTTTAACTGATGATAATGGTACTGCATTAGGCACAGTCAACATCAAGGTAAAAAGTCGTGTTCTTCAGTTGTCGATGAGATATAGGATTTAATAAATAGTTTTTTAATAATGCCCGCAATCCTGTAAAACGTGATAAAAGAGCATTATTCATTAATACCTTAAAGCAACTCCGCCTCTACACCACTGACAACCTCCACTGCTTTTTCATAGACTTCTTGCATGGCGCTAGAATTATCTTTCCCAGCGAATAGGGCCATCTCACTAGTTTTGATGATGTGAATAAATTGTTGAATTGGTGTCTCAGAAACTTTCAGTTCGAGGAGTTTGTCACGGACATTGTCTTTACTCATTTTAGAAAACGGTATATTCAATTTATCAGAGACATAATCCAACATGGCCCTAGATACTTCGTCATAAAACTGGCGGCTTTTATTTTCTTTTAAAAAACTATTTGCCGTTTCCAATCTTTTCAGTGCCACTTTATTGGCTCTTTGACGACGTAGCGCTTCCGTATCTACGTTTGATAATTTGAACTGATGTCTTTTATACAAATAAGCACCACCGAGTAATAACAGCGGTAATCCCATTAAAATGTAGAATAGAGGGGAACCAAAAAGTGAGGACGATTTTTTTTGCCAGTTGGCCGTCTTTGCGATTCCATGAATGGTAGCAGTTGCCTCATTATTTTTTGGAATGACAGCTTTGGATTGATCTCCTTGGGCAATAGAAATAGCAAGCGGCTCACTTTCCAGCGTTACGTAGTCTAAGCTATCTACATCATAATAAGTGAATTTTGGTTTTAATTTGAATAGTCCCGGATACTTAGGTGTGACTAAGTAGTCAAAAATCTTTTTACCTACGAAACGTCCCTGTTGCGGAACCAACGCATTTTCTCCTACTACTTTCGTATCAAAAATTTCAAAACTATCTCCCAACATTAAGTCCGGTGCCTGCACCAATTTGAGGTCGCCATCTCCACTGACGGAAACCTGTAAAGAAAACGCATCATTGGTATTAATCTCGCGGCTATTCGTTTTAGCTTCCATCAAATAATGACCCACCGCCCCAGAAAAACTCGCAGGTGGATTATTTGGTAATTCCCGAACGTTGATGTTTAGTAATTCCGTAGATACTTGAATACGGATTAATTCCGGATAAGAAAAGATGCCGCGACGACGTCTTGATTGGTTTGGAGAAGCGACTGCTACTTGCATTCTTAGTGGTGGAATCTCCAAGATGCCCGCCTGCTGAGGAAACAAAGCCACTTTTTTGATAATCTTAGTACTGTATTGTACACCGTCAATAACCTCTTTAATTACTTGACTATTATAAGAACGTAATTCTTCTGCAAAAAAACCAGCGTAATCCAATTCATTGACCGGATTATAGGATTCTACTTGTTGAGTTGTATAGATTTTATAATCTAACGTGATCTGCTCTCCCACTCTAGCTTCTAGCGAAGAAGGAATGGCTTTGACATATATCTGTGTTTCGATTTGTTCCTCTAATTCCTCCTGAGTAGTCGCTGTATTCTTTTTTCCTTTAACCACTTCTACCGGAAATGGTTTGGTCGTATACTTTTTTCCATTTACATCAATACTTGCCGAACCGACCGTAAATTTTCCGATTTTTTTAGGTTGTAAATTATAAGAATAAGTAAGGGTACGCGACCACTTTCCATTATAGGAAGAAGTGCTGATCGACTGACTGGGACCACTTAAAAGTGTAAAATTTTTAAAGGCTGGTGGTTGAAAATCCTTTCCTTGCGCATTTTCTAGGGTAAAACTAACTTCAAAATATCCACCCAACACTACCTGACGAGCATCCGCACTGGCCGTAAAGGATACCGGTTGCTGAGCCGATAATCCAATCGACACCAAAACAAAAAACAATAAAAATATATATTTAGCGTATTTTATGCTCATAATTTATAGGTCTTACGCTTTTTCTTTTTCGGAGCTGCTTTTTCTTTAGGCATATTGGGCATTCTCAATTCCGGCATTCTAAAAAAATCAGCATCCCAATCAAACAAACTATTATTTTGAGGAGCTTTTTGAATGATTCCATCCGGATTGGGTAAAACGATTATTTCTAGCGGCTCCGTAAAAAGGTCTCCTTCTTCTGTTTCGATTTTTGCGGGTGGAATAAAAAACACGCCGACTTCTTTCGCTTCTAAATAATAAGAATAAGTAATCGATTGGCTCACCGTTCCATTATTCATCATCATACTCGAAGACATATTCGGTCCAGCAACAAGGGTAAAATCTTCAAAAACTGGTGGCGTAAAATTTTGACTATTCCCATTTTCCAGTTTAAAAGAAACTTGTAATTGATTACCAATTAATAAAGTATCAAACTGTGTGCTGACGACAAAGGAAGTTTCTTGACTTCGTACCATCATAGCCAAACAAATAAAAACAGTTAGTAAAAATATCTTTTTCATTTTTATTAAAATTAAATCTTAAAAATATCCAATACTGAATATCCAATAACGAAGACTGAATGAACACTTCTATCGCAAAAATTAAATTTCGATTCTTTATCTATAGATCAACAAAAAATGTCAGATACTCGTTTTAGCATTCAATCTACCAATCAAAAAATCCGCACATTCACACATCAACAAATTACCAATCCTTCCCTGTCGTAGTTTTCTTACCTTTCATTTTTCGCATTTTCTCTTGTACTTTTCGCTCCTCTTCATCCATTACTTGGAGTAATTTTTTTGCCTCTTCTTTGTTCATATCACGCTCTTGTGGTTCAGCTTGTTCCTCTTTCTTTTCTTTTTGTTCTTCGCCCTGCTGATCTTGTTGTTGCTGTTGATCTTGCTGCTGCTCTTGATCCTGTTGCTGTTCCTGTTGGTCTTGCTGTTCCTGTTGGTCTTGATTTTCTTCATTCTCTTCTTTATTCTGATCTTGCTGCTGTTGATCCTGTTGTTGTTGCTGCTGTTGCTGTTGTAAGCGACGCATGGCCCGAGAAAGGTTTTTCTTGGTATCCATATCATCTGGCGCAATTCGCAAAGAATTTTTATAGGCTTCTACACTTTTATCAAATTCTTGTTTTTCAAAATAAGCATTGCCTAAATTATGAAAAGCATTAGCTCGCATCCCCGGATCAACCGAAGAGCTTGCCGCGGATTCAAACTGAGGAATCGCTTCTTCAAAACGGCCCTGCTTATAGATAGCGTTGCCTAAATTGTATTTTGATTGAGCGGCATTTTCTTTTTCAAGTGCGCGACGATAATTGAGTTCTGCATCACTAAAATCTCCTTTTTCATATGCATTATCGCCAAAACGAAGCGATTTATGAGCAGTCTGAGCAGCAATCGGCCCACCTATTCCAATAATAAATAAAGCAATAATTGCGCAGATACGGATAGCATTTGGTCGCTTAAGACAAACTTTTTTTAATGACTTTACCATTTCAAAATTTTTAAGAAAACAAATCTTTTCCTTTTAGTAATTTATTTTTCCGATAGGAAATAAAAAATTCTATCATTAAAAACAAGAGTGCAAAGCCAATGAATATTTGAAAATAACTTTCGTATTCACTAAATGACTTTTGTTCTTGTTCCTTTTTTTCTAACTGATCAATTCGATCCCGAACTGCCTTGATAATTTTGTCGTTGGCCGTAATATTATAATAACTTCCATTACCGGCATTCGCCAAATTTTCGAGCATTTCTTCATTCAGTTTACTATAAACCGTATTACCACTATTATCTTTTTTAAAGGTGCTTCGCCCGCCTGCATAAATAGGAATGGATGCGCCTTCGGTCGTTCCTACCCCAACGGCAAATATCTGTAGGCCATTACTTTGCGCCTCTTCGGCCCGTTCCATCATGCCTGGTTCGTGGTTTTCTCCGTCCGTTATTAGAATGAGTGCTTTGTGATGTTTATTGTCTTCCTCAAAAGAACGTTCTGCTAGGTCAATAGCATCTTTGATGGCCGTTCCTTGCACAGGCACCAAGTCAGGATTTGCACTTTTGACAAATAATTGTGCTGCGGCATAATCTGAGGTCAATGGCATTTGAAGATAAGCATTTCCCGCAAAGATGATCAATCCAATGCGTTCTCCTCGTAATCCGTCGATCAATTGTAAAGTAAATTGGCGAGCACGTTCCAAGCGATTGGGTCGCATATCCTGTGCCAGCATGCTATTAGAAACATCTAAGGCAATGATAACATCCGCACTTTTTAATTTTACTTTTTCTTTTTTCGAACCCCACTGCGGATTTGCCCATCCCACAATTAAAAACGCTACAGACAACATCAACAAAACAAACTTTACCGTATGTTTATAACGAGAAACTTCGGGCATCAGTTGTTGTAATAAATGGTGGTCTCCAAATTTATTCAACGCCTTTCGACGTGCCGTCCACATCCAAAAAAAGAGACCAATCAGGATTGGAATTAAAATAAAAGCATACAAATAAACACTATGTTCAAATCTAAACATCTCTTAGGGTATGGTTCTAAAAATGGTATATCTTAGTAGTATTTCTAAAAAGATAAAAATCAAGGCGGCCAAGGCAAAATTGTGGAATATCTCACTATACCGCCGAATCGTCGTTACCTCTATTTTCGTTTTTTCCATTTTATCAATCAAGCCGTAAATCTGTTCCAATTTCTCCGCAGAATCTGCACGAAAATAACGTCCACCCGTCATCTTAGCAATTTCCGTCAAAAGGGCTTCATCAATCTGTACAGTAGCTAGTCCAAAAATATACTGACCATTACTACGACGGCTGACAGGTGCCAGTGCTCTACCACGAGAACCAACCCCAATCGTATACACTTTCACGCCAAATTCCCGCGCAATCTCAGCAGCAGTTTTGGGTTGTACGTAACCGGCATTATTGTCTCCATCCGTTAACAGGATTACCACTTTACTTTTTGATTCACTATCTTTGAGTCGGTTGACGGCCGTGGCCAGCCCCATCCCGATGGCCGTTCCATCTTCTAATAATCCACATCTTAGTTCTGATAAAAAACGTTTCACAACTCCATGATCCGTAGTCAACGGACATTGACTAAATGCTTCTCCTGCAAAGACCACCAAGCCTAGTCGATCAAAACTTCTTTTCTCTACAAATTCGGTAGCTACCGCCTTACTTACTTCTAGTCGATCGGGTTTAAAATCCTGAGCAAGCATACTACTCGACAAATCCATGATCATCATAATGTCAATTCCCTCAGCATTGATCTCTTCTTCTTTTAAGGTTCGTTGTGGTCGGGCCAATGCAATGACCAATGCAATAAAAGCCAAGGCCCGCAAAATTGGTAACAAAACTCGAAGTTTTCCTTTCCAAGAATCCAATCCTTTAATCGAATCTAGTGTGGAAATTCTCAGATTAGCATAACGTTCGGGATGCCGAAAATAATACCAAGCTCCAATTGCTGGTAATAGCAAAAGCAGGGCAAAAAAGATCGGATGAACGAAAGAAATATTTCTAAAAATTAACAGCATAATTTTCTTTAAACTTCTGCAGGTGGTTGCTCGGGAATTAGTTTGGTTTTTTCTACAAAATCATTGGCGTAGCCCATCAATTTTTCGTGGGTGGATTCCGCTGGTTCTGCTTTCGCAAATTTTACCAAATCCGCCAATTCTAACATTTCACGTAATTTCCCTTTCCACTCCTCACTCAATCGAATAGGTTTGAGATCTCCCAAAATTTCATAGGTCGTAGATTCCAAAGCAGATATTCCGTATCTATTTTCAAGGTATTCCCGAACGATAAAAGTTAATTGAGATTGATATTCTTTGATCGCGCCATTCTGCCAAAGTTGTTCTGCGTCTAGCAGTTTTAATTTTCTTTGCGCAATGACGTGAGCTGGTTCGATTACGACCACCTTTTCTTTTGGTGGAAGCTTTTTATTTTGAGCACGCCGATAGAAGAAATAAATAAGTCCTCCAATGAGGCCAATCAATAAGAAAGCAAGCAGCAAAGGCGCTACATCTTCAAAGGTCATCGCTTCTCGATAGATCGGTTTGATCGGTGCGATGGCCACGGTATCTACGGCGACTTCGTCCGCTGTTTCCGGTACGACATCCGCAACGTTGATCAGGAGTTCGTTCGTTGACACCGTCTCAGTAGATCCATTTTTTGGAAAACTAAAAGGGATCGGTGGAATAAAAAAACTACCACTTTCAAAAACAGTAAAAACAATATTTCGTCGAACAGTGGTTACACCCGCAGTGGTCACAGTATCCCAAGTTGCCTGGGTGCTAATCACTTCGATTTTTTCTTCCGCTTCCAAAACGGTTAGGTCAACATTGCTGATACTGGATCCCGTGGGATAACTCGCTTCTAATTGCAAGTTCATCTGATCACCGATCAACATTTGAGTGCTATCTAGGGTGGCTGTTACCTGTACTTGACCAACCGTGGAGTTCATCCCCACTGACCAGCCAACTAGCATACAAATTAAAAGTCTAATCATTTTCTTCATCACTACCGGGTCCGCTTTTTAAAAAATTTCAATAAGGCATTTACGTAAGACTCGTCTGTGCGAATACTAACGTGATCGGTACCACTTTTTAAAAAGGTTGTTTTTAAATAATTATAGTTTTCAATAAAAAAGTCTCGATAACGATCCCGCACGCGTGCTGATCCAGAATCCAGCCAACGAATCGAATTGGTCTCTGGATCTAGTGCTCGAATTAAACCAATATTGGGCAACTCCTCTTCCCTCGGATCATACATATGTACTCCGACAATATCGTGACGACGGGCTGCAATCCGCAAGGAATCTTCGTAACCTTTGGTAATAAAATCTGACAGAATAAAAGCAATGCTGCGTTTTTTAATTAGGTTATTCAAAAATTGTAGTGCAACACTTATATCAGTTCCAGTGCCTTTGGGTTCAAAGTTCAACAATTCACGAATGATCCGTAAAATATGTTGCTTTCCTTTTTTAGGTGGAATATATTTTTCGACCTGATCGGTAAAAAACAGCACACCAACTTTATCATTGTTTTGGATTGCGGAGAAGGCCAGTACCGCACAAATTTCAGTCAAAATTTCGTTTTTCATTTGGGTTACAGTCCCAAAAAAGGCGGAAGGACTTACGTCGATGAGGAGCATCACGGTGAGTTCTCTTTCTTCTTCAAATACCTTAATATGAGCATCACCAGAGCGGGCGGTTACGTTCCAATCGATATTTCGCACATCGTCACCGTACTGATATTCTCGCACTTCACTAAAAGACATACCGCGACCTTTGAAAGCACTGTGGTACTCTCCCGAAAAGATATGCTTGCTCAAGCCGCGCGTCTTGATTTCTATCTTTCGTACTTTTTTTAGTAACTCGCTGGTTTCCATATTTGTGCTTGTGCTGCTTGCTATTTTTTTTAGTATTTTCCTTTTAGAAAATTTTGAATAATATCATTTTTCACAAAAAAGTCTTTTAATTTTTTGTAAGGAATCGTTACACTTTGTCGTCCGTAAAGCGGATGAAAATCAGTGGCAAAATAAATACCTTCGGAGCGAAAATTAAACGCTTCAAATTGCTGCGTATTCATCCATTCCACAAATTTTACATCTTCGGCGTAAGCATGTTGTAACATTCGATTTTTCATATATTTTTTGGCGTAAACCACATAATCGAAATCACTCTTAAAAATATCTTTTGACAAAATCTCTTTACCTGACTTTAGATTAAAATTCAAATTTTGACTGGTTGGATTTTTTGTCCATGAACTGGAAAAGTACATTTGTCCACTTATCAAATCTTCATTATACACATCAATATCTGTCCAGGCGTGAGCTCGAAGCATCTGACGCATAGAAGGTACTGGTGTCTGTCGCATAGACACTAATTCGTTCATATATTTTTTGCACTTCCCATTCCACTTAACCATGGTCTCTTCTATCCATTGATTAAATGCTTCGTTTCTAGTTTTAGGATATAAAACATCATAGCTCGTAGCGTAGTCTGCATATTCCTGACAGCCCACAGAAAGATCTGCATTCGGATGAAACGTACAGGTAAATTCTTTGCCATTTGTTTTTATATAGTTGGCATTAAATTTATTCTTATCATCAAAGATTCCTTCCAATTTTCCTTGGGGGCGATTCATTTCATCTTTGATCGTTAAATAATAATTATCAAAAGTATCGCTATAACCTTTTATTTTTCGGGTATTGGTTTTATTCAAAAAAATAAATGATCCTATAATTTTTCCAGCCCCATTTTTTTGCAAAATCATTTTGGCTTTGTCTTTACCAATATTCCCAGTATACGTTCTGACCCATTTATTATCACCACAATAAGATGGAACTTCAACTCGGTTTTTCACTTCTTCTACCCGCAATTTCGAACCAAGATTATTATCGACATTTTGCCATTCTCCACGAATACCCCACTCCGTATATTCTCCTTTAAAATACCCTGTAATCAATCCCTCCGGATCGTATTCTTGGAGAATCAATTTATTCTTCTTGACTTCGCCGACCAGATAGAAAGTAGTTTTGCTACGCAAGTATTGCATCTCCCCTTTGATGTTTTTGCCCTCTCCCGCCAGCGTAATAACCACGTCATTCATATCATCAAATCTTCCTTTATAGTATTTCACCCACTCGACTTTTTCTGGCTTTTCGAATAGACCCAATACAGGCTCTCCAGTCCAGAAGGTTTGAGCAAATAGGGTTAGGCTATTCGCTAAGAAGCAGGCAATAAAAACAATATTTTTTAAATTCATTAAATTGTTTTGTTATAGAAGATTTACTAAACTATCAAAGATTTTTGTGGAAACTTAATTGATTTTATAAGATTAATAAATATTTAAGGTACAGCGACCGTATTTAAAATTTTGTCAATGATATCTTCCTGTGTAATCTCTTCTGCTTCTGCTTCATAGGTCAATCCGATTCGATGACGCAGCACATCGTGACAAACATTGCGAATATCTTCAGGGATTACATATCCTCTTCTTTTCAGAAAAGCGTAAGCTTTACCTGCCATCGCTAAGTTAATGCTCGCACGAGGTGAACCACCAAAACTGATTAACGGTTTTAGTTCTGCTAAACCGTAAGCTTCCGGTTCACGCGTCGCAAAAACGATATCAAGGATATACTGTTCGATCTTTTCATCCATATACACTTTTCGCACGACTTCTCGAGCTTTTAGAATATCATTGCTGGTGACGAGTGCGTTGATCTTAGCAAAGGATCTCTGCATATTTCGACGAATGATTTCGCGCTCATCCTCTTTATTTGGGTAAGAAATTTTTACTTTGAGCATAAAACGATCCACCTGCGCTTCAGGTAGCGGATATGTTCCTTCCTGTTCGATAGGATTTTGCGTAGCAAGAACGAGGAAAGGTTCTTCTAATTTGAAGGTTTCATTACCGATGGTAACCTGGCGTTCCTGCATCGCTTCTAACAAAGCACTCTGTACTTTAGCAGGAGCACGATTGATCTCATCTGCGAGGACAAAATTCGCGAAGATGGGTCCTTTACGAACCGTAAATTCGTTTTGTCCAGGATTGTAGATCATGGTTCCGATGATATCGGCAGGTAATAAATCGGGGGTAAATTGAATCCGGCTAAACTTCGCGTCAACGGCGGTAGAGAGCGTATTGATGGCCAAGGTTTTGGCGAGTCCCGGTAATCCTTCGAGCAATACGTGGCCGCGAGACAATAATCCGAGCATGAGTCGTTCGATCATATGGTGTTGACCAACAATGACTTTAGCGGTTTCTTCGTTTAATTTTTCTACAAAGGCACTTTCGAGGTATATTTGTTGATTAAGTGCTTCAATATCTACTGATTCTTGCATGTTGTAATTTTATTATTGCTTTTTTGGTAACAGCGTTATTCCGTCCTTTGGTCCGGTCTGCAAATTTCACATTTTTTTACTAAAAACGGGTATAATCTGTCCTATGAATCCATTTAAAATGGGAAGGTTGATTCCGCTTTAACTTAATCTTAACAAATGTCACGATTTATCACTAGAATTGGGTTCATAACCATCCTTTTCCTGCTATTTTCTACCGCTCAACTAGCTGCCCAAAAGACGCAGTTACGGGATTCTCTGATCCAAGATTTTCGGAACGGAACGTTGATTATCCGTCTAAATAGTCATGAAAATAAGCTTAAAAGCATTCAAACGGTGCTTGATCGGGCAGATACAAGTCCAAATCATCGAAAAAGGTTGACAGAAAAGCGGGATTTGGTCATTGCTAATCGCGATCGATTTAATCAGGATTTGGTAACTGCTTTTAATAAATATTACAAATTCTCGGAAATACGGTTCATTTACGATCAGGATATAAAACGTTTTCAGGCAGGAGACCTGAATGAAGTATTTTTGGGACAAGATTTACAGCCTTTAGCCACGTCACAGCCAATAAATGGGTCCTATTATTTTTTGGGAGAAGCGATTACACAAATGTCCGGCAATAGTCGAGAAGGCTTGCTTGTCATGGACAAAAACGGAGATCAATTGCCAAGCTGGTTTCCCAGTTATTTTCGTGCAAAGAGTAATGGGAAGAGTTTTTTCTCGATGTTCGGAGGAGACCGGTATCCTTATATGCCAGCGGAGAAGGTGGTGAAGAAGATCATGAAACGGTTTGCCGATTTGTAGATTGGTGGATATCAAGGCAAGCTTGGTGTATTATTCTTTTTCTTCTTTTCCAAGGATTGGGACAATCGGCTCGCTTTTATCTAGCAAAGGAACTTCGGGTTTGATGGGTTTGATGGGCTTGGTGGGGCGAGGTATACTATCCACCGTATAAATTTCTGCGGACCTAACAATCAGGATAGAATCTACGCGAGCACCAGCTTCTTTCATCACTCTATCCCGACAGCGCTTTAGTACTCCGAGTCGATATTCTTCTACTCTTTCATCCACTTTTGCTTGTATCATGGCCTCACGATCAGAAAAGTCTTGTGCTTGAAATCCCAATATTAATAATAGGATCAATGGAGCCAACAAATATAAAATTCCTTTTTTCATTGACTTAGAATTTTTTTGATTTCTTCGAGGCGTTCTGTTAAGATAGAATCTACCACCTGAGTGACGGAAGCTTCAAAATTTAGTTCGCAAAGACTGTCGCCCTCTGTTCGTAAAATCTTGGTTTTTTTGAGTACTAAAGAGTCCACGATTTTTCGCTCCGCCCGTGTCAGACGCTCCGATTCTTCTACACAAGACATAGGCAACAAGAAGCAGATGGTCCAGAAAAGGAAGAAAAGAAAGGGACCCGTAAGTTTTGAGTTTTGAGTTATTGAGTTAGCAAACATTATTAATTATTCATTATAACTACACGATAGAAGAGACATTATTCATTACCACATTCTTCATTAACCTATTATTTCTTATCATCCAAGTTAATCACCTTTCGCTTTAACTCAAAACTTTTTCCTAGGTATACTTTTCGCACCATTTCATCCGCCGCCAGTTCTTCAGCAGTTCCAGCCTTGAGGATATTTCCTTCAAACATTAAATACGCACGATCCGTAATAGACAATGTTTCCTGTACATTATGATCCGTAATGAGGATACCAATATTTTTGGTTTTAAGTCGAGCGATGATGTATTGAATATCTTCAACTGCGATAGGATCGATTCCTGCAAAAGGTTCATCTAGTAAAATAAAAGTAGGACTTGTAGCTAGAGCCCGCGCGATTTCTGTACGGCGTCTTTCCCCACCCGATAAAGTATCTCCTTTATTCTTACGTACTTTATGCAAACTAAATTCCTCGATCAATTCTTCCAACTTAATCTTTTGATCTGCTTTTGACAATTCGGTCATCTCCAGTACGCTACGAATATTGTCTTCTACACTAAGCTTTCTAAAAACAGAAGGCTCTTGGGGTAAATACCCTACTCCTTTCTGTGCTCGCTTATACATAGGCAAATCGGTAACGTCTTCGTCTTGCAAAAACACGCGTCCACCTTCCGGCTTTACAAATCCAACTACCATATAAAAAGTAGTCGTTTTCCCAGCACCATTTGGTCCCAACAACCCAACGATTTCTCCTTGATTGACGTTTACAGAAACTTCTTTTACCACTGTTCGGCCACCATACTTTTTTATCAATTTTTCTGCTCTGAGTATCATTTTGAGTTTTGAGTTTTGAGTTTTGAGTTTTGAGTTTTGAGTTTTGAGTTTTGAGTTTTGAGTTTTGAGTTTTGAGTTTTGAGTTTTGAGTTTT
>CALFWZ010000218.1 GCA_937928405.1 uncultured Saprospiraceae bacterium
ATCCACTAATCCACTAATCCACTAATCCACTAATCCACTAATCCACTAATCCACTAATCCACTAATCCACTAATCCACTAATCCACTAATCCACCTATACCGCTCTAATCCAGCTTCCAAACAATCCATCGCTCTTTCGATATCTCCAGTATTCAAAATATAAGCGATCCGTACTTCATCCAGCCCACGACCTTTCGTTGCATAAAACCCAGCTCCTGGTGCGAGCATGACAGTTTCATTATTAAACGAAAAAGATTCCAGCATCCACTGACAAAATTTCCCAGTATCTGCAACGGGTAATCTAGCAAAAGCATAAAAAGCACCTTTGGGCAAATAACAAAGTACCCCAGGCATTTTTTTTAATCGATGGATCAGGGTACGGCGTCGTAAATCGTACTCATCGCGAATACCTTCCAAATAAACGGATGGTAAATCTAGTGTTGCTTCTCCTAGCAATTGACCAAACCCCGGAGCACTCAATCGCAACTGTGCAAAAGTTAAACAGGCTTTAATCAAGTCTTCGTTTTGAGAAACAATAGAACCGATCCGCGCTCCACAGGCACTAAATCGCTTGGAAATCGAATCAATTACAACAGTATGTTTTTCTAATCCAGCTAAACGCAAGACAGAATAAAAATCTTCGTCATAGCAAAATTCTCGATAGACTTCATCGACAATTAAATAAAGGTCGTGTTTTTTTACCAACTGACCCAACGCCTCTAAATCTACTCGCCCATAAATTCCTCCAGTAGGATTATTTGGATTACACAAAAAGATGGCTTTGGTTTTAGGACCAATCAATGGTTCAAAATCTGAAATGTCTGGTAACGCAAAACTATTTTCAATAAAGGTGGGAATTGGCTGAATCTGAACACCAGTAGCGTGGGCGTATCCCAGATAGTTGGCATAAAAAGGTTCTGGAACAATGACCTCATCGCCTATATCTAAACAGGAATTTAATACCAGTGAAATCGCTTCTGAAGCACCGGTAGTAACAAGAATATCTTTTTTCTTTACCCCTACTTCAAAACGTTGATAATACGTCACTAATTTTTCGCGATAAGAATCGACGCCAGCGGATGGTGTATATTTCAGAATCTTCATATCTGTATTCCGCACTCGTTCCATAGCTTCCACGGGCGTATTTATATCGGGTTGACCAATATTCATGTAATGAACTTTGACTCCACGGTCTTCGGCAGCTGAGGCATAAGGTGCTAAAAAACGAATCGGTGAGGGAATGGCATGTTTCCCTCGCTTAGAGATAACCGGCATGAAACTTATTTTTCTGCTAATTTACGCATCATAACTAAATTGGATACCTTTTTTTATTATTAAATAATTTTTTTGAAATACTTGCTTCCTGTTAATTAAAACCCTATGTTTGAGTTATGAAAAATAATTTCTTTATCAACTTTATTATTATTTGCTTTTACAAACCATTGTAACAGGAACTTATAATATGTTGATTAAAAATAATAGAGTTCCTTTTGGAACTCTTTTTTTTTGTAAAAAAATAAAAAATGAACATAACTAAACGTATTGCGATTCAGGGCTATCCAGGTGCTTTTCACGAAATTGCTACCCGCTGTTATTATCCGAAAGAAGTTGTAGAGATCGTGGCTGCGGATACTTTTCATGAATTAGTAGAAGTCGTAGAAGCGGGAACTCGTGCTGATGGTGGATTAATGGCGATTGAAAACACGATTGCGGGAAGCTTATTGAACAATTATCAGTTGCTCAATGATTCGGAATTATCCATTACAGGAGAAGTCTTTCTGCGTATTCGTCAAAATCTAATGGCCTTGCCTGGACAAAAAATTGAAGATTTAAAAGAGGTGCATTCGCATCCTATTGCGATCGAACAGTGTCGACCCTTTTTTAAAAAACATCAACATATCAAACTCGTGGCTATGGAAGATACGGCGTTGAGTGCCAAACGAATCAGGGAAGGCGAACTTACAGGTGTTGGTGCGATTGCTTCAACGCTAGCGGCGGATCATTATAAAATGGATCTACTAGCGGAGGGGATTGAAACCAATAAGAAAAATTTTACCCGTTTTTTGGTAGTAGACAAAAAAGCTCCAGTGATTATACCCGCTAAAATAAATAAGATTTCTATTTGCTTTTCGGTTCCCCACGAAGCGGGAAGTTTACACCAAGCACTTAAAGTATTAGCCGATTATCGTGCAAATATGACCAAGGTACAATCCGTTCCTCTGATCGGCGAGGCGTGGCGTTATATCTTTTTTATTGATTTTATTTTAGAAAATTATAATGACCTCTCCGCTATTATGGACCAGTTAGGACGACATACGGCTGGGCTTAAAATACTAGGGCAATATCAAGAGGGCATACTTCACGATAGTTGAAATTCGTGATTTATATAGGTTAAATAATTGATTGTCAGTGTTTTAGGGTGTGTTGGGTAAGCTTGAACACCGTAGATCGTGTGATATTTACAATAAAAGAAGAAACCGAAAAATTAGACAGTTTTGGCGGCAAGCCTCATCTTTGTCAACCATACATTTAAGGAAATTCAAAAATCAATAGAACGTGTTAAATAAGTTCAGCAAAGAAGTTACTCAGGATGATTCTCGCCCCGCCGCGCAAGCTATGTTGCACGCGATTGGAATGGACGAAGCGGATCTGAAAAAAGCGCAGATAGGAATCGTTAGCACAGGATGGGAAGGAAATCCTTGTAATATGCATTTGAATGATTTAGCCAAAGACATCAAAAAAAGTGTCAGTGCCACGGAAGATTTGATTGGGTTAATTTTTCACACTATTGGGGTGAGTGATGGTATTTCTATGGGAACTTCGGGAATGCGTTTTTCATTACCTTCGAGAGATATCATAGCGGATTCTATTGAAACGGTTGCTTCGGCACAATGGTATGACGGACTCATTACCGTAGTGGGTTGCGATAAAAATATGCCAGGTGCCATGATGGCCTTGGGACGATTAAATCGACCAGGGATTCTTGTCTATGGTGGAACCATCCAACCGGGTTGTCATAATGATAAAAAATTGGATATTGTCTCCGCCTTCGAAGCGCATGGGCAAAAGATTGCTGGACAAATTACCCAAGAAGATTTTAAAGCAGTAGTACGGAAAGCCTGCCCAGGAGCAGGTGCTTGTGGAGGAATGTACACGGCCAATACCATGGCCTCAGCCATCGAAATGATGGGGATGAGTTTACCTTATAATTCTAGTAATCCCGCCACCAGTCCCGATAAACTAGCAGAGTGCGAACGACTCGGAAAAGCCATCCGGCATCTGCTAGTAAATGATATCAAACCACGAGATATTTTAACCAAGGAAGCATTTGAAAATGCCATCACTTTGATTACCGTATTAGGAGGTTCGACCAATGCAGTACTACATTTAATCGCCATGGCAAAATCGGTTGATGTTGCTTTGACGATCGACGATATCCAACGGATCAGTGATAAGACGCCTTTCCTCGCAGATCTAAAACCTAGTGGAAAATATGTCATGGAAGATTTGCATAAAGTAGGTGGGATTCCTGCCGTTGCAAAAATGCTTCTTGACGCAGGGTACCTTCACGGTGATTGTATGACGGTAACTGGAAAAACGGTCGCTGAGAATTTAGCAGCAGTGAAACCACTTAGTCAAGGACAAGACGTGATTCATGACTTTGATAATCCAGTTAAAAAAACGGGACATTTACAAATACTGTATGGAAATGTTGCCAGTCAAGGATCGGTAGCTAAAATTACAGGAAAGGAAGGAGAAATTTTTAAGGGTACTGCGAAAGTATTTAATGGCGAAGAAGCTGCGAATACCGCGATTGCGGCTGGTGAAATTCAACCTGGTAATGTCATTGTGATTCGTTACTGTGGCCCCAAAGGAGGACCGGGAATGCCCGAAATGTTGAAACCAACTGCTGCCATTATGGGTGCAGGTTTAGGCAATAGTGTAGCATTGATTACGGATGGTCGGTTTTCAGGAGGTACCCACGGATTTGTCGTAGGACATATCACGCCGGAAGCACAAGCAGGCGGATTGATTGCGTTGTTAGAAGATGGAGATGAAATTACCATTGATGCTACTAGTAATAGATTAGATGCGAATATTTCATTGGAAGAAATTGCCAAAAGAAAAGCGAATTGGCAAATCCCAAGCGTAAATGCTACAAGCGGAATTTTAAAAAAATATGCCCACTGTGTATCCTCCGCCAGTGAAGGCTGTGTAACTGATGAATATTAAGCAAGCCGCGCCGCCAGACACAAAAGATGGATAGTGCCGTAGCCACGAAAGATGGATAGTGCCGTTAGGCACGAAAGATGGATAGTGCCGTTAGTCACAAAATATTAATAGCACCGTAGGTGCGAAAGATGGATAGCACCGTAGGTGCGAAATATTAAAAAAAAATCAAAATAATATCATGGCAAAATCAAGCGTAGCAAAACGGAAAAAGACCGTAGCTAAAAAGCCAAAGAAAGTGAAAAAAGAGCGGTTGACTGGAGCCGAGGCTATCTTGCGATGTTTCTTGGCAGAAGGAGTGGATACCATTTTTGGGTATCCGGGTGGTGCAATTATGCCAGTATATGATGCCTTGTATGACTACGAAGATCGACTGCGACATATTTTGCCACGTCATGAGCAAGGAGCGATACATGCAGCGCAGGGGTATGCCCGCGTAACGCGCAAGATTGGTGTTTGTATGGCGACTTCCGGTCCCGGCGCGACGAATTTGATAACGGGAATTGGGGATGCGTTTATGGATTCTACGCCGTTGGTTTGTGTTACTGGACAGGTTTATAGCTCTGTCTTAGGAAAGGATGCATTTCAGGAAATTGATGTGATCAGTTGTACGACGGCCGTGACCAAATGGAATTATCAGATTACCGATCCGGCAGATATTCCAGCTGTTTTTGCCAAGGCTTTTTATATTGCTAATACCGGACGACCTGGACCGGTGGTAATTGATATCACAAAGGATGCACAGTTGGCTACCTTAGATTTTGAATATCGGAGTGCCCCAACCATTCGTTCTTATCATCCATTTCCAAAACCTAAAAAAGCAAACTTAGCCGCCGCCGCTGATTTAATAAATAGCGCTAAAAAACCATTCATTTTGGCAGGACATGGTATCCAGATCGCTGGCGCACAAAAGGTCTTTAAAGAATTCATAGAAAAAACAGGGATTCCTGTTGGATGCACCTGTCATGGTTTGTCGTCAATTCCTTCGGATCATCCATTGTTCATGGGAATGCTTGGTATGCACGGAAATTATGCACCTAATATCAATACGAATCGTTGTGATGTCTTGATCGCCATTGGTATGCGCTTTGATGATCGGGTGACAGGAAACTTGTCTCGGTATGCGAAACAAGCCAAAATTATTCATATCGAGATTGACCCTTCCGAGATCAATAAAAATGTACCTGTAGATATTCCAGTTTTATCGGATGCCAAGCTTGCGCTGCAATCTTTGTTCCCATTGGTGGAAAAAAAGACGTATCCAAAATGGTTGGCCAATTTTGCTAAACTAAAAAAGCAAGAAATAAAACAGGTGATCAAAAATGATCTGAAAGCAACTAAAAAAGGAGAAATAAAAATGGGGCAGGTGGTCAAGGAAGTGAGCGACCAAACTAAAGGGAAAGCGATCGTTGCAACAGATGTAGGCCAACACCAGATGATAGCTGCTCGCTACTATGAGTATAAAGATACCAATCAGTGGGTTTCTTCTGGCGGAGCTGGCACAATGGGCTATGGATTGCCAGCTGGATTTGGTGCCAAACTAGCAAAGCCTGATCAGGAAGTAGTCGCTTTTATAGGGGATGGTGGTTTTCAGATGACTATTCAAGAATTGGGGATGTGCTCACAATGGAATGTTGGGTTGAAAATCGTGCTCTTAGATAATGAATATCTCGGTATGGTCCGACAATGGCAACAGTTATTTCATGAAAAACGCTATTCATCCGTAGCTTTACAAAATCCTGATTTTTTAAAAATTGCGGAAGGCTTTGGAGTAGCGGGAAAAAAGATTACGGATCCCAAAGACTTGAAAAATGGGGTAGCCGAAATGCTTGCCCATGATGGTCCTTTTTTACTACATGTGATGGTAGAAAAAGAAGAAAATGTTTTTCCGATGATTCCAAGTGGGGCATCGGTGGATGAAATTCGATTGACTTGATCGGTTAACTGATACATTAATTTATTAATTAATAACGAGACTTCAATGAAGAAAAAGGAATTTACAATAACGATATATTCAGAAAATGTTACGGGTATCCTACTGAGAGTGGTAGGCATTTTTACCCGACGGCATATATCTATTATTACAATGACCGTTTCTGAATCTTCTATAAAAGGTATTCACCGAATGACGGTGGTGATCAAAGTAACCAAAGATCAAGTGGAAAAAGTGGTGGCGCAATGTGATAAACAAGTAGACATAATAAAAGCATTTTACTACGACGCAAGTGAAATCATCCATCAGGAAATTGCACTTTATAAAGTTCCTACTTCTGCCTTTACGGGTGGTAATAGTTTGGAGAAACTGATTCGTTCTCATAATGCTCGCATTCTAGAAATCGAAAAAGAATTTGTGGTGATTGAAAAAACAGGACATGAATCAGAAACACAAGCATTGCTAAGAGATTTAGAAAAAATAGGCATTTATGAATTTGTCCGATCGGGAAGAATTGCGATCGTTCGACAAATGGAAATGCTTAATACTTATTTAAAATCATTAGAAACTTCTTAAGTGTTGTTGAAGTGTTGAATCGGTGAATTTTTATAATAGAACAAATCAACGATTCGACAAATCAACGATTCAACAAAAATAACAAACTAACATTTTTTAATAAAAAAACATCAAACATGGCTAAAATGAATTTTGGCGGCGTAGAAGAAAACGTTGTAACGAGAGATGAATTCTCATTAGAAAAAGCAAGAGAAATTCTCAAAGACGAAACCATCGCCATTATTGGCTACGGGGTGCAAGGTCCTGGACAAGCGTTAAATTTGCGGGACAATGGTTTTAACGTAATTGTCGGTCAACGCCAACCTTCCAAATCTTGGGATAAAGCAATCAACGATGGATTTGTTCCAGGTGAAACTTTGTTTTCGATCGAAGAAGCAGCTGATAAAGGAACCATCATTCAGTATCTTCTTTCTGATGCAGCGCAAATTTCTCAATGGGAAACGCTAAAAAAATATTTGACGCCAGGAAAGGCACTTTACTTCTCCCATGGATTTGGAATTACATATAAGGAAAGAACCGGCATTATTCCACCCGAAGATGTGGATGTAATCTTAGTAGCGCCTAAAGGTTCGGGAACAAGTCTAAGACGAATGTTCGTAGCAGGTCGTGGTCTAAATTCTAGTTACGCTATTTTTCAAGATGCGACGGGTCGTGCTTTTGATCGAGTGGTAGCACTTGGCATCGGGATTGGTTCTGGTTATTTATTTGAAACTAATTTTAAGAAAGAAGTATATAGTGACTTGACCGGAGAACGTGGCACCTTAATGGGGGCGATTCAAGGAATTTTCGAAGCGCAATACAACGAACTTCGCAAGCGAGGCCACTCTCCAAGTGAAGCGTTTAACGAAACAGTAGAGGAATTGACACAGTCGTTGATGCCGCTCGTCGCAGAAAACGGTATGGATTGGATGTACGCAAATTGCTCTACCACGGCCCAGCGTGGTGCCTTAGATTGGAAAAATAAATTCCGAGATGCCGTTGCTCCCGTTTTTAAAGAGCTTTACGATGAAGTGGCTTCCGGTAACGAAGCGCAGCGTTCGATTGATACCAATAGTCAGGCGGATTATCGAGAAAAACTAGAAGAAGAATTACGCGAAGTAAGAGAATCCGAAATGTGGCAAGCAGGTAAAGCAGTACGTAGTCTGCGTCCGGAAAATGCATAAAATTTGTTGAACTGTTGAATTGTTGAATCGTTGATCTAAATTAACAATTCAACAGTTCAACGATTCAACGATTCAACAGAAAATAATGACCCGACAAAAGAACATAGAAACCTCCTTTCCCCTCATCACTACCGAAAACATTCTAAAAGCTAGAATACGTCTAAAGGATGTAGTGGTACACACTCCATTGTTACACAACCTATCTTTGTCGGAAGAATACGATGCTAATTTATTTTTAAAACGAGAAGATCTTCAGATTGTCCGATCCTATAAAATCCGTGGAGCCTACAACAAAATGATCAGCATGTCTGCGGAAGAATTGGCAAATGGGGTCGTCTGTGCCAGTGCTGGAAATCATGCGCAGGGTGTTGCCTTGGCTTGTCAAAAGATGGAAATTCGAGGTCAGATATTTATGCCTTCGACTACGCCACCCCAAAAGATTAAAAAAGTAAAAGCGTTTGGCAAATCCTTTATTGAGATTGTTTTAGAAGGAGATACGTTTGATGCTTCTTATCAACAGGCAATCCATTTTGCGGAGCAGGAAAACCGAGTTTTTGTACATCCTTTTAATGATGAAAAAGTAATCGAAGGGCAGGCAACGATTGGAATGGAAATTTTGGAAGACGCGCGTGTACCAATCGATTACCTTTTTGTGGCAATTGGGGGAGGAGGATTGGCCTCGGGGCTAGGTGCCTACTTTAGTCAGATGAGTCCAGAGACAAAGATCATTGGTGTAGAACCTTCGGGGGCAGCGGCCATGTACGAATCTCGAAAAGCAGGAAAGCTCGTTAAGTTAAAAAATATCGATCCTTTTGTAGATGGTGCCGCCGTCCAAAAAGTAGGGGAGAAGACCTTTGCTTTATGCGAAAAATATATCGAAGATATTATTCGTGTTCCTGAAGGTAAAGTTTGTACCACGATTCTTGCTTTGTATAACGACGAGGCCATCGTAGCTGAGCCGGCTGGCGCATTGACCATTGCAGCGCTAGATTTTTATAAAGAACAGATAAAAGGTAAAAATGTCGTCTGTATCGTTAGTGGTGGTAATAATGATATTATCCGAACGGAAGAAATCAAAGAACGGTCGATGTTATACGAAGGTTTAAAACATTATTTTATTATTAAATTTCCACAAAGAGCAGGTGCACTTCGAGAATTTCTAAATGAAGTGCTCGGTGAAAACGATGATATTGCTCACTTTGAATATACCAAAAAACACAATCGTGAAAGCGGCCCCGCTATGGTTGGTATAGAAGTAAAACGTAAATCTGATTATCAAGCATTACTCAAACGAATGGACGATCACCAGATTGATTACCAAATTATCAATGAATCCAAGTTGTTGTTTGGGTTTTTAGTGTAATAAGGCAAAATTTAATACGGTCTTTTAACAATTAAATAGCAATATTGTCAATAATACGGTTTATCAATAACTCAATAGCCGGCTATCATCTCTTCTTTAATTTTCCTTTCTAGCCATACTATTTTGATCAAATTATTTTAAGAATAATTTCGTTATCAAAAGCCTTACAGGTCCAATTTTGTGTAGGTCAAATGTTTTATTATTTTTTAACAATGAAATTGGAGTCGTAAAACTCATGTTGTCAATTTATATAATAAAAAATATGTATTTTTTTAGAAAAAATAAACCTTTTCTAAAAAGTCATGTTTTCTAACCAACAATCTTCACACCTTTGCTTGTTTGCTTGTTTGTTTGTTTGTTTGTTTGTTTGTTCTGTTTTTCACCTTGCTAAGCAATTAAATTAAAATTTGTGCATCCAAAATGGTTATTCTGCTTCTACCGTAAGGAAGAAGCCCTAATATTTTATTAACTACACCTAAATTTCATTTGTTATGAAAAACTTACACTTGTTTAGGCTATTTGCCTTTCTCTTGGTCACTTCGACTATTTTCAACGCTTGTACGAAAGACGCCTTAATTGATGACACGGCACCGACTGAAGAACAATCACTAGAAGCATTATTATCTGAGAACGGATTCTCAGATGAAGACATTGCCTTTTTCTCCAACATCGAAACAGAGGCAGGTACAGCAATTGGAGATGTTGAAGTTGCAGCTACTAGAAACGCTTGTCAATATGAGATTTGTGCCAATTTTACTGGGAGTGGACGATACCGAGTAGTTCTACCCAACGGTACTGTATTATTTTTTAGATTATCTAATTTTGGAAATTCCGTTAGTTTTAATGGTGGTCCATTTGTACCTTTCCAAGGCAATCAATTTTGCCAAACGATTAATGTGAATATGAGTTCTACTGCGAATCTAGCATACAAAGGCACAGGTTCTGTAATGACAACGGCACAGCTCTTACCTAGCGGCCCAGTTAACACTATTTTCTCTGTCTCTAATGGATCTGATATACAAGATGTGACACTTACTTGTCCTGACGATGAGTGTAGTATAGAAATTTGTGCTAATTTCCAGGGAACTGGAAAATACCGTGTACAAATACCTAACGGAACAACACTGCTTTATTCATTTAATCCATTTGGTTACACTGTTTCAGTAAACGGTGGCCCTGCATCTGGATTCATTCCAGGCAATCAAGTTTGTGAAACGATTGTCATTCCACAAGGAACAAACTTTACTGCCAATATAGCATTCAAAGGAACAGGTTCAGTGTTAACAACTGCTGAGTGGCTTGGTGCGAGTCCGCCATGTACGATTTTCTCAGCATCTAATACTTCTACTACAACAAGCATTACCTTAAGTTGTGACCCTGTCTGTTAAATAATTTTTTCTACTGAATTTATTTCAAATAGAATAAAATAATATAGCGACTGCAATTGATTTTGCAGTCGCTATTGTTTTATTTAGTGTTTCATTGTTTTTTATGTAAATTCAGATTATTAAGGGGCCAGTGTTTGTCGTTGAATGTATTTTGTAACATTGGATTTGGAGTCATAAAATTCGAATTGTCAATTTATGTAATAAAAAATATGTATTTTTTTTCAAAAGAATAAACCTTTTTTAAGAAGCCATGTTTCTTATTCAACAATCGTCACACCTTTGCTTGTTTCTTTGTTAATAGACTTCCGCCTTGTAAGAGATTCAATTAAAATTCAAACCTACTAATTTATTTATTCTGCTTCTACCGTAAGGAAGAAGCCCTAATATTTTATTAACTACACCTAAATTTCATTTGTTATGAAAAACTTACACTTGTTTAGGCTATTTGCCTTTCT
>CALFWZ010000219.1 GCA_937928405.1 uncultured Saprospiraceae bacterium
CTCATAGATGGGATATTCCTCAAAATTTTTATATTTTGATTGGTGTGTTTGTGCATAAAAATTCATACTGCAAAATAGTAAAAGAATGGTAAGACGATACATGTTTTAAAGATAATTTCAGGAATTAGCTTAAGTTTTGAAAACTTAAAATAAGGACTATTCTCTTTTTTAATTAAAAGGAAGACACCAAAAAAGGCCGTACTTAATTACAGAGGCGAACCAACCTGATTCACTCAATCTATTCAACTACCCAATCTACCTGCTTTGCTTGGTTACCATCATTTAGAAGTAAAGTATAATTGCCAGGTGGCAATAATAAGGAAGTTCTAGTTGCGGTATTTCCTAATTCAATGGCATCCATTGGGACGGCAAAAGTCATGTCTTCTTCTTTAAGAAAAGCCATGACCATGCAAGGCGACCCCATGCCATATTTGTCGGGATTAATTTCTTGATGAAGTCGGTAGCCATTCATTTCTAACCAAGTTGGTCGGTCATTCCGAAAAGAACTGCGAGGAAAGAAGACTTGTAAGTCTACAAATTTTCCATTGGTTTCAGTTATGGTATTTTGTTCTTGTTTGATGAAAAGATTGTTTTTATAGTAGAATACCGTTGGTTCTTTGATGGTTCGAATGGAGAAAAGTGGATCTTCATCTACTTTGCATTTTTCTGTAAATGTCCGTTGGTCGATGGTTACTGGATTGATCTTGGTAAAGGTTTGAAACCAACTGGCCATCGTTTTAAAACCATTGCTGCTAACCTCTTTTATATTGCCACGACTTGTGAGTACCACGATTTTAGCGGTTGGATCTTTTTTGAGAATACGATTAATATTCATGGCTCTAGCCCAATCTTTTGCACATTGTTGGAGTAGGGCAGGATCGGAAAATTTAGCCGTCCTTTTTACAATTTCATTAGCCTTTTGTAATTGAGCTTTCGTAGGTTCATAGGAAACAATTTCGAATCCTTTTTGCATGGCTTGTCGAATCAAATCGCCATAGACTGGATCTTTGACATAGTATCCGGTGTTGATTACTGGATAAGCACGATTGTTTAATTCCTTATCACTAGCCACCACATCTTCCATGAAGAAGTAGGTAAATCCTGCGGCAAATAATTCATCCAACATGGTACTAACAAAAGCACGATTTTGAGGATGATCTGGATATTCATTAAAAAATAATGCTTTCTCTTTTTTCGCAAGATCAATAATTGTTTTTCTAGCTGATACCGGACGACTATTCTTTAATTGATTTAATTCTACAGTTTTAGGCTTTTCATTAGAGCGACCATCACAATTCCATTTGTTGACATATCGACCAATAAAACTATGGCGTGCCTTTTTATTTTTAGGTATCTGACTCGAAAATTTATAAATAAATTCTGGTGCCATCATCTCTCGGCTATCTTCTAATTCAGGGTCAGCTTCCACCACAAAATCTACTCGGCGATTTTTCTGTCTTCCAGTTTCGGAATCATTTGAGGCGACTTGCTTAGTGATTCCATATCCTTCAAACGAGAGTCGATCTTCATTAATCCCAGAATTATTGATATAGTCAAAAACAGTTTTTGCCCGATTATAGGAAAGCTCTTTATTGTGTTCCGCTGAGCCTACATCATCAGTGTGGCCTTGAATTTCAATTTTTAAGGTTGGATTTTTATTTAAAATTTTAACTAGGTTATCTAATTCATGATAGGAACTAGGTAATAATTCGTATTTATCGGTTTCAAAATAAATATTGTCAATATTGACCGAGGCAGTTGATCCTTTGATAGAATAGTATCGACTAGGGGTATAATCTACTGCGCTATTAGTAAAAGCTTCAACAAAAACATCATCAATAAAAAAGTAACCTTTTGCTATTTTTCCGGGGTTGGTTTCATCTAAAAATTGTCCTAAGTATAGATGAGTGGCAGCCTCTCTTGCGGTGAATTTACCAGTCATTTTGGTCCATTTAGTAGGGCGCGCTACATCGTTTGGTGTTCCACCGACCTGAGGGGTAGCAGTTAAAATTCTCTTATCTCCGTTATAAATATCTTTAGAAAAATATAGACCAAAATGGTCATTCAGATTCGTTGGTACGGGTTTGTTTTTTGAATAATAGGTGGGCATGGAAATCCAATATTCCACATAATACTCCGTTCCTATTTCTAAAGGTTTGAGTAACTTGATTTTTCCGTATTCAGCCCAATAGTCACCATTCACAACGATGCCAATCATTTGCTCACCTGTACGAGGTGGAATTTCTGTGAGGTTTTTACTATCAAAACGCGGCGTAATCAAATCAGTTGATGCCTCATTCGGCACGGTCCACTTATAAATGGCAGATTCAAAATCTCGACCTGTCGAAGACATAAACCGAGGTTTTTTCTTTGAAATCTCGAAACTAGCGTTGGGAACAATATTCTGGGCAGGAAGTCCAAAACTCATCAAGACAATTAAATAGCTGATAAAGAATCTCATCTTGTTGTTTTTCATGATTTTAAGTTAGAATTCTATAGCCAATTAAACGCAAATATAATGCGAACCTATCCAATACCTTTTGATATTTAAAAGTTTAGGAAATAATTAGTATATATTGTAAATATATTTTACTCAGTTGATATTTTCTTGACGATTTTTTCATTCAATAGCTTAATCCATACTTAAAACATGAATTCTTAAGGGTACCCTCAATCAACCTTAATTTGGATAATTGTTCTTAGAAATTAGGAATCTAATATATTTCATTAAATTTACGAGGTTTGATTTTGAAGCATTATTATGGTTCTGAGCATAAAACCGGTTTCCTATGATGGGCAAAATTAGACTTTGACTTAAAATAAGCGCACGATTTCCTTATGATAGATTTGATAATTGTATTAACCTATTTTGCCATCATAATGGTAGCAGCACTTTCTGGACGAGAAAAGGCAGCTGATTTAACCACAGATGGGTATTTTCTCAGCAATCGAAACCTTCGTTGGCCATCTATTGCGCTTTCGACGATTGCGACAAATATTCAAGGTTATCAGTTTTTAGGAATGATGGGATCGGCGTACCTTTATGGTTTGGCACAAGCTAATTTAGAAATAAACGCGATGCAAGGAATTCTAATGGCAGCGTTTATTTTTGTTCCGCTTTATTTGCGGGATGGGGTAGTGACCATCACTCAATTTATTCGCACCCGATTAGGGAATACAGTTGGACTTTTTTATTCTATTGCTAATATTTTGTTATTTTCTACCATCACCCTAGGTGCCGCATTGTTCTGGGGTGCCTACGCAGCTGATTTGGTCTTTGCAGACTACTTATCCTTTATCCATCCTGATCGAATAGTTAGAATTTCCATCTTAATAGTTGGGCTGGGTATTTTCTCTGCTATCTATACCTATCTCGGAGGATTAAGTGCTGTTGTCAAAACTGATATTATCCAGTTTTTCATTCTAATGCTTGGTGGAACGGTTGTTTTATTTATTGCCATTCATCATCTTGGTGGTTGGTCAGAACTTTATCAAAAAACACCTGAAAAAATGCACTTACATTTACCAGCTGATCACGAAAAATTACCTTGGACTCATGTCTTTGGTTTATTTTTATTAAACATTAATTATTGGTGTGCCAATCAATCTGTGATGCAACGATCCTTAGCTGCCAAAAATTTGCGGGAAGCGCAAATCGGATTATTGGTGGGAGGAGTGATGAAATATTTTATGGCAGTGTTAATTGTTATTCCAGGCATTGCTTTATATGGTATTTTGCAAGACCAAGGAGGACTTCCAGATCCAGATATGGCTTTTCCTTATTTAGTTAAAAACTATCTTCCAACTGGCTTGAAAGGGATTATCCTTTGTTCGCTTTTTGCTTCTCTGATGAGTACGGTAGATTCTACTTTCAACTCCTTAGCTACGCTATTTTCGATTGATATTTACAAAACTTATCTGAATAAATCTGCCTCAGATCAAGAAGTAATTAAAGTAGGTCGTCGAGTTATTTTAGCATCCCTAGTTACTGGGATCATCATGGGACTGATTTTATTATACGTCAAATTTGAAAATCCAACCTTGGCTTTTACTCATACGCTTAATGAACTTAGATATTATATCAATTGTGGGATCGTAGTGTTGATTTGTACGGCGGCTTTTTTAGTTTTGCCAAATCAAGTGATGGCGTTGATTGCTTTTCTGTCGACCATTCCTTTGCAAGTTATTTTTCAAGAACTATTTCCAGATATGAACTATTTCGTTAGATGTGGTTGGGTAATTATGCTGGCTTTTTCATTGGTTACTGCTTTTAGTATTCATGGTGGTTGGCGATCTCGGAAAGAACTATTCCAGTATGCTGATCCTTTGATTGGTCGAATTGGAATAGGATTGGTGATTTCACTGTTATTGTTACATGTAGTCTTTCATTAGCATTTTTATGTTAAATACTTGATTAATTATGTCGGGTAGTCAGGAAAAAGTATTAAATTTCAGAAGTTGTTCAAAAATGGAGGTGGTAAATTATCTATCTATTTTAAACAATTTCTCAATATCATTTTCTCAATAGTGATTTAATATGCTTTATTTTTTAGTCCGCCCATTGGCACGACTAGCGCTGAAATTCTGGTTTACAAAAATTCACTTAGTGCATCTCGAACGGGTTCCGCAAAGCGATCCCGTGATTATGGCGGTTAACCATCCTACCATTTTTATTGAACCTTGTATCTTGTCATGTTACCAGCCAAGATCATTATTTTTTTTAGCAAAAGGGGTTTTATTTGTTCCGCCGTTTGTTGGTGTTTTAAAGTCTCTTCATTTAATTCCTTTATTCCGACAAAAGGATGGTGGTTTCAAAAAACGAAAGTCCAACGTAGATACTTTTGATTATTGTTATAAAAAAATTTCCGAGAACGGGGCGATTCTTATTATGCCAGAAGGAAGTTCAAAGCAAATTCGTCATCTTAGACCGATGACGAAAGGATTTGCAAAAATGGCTTTTGGTGCTTACGAGCAAAACAATGACACTAAGTTAAAAATTCTTCCAATTGGTGTCAATTTTTCAGATGCTGATAAGTTTCGGAGTGAGGTGAGTTTAGGATTTGGAGCGCCTTTGAAAATCCAAGATTATGTTGAGTTATATAAGGTTGATCCCAGAGAGGCAACTCAAAAACTAATGAAAGATTTGTATGATGGAATGCAAGAACAAGTTGTTCATGTTGCAGATTATAATGATTTTCTACTAGCCGATCAATTATTAACTTTGTCAGAGAATGAATTAGTTGATAACCCATTAAGAGTAGTAGTGAATAATTCTGGTAGAATTGTTGAAAATAAAAAAATCACTAGTAAAATTGATGGTCTAGAAGAGGTGGATAAAAATGAATTAAAATCTCAGTCCCAAAGCTATTTCAATGAACTTAAGACATTGGGTATTCACGATTACGCATTGCTGCATGCTGGAAAATATCAGATATTGACTTTGTTATTTTTAGTTTTGACACATATTCTTTTTTTATTTGGCTGGCTGACAAATGCTTTACCGTATGGATTTGGATTATATTGTGGTTCTAAAGCCAAGGACGTTGAAACCAGAATGAGCGTAGTTTTGGGAATGACTTTCGGTTTTTATCTTATCTATTACCCAATCATGATGTTATTCGGTTGGTATTATGGTGGAGGACTTTGGTTATTAATGGCCATGCTCATCCCTGCTTTTGGTTATTTTAGTGTGCTCTATTTGGATATTGCTCGGCGTTATCGAGCAGCTTTGAAAGTTCGACAAACGGATCAAAAACGAATAGAGGAGTTGCTTGAAAAACGAAGATCCATTCTTAATTCGATTAGGGAATAAAAAATTAATCCTCCATCATTGCAATCACTTTCATTTCGATTAACAAATTTGGATGGGGAAGTTCTTTGACCGCAACGGTGGTTCGAGTAGGTCCTGTATGATCAAAATACGAACCGTAGACTTCATTATAACCTTTAAAGTCTTCCATATCCACTAAAAAAGTTGTTATATCAACTAGATTAGAAAGATTGGCTCCGATACTTTCTAATAAGGTATTGATATTTTCGATCACTGCTTTTGTTTGTTTTCGAATATCTTTTGAAACACTCCCATCGGGATGTATCGTTACGCCTTCATGACTATTGTCTGGACGACGGCTACTGGTACCTGATACAAAAACGAATTTACCAACTCGTTTTATATGAGGGTATTTTCCAAGAGGTTGCGCACGGTCAGAAAGGGTTTTATTTTCTTGATTCATTATTTTAATTTTATTAGATCTCTCTTTTAGAAAGGTAAAGTTAAGGCTTTAGGTTTAGAAAGTTTGGAAATGTCGAACATAGATGAAAATTAATTTGAAATCTTAAAGAAGAAGAATACTTTAAATATTTATCCCTAAATTAATTGCTTTTTAGTAGAATATCTTGAAAACATGAAGGATCGTTTTATATTTACAACATTAAAATTTTCTATAATACTTAAATAGGCTACTTTCAATTTATTATTTCCTAGCAGTTGATTAAAGTAGCCATTCAATAAAAGAAAAGTTATGGTCAAAAAACCAATGAATAACTTAAAAAAACGAGGGGCTTCAAAAAGCCTAATTGTGATCATCCATGGTTTTACTGGTTCACCTGAAAAGATGAAATATGTGCAAAAAATAGTGGAAGATTATGACTTGGACGCAGATATTTATACCCCTCGATTGCCTTATCATCGTATTTTTTCGATTACCTCACCTATTCTAATTGTAAAAAAATTAATAAAATCTATTGATGATTTCTGGGAAGCTAAAACCAAAACAAACTCGGAAGGATACGAACGGATAATTTTAATCGGTGCCAGTACGGGAGGGTTGATCGTTAGGAAAACTTTTATTCTTGCTTGTGGAGAACAACCGGAAGCCCCTTTTGAAAATGAAATCAGCAATAAAAAAATTAGAGTTTGGTCAAATAAAGTAGACAAAATAATTCTCTTGGCTGCCATAAACAGAGGATGGGGTATTACCAAACATCTTTCTTTTAAACATTCTTTCTTATTTCAATTGGGCTTTGGTTTGGCAACTATCTTTAAGCCTTTTTTTGCCTTTACCATCATGGGGTTTCGTCGTGGGGCTCCATTTGTTACCGAGTTAAGAGCTCAATGGTTATTTCTTCAACGAAATAACGAAAGCAAGAAGAATCAAATAAAAATACCAACTACCATTCAACTTTTAGGATCTATTGATGATCTAGTTCCTCCCGAAGATAATATTGATTTGATTTCTGGTTCAGATTTCATTTACTTGGATGTTCCTAAATCAAACCATTTTAGTATTTTGAAAATGGATAATTCTATAGATGGTAAAAATAGAGCTGAAATTTTTAAGTTGGCGTTAATGGAAGATGAAAAAGAATTAACGGAAATTCACGAAACTCCGGCTGATTTAAATAATTTAGTTTTACCTCAGCCTGATGTAACGGATGTCATTTTTGTGATGCATGGGATTAGAGATGAAGGCTATTGGACGCATAAGGTTGCTAGAAGAATTAAAACCCGAGCGAAAGACCAATTTCCTGATAAAAAATTTGCGACAGAAACTTCTAGTTATGGATATTTTCCTATCCTGTCTTTTTTGTTTACTACTCGAAGAGAAAAAAAAGTCCATTGGTTGATGGAAGAATATATAGAGGCCTTAGCATACTATCCAAATGCAAAATTTTCTTATGTAGGACATAGCAATGGTACTTATCTTTTAGCAAAAGCCTTCCAAGAATATGAGTGTTGTAGATTTAAAAATGTAGTTTTTGCGAGCAGTGTTGTTCGTACGGATTATGATTGGGATAATATTTTAAAAAAAGGTAAGGTTGAAAATGTGTTAAACTTCGTGGCAACCAACGATAAAGTGGTGGCTTGGGCGCCATATGCCTTTGAAAGGCTTAGACTTAGAATTTTGAACCTTGGAGGAGCAGGACACGTTGGCTTTAAATCTAATGGGATACACCAAATTAAGTATGTAAAGGGAGGCCATTCTGCACCCATAGGAGAGGAGAGTTGGGACACCATTGCGGACTTTATTATTATGGGTTCTCCTCAAACTACTAATCCTGAAATTTTAAGTGATCAACAGCCTTTGATTTTTAAGAGATTGTCTTTATTGGGGCAATTTGGTTTTTTTATTCTCTTGGCGATTGCCGTGGTTAGTACAATTGGTACGCTGTTATGGGTTTTGATTAAACCAGATCCTCAAAAAGATGGTAAAGATTTATGGACATTGACTATGGAAATGGATCTAGTTGGCATTTGGAATTTTATTAGACCTGAGGATGGTAATTCTTTAACCCTATTAATTCTTTTTCTTGTAATTTATCTTTCGCTAGTCCTAAGATTTCTTAAGAAATTTTAGCATTTTATTTGGCAAGAGAATTTCCAAATTTTAAATCTATTAGACTCAAAAAGATCAATTAATACGACTTATCAATCATAAGAATACTAAAAACCAAACCGATAAAAAGGGCATGAATTAAAAAAATATGAATGGGTTTTAATTTTCTTACTTCTTCATTTTTTGTTTCAAAATCGTACCAGTAGGTCCATATAAAATTGGCAATTAAGGTACTCATGATTAAAAAAATAACCCAAGCTCCTGTTTGATCAAAATAATTAAGGATCAACCATTTTATATTAAATAGGGTAGTCCATGCCGAACACATTAAAAGTACAATCTTAAAAATCAGGGTCAGAGGACTATTTTTTTGAGAAAGGTATAAGTAGAGTTTGACAAAAACCATTGAAATAAAAACTTCCAATATTAAGAACACCACGATTCGAAGAAATAATGGTTTAGTCTCGAAAGAAGTTGCAACGGCCGAAAATAGATTAAAATTCAAGCCTTCAAATGAAAAGACAATGGATAATGCAAAATTAATAACTGTTATAATCGATGCTAGAATGGGAATGGAACTTAGGTTGGCTTTCAAGGTTGAATTTTTTATAAAAGATACTTTAAATTTTTTACCGTATTGTAAATATAAGGAAGTTGAGTAAATTTACCACATGACTCACCAAGAAACGAAGCATGCTGTCATCACTGGATACCGAAAATTCATCAACAGACGATATCAATATAGTGTGCTTGTCAAAGAGCCAGATCTCCCTGGGACTTTTGATCAAGAACGGATTGAACTTTTCAAAAATTACGCCTTAACTTATCTTTACCCAACGGTTGTGCGACGCAAAGAATTAGATGATGCCTTTTTACAGCTCGACAATTATATTCGAGACCCTAAAAAACTATTGAGAATGGTTTCCATGTCTAGTCGATTAATTTTTAAATATGGTCGACATTTACCAGGTATGTTGAAGGCGGGTCTGAAAGCTTTACAATCTTTTCGAAAAGCGAATCATTTTGAAGAGCAATTGACCAGAGAAGCTATGCGACTTAACATGCCTGCTCCCTTTAATATGAAGGAAATAAAAACGTTGATCAGTGCTTTATCTCCCAAAGAAATGGATGATTTTATTCATAGTACGGAATCACTTTTTTCCATATTGCATGATCGAAAATTGGTTGCTCGTATTATTGCGGTAATTAGTTATCTAGGAGAACAAATGGAAAAAGAACCAGGTGTTTATTCTATCATCGAAAGAGAAGCCTTGCAACTAGGTCTGGAGCTAATTCAAAAGGGAAATGAATTGTTTGATTTGCTCAGCAAAAATGAACAACAGCAACTTTTTACTTTTATTACGGCTAGGGAACGACGGTTTTTAGAAAGTTTGCAAAACAAATAGATTTTTAAGCGACCTGTAATATTCCGAAAATTTCCTCTAGTTTTTCCATCCGATAGGTCGGCTTAAATCCCTTAGGCAATTCAATCCCTCTTTTATTAAACCATAAGGTATCTACACCATATTTCATACCGCCCTTGATATCCGAAGATAACCCGTCTCCAACGATCAATACTTTCGATTTGTCTTGTTGTTTAATTTTTTGAAAAGTATAATCAAAAAAAGCCTTATGAGGTTTGGAAACCCCAATTTCATCTGACACGATAATTTCAGAAAAATAATGTGTTAATCCAGTATGTTCAAAATGGGCTCTTTGTACCTGTTTTAATCCATTTGTTATGACTACCAATTCATAATTCATGGCTTGTAATCGGTCAAGCATCTCCACCGTTCCATCAACTAAGGTTTTGCTTTTTGACAAACCATCGAGATATTGATCACCAATCTTGATTGGATCAGCATCTGATTCCAACCGATGTAAGAAGCGACTAAACCTGGTAAATTGAATTTCCTCTTGTGGTAACTTCCCTTTTTCAAAATCCGCCCAACATTTTTTGTTGATATGATGATACAGATTAAAAACCCTTCGATCCATTTCTACACCAAGCGTTTTGCAAACTGCTCGTAAAGCACTCGCCTCCGCGACATCAAAATCAAAAAGGGTATTGTCGGCATCAAATAATAGGGTAGTGTACATCATTTTATTTTTTTCTATTTGCAGCTTTTTCCATCAACGCTACCTTCATAATACTAACCATCGATAAGGCATCTGTAATTCGTCCGTCCATCACCATAGCGACTGCTTCAGAAAACGGCACCCGAATGACCTTTAGATCTTCTGTTTCTTCTGGTTCGGCTTCTCCAAAGCTAAGATCCCGGGCGATATAGGCAACCCCATATTCGTCTGTGACAGAATTAGACGTGTGTAACTCTAAAATTTGGGTCCAAGACTTTGCGGTAATTCCTGTTTCTTCCAATAATTCTCTTTTGGCAGAGTCTAAAGGGTCGACGCCAATGGGACCACCTCCTTCTGGAATTTCCCAATGATAGTCGTTTAAGGTATATCGGTACTGACCAACCAACCAGGTATGATTTTCTTCATCGAGCGGTATGATGCCAATGGCCGTATTTTTAAAATGTACCTTACCATAAATCCCATTCGTATTGGATGGCGTCAAAACTTCCTCGTGGGTTACGGTTATCCAAGGATTGTCATAGACTTCTTTTACCTTGAGGGTAGTCCATGGATTTTTTGCTGAATTGTTTTTCATTTCTTTCTTTTTAGAAAGGAGCGGTATTTACTAATGCGGATAAGAAATGTTCAAATATTTCTGGTTTTAGCATAATGGTAAAAAGAAATCCAAAAACCGCACCTCCAAAGTGAGCTACATGATCAATACGATCAGTTCCATTTTTTGCTGCCCAACTAGAATACACTAAATATAATATACCTGCAATAATGGCTGGACAAGGAATAACGAAAAATAAATATAGCATCTCCCATGGATAAAATAAAATAAAAACAAATACCAATCCTGACACGCCACCAGATGCTCCTACACTGGAAAAATGTGGATTGTCCTTATGCATTAAATAAGTAGGAATATTCGCAAAAATAATGGTCAACAAGTAAAGAAGCAGAAAGAAAATTCTTCCTTTTATTTCACCAAAAATGTCCAAAAATCGATATTCCGTAAATTCACCAAACATAAAAAGAACAAACATATTTATCAGTAAATGCCCCATACTTCCATGTAAAAAACCGGAGGTCAGCCAACGATAATATTGCTTTGATCTTTTTTCCTGATAAGGTGAATGTAATAGATTGGCGAATCTGCCACGATCTTGAAAACAATTATAAGAAATCAAACTGGTTAGAATGACGATGATTAATGTTAAACTCATGATTTAAGAATTATGGTACGGTTCGTTATGTAGGATGGTCATTGCTCGATAGATTTGTTCTGTCAATAGTAGACGAATCATTTGATGGGAAAAAGTCATAGCCGACAATGCTAATTTTTCATTGGCACGTTGGTATACAGATTCATCAAATCCGTAGGCCCCCCCAACTTGAAATACAATTTTGCTAGTTCCTCGGTTCATTTTTTGTTGAAACCAGTTGGCAAAATTCTGTGAATTATAATGCTTTCCCTTTTCATCCAGCACGACTAAATGATCTGCTGGTTGGATACGGTTTAAGATCAATCTAGCTTCCTTTTTTTTAATTTCAGAAATTGCGAGATTTTTAGCATTTTTGAGGTCTGGTATAATGCTCGTAGTTTGTTTGAGATAATGGCTAAGCCGCTTCTCGTATAGCTGGATTCCAGTTTTCAAATAATCGGCTTTTGTTTTACCAATATAACAACAATCAATCTTCACGTTCAATGTTTTAAATTAGGAAGTTAGAAGAACAATAATACGAAATTGTCTTCTATTTGATGGCCTCTCGGTAGACGGAAGCCTTTTAAATACCAATTTATGAAAAAACTATTTTTAATTCGTCATGGGAAATCCAGCTGGGCAAATCCCGATTTGCAAGATTTTGATCGCCCACTCAATAAGCGAGGAAGTCGAGACGTTCCTTTTATGGCTAAAATGTTGGTCGGTAAGGGCGTTAAACCAGACCAAATTGTTACTAGTCCTGCCAATCGTGCTATTACCACTGCCAAACAATTTGCAGTCGAACAAGGCATCCGTCACGAAGATTTGGTGATTAAACATGAAATTTACGAAGCGTATCCTGAAAGTCTCTTAGCCTTAATTCGCCAGTTCTCTGATGAGGTCCATACGGTTTTTATGTTTGGTCATAATCCAGGATTTACCTACCTCGCAAATATGTTTGATGGCGATTATATCGTTAATATACCAACCTGTGGTATTGTTGAAATAAATTCAGATATCAAAAAATGGCAGGAATTAAGCAGTGAAAACGGGAAAATTGCCAATTTTTACTTCCCAAAACAATATTTCTCTTGAAGCAATTTATATTTATTCTCTTCTTTTCTTTTATCTTCTTTTCCTGTGGCGAAAAAGAAACCACTTTTACGATGCCTGAAGAGGACCTAATTAAGCTGTTATATGATATACAAGTGGCGGAAGCTGCTATTCAGACGGTCCATAGTAAGCAAAAAGATAGTGTAATAGCCATCTATTATGAACAAATTTATGAACTACACGGTGTTGATCAGGATATTTTATTGCAAAACATCGAGACACTTAAAAAGAGTCCATCTAAGAGTCATTTAATCTATAAAAAAGTGATGGAATATCACAAAAGCCACGATAGAAAATAAAAAAGTGAAATCTTCCAGGGCGGAAGATTTCACTAAGACTTATGAGAGAATAATTAAAAGGCTACGACAAATGTAATCAGTTTTTTACAGTTTATCACCGAAAATCTACATTTTTAACACTTTTTCTTACAAAAACACGATTTTATGTATTCTTTTTTACCAACCTAAATTTTTCAAAGAAAATTAAAATGTAATTTCTATTTTGTTTGATCATTTTTTCTATCAAATTTAATATTAACTTAATGCGGACTTAATGATTGACTCGGTCAAATTCGTAACTTTGCAGATATTGTGCATATTTCACAATCTTTTATTCTAAACCACTAATTGATGGAAAACCAACATAAGATTCTAGTAGCGGATGATGATGATGATATTTTGGAATTTATTCGATACAACCTCGAAAAAGAAAACTATCTAGTAGTGACCGCCTCTGATGGAAAAGAAGCTATTGAAATTGCGGATAAGGAGGAACCGGATTTGATTATTCTTGATATAATGATGCCCGAAATCGATGGTGTCGAGGTTTGTCGCCATCTTCGCAGTCAGCCTAAATTCAGCAATACGATCATTACCTTTCTAACGGCTCGTAGTGAGGATTTCACCCAAATTGCGGCGTTAGATGTGGGAGGAGATGATTTTATAAAAAAGCCTATCCGTCCAGGTGTATTGGTTAGTCGAATTAAGGCATTATTGAGGAGGTCAAGTCGGTTGGTTGATGAACAATCTGGAAATATTATTCAAGCCGGTGATTTAATAGTCGATCGTGAGAAAATTCTTGTCCATAAAAATGGTCAAAAAATTGATCTAGCCAAAAAAGAGTTTGAATTAATATCTTTATTACTAACCAAAGCCGGAAAAGTCTACACTCGTGAAGAAATCTTTAAAAAAATATGGGGCTCAGATGTAATCGTTGGTAACCGAACGATTGATGTTCATATCCGAAAGCTTAGAGAAAAATTAGGAGATGAGTGTATAAAAACAGTTAAAGGGGTCGGATACAAAATAGAAATCTAATTATCAACCGATTTTCCGTTCATGAAAAAATATATCACTCCAAAACAGTTGGCGTTTATTTCGGCTGCTGCTATCGCTGCCATTGTTCTATTTGTTCATTTACTTTTTGCCGGGTTTTCCAATTTTTCTATTCGTACTTCTTATGCCGTTGGTATTGCCGTATGTATTTTTATTCCTACCTATATTATTGTTTTCTATCTTTTAAAACAGTATATTTATCAAAAAATAAAACTAATTTACAAAAGTATCCATAAAGAAAAAACCAATACTTCTTCAAAAATGGAAAGTATGGATTTTAGTAAGGATATTATCGAAGAAACAGAAAAAGAGGTGAACGAATGGGCATCACAACAACAAAAAGAAATTGATAACCTTAAATCATTAGAGGAATATCGAAGAAACTTCTTGGGAGATATTTCGCATGAGTTAAAAACACCGCTTTTCAATATTCAAGGGTACATTCACACGTTATTGGATGGTGCTTTATATGATGAAAATATCAATAGAGAATATCTGAAACGAGCAGCAACTAATACGGAACGACTCCATCTCATCGTAGAAGACCTAGAAGTCATTTCTCGGCTTGAATCTGGTGAAAATCCACTTGAAATAGAAACTTTTGATCTTCTGAAACTAACAGATGAAGTCATTGAGGAGATGGAAATGGTAGCTGAAAAGAAAAAGATTTCAATTGACTATCGAGAACGAAATCCGAAGCCCTATCAGGTAAGTGCAGATCGGGAAAGTATTCGTCAAATTTTTACTAATCTGATTGTAAATTCTATCAAGTATGGTAAAAAATCGGGTTCTACTAGTATTGCTTTTTTTGATATGGATGAATACATTTTGGTAGAAATAGCAGATGACGGTATTGGGATTGAAAAGAAATATTTACCGCATATTTTTGATCGTTTTTATCGAGTAGAAAAAAGCCGTAATCGGTCCAAAGGTGGATCAGGACTCGGTTTATCCATTGTTAAACATATTGTGGAGGCACATGGAAATACCATCAACGTAAGATCTGATTTTGGAATGGGAACGACCTTTGGATTCACCATAAAAAAGCCTTAAAAATTTTAATTGATAAGAATTGGGTAGTTTTACCTTTTTAGTAACTTCTTAGTCAGGGCATTGAATATTAAACAACTTTCTTTTTATTAGAAATACCCGAACTATTCTAGACAACAACAATGACAGATAATCTATCACTCGAAAAGAAAAAAAAATCTAATATATTTCTTGATCCTTTTGGGAATATTTTATTCTTTAAGCGAGCCTTAACAGGTTGGTTAGGAATTGCTACCTATCGACATCTAAACATCATCAATAAGACGGAGGTAATTGGGGCTGATTTTCTAATGGATCTACCGGATAAAAATGTACTTTTTGTAGCTAATCATCAAACTTATTACGTAGATGTAATCGCCTTATATCATGTATTTGGAAGTGTTAAGTGGAAGTTTAAGAATATTAATAATCCACTTTATTTATTACTTCCAAGAGTAAAGGCTTATTATATCGCAGCAGAAGAAACGATGAAAGAGAGTGGTTGGCTCGCTCGCTTGTTTTCTTACGCTGGTGCTGTCACCGTAAAACGATCTTGGCGAAGTAAGGGGAAAGATGTGATCCGTGGCTCGGATGTGAAAGCACCGGCTAAAATAAAAACAGCCTTGGAATATGGCTGGGTCGTAAATTTCCCCCAAGGAACGACCAAATCTGGAGCACCCGTGCGCAAAGGCTCGGCTAGTTTGATTAAAAAATATCGACCGATTGTGGTTCCAGTAAAACTTACTGGCTTTGATGAAGCCTTCGACAAAAAAGGAGTTAAGGTAAAAAATCGAGGCACTCAGCTGACGGTCCAATTTGGTGAACCTATCCAATTTGGTACGGACACGGATGTATCAGAAATTCAATCTTACCTTGAAAAGGTGATTATCGGAAAATTCTAAAACAACCCTATTTCAGTCTAGGTGTTGCTATGACCTCTTGTCCAACAAAATCCGCTTTTAAATATTTAAAATATCCGGCGACAGCAATCATTCCAGCGTTATCCGTGCAATACTGAAATGCTGGTATATACGTTTCCCAACCAAGTTTTGAGCCCTTCTCTGCAAAAGATTTTCTCAATCCAGAATTTGCGGAAACTCCGCCAGCAATGGCTACTGCCTTAATTCCAGTCTCTAAAGCAGCCAGCTCTAATTTATTTAATAAAATACTGACGATTCTATCTTGCACAGATCGGCATATATGATTAATGTTTTCTTTTACAAAGTCAGGATTTTCCTGCAATTGTTTTTTAAGAAAATACAAGATAGAAGTCTTGAGACCACTGAAACTAAAATCTAAACCATCTATTTTAGGTTCAGTAAATTGATATTTAGGTTCTCCAGATTGAGCTAGTTTATCGACCAGCGGTCCGGCAGGGTAGTCTAATCCTAAAAGTTTCCCCGTTTTATCAAAGGCTTCTCCTGCCGCATCGTCTATCGTTGAACCTAAAACCACCAAGTTATAAGGATCATTAACTTGAACAATCTGTGTATGTCCACCCGAAACAGTCAAACAAAGAAAAGGAAAAGAAGGCTTTGGATCTTCTGCAAAATGGGCTAAGACATGTGCTCTCAAATGGTGAACCTCAATCATCGGAATTCCAAGGCTTAAGGCCATTCCTTTTGCAAAACAGACACCAACATGCAAAGAGCCAATCAGTCCGGGCCCCCGAGTAAAAGCAATAGCTGATAAATCAGTTCGATGAACCTTAGCTTGCTTTAATGCCTGAGCTACGGTAGGGACTATATTCTTTTGGTGTGCTCTTGAAGCTACTTCGGGGACAACACCACCATAATCTTGATGTACCTTTTGCCCAGCCGTAACATTGCTAAGTACGACACCGTCTTTTAAAACCGCAGCGGAAGTATCGTCGCAAGAAGATTCTATCGCAAGAATAATGACACTCATGTAAAATGATTTTTTTTATTTTAAAAATGGCCGTAGATATCAATTGATTGTTGTACCTTTACAAAGAACCTTAAAACGTTCACAAAAAACAAAAACACGCGCTAATTTATCCTTTTCATCAATATTTGATAGATAAATTGGCCAACACTTTGAGAAAATACCATTACGCGACCCGTTCGTGTAATGGTATTGCCGTTTAAGAACTACTTTATTTTTATTACTGATACTAAATCGAAACACATGTTCAAATCGAAAAAAGTTAAAACTGTAGTGGGTGGATCAAATAAACCATCCATTGTTGATACTCCGAGCCAAATTTGCAACAATATTGCCCCTGGAACCCATATAGAAGGAAAATTTATTACTTCTGAAGATTTACGTTTAGACGGCCGCATTACTGGCGATATCCTTTGCCATAAAAAATTGGTAATGGGAGAGCATGGCCACATGAATGGAGACGTGGTCTGTGAAGATTCCTCCATTAAAGGTAAAATAATGGGGACGCTCAAGGTAAAGGGTTTACTACATCTCTTAGCAACGGCTCGGTTAGAGGGCAAAATAATGGCAAAAAAAATGGTCGTTGACGAAGGAGCCTCCTATAGTGGAGAATGCTTGATTGGTGAACAACATGTTAAGTAATAAAATGCTTAAAATTAGGGTTTCTTGCCAAAAAATTCCGCCATTTTTGGTTGGCATCGCATCTTTTTATTGAAACATTGAAGTTTTTAAACAACTTCTATCTTGCATTTTAATAAATTTTACTATTATTGCGATAAACAAAATAAAAACCTCTTCTTATGAGATTAATCATCAACTTAGTATTAGTTGCACTCGTTGGACTACTTATTTACGTACTCTATGGTAGTATCAATGAACCAATCGCTTTCCAAGCTGAAAAAGCTCGCCGGGAAGGAGCGGTTATCAATCGCCTTATGGATATTCGAAAGGCACAGGAACTATATCGAGAAGTTAATGGAGAATATGCCAAAGATTTTGACGGCCTAACAAGTGCTATTCGAAATGGACAAATTCCTGTTGTAAAGGTAATTGGTGATCCTGATGACCCTACCAATACGGATGCAATTCGATATGATACTACCTTTGTTCCTGCTATGACGTATTTCAAAGAATACGAAGAAATGAGCAAACGTAATATTAATTTAGATTCCTTAAGATATGTTCCATTTACTAGTGGTCAGCAATTTAATGTTCAAGCAGATACCTTAACTTATCAAAGTACTTTGGTAAATGTGGTAGAGGTTGGGATTAAAAAAGCTGAATTTATGGGGCCTTACGCAGATGCTCGTTTCAAACGGTATGATGCATCTTATGATCCTAATAAAACTATTAAATTCGGTACGATGTACGCACCTAACTTATCTGGAAATTGGGAACGGTAAACTTCGAAATAGTTGAAAGCAATTTCGTAAAAAAATACACAGACACTTATGACCTATCCATTCTTGTAGGAATGGATAGGTTTTCTTTTTTGGTTAGTGATCCTCAGCAGAATATACTTTTACTGCGGAGTTATGCTTTTACGCCCCAAATTCCGGGTATGGATCAACTAAGTACTGCTTTAAAAGATATTTATATTAAGGACGAATTGCTTAAACAGCCATACCGTACCGTCAAAGTAGGTATCCTCAATCAAAGAAATACGTTAGTTCCAAGTGATCTTTTTACCGCTGATAGAAAAGAGGTTTATTTGATGAATGTAGTTCAAAATATCAACGATGATACGCTCAATTTTGACACGTTGAAACCACTTGGGATGGTTAATCTCTATGCAGCTAATACGGATTTTATCAATCAAATTTACGGCTATTTCCCGAATGCAAGAATTCATCATGCCGCCACCAGTTTGATTTTAGGTTACCGAAAAATTGCTGAAAATAGAACTGGTAGACAGATATGTTTGAATGTTAGACAAGGTCTTTTACAAATTAGTTTATTTGACAATAAGGAACTTCTTTTCTTTAATAGCTTTATCTATCAATCTTCACAAGATTTTATTTATTACGTAATGTTGGTTTTTGACCAATTTCAACTCAAACCGGAAGGCAATACGGTGCACATTAGCGGACAGATCATCCAAGATTCGGAGATTTATCATTTATTATTTCGATACATTCGACACTTAGAGATGATGCCTGCTCCAGACTATTATAAATTAGGTGCCAAAGGAAGTGAAATAAAAGACTACCAATACTTTGATCTCTTTAGTCTCAAATTATGCGAATAATAGGTGGCCAGTTTAAAGGCCGAAAATTTTACCCGCCGGCCGATAAATGGCCCACTCGGCCAACAACAGATTTTGCCAAGGAAGGCCTCTTTAATATTCTGCAAAACCGAATAGATTTAGCATCTATTTCAGTCTTGGATCTTTTTGGTGGCACCGGATCTCATGGCTATGAGTTTATATCCAGAGGATGCCAAGATGTCACTTATGTCGATAAGTTTGGTCCTGCCGTTAACTTTGTAAAAAAGACCTCTAAGGAATTAAAGATAGAGGATCATTTTACGGTATTTCGAACGGATGTTTTTCGTTTTATAAAAATGAGTCCTAAAAAATATGATTATATCTTCGCAGGACCTCCTTACGAATTGCCCACCATCGACACCATTCCTGACGAAATCTTTAAATATGAGCTGCTAAAACCAGAAGGACTCTTTGTCATGGAACATAATCCTAATCACGAATACCCCAACCATCCGCATTTTAAAGAGGCAAGAAATTATGGTAAAACTATCTTTAGCTTTTTTAAATAAGTGCCTATTTAAAAATTGGCTACTGTAGCTCAAACTAGGTCATTTTTTTATTAATCAAGACATGAAAACAGGAATTTATCTGGATAAATGACAGTTTGAGTAACGCAGCTTAATCAAAAAAGAGGCAGGTTTAAACCAATATGTTAATTTTAAACAGGCGCTAAATTGGAAGGTGTACTCAAGGGGATATTATCACGCATAATGACATTTTTTTTGTTTCTTTGCGCAAAACCAGATAATGAGGAATTATTAGTTGTTTTACAGGGTTACTAAGGTAACTTTTAGTAAAGACGTTAAACCTTAAATTATTTGCTGGTAATACAAAATAGGATATCATGAATTTTACTGAGAAAATTGCTGCCGGTGTACAAACCGCAGTCGCTAAACTATACGACCACGAAGTCGATATCGATAATGTAATGATTACCAATACAAGGAAAGAGTTTACTGGTGATTATACTGTTGTAGTTTTCCCTTTTACAAAAGTGGCAAAAAAGAAGCCTGTAGATATTGGACAAGAGGTTGGAGAAGCACTCAAAGCAGGTCTTGATCTAGTGGCTGATTTTAATGTGGTTAATGGATTTCTAAACCTTTCTATTGATAATGCCTATTGGCTGCAATTTTCTCAAGAATTATTTAAAACAGAGAACTTTGGTCAGGCACCAGCAAATGGTAAAAAGGTCATGGTAGAATTCTCTTCTCCAAATACCAACAAGCCGCTTCATCTCGGTCATATCCGAAATATTCTTTTAGGTTGGTCTTGTGCTCAAATCTTAGATCGAGCTGGTTATGAAGTGATCAAAACACAAATTGTCAACGATCGAGGTATTGCTATCTGTAAAAGTATGTTGGCTTGGCAAAAATTTGGAGAAGGAGAAACACCAACTTCTAGTGGGATTAAAGGAGACTTTTTAGCCGGAAAGTATTATGTCTTATTTGAACAAAAATTCAAAGCAGAATACAAGATTTGGCAGGAGACCACTGTTGCTAAAGAACTCATAAAGGACAACATAAAATCTGAACAATCTGAGTCTGATTTTTGGAAGAATTATAAGAATAAGTACTTCAATAATTATAGTGAATTAGGGGAAGAGGCCAAAGCTATGTTGCTAAAGTGGGAAGACAATGATCCAGCTGTTAGACAACTTTGGTCTACGATGAATAGTTGGGTCTACGAAGGATTCGAAGAAACCTATAAGGCTTTAGGAGTTGATTTTGATAAATTATATTATGAATCAAATACTTATTTAGAAGGCAAGCGAATTATTGAAGATGGTTTAGAAAAATCGGTTTTCTACAAAAAAGAAGACGGATCAGTATGGATAGATTTAGAATCTGCTAAGATGGATCAAAAATTAGTGCTAAGAAGCGACGGAACCTCCGTCTATATGACTCAAGACATTGGTACCGCCCAATTACGATCAGAGGATTTTGGAATGGATAAAATGGTTTATGTAGTAGGTGATGAACAAGATTATCATTTCAAAGTTTTATTTGAAACCATGAAACGACTTGGTGCTCCTTATGCTGAAGGTCTACATCATTTATCCTACGGAATGGTAGATTTACCCACAGGAAAAATGAAATCAAGAGAAGGCACCGTGGTGGATGCAGATGAACTAATTAAGGATGTTGTCGAAGTGGCTCGCCTTAACATGGTGGATAGAAACGAAGTAACTGGTAAAGGGGACGACGAAATGCAGGAGATCATTCGAAGAATTGGAATGGCTGCTTTGAAGTATTTTATCATCAAAGTGAATCCAAAAAAGAGAATGGTATTTAACCCTAATGAGGCCGTTGATATTCAGGGCCAAACAGGGCCATATATCCAATATGCATTTGTTAGAGCCAAAGGAGTTTACGAAAAAGCGCTCCAAGAAAATATAAATTTATCTTTAGCGGACAACTATTCTACCCTCGAACCCGTAGAAAAAGAGTTGATTTTCCAAATCAGCCAGTATCCAGGATTGGTTTTACAGGCTGCAGAAGGTTACGACCCGTCGATGATTGCCAATTATTGTTATGGGTTAGCCAAAGGATTTAATAAGCTTTGGCATGAGGTTTCTATCCTTAATGCCGATCAACCAGCAACGATCGCTTATAGGGTAAAACTAAGTAAGCTGATGAGTGATACGTTGAAAGACGGAATGCAATTGCTTGGAATTGAAATGCCAGACAGAATGTAAAATAATTGTTGAATCGTTGAACCGTGGATTTGTTGAATTGTTTTTTAACATTCTCTCAAATCTCGGCCCCAATTTCTCAACATTTTAATTTAAAAGAAAATGAGTACAGAAGAAAAGAAAAAACTCAATTTTATAGAGCAGATCGTGCACAATGATATCGAAATGAACAAGCACGAAGGAAGGGTACACACTCGTTTCCCCCCTGAGCCGAACGGTTATCTGCATATTGGTCACGCTAAATCTATTTGTTTAAACTTTGGATTGGCTAATTCTTATGGTGGTAAAACTAACTTACGGTTTGATGATACCAATCCAACCAAAGAAGAAACCGAATATGTAGACGCCATCAAAAAAGATGTTGAATGGTTGGGCTTTAAATGGGAAGGAACTGAATTATACGCTTCAGATTATTTTGAGGAGTTGTATCAGTTTGCAGAAAAACTGATTAAAGACGGAAAAGCTTTTGTAGATGATTCCTCGGTAGAGGAAATTCGTGCTATGCGAGGTACACCCACCGTACCTATGACTCCAAGTCCTAATCGAGATCGTTCGGTAGAAGAAAACTTAGCACTTTTCCGTGGGATGAGAGCTGGAAAATATGAAGAAGGTTCGCGGGTTTTACGAGCAAAAATAAGTCTGACTTCTCCCAATATGCATTTACGAGATCCAATTATGTATCGGATTTTATTTGCCCATCACCATCGTACAGGGGATGCTTGGTGTATTTATCCAATGTATGATTATGCCCACGGACAGTCGGATTCTATCGAAAAAATTACCCATTCTATTTGTACCTTAGAATTTGAAAACCACCGACCTTTATACAAATGGTTTATTAAACATTTAGAAATTTTTCCTAGTCGTCAAATTGAATTTGCCAGATTGAATCTGAACTATACGGTGATGTCTAAAAGACGTTTGTTGCGTTTAGTAGAAGAAGGTCTTGTTACCGGATGGGATGATCCTCGGATGCCCACGATTAGTGGTTTGCGAAGACGAGGATATTCTCCAGCTTCGATCCGGAATTTTGCCACTAGGGTAGGAGTAGCCAAAAGAGATAATGTGATTGATCTATCTTTATTAGAATTTAGTGTTAGAGAGGATTTGAATAAAACGGCCCCTCGAGTGATGGGGGTTTTAGATCCGATTAAATTGGTGATTACCAATTATCCGGAAGAGAAAACCGAAGATTTAACCATTGTCAATAATCCAGAAGATGAATCAATGGGTAGCCGGACAATCCCGTTTTCTAAACATTTATACATTGAGCGTACGGACTTTATGGAAGATCCTCCTAAGAAATTTTTCCGTCTCGGCCCTGGCCGCAATGTTCGTTTGAAGGGTGCGTATATTATCCACTGTGAAGATTTTGTCAAAGACGAAAATGGTGAAGTGAGCGAAGTCCATGCAACGTATTATCCAGATAGTCGAAGTGGATCAGATACCTCGGGAGTAAAAAGTAAAGGTGTGCTTCATTTTGTTTCGCAAAAAGAGGCAGTTCCGGTGGAAGTTCGGTTGTATGATCGGTTATTTAACGTGGAAGCTCCTTTAGGGCATGAGGATAAAGATTTCACAGAATTTTTAAACAAAGATTCTTTAACGGTGATTAAAAATGCGCTGGTAGAACCAAGTTTGAAAGATGCTAAACCAGGTGATCGTTTTCAGTTTATGAGAATGGGTTATTTCTGTGTTGATCCAGATAGTACGGATGAGCATTTAGTTTTTAATCGAACGGTGACGCTGAAGGATGGGTGGAAGAAAAAATAAAATGATGTTGAATCGTTGGTTTGTTGAATTGTTGACTTCATTTTGTAGATTTCAATTCAACAGATTTTTTTAAATAAATTCTAATAATTAACTATTGAAAAATGAAATCTTTTAAGAAACTTATTACTACGGTAACCATGTTATTATTAATAGCTAATGTGATGATTGGCCAAGATTTGGCAGGAGCAACGGAAGAAGTTGTTACTGCACAACCAAGTTGGATCGAAAATCCAATTGGTAGTATTATTGGTTTGATATTGTTAATTGCCATGTTTGCAGGTATGGCCAAAGTAGCATTAGCGAAAGAGTAAGAGATTTGGTCATTGCTAAAAGAATGAAAAACGTTTACTAAACTTAAGGGTTCAGTAAACGTTTTTTTTAAGCTAAGCTTAAAAGCGGTATTGCATTTTTTATTTTCTTAAAATCATCCTTTTGGTTCCTTATAACCATTGGATTCAAGATAATATAAATAAACACCTTCACTTAAGTTACCTCCATCAAAAACGACTTGATTGAAAAATTAAATTCCCTATAATCATACTAAGAGAAAGTTTTTGCAAAAGAAAAAGATTAGTGGTACCTTGGAAAATCCTATTTGCTTTCGGTTACTTTATAAACTAATTTTTAAATACATAGTGTATTAAACACTGATCCGCATTATTAATTTAGATATGGAAATACCAGAATTCCCAAATTTAATTCATTATGCTATTCCTTTTTTTGCAGCCACTGTTTTCCTTGAAGTCATTCTAACGGTAAAGGTGAAATTAGAAGACTATCAATTTAAGGATGCAGGAACTTCTATTCTAATGGGTTTGGGAAATGTAGCTATAGGGTTATTTACCAAAGGAATGGTGTTAAGCTTATTCTATTTGATCTATAATTTTTATCATTTTTTTGAAATCCCCTTTGTTTGGTGGGCTTGGTTGATACTTTTGTTTGCAGAGGATTTATGCTATTATTGCTTTCATAGGACCAGTCACGAGAGCCGATTCTTTTGGGCCAGTCATGTTGTACATCATTCCTCTCAAGAATATAATCTAAGCACGGCGTTACGACAAACTTGGTCGGGTAGTTTTTATTCTTTTGTCTTTTGGATTCCTTTGATACTTATTGGATTTCATCCAGTGATGGTTTTGGTACAAATGTCGATAAGCTTAATTTATCAATACTGGATTCACACTGAATTGATTGATAAAATGCCAAATTGGTTTGAAGCAGTGCTCAACACACCAAGTCATCATCGGGTACACCATGCCACTAATCCGCAATATTTAGATAGAAATCATGCAGGCATTTTTATCATCTGGGATCGACTTTTTGGAACATTCGAACCTGAAGTAGAAAAACCTGTTTATGGGTTGGTAAAAAATATTGAAACCTATAATCCTATAAAAATTGCTTTTTTGGAATGGTATCATCTGTTTAAAGATTCTTTCACTTCAAAAACTTCTCTTATTAATAAGCTTAAGTATTTTATCAAACCACCTGGTTGGAAACATGATGGCACTAGCATACTGTCTTCAGATTTGAGGAAAGAGTGGGAAGAGCAGGGTAGTAGGATGAATTAGAAAATACAATTTCGTGCTGATCGTTTTTTAAATAGCCCTAAGCAAGTTAGAAAATTCTAACTTGCTTAGGGCTATTTAATTCTTTCAAAATTTTTATTCAAAGAAGAAATCTTATCTATTTTACTTTTTAGACAGCTAGCTGGAAGAATTTTCAAACTTAGTAAAGAAATTTACATTTGGTATGTAACCAGTTATATCCGAAATCCTGCCTTTTATTTATGTCTACCACCGCTTATTAATTATAACTAGGTAAATGATCTCTTTTATATGATCTTACAGAAGATTTCTGGATTTTATCGGTCATTTAACAATGCTTTACGTTTATTGTCTGACATCATTCGGTCATAGGATTTTTCCGTGAAAAAGTAATAGTTATTGGTTGTCAATTATGATAAATAAAAAAAAATAATTAAAATTTATTATTAAAATATCATCGAAAAAGTTAATTTAATAAAAAAATAAATACTTATTGTTAAATATAGTATAAGATTTTACCCTTTAATTTATCATTTCTAAAACCAAAACACACTCATTATGAAAAAAGTACTCCCCATTTTATTTATGATGTTCTTTCTAGGAGTCAATTTGACCGCCCAGAAAGTGCAAATCAATTCCAGAGATTTTATAGAAATCAATGCAGTAGCTTTAGATGTTTCTTCTCAAGACAAATTGCTGATTGACAAACAATTAGCCGATTATGATGTGTATGATTTCGATCTGGAAAGTTTACGTGCGCTTGTAAAGGAAAGACCAACGCAAGCAAATTTGATCTTTAATTTACCGGGAAAATCCGCTATGAAAGTTACCATTCACGAGCACGACATCAGATCAAGTGATTACCGAGCCACTGCCATGACAGAAAATGGCCTTGTTGAAATACCTCGAGGTGACTGTATTACTTATAAAGGTTATACAGAACCAGGGGAAGAGGTGCGTTTAACGATAACAGAGGAAATGATTTATGGTTTCATTGAAGTTGATAATGAAGACATGTTTATAATGTCTCTCCCTACAGTCGTAAAGGGAACAGAAGGAGGTGGAGTAATAACTTATTTTCCAAAAGACATTAAGGGTGAAATGAATGTTTGTCTAGTGGATGATACTGGTGCTGGTAATTCACCTCCACCACCTTCAACAAGTATGTTTCTACCGACTTGCAAAATAATGGAGTTTGCCACGGATGCGGATCGGGAGCAATTTAACGCGGCTGGAAGTATTGCTGCCGCGAATGCTATAGCATTGGCTGACTTAAACGTTGCCGAAGCGATCTATGTTGGAGCATTTAATTTAGCTTTTGAGGTAGTTTTTCAAAATGTCTGGACTGTAGCTGCTAATTTGGATCCCTATGTTTCAACTGCTGCCGGAACGATACCTTTCGAAGTAAGTACGGCGGCAACAATGGCGCCTTTTAATGGAGTGCAAAGAGACTATTTAATGTTGTACTCTGGTAAAAATGCAACTGCTCCTGGAGCCTCTTTTGTAGGTGTGATTTGTACTAATCCTGGCAATAGTGTTGGATACGTAACGCCAGCGGGTGCGCGATTTTCTCCACGAACAACAGCTCATGAGGTTGGTCATGCACTTGGTGCTCGACACCCTGATGGTGACGATTGTGGAGGTCCAGGTCAGACAATTATGTGTGGTGGGACCATTAATGGTAATGCTAATTTTTCAGTGGCTAGTAGAGCTGTAATTCAAGGCTTTATTGACCCAGGCCCATGTCTAGATACACCATTTACTCCTACAAGTGATGATTTTGAAGGTACATTAGGCAATTGGACTCAATCTAATACTGATAATTTTAATTGGACTATTCGATCAGGAAGCACTCCTTCTTCTAATACAGGTCCATCTAGTGCCTTTAGGAATACTAGATATATTTACACAGAAGCAAGTGGAAGAAGTAATCAGGTTGCACAAATTATTTCTCCTGAATATTTCATTTGTGGTTCTGGAATCTTTCTTTCATTTGGGTATCATATGTTTGGTTCTAATATGGGAAACCTAAGGGTAGAAATTACGGATGATATGGGGGCTACCTGGCAGCAAGTATGGACAAGAACAGGTAATCAAGGAAATGCTTGGTTAAATGCAGCTATTAGTCTTAATAATTTCCAAAGTAGTATTATCCAAATCCGTATTACGGGTACGGTGGGAAATGGGTTTAGGTCAGATATGGCGATTGACGACCTTGCTATCGGAGGTTCTTGTTCTATTAGTGCAAATCCAAATGTTCTGATTATCCCACAAGGAGGAGGAACAGTAACTTCATCGATATCTGGTTCTGGTTCATGGGAGGCCCACTTGTCTAATAATACTTGGGCAACTATCAATGCTAATATTTGGAATAGTACGGTATCAGTTACCGCCCCAGCGAACACTACGACAAACGCAAGAACAAGTTCCTTAAATATTTTTTGTGGACCAACCGTCTACAGCATATTTGTTGTCCAGCCTGGTATCACCGTTCCTCCACCTACACCTTGTGGGGCTCCTTTTACTTCTTTACCAAATAATTTAACTTTTGAATCAACCTGGTTAGCAGGTTGGACGCAAGATGCGAGTGATGATATAAATTGGACTAGACGATCTGGATCAACTCCTTCCTGGAATACAGGGCCAAGTGGGGCTGCAACCGGAAGTTTTTATATGTATACAGAAGCTTCTTCTGGCAATTCTAATAAAGTTGCGAATCTAGTATCTCCATGTTACAACCTAGCGGGGGTACCATCTCCTGCAGTTTCTTTTTCTTATCACATGCTTGGTTCTAACATGGGAACCCTAAGACTGCAGGTAAGTCAAAACGGAGGAAGCACCTGGTCAACGATTTGGACAAGAAATGGTAGTCAAGGTAGTAACTGGCTTAATAGCGGGGATATTGACCTTTCAAGTTATACCAGCGTACCGATACAATTAAGATTAAATGGCACAACTGGGAACGGTTGGAGTAGTGATATTGCCATTGATAATGTCGTAGTTGAGTCTCAAGGATGTTATGATAATTACGAGCCTAATAATTCGCTCAGTCAGACTTACTCGACTACAATGGGTAACTCCATTACTTTTAACAATATCTGTTTGTCACCAGGAGATAATGACTACTTTTTGTTAATCAATGGTAGCAATTTATTTAAAGTTAGAGTAAGAGGGAGATTGGCATCTACCACAGGAGATTATAGTTTGGTAATCAATGTTTCTGGTAATACGGTTACTGCTCAAACCCAGTCTTGGAATGGTTCCAATACGGACACCTATTTGTATATATACAGTGTAAACAATGCTCTTTTAGCTTCTAATGATAATTGGAATGGCGTATTTTCAAGGGCAACGGCAGCAATCCCAGGTGCTTTTGCGCCTGATGTAGCACCAAAGATAAAGGCCAATCCAAAATTTGATTTAGGTAATTATCCGAATCCATTTAGCGATTTAACTACCTTCTCTTTTAATTTAGAAGAAGCTTCTCCAGTAAGTTTGACGATCACTAATTTGAATGGTAAAAGGGTAGCTACACCAATTAATCAGGTAGATTATGACAAAGGTAGTCACCAGGTTGAATTTGATGCTAGTGCTTTGCCGATGGGTGTTTACCTATATACTTTGGCCACAAAGAATGGTGTAAAAAGCAAACAAATGATTATTGTTCGATAATTTATATCCTAACAACTTCTTACAGAATATTATTATTTGATATTTCCCTCTTTCCCTTTATGGAAAGGGGGCTTTTTTTTGGTGCTAAACAGATGGTTATATTTGACTAAGTCATCTCATTTTTAGCAATAAATTTAGTTAGTCTACGGTAGGCTTATTAGCTATCAGGTTAAATGGAGATGAATAAATTTCCTCTCCAAAAACAAAGATCAACTACCTTAAAATTTTTTTCTAATTCCAACACCAATCGAGAAACCACGATATCGAAGTTTAGTGCCTGCTAAGGGTTGCAAAATATTTGAGGATCTTTGAGATCTAAAATTTGTTAGGAATGATAACTTTTGAGTTAGTTTATATTCCATTCCTAATCCTGCATACCATTGATGTACGCCGGACTTTTTATATAAATCATAAACTTCATCTTCCTCTTTTATCTCATCCGACAGTCCTAGAAATTTCCCTTCGACTTTATTAGCAAAATTAAACTTGGCGCCAGCTGTTAGATGTAAGCTAAATCTGGCGCTTTGAAGGGGGACAAAGTTAAGTTCAATCGGGATAGACCATTGCTGAATTCGATTATAATTTCTCAAATTCCGGGTCGTTATTTCGTACTGTGTACTGGTTCCTGGAACATAAAAAGTGGTCGTTACATATTCGAAAAAAGAAGCACTATCATTTTGAACTTCGGTAGCATTATTATCTATAACGCCTGTCCAATTTATAACTTCTTCTAAGACGGTGTAATCCAATCCTATTCCTATGCTAAATTTTTCTATGGGCTCATAAAAAATAAGTCCATCGGCTTGATAAGCATAACGAAAGGCTTCACTTGCCGTTTTTTCTTCGATATATTCAGCATCAATTCCTGAAAAAGATCTTTCTAATAGTAAAAAACTCGTCCCAAGTTTTGCAGACCATTTGGTTGTTTTCATTTTATTGATGACTATCGGTGCATCTTTTCTTTTTTCAGAATTTAGAAGGGGAGGCCCTAGGGTTTCTAAAAATGGAATCCCAACGAAGGCTTTCAAAATAGGGGAGTGACCAGTTAAGTTTTCATTAGCTAGATTTTCTCTTAATAAAGGAGAATCAGATTTTTTTGTTGTTAAGTTCGGAGCGGATTCTGTGTTTGTAAAGGTTGTTTTTTTGTGGTGTATTTTATTGGCAGGTTCTTGTTGGTTAAAGGTTATCTTAGGAGTGTTGGTATTCTTTTTTGAGTTTTTAGTTAACGTTTCGTCAATGGAATTTATGACTTCCTTATTTTTTACCAAATCAATTTTTTTAATGATCTTTTTTATCGTATCTAGGGAAGTGGCAGAATGATGGTTCGTTTTAACTTTCTTATCTTTGGTTTCAGTTGTCATTTCAGTAACCTTTCTAAGGGAGTTATTTTCCTCAGTTGGATTTCCGAAATATATAGATAAAAGAATACCAATAGTAGCAATTGAAATTCCACCAAAGAAAATCCAAAAGAAAAATTTACGATCCTTTTTATTTTCAGGAAGTTCTTTTTCGATCTCTTGCCAAAGGTCAAATTTGTCAAGTTGGCTTTCTTTTTGTTCAAAAGCTTCTTTTATTTTTGAATCTAAGTTTTTCATACTAACTTACTTTATTTAAATTTGACGAATTACCAAATTTATTCATCAAGATTTTTCTCGCTTTAAATAATTGTGTTCTGGATGTACTTTCTGTGATACCCAACTGTGCACTGATTTCTCGATGAGAATATCCTTCCACAACGCTTAACATAAAGATGGTTCGATAACCTAAGGGAATAGTTCCTATCTCCTTAAGCAATAATTCAAAATCAATATTAGAACCAAAATCTGGTAAATAGACATTTAGGGTATTAGGTAAATCTTCATTTTCTAAAAATACCAGTCTTTTGTTTTTTCGATAAGTCATCAAACATTCATTGATGGCGATTCTTTTGATCCAAGCTCCAAAATTTCCTTTGTCTCCATTAAAACTAGCGAGGTTTTTAAAGATTTTAATAAAGGTTTTTTGCACATTATCTTTCGCGGTGGGTAAGTCAGGGCCATAGCGCTCACAAATAAGACTTATCGGTTTCACATACTGATCAAACAACTCAAACTGAGCTTTTCGGTCATTCTGCAAACATTTTTTTATAAGTAATTTAAGTTCCATTTCAACCAAGATATATTCCTCTGAAAATTGCTTTCAATAAATTATTTTGGACTCACTGCATATTCAGTGAGTCCAAAATATCACCATAACTTATTTGTAAATAGTAGCACTGCCTTGAAAAAGTGCTCCGTCGCTTCCTGCATCTGGTCCAGATAGAATTTCTACCAATATGCCAATAATATTCAATCGAATTTTATCTCCATCGTCTGCTAATAAAAATAAAAAGTCTTCTGAATTGCGGTAAAGTAATTCTCCATCTTGATAGAATTCAAAAGAGGTACACACCCAGTTGCCATCTGTATTTGTTTCAGCAACTAATAAAAACTGCTCGGCTGCATTTAAATTTTCCGTTATAATAAGAGAAGTTCCTGCCACATAAGATTCTAACAATAAATGGTTGTTTGATATTCGATTAGCAGTACTATAATGATCAGAAATTGAAAAAGTGCTTGCACCACAAATTACTCGATCTCCAAAATCTACCGTAGTTTCTCCTTCTACATAATCGACAGAGTAGCTAACTTGAGGAGTGTTAGGAGCCGATATAGTAGCAACGATTGTTGGTAGTCCTAAACATCCAGCATCTAAGATTGTGTTATAATAGCCATTAGCATCAGTTGTTACTGAACCAATCAATCTTGGCGTAATAAAATCAACACTATAAAATCGAACCGTTGCATTTTCGACTGGGATTCCATCACAATCTACGACTGATCCAGTAAAGGTTAGTTCGAGTGTTGCTCCGTTGGATTGACTGGCATTGGTGTTAGTTGGGAGGGTAGTGTCTTCACTAAAAGATCCAATGCTTTCTGCAAAATAGCCTTCAGGCAAGGGAATATCTTCCGCGTTGATGGTTTTAAATTGCGTAGTGGCACATCCATCTATTTCAAAGATACTAAGCGCTAGCTCAACATCAACTGGAACTAACATTTCATAAAATCCTTGCTGGTCGAGAAAAACATAATTTTGAAACAGGGTAGTATCATTATTTAAGATGGCATCCAATTCGTAAATATAAACAAGGAATCCACCTGGGTTTCCAACTGCATCCGTTACTCGTCCCCGGACAAGAACTACATCTGTTCTTAAAAGCGAAGCTACGTTGGCTCCAGTGATAGGCGTTGATTCCTCTGTCGAAGTAAGGGTGATTTCAACAAAGCCTGCTGCTATTTGTTCTGGTTCAATTCGTAAAATATTGTCTTCGTAAATGGTTTTCTCTCCGCGGAGTAACAATCTTTTATCTAAAGATTCCAGCGCTATCTCCGTCGTAACAGTTCCCGAATTATCCGTTAGCAATTCTAAAGTCTGTGTCCCTTCTTCGAATATTTGTAGATTAACATCAGAAATTGGGACGCCATTTTTATCCACGGCCTTAAACGTTATTTCTGGATTAATTTCTTGAGGTTCTTCAGTGATCGTCTCGATTTCAATTTTATCAAATTCATCCTCCTTTTGGCAGGAGGTAAATACAAAAAATGCAAAGGCAAGTAGTAGGAATATATTTTTCATTTTATTGGATTTTTAAAGTAATGAAAGTTGTTAATTTCTTGTAATCGACTACGTACACCTTATTTATGCAGGTTTGATGGATTTCGTTGCCTGAGGGGTTGAATTATTTTGAAAACAGTTTTTTATTGATTCCGAAAGATGAAGATGAAATTCTGGCCTCTGAGCGAAAAATTAAAATGAATTTCGAGTCCTAATGCTAAAATTCTAGGATTTAGCAGCTGTTAAAGATTAAGCATTGCAGTTCTAAAAAAAAATTTAACTCAAGAAGGGTAGGACGGATGAATCCTTCTTTCTGCTCTTCTTTTTTTGATAAAAAATTAATAAATATTTTTAAGTACACAGCGTGCTAGCCTGTGTACCTCAGATTTTTAGAGAAAAACAAAATCTTACAGGTATCTCTATATAAAAGCAAATGTTTTATTTTAATTAAATTTCAAATCAATCCTTTCAAAACTCAGCAACCCTGTACACGCACAGATTCTTTCTAAATAATTATAAACCCATACATAAGCTTCTATGCTTCTTGGAAAAAATAAGTGCGTCTAGATGGCCATAGGGGAATGCTTAAAAACCCTTACTTAACATAATATTAATTATAGGAAAGAAGTGGGTAATAAAAAAACCGTATAAGAATACGGTTAAGTCTTTTATTGGAAGATTTTAAATTGTTCGATTTTTGTTATCATATCTAGGCATGTAGAGAATTCTAGAGATACGATTAATAATGGTATAGATTTGAGCATCTACAATGGCTGGTTCGTAATTTGATTTAGCTATATCCTGTATAACGGATATAAGCGTGTCATCTGGCAAAACCCTTGATTCGTCATCAGTGGTAATTAGACGCATTGACCAATTAGCAAAATGTCTGTGTGGCTGATTCCGTAAATGAATAGTATGCTGTATATCATGTCGAGGATCATTGGTAATCGTTTCAATTAATTCGTTAATTGTTTCTGATTCTCCTTCTAAGTATTGAATAAACTTTGAGCCACGAGATGACAAAAAACCTGTTACTCCAATCCGCTTGTTTTTTATGGAAGCTTTGGTGGCGATTTCAATCACATCATCTTTATCCAAAGGTTGAGAAATATTGCTAAGATATATTAAGGCGTGCATCTCTGTTTTTTTCGTAAACACTGTTTGTTATGCCCAAATATAAGCATTCAAAGGAAATTTAAAAATATAAAGACGGAAATTTGTAAATTTCCGTCTTTATATTTATTTAAATCTAATACAGCGTGTTTTGATTGAGTACTACCCTTCTGGATTTTGATAAAAAAATTGCTCTTTAATTATCTTACCATCTTTCACTTCGTAAAGACAGATTTCCTCACTTTTAGATCTTGGGCTTCCTTTCATAGTAATA
>CALFWZ010000220.1 GCA_937928405.1 uncultured Saprospiraceae bacterium
AGTTGTCGTTTATTTAGGTGTAGAGATTGGAGATGTGATTTCAACGGGTAATGAAATTGCTGATTGGTTTAACAATCTGATTATGGATATTTTCAACATAGGGTCGGGTAACCTCTTGCAAAGCGGCAATGTTCTATCTTGGAATGTTTGGGCATTGTCTCCGGAAGAAGTATATACGCCTGAATGGGAAAATCATGCAGATTACTGGCGATATTCTATAGATGTCAATCATAGAAGTCCAAATGGGGATGGTAGAAATCCACAATATTTTAATGGGGAACCCTTTAGCCCAAAAACGGCGCTGATCTGTGACAAGCTGGAAGAACTAAAAAATAAATTAAATCACAATGCCTTCAAAAATTTGAAACTAGTGAAAGAAGTTGAACATTTACTGGAATCCATTATTGCTAAAAACTGTGGTGGATAAGATAGTTTTTTGTAGTATTAAAAATCTTACGCAATTTTTGATGACAAGCTCGATTGTTTGGGCTTGTTTTTTTTGTGGGGTTGTTGATCTGTTTGGAGGTATAGGTTGCTTTTATTTTGCGATTTGGTACTATAATCTTGATTTATTTTTGGGGCTTTGTTGTGAAATGGGTGATTTTTTCTTATCTTAAGTAACTTATTTTTTTAATCAAAAATAAAAGCAATGAAAAACATTTTAAACAAAATAAATTCAAGGGTTACAGTAATTTTTTTATTGATTGCCTTTCAAAACGCTCATGCCCAAATTGAATTTCAACCTTATGGCATTGAAAATACTAGTTGTATATATCGTGTAAATCCAAGCGATATAGATGGAGATGGAGATATGGATTTTTTTGCTATATGCTTCGCTGAAGAAAATCGAAGTATTACTTGGTATGAAAATTTAAATGGACAAGGTAATTTTATGGTAAAAAATGCTATGTTAACTGGCGAAGAAGCTGCGACGATACTTTGCCCTGGCGATATAGATGGAGATGGAGACATAGACCTCTTGGCAGCTTCTCAAGGATTTATGGGGGAGAATAGAAAGTTATTTTGGTATGAAAACCTTGATGGAGAAGGGAATTTTGGTGATCGCCAAATCATTGCCATAAATTTTAATACATCTTGGTCTATCAGCTTATCTGATATTGACAATGATGGTGACTTAGATGTTGTTGCCGCTTTTGTTAATGATAGAATATCATGGTTTGAAAACATAAGCGGTCAGGGAGACTTTACTGTGGAACATGTAATATCAAATTCTATTTATCGAGTTTTTGCTATCGATGTAATTGATATAGATAGTGATGGTGATATGGATGTACTTGCTGCTTTCGAGGACGACAATGAAATAACGTGGTATGAGAACACTAGTGGAACTGGAATTTTTGGGATTAAACAAATCATTTCTACAGATATAGATACTCCTTATGGGATTTATGGTGCAGACTTAGATAATGATGGAGATATGGATGTCGTCTCTTCTTCTTATCATGATGGAAAAATAGCGTGGTATGAAAACACGAATGGAATTGGAGATTTTTCCAATCAAAATATAATTCATTTAGGAGAATTTGGCGTGAAAGATTTAGCTATTGAAGACTTGGATAGTGATGGAGATTTAGATGTATTGTCAACTTCTAGAATTGTTGGAGGAGCATCTAAAGTAGCCTGGTATGAAAATATGAATGGTTCAGGTAATTTTGGAAGTCAACAGGTTATAACCATAGAATTAGATAATCCAAAGTCAATTCATGTGGTTGATATTGATGGTGATCTGGATAAGGATATTATTTTTAACGCTGGTTTTTCTTATTCAAATTCTGCAACGAGTTATTGGTTTAAAAACTTAAGCCCTGTAAGTTTATATCCTTATACTTTGTCTAATTTTAGAATATATCCAACTCTTGTAAGAGATTATGTAACGGTAGAATCAGATAGTAAGATTGTTTCAATAGAAATTTACAACACTTTAGGACAATTAAAACTAATAGAGTCTTATCCTAATCAAATTAATGTATCTGGTTTAATAGATGGATCGTATTTTTGTGTATTAAAGGATGTAAACGATAATTTTGGAATAAGTAAAATAGTCAAAAATTCAAAATAAATCTAATTCCAATAATTGATATAAAAGAAGTAAATCTAAAATCAATATTGACATGTTTTGTTGTTTTTAATAACTAAATCAAAAGCTCTATTGATCATGTTTTTCTAAATTATTTTACCCTGAAAGATGGACGATTGAACTATCTTCAGAGGAGTAAGAAATATGGGGTAGGGATGATTTTTATAAAAGGGATAAATACGAAGAAATCTCTGAATGTGAATAAAATCGTTCGGTTATGCAGCAAGCATTATCCATCCAAATCCCCAAAATCCCACCTTTCCCCCAAAACCCGTATATTGCCGCCGTACCTAATGACGGAAATAATGCCAGACCACAAAACAAAACAACTTATCAAAACGGTTTTAGAAAATATACCTTCGGATTGGTTAACCCTAACCACCCATCGACTCGATATTTATGAGGAAAAACTAGCGAAAACCCAATTTTTAGAACGGTTTGAGGCGTTAATTACAGACCCTAATTTCGAAGTAGCAGCGCTCAATGCACTACCGACCGCCTTCGATTATATACGCTTGGGGCATCCCTTATCCTGCGTGCTAGAATGGGTGATTGCCAAATCTAATCAAGTTGATCCCAATAGTATCATCAGTTTTTCCTCTCAAACGATTGCGATTTTGGCCATTCTTCGAAAAAATGCCCTAGATAAGAAAAACACCAAAATCTATTATCGAGATCACCTGCCAGCCTCTTTTGATATAGAAATGCTTAGAGAGGTCTACGGTTATCAATTTGAGTTGGTGGAGATTCAGGACTTAGCAGTGGTGGATGGGTTTGACGGTAGCACTATTTTTGTTGCTGAAACAGCCAATATTGCTGAATACGAATTGCTTCCATCCATAGATTTTTATATCAATATTCAGGCTGATTTAGGCAGTATCGTTTTGATTAACGGCGAGCAAAATAACCGTTATATTTCCGATATTCAACATGTGCGCAGAAGAGAAACCATTGCAATGACACCAGCAGATTGCTTGGCAGCATTGCAACGGTTGATCATGCCAGCTTCCTATATTGGTTACCAAACAGCGGTAGAAAAAAACAAATCAATTGTCTTGGATTCCATTAAACAGATTACCGGTACGGATGCCAAGCCGCTGGTGGCTTCCAGTGGATTGTCTATTCAGTATGCTATTATGATGGGATTGGTAGACGATGCGTTAGAACGACATCCTGGAAAGGCCATCAAATTTATCGTTCCTCCCAACTGTTATGGTGGAACCAACGACCAGGCTAGAAGAGTGGCTGCTAGTATTGATAAAGTGGAAGTGGTGGATTTACCCGTGGATGGTGATAATGATATGGTCAAAAGTGTTAATCTTGTTTTAGATCAAATCGCTGCTGAGGATGCGATCCCATACATCATCGCCGAAATCCCCACCAATCCTAGAGTTGAAGTTCCAGACCTAGAAAAACTCAAAGCGGCTTTAAGTGCTACCCGTAAAACGTCCACCGGAGAACTTGCCATTGCTCCTGTATTTATTTTAGATCAAACCTTTTGTCCAAATGTTCACTTTTTAGGCGATGGTGAAATCCTTTCTACGGTAAGTGCCATTTCTTATGCGAGTGGATCAAAATTTCCAAGTGGTGGATTGTGTACGGCGGGTTATTGTGTGGCGAATAAAAAAGCAGCCAACTTGTTTGAAAAAATAGAAATGCATTTACAACTTTGTGACAACGAAGCCACGCATCTGCAAATGGAAATTTTGGCGAATCAACTTCCTTCGATGAAACAGAGAATTGAGAAAGCTTATCAAAATACCCGTGAATTTGTTACCTTTATTCAAGCGGTTTTGCCTACCGCCAAAATCAATTTTGTTTCTGAAACATTGGCCAGTAAAGGATTTACACCTTCTGTATTTTCATTAGACCTGCCAACCAAAGGAAATACAGCCGAAGAAAAGGAAACGTATAAACGAGCTTTAAATCATCAATTGATCCAATTAATGATTGAAAAAATTCCTCAGGAAAGTAAACACTGTGTCAGCTACGGACAACTAAAAGGATGTTATTGGACGATACCCGCCACCTCCACGCAAGGAACGACCAAAGAAGGTGATAAAGATTATATCGCTAGGGTAGCACTCTCTCCAAAGATGGATGTGGAAAAACATAAGGAAGTATTTGCGGAGTTTGTGAAGGGGATTTAATTTTTTCAAATTTGGCTAAATAATTTAAGGAAAAGAAGCTGAAGTTCTATGTGACCTATATGCCTATGTGTTTAAAAAAAAATCTCAGAGTGAACAGTAGGGACTGTTTAGAATAGAGAACGATGATTGTTGTAAAATAATGGAAAAAAGACCCTACACCAGATACACCAATGTATTTCGTTTAAAAAATAAACATCAAATATTATCCCTAAAAATTAGTGAAGAGGATCGCTATCTTATCAAAGAAGAAACACTCATCAGTATCGTTTGGCGTGGAGACCATGAGTCCTCTGTTTTTTATGCCTATCTAGCCAATCAGCATTCAGGGATCATGGCGAGTGATGATCTTGAAAAAATGAATCAAGCATTATTAGATAAAATAAATCCTAAGGATTCCATCCAAAAAATAATTGCTCCTTTACTTGGTATCCTAGAAAATGGTTGGTATCAAATCTTTTATCATGAGCCACTTCCTATCGCCATAAATCCCAACCCAGCAGAAGGAGCGCCAACCTATTTTGGATCCTATAATTTTAGCTTTAACCATGCATCCAATTCTAGCGAAAAACAGAAAAGTATTTGGTTGGATGATACCATTCTCTTTACCCAAGATATGGCTACCTTAGATTTGAATAGAGTAGCGTTCTACAAAAAAAATATTTTAGCAGGCAAACGGCCAACCATCGTGACCCTGGCTGTTGCAAATTTTGGAACTTTAAACACCATAGAGGAGTTTAATAAAATGTATCCGGAACCAACTAGGATTGATTATACCATAGACGAAGCACTTACTTGCGTTAATCCGCAGTTTATCATTGATGGACACCATAAAGCGAAAGCTTATCTAGAAACAGGAGAAAGACCCAGCATTATTAGTTTGGTTAAACTTCAATTTAAAAAGGAACACGAAGAATTTACAAAGAAAAAAAATAACTTCAAGCCATGAGAACGGATAATTTCTACCTAAAAGAAATAGAACCTTCAGATATTGAAAATATTCACAAAGGATTATCGAATCAGGAGGTCACAAAATACTATGATGTCCATTATGAAACGTTGGAAGCGACCAAAGAACAGATGGATTGGTACGCCAGTTTGAAAAAAAACGGAACGGGTATCTGGTGGGGAATCTATGGTAAAGCAGATGATCAATTTTATGGTGCGGGCGGTTTTAATGATTTAGAAAGGCAACACGAAAAGGCAGAAATTGGGATGTGGTTATTAAAAAAGCATTGGGGCAAAGGTATTCTGCAAGCCATCACGCCTTTGCTATTAGAGCAGGGCTTTAACAACTTAGGTTTAAATAGAATCGAAGCCTATGTCGTCAGTGATAACCTTAAGTGTAAGAAAGCCTTAGAAAAAGTCAACATTACCTACGAAGGCACAATGAGAGAAGGGGAAATTGTAAATGGAGAAAAAATTGATTTTGATATGTATGCTATTTTGAAAAGAGATTGGAAGTGAAAAGAGAGAAGGCTTCGGATTTAGTGATATGAATTTTTTTCATAACAATGAAATAGTATTTTTTAAGAAAAAGTGATAGGGAATTTGCTGGTTGGCTAGTTTACTCAGGGTATTAGACAAAAAGTTGGTGAGAGTTTTTATCTTTGTTTCATAATCTGTTTGAAAGAAAACACTTCAAATAAAAGCTCCAGCGGAGCGAGAAGTTTTTAACAAAGACAAAACATAATTGAGAAGCTCCGTAGGAGCGATACGTCAATAAAAAAAAATACCAAATGAAAAACAAGTTAACTTGGTTGTTTCTTGCCTTAAATGTCTATTTGCTCAATGGACAAACCATTGATATCTTAACAGATCTGAACCCAGCTTCATTCACTTTAAACTTCAATGATTATAATAGAGAAACTGCCATATATTGCGCGCAACTTTCAGAGGTTGTTTATTGGGATAGCCTGAAGATAGATGGTCTACACAAAGATGTATGTGAAAAATATCCAAGCCTGACCCACAAATATGACTTTATTGACTATTCCCATAAGAATAACCATACACAGGCATTATTATGGGGAAACAGTAATTTCTTAGTTATTTCATTTAGGGGAACAGAGCCTACAAAATTACGAGATTGGTATAGTGATGCTAAATTTTGGAACTTTCAGAGTTCACCAACCAATCAGACAGATTATGTAGATATGCCACCTGGACATGGAGGCTTCCGAACCTCCCTCAATAATCTCGTTAAACATAAAGCACTATTTGAAAAAATACAGAAAATACTTTCAAAATTAACTCCAGATGCTAACCAGAAATCCTTCCCAATCTTTTTTACAGGGCATTCCTTAGGTGCTGGTATTGCTCAATTTTTTATCGAACCTTTATCCTTGCAGGGATTTAATTTTGCAGGTGCTTACCACTTTGCTCCTCCCTTGGCAGTTACTTGTGCGTACAATGACCATATGAAATCCAACTATGGGCATAAAGTTTATGACATTGTCAATTACAAAGATTATGTTCCACGAGCAGGAAGGAATAGTACGGCGCATTTTGGTAAGTTTTATCGTATTTGTAAAGATGGATTCATGTATTCAGAGCAAGAATATTTTATTAAATTTAGATTTTGGGAGCGTTTTAAATTAGTAAGAATGCATGCTTTATCTTCTTATCTAGATGCAGTAAAAAATCCAGAGAATACGCATATCGAAATTCTTAATCGTAGCTCAGATAGTAACCAATGTTTGGTGCCCAAGAAGGATATTAAACCATGTGATAAATAAATTTACCAATTGAATTTTTTTTTAAAACCTTATGAATTCGAAAACCTTTCTAATGAAAAATTGCACTTATTTAATCTACTTCTTTTTTTTGTTTGCTTCTTTTTCTTGTGCAAAAAAAGTAAACCCCGTCATGTCAGATTTAAAATATTCACCTATCCTGAGTGTAAGTCTTGATCATTATAAATCTCCACAAAAAAGAAAAGGGCAAAATGAAAACTTATCAATTGGTTTGGCAATATCTGGAGGCGGATCTAGGGCTGAATATTTTGGCTTTGGTGTGCTAATCGGATTGGATGAAATTGCCTATACCGAAAATATTGAAAGTTCATTTTTAAATGAAGTAGATTATATCTCTACCGTTTCAGGTGGTGGGTTAGGGGCAGGTTATTATCTATCGCTTAAGAAACACCAAGTTTTAGAAGATTATGATAATCTATTAAATTTTTGGGACACTGATCTTAGACGGGATACCTTATCTTCTTACCTGTTTGAATCATCTACGATACTTAATCTATTTAAACTAAAGAGGTTGGAACGGACAGGAAGGAGTAAATTTCCTGGCAGAGTTGAATGGGAAATCCTGCAAGAGGGTAAGAAGTATAGGGGAAATAAAATTGGTCCGTTATCTTTAGGTAATTTTTTTATTGAGAAAAAATCTAGCCTTGCAGTTAATTTACCAATGTTTGTAGTGAACGGAACTATATTAAATAATAACGAACGCATACCTTTCATGCCGCATATCGTGGATAAGCTAAAAATTTCAGGTGCTCTAATGCCTCATGAACCATTTAAAAATTTAAATAAGGGGTTTGGATTTCCATTAAATCATGCCATTGTTAGCAGTAATTCTTTTCCAGGGATTTTGCCTATTCCCAAGTATAGTATCAAAGATTCTGACGAAGTAATTCGAATCGTGGATGGTGGTGTGGTGGAAAATTTTGGATATAGAACTTTGTTTGAATTATTGGATGCTGATAAAAATACCATTGATAAAAAAAGAGCATTAATAGTGGATTGCAGTGGCGAGGTGGATGGCAACCAATACGAAGAAAATGAAAGAATAAAATTAGCTAGGCTTTTACCTTCTGCCTTATTTTATACATTATCTACTAGATATTTACCTTCCAATGAAAGGATCAAAGAATTGGCAAATTTCTATAATTATGATAATGAAAATATAAAAAGAATTGGTTTTTCGACCATTAAAAAGCACTTTTTAGATGAAAAAATAAAGGCGAATCCGGCGGCATTAAAAGACTTGCAAATTGTCAGGGAAATGCTAATCAAGGAGCGGGTAAGAAAAAATAGAAAACAAAAAAGTATCAGAAAGAGAAATAGAAAACATGTAGTTAGTCAGGAATTTCTAAGAAGAATAAACGCAATTAATCGCACTAAAAATTTTAGTGGGCAAGAAAAAGAAGCAGTATACAATACCCAAAAATATTCCCAGATTCCCACGGCTATGTTTGATCATTTTACCCTTGCAGAAATTTTTCTACTTTACGAATTATCCGTTCAAGTCCAAACAAAACTAAAAATCTATCCTTGGGAAAAAGAAATTCTTGTGCTTGCTGGTAGGTATGCGGTTTATTTAGAGCAAGAAAATTTAAAAAGGTTATTAGAATAGGAGTTCCATGTTTTCTAACAACCATAAGATGGATTGTTTAGCACAGTGCTACGAGATGTTTTCGGTCGTTTTTTATATACGTTGAATTATGCTTATTTTACGGGATGATTGTGAAGTTTGATTTGAATGCGTTAGGATTAATTCTTTAAAGGTATACTAACATGAAAAAGACGACAGGAGTAAAAGTAGAAAAAGCTAGTTTTTTTGATAAAAAAATAAAAGCCGATTTTAAGAAAATATTTACCGTATTTGCTAAGTCTGCCATTATGGCTTATGCCGGAAAACCAGCAAGCGCCTTCAAAGAACTGGTTAGCATTGCTGATGCCTTCAACTTATCCACTAGTAAGCCAGACTTAGCCTATCAACTGATCCTTACCGCCTTAATTAATGCTGCTCATCATCTTGCGGAAGAGAATAGTCATAGATTTATGGCGAATTTAGAAGATGCTGAAAAACTCTATGATGTTCCTGAATATATGGAATTTCTTGAAGGCATTTCAGTACTAGTGGAGGAAAAGGAAGTGGTCTTAGAATTTGAGATGATCAAAGATCCACGATCGATTCCCATCCTGGAAGATTTTAAAAATTATTTCAATCAATATTTAATCCTTTTCGGAATTTCTGAAAAAGATGCAGAGCTCATCACTAATCGCCTTCCATCTTATTTTGTTTTTGAACTCAATGACGAATGGAGAAATAATTTTGCTAAATATGAACCCCTTTTAAATCTGCTTGATGCGCCAACCGCCGAGGCCGCCCGCAAGGAAAGACAATGGGAAGCTTATTACACGTATTTAGAGCGAGAAATAGAGAAACCTGTTTTTGAAGAAAGCTTTAGCTTAAAGAATATTTTTATTCCCCTCAGAGCATTTTATAAAATTCCTAAAAAAGGAGAAGATCAAAGAGTAGAGGAAGAAAAACTAGCGGTTGAATTAGAAGCAGCGATGGATGAATGGTTGGCCTCCAATAAAATAGAGGATACCATAAAAGTTATTCAAGGAGGACCCGGTTCTGGAAAATCCTCGTTTGTAAAATTGTGGACGGCTAAACTAGCTAAAACTAGAGCTTTACCCATTTTGTTTATTCCTTAACATCATTTTAATATTCATACCAATATTAAAATCGCCATAGGAGATTATTTTAAAGATTCTAGTAATATCCCGCTAGCGTTTAATCCTTTGGAAGAGGATCAGCATGCTGAAAAAATACTATTGGTTTTTGATGGATTGGATGAATTAGTAATGCAAGGTAAATCCTCACAAGAGGCAGCCAGAGCATTTATGCAGGCTCTAAAAGATTTTTGTCTACTAAAAAATGAAGGGAAATTAAGAATGCAAGTGCTCGTCACGGGTCGGCCTATTGCCATCCAAGATACCGAGACCAAACTTAGGGATGGCGATCAACAAATTTTATTTCTCTTACCGTATTTTTTGAATGAGGATCAACAAAAAAAATACAAAGACCCAAAAAAGATTTTAAAAAAAGACCAACGTAATCAATGGTGGAATCATTATTTTAGACTTAAGGGATTGCCCAATCATAACTTACCTGCTGAGTTGAAAAATAAGGAGATGGACAAAATCACCACAGAACCCTTATTAAACTATTTAGTGGCCTTAAGTTGGAAAGATGCTCCTGAAAATTTTGGTGAGCATACGAATATCAATGATGTTTATTTTCAACTAATGTCGGGGGTGTATCATAGAGCGTATGATAAGCGAAAATCTAAAGCAATTGGAGATTTACAAGAGGATGATTTTATTCAAATCTTAGAGGAAATTGCGGTCTGCGCTTGGCAAGGAGGAGATGCCAGAGTAACGACCGCTAGAAAAGTTGAAAAACATATCAAGAATAGAGGCCTAGGTAGACTCCTCGAAGAATATAAAGCTTCTGCCAAAGGAGGCGGAATATCTCGTCTGCTAACTGCTTTCTATTTTCGGAAATTTGGGAAAGAGGATACGGAGGAAAAAGACGATACGTTTGAGTTTACCCATAAAAGCTTTGGGGAGTATCTAGCTGCTAGAGCCATAGTAGAATTAATCGCTGCCACGAATGACGAGCGCCAGGATTATAAAAAGAAATCCACCTCAAGAAGGGAGAAAAGAAAAGGCTGGACGCTTGAACAAACATTAGGGGAATGGTTAAGAATGACAGGGAATAATCCCATAGATGAAGATTTAAACCAGTTTATTATCAATGAAATTAAACTAAGAAAAGCAGCTAGTGAAAATATAGAGGAGTGGCAAGAGACCTTATGTGAAGTTATTAATGAAGTATTAGCCACTGGCTTGCCTTTCCATCTGCAGCCACAGAGACTTAGTCAATTGGAAGAAAGAAGGCAGGCTAGAAATACGGAAGAAGCCCTATTTGTGGCTTTGGCAAATTGCAGTCTAATTACGGAAAAATTATCAAAGCTAGATTGGAGCCATGCTACTCCTAGTGAATGGTTGCATAGGCTTGCTTCGTCTGCTAGCTACAACAATAATTTGGCTTTTAAGAACCTAATTAATCTAGATCTAAAAGGAGCAATTTTAATTGGGGGCAATTTTATGGGGGCAAATTTGGAGTTCTCAAATTTGGGAAGCTCGCAATTGGAGGGAGCAAATTTTGTTGTTGCAAATTTGGATGGAGCAGATTTGATTGGCGCAAATTTGGTTGGCGCAAATTTAATTGGCGCAAATTTGACTGGAGTAGATTTGGATAGAGCAGATTTGGAAGTAGCAAATTTGGAAGGAGCAAATTTGACTGGAGCAAATTTGACGAACGCAGATTTAACTGGAGCAAAAGATATAAGTTTTGAAAAATTACTAACTACCAAGTCTCTCTATAAAACAAAAGGAATTCCCCCTCAAATACTAGAAGAAATTAAGCAAGCAAAACCAAGTCTTCTGGAAAACCCTTTTGAAATGCACTAATCCTAAAACAAAAAATAAAAGAAAATATCCATTCCTAATCCGATCCCTAAAAGAATAAAGTTCAAACCCACTGTAACTGGTCGAACGGTCAATTGAAGCTATTGCCAAAGTACGACGAACTAAAATGAATATCACTATTGCGAGATTAGATGCACGCATTTGAAGGCCTCTGCGTTCTCTGCGCCTCTGCGCGAAAAACATTTTAGGAGTCGACTAAATATTCAAAATCCATTTTTCCCAGGCACCATCACCCTCAAAGACAACCCCACAATCTCAAACCGCAACTCCTCATTCGCTAAAAATCCCTCCCCATCATAATGCACCGCCATTTCCTTTTTAGAAGAAATCTGGATACTCCGACCCTCAAAGTTTTCCGTCAAACTACTTTTCAAAATAGACCCATTTAAAAACCGCCAAGCAGAAAACAAATACCGCCACTTAGGAGCTTTCTTAATCAAGACCACATCCAGCAATCCATCATCCAATTTCGCCTGCGGTGCCATCAAAAAATTATACCCAAACATGGGAGCATTCGCTACTTCCACCACCAAACAATGTCGACTAATTTTTTTTCCATCAATCGTAATCTCCACCTCCGGAAGTTCAAAATTCCAAGCGTGCACTAAGGTTTGCCAGAGATACCCTTTCAGTCCTCTAAACTTACTACGCTTCATATGGTAAGCCACGTGCGCATCAAAACCAACACCCGCCAAGTTGACAAAAGGCGCGCCATTGACCGTACAAGTATCGATGGTACGCACCGTTCCGGTGTTAAGAATTTTTAAGGCTTTGTCAATTTTCCGACCAATTTTAAGATGCATCGCCAGACCATTTCCCGATCCAGTTGGAATGATGCCAAGAATGGCTTTCGTACCCAACAACCCTCGCATGACTTCATTGACCGAACCATCGCCACCGACCGCCACCACCATGTCCACGCCTGCTTGGACGGCTTTCTTTGCTAGCGTCGTCGCATGACCAGCCGCTTCGGTATACCGAACTTCTGGATCAAATTTCGAATGATCGAGTAGGGCGGCAATCCGCTTTTCAATAATGCGTTGTTGTCCCACCCCTGAAAAGGGATTAACGATAAATAGGATTTTTTTTTGCAAGGACAAGGAATGGTTAGAAAGAGGAAAAGTTTTTTATAAAGTTTTAGCTGATTGGCCTTTTTGCTAGTTAGCTTCCCTTTTTACGTCAAATACAAAAGAAGGAAGCCAACTAGCCAATAGGCTAACCAGCCAGCCGACAGAATAACCAGCGGGAAGCCATTAAATCTCCTTACTTCGCAATCTTAACAAATACTGCGCATTTGCGGCCGCGCTTTTTAAAGCGGTTGTTCCATCATATCGCTCCTGTTCGGCGAAATAATATTTCATTCCGGTGGCTTTTGCAATTGGAAGAATAGATGGATAGTCAATGATGCCGGTTCCTAGATTCGTACTGGCCATTGGTTCCTCTGTATCAGCCATCCGATCTTTGATGTGGCAGAGTTTAAATCGGTTTTCATACTTTTTTAAATATTCTTTAGGATCTGCACCGCCAGTGACCACCCAGTAAATATCCATTTCATGATCTACTAAATCTGGATCGGTATTATCCATAATAAAATCATGTGGAATCATGCCAGAGAATGCCTTAAAAGAATAAGCATGGTTGTGATAGGCAAATTTGATTCCTGCCTTTTTACAAATTTCTCCACATTTATTAAATTTATCCGTCACTTCTTTCCAAGCGTCTACCGTCTTTTGTGGTCCTATCCAAGGACAAATCAAATAATCAAGTCCTACCTCAGCAGCTTCGTCCGCCTTTTTTTCAAAATCATTGTGAATATCACAGTGAGAAGAGACCATCTTTAAATTGATGCTGTCTAGATATTCTTTATATTCCAAAGGTGCCATATCCCACCAAAGACCTCTTTTCATTTCGTATCCTTCTACGTAGGTATAACCCATTTTTGCGACCAATTCCAGCACGGCTCTGGGGTCTTTGTCAAAATCATCTTTTAAGGAATATAATTGGATGCCAAACCCATCCAATTTAAAAACTGCTGGATCTTTTACGGTGGGTGCGGGAGTGGTGGTGGTATTTCCTTTATCCGAGTTACAGCCGATGGAAGGTAATAAGAGGCTGCCAGCGGTTAAGGTACCGGCCATTTGAACGAATTTTCTACGATTATTTTTCATGTTTTTATGTTAGTTAAATTAGATCAATCTGCGAATAACTTCAAAACATAAGGTTACGAAAATAATCCAGTATCGCCAAATTTTAAGAAATAATTGAATGGCTAGGCCGCCGCCAGTTTCCACTGCTTCATCAATATATTATAGACGGCTGGTCCTTTCTTTATTTTTTCTAAGGTATAAGTATGTCTTGACGAATTACTATCAAAATCCATTTTATGCACTTTGTAATCTCCCTTAGTTACCAAATAAATCGTAGCGTGATCTTTACTATTATACTCAACTAGATTAATGGCAGTTATATCTTTAAACGGAATTTCTACCGAGTTACCTTTTCTAATTCCCCAGTTGTAAACAATGACATCCTTTTTTACCTGATAACGCAGCGTGGTAGTCGCAAATAGTTGCGTGATTTTGGTATAAAAATAAACCACACCATATAGTCCAATCTCCACCAACTCCACTATCATGGCTTTATCAAAGTGCACTCCATGTTTATACAGCTTAAAGAAATTATATAAAGTCAAACCAATCATAAAGCAAACAAAGGTCATATCCATACCCGCCCATAACCAAGTAAGACTAGCATCCAAAGACTGCTCCCATAAAATTTCATTGTTTTTCATATGTTCTAACTTAAAGTATATCAACTTGTTATACTTATTTAATTGACGTTTAAGAAGAACTAAAAGTTTTGATTATTGATGGAATTCTTAGCAGATTTATTTTGTTCTAACCTCACAGATATTGTTTATCTTCGCGGCTTAGTAAAAAACAATTTGATATTAACCAAAAACACATAGAAAATAGGTTATTATTTCAAGAAAATTCAATAAATGATTTATAAACGCAGAACCCTAGATTTAATCAGTAAAACTCTCTGCGTTCTCTGCGTCTTCCGAAACGAGTTCGGAACAGGTGCTGCGAGAAAAAAAATATAAGAATCTACCATATAAAAAATTTAACAAATCACAGATATGAGTTTAGAAGGTAATTATTCCCCGGATGAAATTGAAAAAAAATGGTATAGCTATTGGATGGAAAAAGACTATTTTAAGTCAGTTCCAGATGGTCGAGAAGCCTATACGATTGTCATTCCTCCTCCCAACGTAACGGGCGTATTGCATATGGGGCATATGTTGAATAATACCATTCAGGATATTTTGATTCGAAAAGCAAGATTAGAAGGCAAGAATGCTTGTTGGGTGCCAGGAACGGATCATGCCTCTATTGCTACGGAAGCCAAAGTGGTAAAGATGTTGCGCGCCAAAGGAATAAAAAAATCAGACATTTCACGGGAAGAATTTCTAAAGTATGCTTTCGAATGGAAAGATAAATATGGCGGAATTATTTTGCAGCAACTACAGAAATTAGGAGCTTCGGCAGATTGGTCGCGTACGCGATTTACGATGGAAGAAAAACTCTCCAAAGCAGTCATTCAAGTATTTTGTGATTTACATAAAAAAGGAAAAATATATCGGAAACTTCGGATGACCAATTGGGATCCAGAAGCTAAAACGGTTTTGTCAAATGAAGAAGTAATTTATTCTGAAGAAAACTCTCAACTCTTTCATGTTCGTTACCAAATTGCCGATAGCGAAGAATTTGTGACCATTGCCACTACCAGACCTGAAACCATTCTTGGAGATAGTGCGGTTGCCGTGCATCCTAAAGATGAGCGCTATCAACATTTGCATGGAAAGCAAGTAATCGTTCCACTAGTGAATCGTAAGGTACCCATCATTGCCGATCGTTACGTTGAAATGGAGTTTGGGACCGGTGCGTTGAAAGTTACGCCTGCCCATGATATGAATGATTACGATATTGGTCAACGCCATAATTTGGAAACGATTGATGTTTTTAACGATGATGGAACGATGAGTGCAGCCGCTGGCTTTTATATCGGCAAAGATCGTTTTGAAGTTAGAAAATTGATTGTAAAGGATCTCAAGGCATCAGGAAATCTTGTTGAAATTGAAAACTACCGCAACAAAGTTGGCCGCTCTGAGCGGACCAATGCCGTCATCGAATCGCGGTTGACTTTGCAGTGGTTTATGGATATGAAGGAAGTTTCTAAGACGGCTTTTGATTCGGTAGAAAAAGGCGAAGTGAAGTTTTTTCCAGAGCATTTTCAAAACATGTATAACAACTGGGTGGGAGAAGACAATGTCCGTGATTGGTGTATTTCTCGGCAGCTTTGGTGGGGACAACGAATCCCAGCCTACTATATCAATGAGGAAATAATTATCGCCCCAACGGTCGAAGAAGCATTAGAAGAAGCAAAGAAGGTAACTGGTAATAATGAATTAACAGCCAGTGATTTACGACAAGATGAAGATGTATTAGATACCTGGTTCTCTAGTTGGCTCTGGCCCATCTCCGTTTTTGATGGTTTTGAAAATCAAGAAGAATTAGCTTATTATTATCCGACCAATGTATTGGTAACGGGCTGGGATATTATTTATCTCTGGGTAGCTCGAATGATCATGGCTGGATATGAATATGCTGAAGAATTGCTTGGTAAAGACTTTGTGGAAAAGAATGGTAAGTTTCCGTTTGCGGATGTTTATTTTACTGGAATGGTACGAGATAGTAAGCGTCGCAAGATGTCCAAGTCTCTCGGTAATTCACCGGAAGCATTGGAGTTGATTGAGCGGTATGGAGCCGATGGTGTTCGTTTTGGAATGTTATCGAGTGGGGCAGCAGGTAATGATATTATTTTCGATGCACCACAAGATCCAGCCACTAAAAAGACTTTGAGTGAAAGTGCGAAATGTCAGCAGGGTAAGAATTTTTGTAATAAAATGTGGAATGGATTGAAGATGCTACGTGGGTTGGAAATTACCAACGAAAAGCAATCTGACGAGGTTGAGAACATCAATCAAATGGCGATGCAATGGATTGAAGAAAAATACGAGGAAATACTCACTCAAATAGAACGACAGTACAAGACTTACCGTTTATCAGATTCCTTAATGACTTTATATAATTTCGTTTGGAATGATTTCTTCAACGTATATTTAGAATTGATCAAACCTATTTATGTAGCAGATGGTGATGGAGAGAAAAAGCAAATGGCTTTATCACAGAAAGCTTATGATCATGCTATTGATATGTATGAAAAAATCATGACGGTACTACATCCTTTTATGCCTTTTATTACCGAAGAGATTTGGCATCAATTACGGGATCGAAAACCTGGAGAAGACTGTATCGTTAGTACGTATCCAAAAGCTAAGGCATTTGACGCAACGATGATTAAAAAAGTAGATGCCGCCATTGAAGTAATTTCTAAGGTTCGGGCCTACCGAAGTGAAAGAGGAATCAAAGCACATCTTCCACTAAAATTATTTGTAAAAAATACGGAAGGTGCTCAAGCCTTACTTGCCCAAACTGGTCTAAAGGAAGCGATCGCAAAACGCGCTGCGATTGGAGAATTTACCATAACGGAAACTGAAGAGATTCCGAATACCGTTTCTTTTGTCATTGGAACAGAACAGTTTTTATTGGAATTACCAGAAACTACCATTGACACGGCTGCTGAATTAGAAAAAGCAAAAGCAGAATTATCTCGACTTACTGGAATGGAAAAAGGATTGATGAAAAAATTAGGAAACGAACGATTTGTCAATAACGCGCCACCACAGGTAGTTGCTTTAGAAAAGAAAAAATTGGCAGATACGCAAGCAAAGATGGAGATTGCAAAAGAGGTGATACAAAAATTAGGATAGGATTATTACCAACAAAATTAATAAAATGAAAAAATTCATAAAATGGTTTCTAATCATAGGCTTGGTCTTGGTATTAGTTCTAACAATTATTGGATTCCTATTAAATGAGTCTAAGCCTCAAGGCAACGCTTCTCCTAAAGCTGATGCGGTAGCTCAAAAAATGATGGCCGCCGTCGACAAAGCTGCCTGGGATACGACCGCCATTATCAGTTGGGATTTTGCCGGGAGACAACAATATCTTTGGGATAAGGACCGTCATTTTGTCAAAGTGATGTGGGGTGAAAATACCGTCTTGTTACATACCAAATCCATCACGGGAAAAGCATTTAAAAATGGCGTAGAAGTGACGGGCGATGCGGCCAATAGTGCCGTTCAAATGGCCTGGCGACATTTCTGTAATGACTCATTTTGGTTGAATGCTGTCGTAAAAGCCTTTGATCCAGGGACGAGTCGAAGTATGGTGAAAACCAAAGGTGGAAAAGAGGCCATGATGGTTAGTTATGCTTCGGGCGGAGTAACACCGGGTGATGCCTATGCTTGGATTTTGGATGAAAATGGGTTGCCAACCAGCTATAAAATGTGGGTAAATATTATCCCTATTGGTGGGGTAGAGTTCACATGGGAAAAATGGATCACTTTAGAGACCGGAGCAAAAATTTCGACCTTACATAAAAGTGCCGTTTTTGATCTAGAAATTCGAGATGTAAAAGGGGCAGCGAGTTTGGAAGCGTACGGGCTAAACGATGATCCGTTTACTTCCTTAGTGAAAACTCAATAAGGAATGATGTAATCTTTTCTTTTTTATTGCTGGGTTTAAAAACTAGGTATACTTAATACGCTGTGTACCTACTAAACCTTTTTCTAAACTATTTGACTTCCACCTGTTTTGACTACTCCATAATCACAAGAAAAATTTGTGAATCGCTTTCCTTCCGGGAACTAACCTGCTCACCATCACGTTCATTCGACATAACAATCTATTATCTTTTATGTCTTCAATCAGAAATGCTTTTGATGGTTATGGTGATTTAAATCGCCCCTTATTTTTTGCTTCTAAATATGAAGTGCTTTGTTCTAAATTAGAATTGGAAGTATCCATGGTGGTATCTAAAATCAATATGAACAAGGTTTTATCCTTATTGAATTTAGAAAAAAATGGGTTTCAACTGATGCTGAAAAATTGGCATTCGGATGATGCAAGTAATGCAAAAATGGAAAAAGATTTTCCAGATGAATTGCTCTTTACGGGAATCGAAGTAAAAGGGATGATTTGGATAACCCTGTACAATAAAAGATTGAATGTAGAATTTTTATACGACGGAAAGGATCAAGCATTAGAACAATGGGTACTTAAGATGAATGACTTGCTGAGGAAATCGTTTGGGTTAACCAAAAAGCCAACCTTTAGCGTTTTGACAAAACCCAATAATTGCTTTTCGACCGAAGAAGTGAGAACGGAGAAAGTTGTAATTGATTTGGATCGCCACTATAATGATGATTTTCGAGAAACTTTTAATCGGGTGGAGCGATCGATTAAAGCAAAGGAATCTGGCTTGATTTTATTGTATGGCAAACCAGGAACCGGAAAAACGACTTACATCAAAAGTCTAATTTCCAAGCACAAGAAAGCCAATTTTATTTTTATTCAGAACGAGTTTGTTCAATCATTACTTGACCCAGATTTTATTTCTTTTTTATTGAGACAGCGCAATTCGGTGTTGGTGATAGAAGATGCGGAGAAGGTGATCACCTCAAGAGAAAATGCGAATGGTCGCTCAGTGGTTTCCACTATTCTGCAATTGACCGATGGACTATTTAGCGATTACCTAAACATCAAGGTTATTTGCACGTTCAATACCAACCTGGCAAAAGTGGATACTGCTTTACTCCGTAAGGGGAGAATGATTGCGATGTACGAATTTGATAAGCTAGAGCTGGACAAGACCAATCGCCTCTTGGCTGCCATAAACGCAAAGGAATCTTACGAATCTTTATCCTTGGCGGATATCTTTAACGTTAAAGAAAGGAGTTATGCCGAGACGAAAACAAGGCCGATAGGATTTTAAACGTTTTACTAAACCTATCCACATATTTTAGAGTAGGTTTAGTAAACGTGTGTATAAGAAAAGAGTTACCTCAAGACGAAACAGCGTCAGATTGGGTTTAAAAAAGAAGAACTCGCTTGACTCCAAAACGATTACTAAACCTATCCCCGTATTTTAGAGTAGGTTTAGTAAATGAATTGCGTTTGGAATGGAATTATTCCTTTTTTTCAAGCTGTTCATCGGTGGCTTGTTTAAGTTCTTTGCCTTCTTCTTCGAGGATTTCTCCCTTTTCATTGAGATCTTTGATTTCTTGAGTGAGTGCCTCTTTTTGATCATCGGTGGCCGACTCGAAAAGGTCTTTGAGACGGTCTCGTTCTTTTGACCAGGCGTCTTTTTTACCTTCCCATGATTCGATTTGGTCTAACAAATTGCCACCTTTATCTTGAATTTGGTCTTTAGCAGAAATCAGTCCTTTATGGATTTTATCTAGGGCACGGTCGTATTTTCCTTCTTTGAATTTAGCTACTTCTTCTTTGATCAACCCAACACCTGCCTTACCGATATCGGCAACTTTACCGATGATTTCTTTACTCTTTTCTTTTTCCTCTGGGGTTCCAAGGAAATAGTTATAGCCTACAAGTCCAATGACTACTAGGATGCCTAATTTGATAATTTTTCCGATCATGATAGGAGGGTTTAAGTTTTGAGTTTTGAATTAGTGTGAATTGAGTTGTTCTTCTGGTTAAGAATTAGTTGCCAATGCGTTAGAAGAGACATAGCCTCGTTCGGCATACAGGCATAATTAATTAATAAACCAAAAGGACGCTTCCATTCTAATAAGGATTAGCACCTAGGATTTGTTGTAAATATATAATTTTATTATTCAGATAAACCACTATTTCAAACAAATTGTAGGCAACGTACGAAAAAAAATCACTAAAATACAGACAAATAAATGAAACTAAAAATGCTTAAATCGTTGTTAATCAGGGAGAATGATCAAATAAAATTAAAATGATTTATTTTAAATCCCATTCAAAATTATAGGTAAGGTATTCAAAGGAATCTAGGTGTCAGAACCTTCTTTTTCTCATAAAAAAACCTATTTTCGCAGAAATTTAAAAATTACAATAGCATGGAATATAATCCACAATCGATCGAACGTAAATGGCGCGATTACTGGGTAAAAAATGAGATTTATCGGGTATCAAATGAATCGGATAAACCTAAATATTATGTCTTGGATATGTTTCCTTATCCATCAGGAGCTGGTTTGCACGTGGGTCATCCACTTGGTTACATAGCCTCGGATATTTTTTCTCGCTATAAGCGGATGAAAGGATTTAATGTTTTACATCCGATGGGGTATGATGCGTTTGGATTACCAGCTGAACAATATGCGATAGATACTGGAATTCATCCCGCAGATTCCACGGATACGAACATTAAACAATATCGAAGCCAGATGGATAACCTGGGCTTTAGTTTCGATTGGAGTAGAGAATATCGAACAAGTGATCCGGATTTTTATAAATGGACGCAGTGGATTTTTCAATTATTGTTTGACCATTATTATGATACGGAGGCGGATAAAGCAAAGCCGATTTCTGAATTGGTGACTCATTTTGAAACTGTTGGTTCAGAAGGCGTAAAGGCTGCGAATGAAAATGAGCAATCATTTACAGGGGAAGAATGGAAAGCGATGAGTGCCATTGAGCAAAGCGATATTCTAACGAATTTCCGATTAGCTTTTCGAAAGGTGGCTTACGTAAATTGGTGTGAAGTTTTAGGAACGGTACTAGCCAATGATGAAGTAAAAGATGGCGTCTCCGAGCGAGGTGGTCATCCAGTAGAGAAACGGCCCATGTTGCAATGGTCGTTAAGAATTACGGCGTATGCCCAAAGGTTGCTAGACGATCTACAAACCGTTGATTGGCCGGAGGCCATGAAAACGATTCAGACCAATTGGATGGGCCGCTCGGAAGGAGCGCAGATGTTTTTTGAACTAGATGGACATCAAGAGCAATTAGAAATTTATACCACGCGACCTGATACTATTTTTGGTGCTACTTATATGGTGCTTGCTCCTGAACATCCCTTAGTCGACAAAATAACGACGGATGATCGACGGGCCGCCGTCACCGAATATTTGGAATATACCAATAGTCGTTCAGAACGAGAACGGATGACCGAAGTCAAAGAGGTGACGGGTTGTTTTTTAGGGGCTTACGCCAAAAATCCATTTACCAATAATAATGTTCCTATTTATATTGGAGAATATGTGTTAATGGATTACGGTACAGGAGCCATCATGGCGGTACCTAGTGATGATGATCGAGATTTTGCTTTTGCCACCAAATTCGGATTGCCCATCATTGATGTAATTGATAAGTCAAAATATCCCGGAGCTGATCGACATGATAAATTAGGAATCATGATTAATTCTGGATTTCTAAATGATATGGAAGTTCCAGAGGCGATTAATTTGATGTTGGAAAAAATTGAAGAACGTGGAATCGGACAACGACAAGTAAATTTCCGTTTAAGAGATGCGACTTTTAGTAGACAACGATATTGGGGAGAACCAATTCCTATCTTGTACGATGCGGATGGTGTTCCACAAAAAGTAGATTTAAACCAGCTTCCGGTGGAGTTGCCACCATTAGACAACTATCAGCCAACGGCAGATGGTCGCTCGCCTTTAGCACGAGTAACGGATTGGGTAAATCATGATGGGATGACTCGTGAGACCGATACGATGCCAGGTTATGCTGGAAGTTCTTGGTACTACTTACGATACATGGATGCCAAGAATCAAGAAGCTTTTGCCAGTAAGTCGGCAGTTGATTATTGGCAGCAAGTTGATCTTTATATTGGCGGCCCAGAGCACGGCACGGGACATTTAATGTATGCTCGATTCTGGCATAAATTCTTGTATGATCTAGGGTATGTTCCTACGCCAGAACCCTTTAAAAAATTGATCAATCAAGGAATGATTCAAGGAGTGATTGAATTTCTGTATTTATCTAAATCAGAAGATGCTCAGAAACGTTTTGTCTCAGCAGATCAAGTAGCAGATCCCAGTAATTATGCTCGGATTCCGGTTTTCATCGACTTTGTATCCGACTACGGAAGTACCGATTCCTATCTATCACCAGATGGGATTAAACAGTTTGTAGATTGGCGATCAGATTACAAGGATGCGGTTTTTGTAACAGCGGATGGAGAGTTCAAAGTAGGAGCGATGCCGGTTACTTTCAAGTTTCAAACGCACTCTGAAGTAGGTAAAATGTCCAAGCGATATTTTAATGTTGTCAATCCAGATGATGTGGTAGAGAAGTATGGAGCGGATTGTTTCCGGATGTATGAAATGTTTCTTGGACCGCTTGAACATTCCAAACCTTGGGATACCAAAGGGATTGATGGTGTAAGTAAGTTTTTACGTCGATTATGGAGTTTGTTTTTTGATAAAAATGAGAAATTTAGTGTGAGCGAAGCAGCAGCTTCCCCTGAAGAAATGAAGATCCTCCATACGGTGATTAAGAAGATTAACTTAGACATTGATCGTTTTTCTTTTAACACTTGTATTAGTGCCTTTATGGTGGCCACCAATGATTTGAAAAAGATTGGAACGAATAAACGAGCCGTTTTGGAACCCTTGGTCCGCTTAATTGCACCATTTGCTCCACACGTATCTGAAGAGCTTTGGAGTTTGCTTGGAAACGATGGTAGTGTGACCATGACAGATTTTCCAGTTCATGACGAAAAATTCTTAGTGGAAGATTCGATTACTTATCCGATTAGTATCAATGGGAAAAAACGAATGACCGCAGATTTTCCAGCCGATATGTCTAAGGAAGATTTAGAAAAGGCCGCATTGGGAATGGAAGAAATGCAAAAATGGATTGCTGGCAAAGAGATTCGAAAAGTAATTGTGGTACCGAAGAGAATGATCAATATTGTGGTGTAGTTGATGTGCGGATAACAGGCCAACTAATACATTAATGTTTTGACACGCTCAGTATCTTTACTGAACAATCCTATCAATTTTTTTGGGACTTTAGAAATCTAAAATTCTGAAAACTATTTGGAGTATCAAGTGATTATTTACAATTGATTAATACCAATTCAATTACTGATCCCTGATTTGAAAACAATAAAAAATAAGCATGAAGTTTTTCGATCTTTTTAAAGGTAAAAAGGAAGAAGCATCTCCTGCACAGGAAGATTACCAAAATGCTTTAAGCTTATACCATGAATCTAAATTTCAAGAGGCTTTGGGTGCGCTTTCTTGGGGATTTAGGAAAGATGTAAATTATCAGCCTCTATATCAACTCTCCGTTGATTCTTTAAATGGTTTAGGGGCAAAAGCAGAGGCTGATTTATTTGATGTAGCCCAACAAGATTTTTATAATTTTGATGCATTCAATCATCTTGGACAACATTTTTATGAACTTGATCAATATGATTTAGCGATTCCTTTTTTAGAAAAAGCGGTGGAGATAGCGCCAAATAGAAATGAGGTTGGCCATGATTTAGCCATTGTTTTGGCAAGAACATTTCAAATTCAGAAAGCGATAGATGCTTTGGAAAAGTATAACGTTAAGGCTGATTTTTGGGATTATTGGTTTTGGCTAAAGCTAAAAATAATGGTGGGAGAAGTGAAAGAGGTAGAGGAAGGAATCAAACATTTATTTGGGGTAATTGCTGGACAAGATAATGAAGTTGACGTTGAATTTCCAAGGCAAAAGGTCGAGGAGCTCAACGAAATGTTTCTAAGATTTAAGGTGATTGATAATCCCAGAAATCATATTCAAGAATGGCATTTTATTCAGTATGGCTGTGCAATTTTAGATTTTTTCGATGATTCTGAAAACTTTGTTGCTGGAGGTAGATATGTTGCGCTTTGGGGAAGTAACCAATCAATCCTTGAGATAATCTTAAAACTCAAATACCTCCTTAGTCAAACCAATGTGGTAATTGAGCATGTCAAATATTTGCAAGATAGAAGTTCTCAAATAATTGGGAGCGCGATTGGAAAGATTATGGATTTACCTAGTGCCTCCTATATTCCTAACGAACAAAATAACAAATGCCTAATAATTGCTGCCAATAGTTTGAGCTTTGGGGCGCATGAAGAATTATCTACCATAAAAAATAATCAGATCACTTTTGCATTAAATCATTCTTGGTTAGAAAATGCAGCATTCTCACCCGATATCATTGGGGTAATGAGTCAATCTTATTATTTTCCTTGGGACGGTGGGGGAATTAAATTTAATCAAGAGAACGGAACTTCAGAAACAACTGAAATTGATAATAGAAAACCTGAAATAATTGCTAATCTAATTGTTGAAGAGGTGGCCGAAAATAGTTCTTTTGATTCTCTAACATTTTATTTCAAAAATAAAGATTACCTAAAAGGAATTGGCCATAAGGTGAATAGTAAAAGATTTAATTTTATGAT
>CALFWZ010000221.1 GCA_937928405.1 uncultured Saprospiraceae bacterium
GGGACTCGAACCCCCACGCCGTGAAGCACCAGAACCTAAATCTGGCATGTCTACCAATTTCATCACACCCGCGTGGTATCTAATCATGACTAACGGATGGCCCTCAGTCATTTTTGATAATACTTTTCAAAAATAATAATAATGCAAAATTACTAATTACATTCATCATTTGAGTGAAAAGCGACGCAAAGATAACGCTTTTTCTCTTATTTTAAATCCTCTTTTTGACTTTTTCTATGGTAAATGGTATTTTCATGGGTAATTATGCAGGAAGTACTTACATATCCAGAGCACGAACAACGTGAAATAGAGGCGGCTTATCAGCTTTTACTTGACTCCATCAAGGTAGAAATTGATAATACGGATCGCGAAAATATTCATATGGCCTATGAATTAGCGGTTAAAGCGCATATCAAACAACGACGCAAATCAGGAGAACCTTATATTTTACATCCGATTGAAGTAGCTAGAATCTGTGCAGCTGAAATTGGCTTAGGACCTACCGCCATCATCAGTGCCTTGTTACATGATGTGGTAGAAGATACCGAGGTGACCCAAAAAGAGATCAATGATGGATTTGGAGAAAAGATTGGGATCATTGTCAATGGATTGACCAAACTAGATGGATTATATAATGTGCCTAGCCCTCAAGCTGAAAATTTTAAGAAGGTTATAAAAACGCTCTTGGTCGATATTCGGGTGGTCTTGATCAAAATGGCGGATCGATTGCATAATATGCGGACGCTAGGTTCTATGCCTCCTCATAAACAACTCAAAATCGCAGCCGAAACTAGTTTTATCTACGCTCCTTTGGCTCACCGACTCGGATTGTATAATATTAAGACGGAATTTCAGGATCTCTGTATGAAAGTGACAGATGCAGATATGTATGAGGAAATTTCTAAAAAACTGGAAGATTCTGAAAAAGATCGTAATGAGTATATCAACCAGTTTATTAGACCACTCCGGAGAAGTTTGGACAGTATGGGCATTGAATATCGAATTTTAGGGCGTCCAAAATCTATTTATTCTATTTCCAATAAAATTAAAACGAAGAAAGTACCTTTTGAAGAAATCTATGATCTTTTTGCAGTTCGGGTCATTGTGTCCGTCATGCCCAAATTGGAAAAACAGGTTTGCTGGCAGGTCTATTCCATGGTCACAGATTTTTATAAACCAATTCCGGAACGCTTAAAAGATTGGGTGACCACTCCTAAGGCCAATGGATATGAATCTTTGCATACCACGGTAGTTGGTCCACAGGGGCGATTTGTGGAAGTGCAGATTCGGACAGAAAGGATGGATGAGATTGCTGAACGAGGATTTGCGGCGCACTGGAAATATAAGGGCGTTACTTCTCAAAAGGAAAATGTCTACGAACAATGGCTAGATACGGTGCGCGAAACACTGGAAAGTCAGGATGGCGATGCGATTGAATTTGTTAATGATTTTAAAACTTCTCTTTACAACGAAGAAGTATATGTCTATACACCAAAGGGAGATTTGAAAATTCTACCAAAAGGCGCAACTGCCTTGGACTTTGCGTTTAGTATTCATTCTGACGTTGGTTATCAGTGTAGCGCCATTAAGGTGAATAATAAATTGGTGCCCATGGGGTACGAATTGCAAAATGGAGATCAGATTTGGATTACCACTTCTAAAAATCAAAAACCAAATAAGAGTTGGCTGAAAATGACCGTGACTGGTAAAGCGCGTGGTAAAATCCGAGCAGCGATGCGAGAAGAGCGAAAAGAGCAAGCTGAATTTGGGAAAGAAGCGTTGGCCCGAAAATTAAAAAATAATAAGATTGATTTTGAAGAAGGAACCGACGTTTTAGTTAATTATTTAAAATATAAAAACCGAACTGATTTTTATTATGATATTTCGACGGACAGTATTAGTCTAGTCGCAATTTTTAAAGATTTCAAGGCGGAGGCGGGCAAACTTGTACTAATTGAGGAACCACAAAAGGTAAAAGAAGAAGAAGTCGCTCCTATCAAACGTAAACGGGCAGAAACTAATTTTAAACCCCGGTTGATGATTAATGGAGAAGAAGGAGATAGTTATGATTATACGTTGGCTACCTGCTGTAATCCATTACAAGGAGACCGAGTTTTTGCTTATGTTACGGCTGCGTCTGGGATGAAAATTCACCGAACCAATTGTCCAAATGCTACCCATCTAATGGCGAATTATGGTTACCGGATTATGAAAGCAGAATGGATTATGACCGCTAATTCTTCTTTTGTAGCCGACCTAATTATTACAGGAATAGATAGTGGGCCAGGGGTTATTGAAAAAATGTCACACACAATTTCTTCCCGTATGGGACTCAATATTCGTTCCTTTCATATTGATGGAAATGAAGGATATTTTGAGGCACAAGTTGGACTATTGGTACAAAATAAAGATCAACTTGTTTTAGCAATTAGAGATTTACAAAACCTTGAGGGGATATCTTCTGTTGTGAGGGTAGAGGATTGATTTTTTAGGCTAATTAGCTAATAAGCCAACTCAATTTTAGTTAACTAGAAAAAAATAAAATAGGCTAATTCCAGTACCAAGGGTCAAATAAATAAAAATTATGCAAGAAGCAAAAAATTCTACGATCGAGGAAGTGAAGAATATTTTTTCAGGTCATCTGGAAAAAAATGGACTGCGTAAGACGCCTGAGCGTTATGCTATTTTGGAAGAGATCTATCGTCGTAATGACCATTTTGATGCAGAGGCCTTGTATATTCATATGAAAACCCAAAATTACCGAGTGAGTCGTGCCACAGTTTATAATACTTTGGAACTGCTGGTCACCTGTGATTTGGTAAAAAAACACCAATTTGGAAAAAATCTCGCCCAATACGAAAAATCCTACGGTTATAAACAGCACGATCACCTGATCTGTGTAGACTGTGGAAAAGTTTTAGAATTTTGTGATCCGCGCGTCCAACAAATCAAAACGATGATGGGGGAATTGCTAAAATTTAAGGTGACGCATCATTCGTTGAATCTTTATGGAAATTGTGAGACGGAGCCTTGTCCGGAACGAAAGGCGGTTTGATTATTCTTCTACGTAGAAAATATAACCTCCCAAATAGGTAAATCGTTCTTCCGGACTATTAAAAATCCAGGTATTGTATAATTCATTTGGACTATTTCTTGCCAGATCAATATTATTATCAGCTCTATCGTTTAGAATAGTTCGAACACGGGTGTCTATATTACGACATTTTCCTGGGAAGTCCTGCTCTTCACCGATGCCACCAACTAGCGTGCTTTGATAAAAATCATATAACCCCGTTGCTTTGGGAATGAGTTTATATTCTAGTGAGTACACTCCATTTTTATACAAATATTGTCCATCATAAGTAACAGAGCCGCTGGAATAGATAAATTCAGTCAAATCATATTTAACGGTGTCGATAATGACCTCAAAATTATTTAGTGCTCCTTGATCAATGATAGAATCAGAAATTTCATTTAGTTCAAAGGTTGGATAAAATTTAAAATCAACTAGAGGATAAAACTGGTCTGTTACCGCTTCATAAACTTGATCAGAAAATCGGGAGCTAATGCTAATGGTATCCCCGATTTTATAGGTTTCTTTTGCAGGAGAAAGGGTAGCTGGAATCTCAAACTGATAGCTGCCATCGATTTGGCAGTCTTTTTTGATGCAACTAAAAAAAGAGAGCAAAAAGAGACAAATAATGATATTTAAAGCTTTCATATGCATTTAATTTTAGCAGATCGAAATAATTAAATTATTTCGATCTGCTAGTTGATAATTATTTATTTAGTAAGAGTTAAATAAGTCGTTCAATTGCATAAGTGTATTTCCAGAACCAGCTAAATGGTTGTTTACTAAACAAACTCTAAATTCCTCTATACTTCTTAAGTCAGAAGTAAAACATGAAAACATCTGTTGGTTGGTAAATCCCGAAACATTGTCAATTACTAAAGGAATACCACCTGCCATAACTTCGTTTGCGTTGGTATTATCCACCAAATCATGGTATAATCCTTCTGGAATATGATTTGTTGATTCATTTATATCACTTTCTAGGAGTTGGAGCCATGTACGCGTTGCGTTCTCCTGATCATTTTGCTTACTCTTCTACGTAAAAAACAAAAGCACCAAAATATGTAAATCGTTCTTCTGGATTTTGAAATATTCTGGTATTGTAGTGATGAATTGGGCTATCTTTTGCTAGGTGTATATTATTGTTTGAAGTACGATTATTTAAGATAGTTCGAACGTTAATTGCTTTATTGTTACATTTTCCTGGAAAGCCCTGATTTTCATTTAGAAAATCTGTCTGAGAATCTTGACCAAAAATATATAGCCCCGTAGCTTTGGGAATAAGTTTGTATTCTAGGGAATATTCTCCATCCTTATACAAATATTCTCCATCATAAGTTACTGCTCCACTAGAGTAGACATATTCGATAAAATCATATTTAACAGTATCGATAATAACCTCAAAATTATTTAACGCTGTTTGATCACGAATAGAATCAGATATTTCATTTATATCAAAGGCTGGATAAAATTTAAATTCCATTAATGAATAAAATTGATCGGTTACCGCTTCATAAACTTGATCTGAAAACTGGGAGTTGATACTTATGGTATCTCCGATTTTATAGATCTCTTTTGCAGGAGAGAGGGTCATTGGGATTTCAAACTGGTAAGCGCCGCCGAATTGACAGTCTTTTTTTATGCAACTACTCGTACTCAGCGTTGCAAACATTCCCACCAATAAAATTACTTTTTTGATCATCTTACTTATTCTTCTACGTAGAAAATATATCCACCTAAATAGGTAAACCGTTCTTCATGTTTATGAAAAATCCTTGTATTATACCATTCATTTGGACTATTTCTGGCAAGATTGATATTATTATTGGCTCTATTGTTTAGAATAGTACGAATATTGATACCTTTATTACGACATTTTTCTGGGAAATCTTGCTCCTCATCACCTATATCACCAATTAGCGTACTTTGAAAAAAACTATAAAAACCTGTTGTCTTAGGAATAAGTTTGTAACTCAGAGAATATTCTTCATTTTCATATAAATATTCTCCATCATAGGCGACTGCTGGACCAGAAGAAAAAATAAATTTGTTGAATTTATATTTTATAGTATCAATAATTACCTCAAAGTTATTTAAAGCAGTTTGATCAATAATAGAATCAGAGATTTCATCAATTTTGAAAATTGGGTAAAATCTAAAATTGTATAATGAGTAAGTTTTATCCGTTATGGCTTCATAAACTTGATCTGAAAACTGGGAGCTAATGCTGATGGTATCTCCGATTCTATAAGTTGTTTTCGCAGGAGAAAGGGTAGCTGGAATTTCAAATTGGTAAGCGCCGCCGAATTGACAGTCTTTTTTGGTGCAACTACTCAGCATTGCAAACATTCCCACAAATAAAAATACTCTTCTGAGCATTTGGATTATTCTTCTACGTAAAAGATAAAGAGACCGAAACTAAAAAAACGCTCTTCTGGGTTTTGAAATATTCTAGTATTGTAATGATGAATTGGACTATCCTTTGCTAAATGCATATTATTCGAAGTACGATTATTTAAGATAGTCCGAACGTTTACTACTTTGTTACTACATTTTCCTGAGAAACCCTGATGTTCATCTAAGTAATCTGTATTAGAATCTTGTCCAAAAACATATAGTCCAGCTACTTTTGGAATGATTCTATAAGCTAGTGAATAAGCTCCTTCTTCATATAGGTATTCGCTATCGTATGATATTCCACCACTTGAAAAAAAGAATTTGGTGAAATCATATTTCAAAGTATCAACAATTACTTCAAAATCATTAAGTGCCCCTCTATTAATAATTGAATCAGAGATTTCACCTATTGATATTTCAGGATAAAATTTAAAATCAGTTAAGGAATAAAATTGATCTGTCTGTGCTTCATAAACCTGGTCAGAAAACTGGGAGCTAATACTGATCGTATCTCCGATTTTATAGATTTCTTTTACAGGTGAAAGAGTTATTGGTATTTCAAATTGGTAGGCACCTCCAAATTGGCAATCTTTTTTACCGCAACTAGGAGTAAATAAAAGGAAGACTAAAAAAAGAAAATTAAAGTTTTTCATAAGTTTTAATTTTAGCAGGTAGAAATAATATCTTATTACTTCTACCTGCTATTTATTATTCAATTTTAATAAGAATTAAATAAATCGTTCAATTGCATAACTGTATTCCCTGAATCAGCTAAGTGATTATTTACTAAACAAACTCTAAATGCTTCAATACTTCTTATATCAGAAGTAAAGCACGAAAACATTTCTTGGTTTGTAAAACCCGAAACATTGTCAACAACAATCCCAATAGCCATGTCTTCCACATTGGTATTATCTATTAAATCGTGATATAATCCTTCTGGAATATGATTGGTTGATTCGTTAATATCTCTTTCTAGAAAATCTAACCAAGAGCTAAAATTACTAAAACTAGTATTCATGCCCAAGTACGTCCGATCCGCATAACTATGCCCCAAATGATGCGCCCAAGATTCGATCAAAGAAATAAAATCTGCATCCTCACTAAACTGGTCTCCATGGCCATTCGCATTAATTTCTGCGACTACTAAATCAAGCCAGTAATCATGTCCTCCTTGCCGATATTGAATCGCATGGGCAAATTCGTGATAAGAAAGCTCTTTTAGTCGATCTGAATTATTGAAATCATAACCAATCATTACATCGGGTAAATAAGCTCTTACAATCGCCCAGCTATAAATACTTATAAAAGGGTTAATTCCCAGCACTGCTGCTGCTGCCACTGTTCCGACTCCTCCTGCGACTCCTCCTGCCGTTATACTTAGTTCATTTTGGGTACCCATGATGGCATATCCAGTTCTTACATCATAATCTATAAAAATATCCATCCCATCTGACGGAGGCAAGACCCCATCGGCGATGGTATACTCATGAAATTCGTGGAGGGCATTATTGACGGTAGCACTTCCCCAAAGTCTTCTGGTTTTGCTACCATCAGGTCCTCGATCAAAATTAGTCTCAATATGATTAAAGGGGCCTCTAAATCTTCCCGTATAATGTTCTACCGTTTGAAATAATTCCCAAAATTTCCATGTATTTCTGGAACCTCTGATCCGTCCTCGCTCGTTGGTGAATTGTACCCACATCCTAGCTCTACCACTATATCGCTCATTTGGCATCGACCAGCAACCATTGTCATCGGTTTCGGTCTCGTCAAAACTAAACCAGCGATCACTCATGATGATCTTTACCCTTCTGACGGGCAAATACGTAGAAAAGTCTCTCTCATCAGCTGATAATTCTGTATCAAACACCTGCACACAACCCGCCGGAATCCGGGTATTGGCTGGGATTGGACAACCACAGTTATTTAACGTAGGGGTTGGCGGTGGCGGTGGTGGGGTACAGTCGCACTCCCAAATATAATTTTCAAAAGGTGCTTGGCTGCCCGGCTCCGGCTCGATGTAAGGAACGCTTGTATCGAGGACTAATACGGGTCGGCAGCCATCGTCACAGTCTATTATGGGCGGAATTCTATTTAAAGTAATGGTCGGAATATCTTCGATATATAATCCGGTTTCGTTAAAAATTTCAGAGAAAATTTCCGCTTGGTTACCAGTCTGGAAATAACTTTGTGCCAATAAGATGGGATCAGATTTATCCAGATGTAAGGGAGCAATTAATTGATGAGGGATTTCTGAAATAGATGTTCCGGCTTCTACCACGCCATAAAATTCGGGAAATGCCCCATCAACGGGTTGCTGGTAATAATCTCCTTCTTTAATGACTTCATATTCAAAAGGATAATCCTGTAAAATGATATCGGATGCTTCCAACCGATCAATATGCTCAAGCGTAGTTGGCGTAAACTTGACATACGTGTGCGTTGTAGGTAATGCTGTTTCGTTGGTTCCGTGAATCAAATTATAGGCTTTGGTCATTTCTGCGACTGTATAAGGATTTTGTCGAAGTTTTCCGAGTTCAGTTTGTACAGGTTCAGAAGACTCGTCTCGCGTACCAGCATAGGTATTGGCGTAATTGACAGTAGGAGTTGTAGGTGCTAGGGATGTGGTAGTAGGATCATTTAATAAATGTTCCTTTTCACAGGACTGAAATAAGAAAAAGGAATTCATCAGTAATAGGATCAATAGTGTTGAAGTCCTAAAAAGAGGGTTGTTATTCATGTGTTAAAAAATTGAGAGAATGAGCAACGAGGAAAGTAAAAAAGCTTTCTTCGAAGATTGGTAATACACCAGGTTAATATTACATTGGTTAATATGTAATATAACTGTTTATTTTCAAATAATATATAATTTCATATACTTTAACACTTTTGTATTTGTGGAAAAGTGTTTTAAAATAGGTGGTTTTTTATCAGGGTAGCATCACCTACCTTCTCGAACAATTTCAATATCATTTTTCTTAAAAAAGCGATTTGTATATATTTATTATTTTTGCTATGAATTATATTATATAGCTGCTACTTCTTTTCTAGTAAAATTAAAATATGGGATCAAAGACCGAATCGGTTTGTGAAGCTTCTACCTTCACGTCTATTTTTAAAGATTATGCGAAGTCTTTGCATAATTATTTATACTATAAAACTGGAAATTATACGTTATCTGCCGATCTAACCCAAGAAGCATTTACTAAATTATGGCAAAATTGTGCCTCTGTGGCGGTTGCTACAGCTAAGGGATACGTATTCAAAACGGCCAATAATTTATTGATTAATGAGTACAAACATCAAAAAGTTGTCCTAAAGTTTGAGCAAAAACCGCATATGGACCGCTCTCATGAAAGTCCGGAATTTCTACTAGAAGAAAAAGAGCTAAAAATAGAATTAGAAAGTGCGATTGCTGCCTTACCAGAAAAACAGCGTGTGGTATTTTTAATGAGTAGAATTGATAAAAAAACATACAATGAAATCGCTGAAATACTGGACATTAGCCGACAGGCAGTAGAAAAAAGAATGTATAAAGCCTTAGACGAATTGAGAAAAATCACAAAAAAAATTAGATAAGCGGTAGGTAAAAGAAGATTTGCTTTGTCTTAATAAGACTTAGAATTTTATAAGCAAATTTTTGGAATGATCTTAAACCTAACAAAGAGAAAAAAATGGAAAACGACCATATTCTACACAAATGGATCGATGACGAACTGACGGCCGAAGAGTTGGCGCTCTTTAAGCTTCGACCTGAATATGATGCTCTCGTAGCCTTATACAAAAATACAGATCATCTTTCTACTCCTCCGCTTGCTGAAGAGCAGATGTTAAAAGAGATTTTAAGTCAAGAGAAAACGACGGAATCAAATACGCCAGCACGGCCTAAAGGAAGGCGGGTCTTTATGAATAATTTTCTAAAGTACGCGGTAGCAGCGATGGTACTTTTAACGGGTGGTTGGTTTTTATTTAAAACGATCTCTCAACCGGTGAGCTCTTATCAAGTTGCAAAAGGAGAAACGGTGCGTGGAAGTTTACCAGATGAATCGAGTTTTGTGCTCAATGCAGAAAGTGAGTTGAGTTATGATGCTGATAGTTGGGAAAATAATCGCAGGTTAAATTTACGTGGCGAAGCATTTTTTCAAGTAAAAAAAGGAAGCAAATTTTCTGTGCTGACAAAAGATGGAATAGTAGAAGTCTTAGGAACCGAATTTAATGTTAATGCCCGAAACGGTTTTTTTGAAGTTTTTTGTCAAAGCGGTAAGGTGCAGGTAAAGTCTGCTGATGGAATCACTGTAGGAGAGCTTACCAAAGATGAGCGAATCAGAATAAATCCTGATCAGACCACTGAAAAATGGAAGTCTCCAGCCATCGGAAAGCCTAGTTGGATGAGCGGGTTATCAAAATTTAGAAAAGTTCCGCTGTCTATGGTTTTGGCTGAAATAGAAAGACAATATGATGTTGAGATTTTAGCAAATGGAATTGATCAAGAGGCCATTATTTCTTGTAATTTTCAACATGACGATTTGCTAGTGGCATTAAAAACTACGATCGGAATGTTAAATGTTAAGTATGAAATTTCTGGGAAAAAAGTATTACTTACCAGAGAGTAACATTGGCTGATAGTCGACCGATATTCAAATTATTTGATCTCGTACAACTTATATTAGATAGCTATAGTTTTGAAAAAAATCACCCTTTTTCTCTTATTGTTTTTACCGCTTTCTATTTTTTCTCAAACCAAACTCATTGAAATAGAGTCGGGAGAGAAAAGCTTAGAGTCGGTTCTTATGACCTTAGAGAACGAATATCAATTATTGCTTTCCTATCAGATGGAAGATGTAAAAGGTGTGGTTGTTTATACGCCAAAGCCACCCACTTTTAGTACGGAATTTCTAAAAATCATCCTTGCCGATACGCCTCTTAGCGTCGAATTAATTCAAGATAATTTTATCATTCGTCTAAAAGATATTCCCCAAAAAATATCTTCGGAACAACCTGCTGATCGAACGCCATCTATACTTTGCGGAGTAATCAAAGATCAGGCAGCGCAGATGCCGCTTGAATTTGCGAGTGTGTTTTTGCTGGGAAGTACGCAAGGAGGTACGACCAATCAAGCAGGTCGTTTTGAATTAAAATGCTTCCCTAAAGAAAATGATACGTTAGTGATACGTTATGTTGGTTACGAGGAAAAACGACTATTGGCACGTGACTTTCTAGCGTCGGATTGTCCAAATGTCGAGTTGACTTATCTTTCCTTTGATCAGGATTTTGTGGTGGTTACGGATTATTTGACCGATGGAATAAGCCTTTATGATCATGGTGCATATACTAAAATTAAACCGAATCAGTTAGGACAATTGCCCGGACAGGTAGAACCCGAAATATTAGAGACCATTCACTTTCTTCCTGGCATTACCGCTCCTGATGGGAGTGCTTCTAACATCTCTATCAGGGGATCAACCGCAGACCAAAATTTGGTTCTTTGGGAAAATATTCCCATCTATCATACTGCGCATTATTTTGGGATGATCTCTGCTTTCAATCCTTACATCATGGAAAAAGTATCTGTTTATAAAAGCGGATTCGATGCGTCTAGAGGTGGTAAAATTGCGGGAGTTATTGATCTTAAATCCTACGATCAAAATATGGTAACAGATCAGATGATGGCAGGTGCAAATTCGATACATGCTTATTTAAATGGAAGGTTTTCTTTAGCTAATCAAAAGATGGCAGTCGTATATTCAGTCCGTCATTCTTTAACTGGTCTTTGGCGAAGTCCTATCTATGAAAGTCTCAATAAAAGAATTCAACAAGGGGAGTTGTTGCAAACTTCGAATGCAGCTGATATTAGAATTACGGATGCGTTTGATTTTTTTGACAGTAACCTAAAAGGCAGTTACCAGTTTTCAAAATCAGACGAACTGAATGTTGCTTTTTTTTATGGTAGAAATAATTTTAAATCTGTCATTTTTGATGATAACGTTCAAGAAAGACAAGCCGATACTTTAGACCTGCAAAATATGGGAGGAAGTATTAATTGGACACATCATTGGAATAATCAATTTTCTTCCAATCTAATAGCTACCTCCTCTGACTATAACTATGACTATTTTTATGAATTGTTAACGATGAGTAGAGAAAAGCGAAGAAATGGTCTTAAAGAAGGGTATATCCGCGAAAATCAATTGCAATGGATGAATAATTACCTGCTAGCCAATAAGTTTAAAATTGATTTTGGCTATCATTTAAATCATTATAATATTGATTTTAAAATAAATAGAGAATCCAAAAATGCCTCAAAGCTTGATCTGTCTCAAACAGAAACCGCATTGGTACATGCTGTTTATAGTTCTTTAGAAACTCCTGGTAATCGTAAGATGGGAGGTAAACTAGGATTGCGACTTAGTTATTTTGATCGAACGGAAAAGGCATATTTTGAGCCACGCTTGAAGTTATGGTATCAGTTGTCAGATACTTGGAATTTTCAGCTGCAAGCCGGACGTTACCATCAATTCGTTAGTCAAATTTTGGAAATTGATAGAGATGATTCAAATATTAATACGCCCGTTTGGGCTTTTATAGGTGAAAAAAATGCACCCATCTTAACGGCTGACCAATATTTTTTAGGTCTGGTGTATCACAAAAAAAATTGGCTGATTGATCTGCAATTTTATCAGAAATTTGTAAAGGGACTATCAACAATATCTCTTTCTTTCAGTGAAGACTTTTCTAATAGAACGTATCTTGGTAATTCAGTATCAACTGGAGTAGATGTTCTGCTTAAAAAGCGGTGGGGTGATTTTAGAAGCTGGATTAGTTATTCCTATGCAAAGACCAACTATAAATTTCCTACGTTTTTTGATACCGATTTTCTCGCTCCAACCGATCAAAGGCACGTCCTTCGATTGGCCAATACTTGGCGAATTGGATCATGGGATTGCTCCTTTGGATGGAAATTTAGTTCGGGACAACCTTATGCTCGAAGAGAGAATTTTGAGATTGTAAACGATGGGAATATGCAAGAAGAAAACTTTTCTCTAGATCCGCTAAGAGATGAATTTAATGATGCGACCTTACCTTTTACGCATCAGCTAGATGCCAGTTTTTTGTATCATTTTTTACCAAAAAACACCGACAAATGGAAAGCCGTATTCGGTGTTTCTTTTTTAAATATTTATAATCAACGAAATGTCTATAAACGATCTTTACTCATAGATAATCGTCTGCAATCCCAACCTGAATTAAAATATATCGATCAGGCAGAGATGGGATTTGCGCCCAATTTTATGGTGCGCTTTGAATGGTGATATAATCAATTCCTTTTTTTTGAATGGCTAAATCTCTTCTGGCCATCTTAATTTCTCCCCTAAACTTGTCTCAAAATAAGTCTCTATTTTATTTTTTTCAAAAAAAAATATTTTTTGGTAGGTGTTCTTTAAGTTAGGTTGTCTTTATATTGACAGACTGATTTTTACACCATACAATTATAAAACTTGAAATTACATTACTTTAAGTACTCGAATTAATTAACGGCCGTCCCTTTGATTCAAGAACTGTTTTTTATTAGGAGTAGATACTGCTTATCTACTTGATTATCTAACAAGATGCTGTTTGATCAGAAATTCAATAATTCTTTATTGTTTCTTAGAAGTATCGTTAAGTTTTAACGTGCTGTTCTAACACCTCTATTTAAATTTAATTAGTTATGAATCGCATTCAGTTTAAAGTATTCCTCCTGTTTTTTTTATCAGCTATCATTTTTCAATCCTGTTCGGAAGACGAAGAAATTTTACCAGACGAATCCCTAGCCTTATTAACGGCCGATGAAAGAGGAGGTGGAAACGGAGGAGGCCCTGGAAATGGACCTGGCAACGGACCCGGAAATGGTCCTGGCAATAATCAAATTGCTCAGATCGATCATGATGTCGTAAAAGAATGGACGGATCTAATTTTAGAAATCGATCGCTATGCTACAGGCATGCGACCTACAGCGAGTGCTCGTTCTTTTGCCTATATCTACTTAGCCGCTTATGAGACAGCAGTAGAGGGTATGAGTGATTATAATTCTACCGAAAGACGCTTAGATGGTTTGGAAATAGATGAGCGGAGACTTCCTAGGAATGTAAACTGGGAACTAGCGCTTAATAGCTGTTTTGCTAAAATGGTAAATCACTTTATTTACAATATTCCGATTGCTTCTATTGAAAAGATAGGCCTTTTAGAAGAGGAGTTAGCATCCGAATATTTGGATGGTTCTTCTACTGCTGTAGCGACTCAGTCAAAAGCTTGGGGAGCATATATCGCAGATCAAGTTATTGCCTATAGCCTAACCGATGCAGATGCCGAAGCACAAAAATTAGATCCACAACCCACCTCTTATGTCCCTCCGGTGGGGGATGGATACTGGACTTTTTCTGCTGAGCCGGAGCGTGCTTTATTTCCATATTGGGGATCGGTAAGAACTTTTGTCATTAGTCCAGAAGAAACAACGACCGTCCCTCCAAAGACCTATAGCGAAGAACCAGGTAGCCCGTATTTTGCAGAAATGATGGAATGCTATAACGACAATAACGAGGCAAGAGACGAAGATGGAGAAGCACTTTGGATTGCTGAATTTTGGAGCGATGATGTAGAAAATACCACCTATGGTCCACCAGCACGTCAACTTTCTATCTCGAATCAACTGATGGAACAATTTGATCTAGATTTAGAAAAAGCATTAGTACTGTATCTAAAATTAGGATTTTCATTAAACGATGCTGCCGTCGCTACTTGGAAATATAAGTATGACTACATGGTGATGCGACCTAATGTCTATATTCATGAATTTATCGATCCTGATTTTCAAACCAATTTATTTCGTTTGATCCCTTGGCCGAATCCATCGTTTCCTGGTTATCCATCAGGTCACTCAGCTTTTGCTTCGGCTGCTGCTGGTGTTTTTATAGATGCTTTTGGGAATAATGTCAATTTTACGGATCGTTCGCACGAGGGAAGATCTGAGTTTAGAGGGGAACCACGACAATTTTCCCGACTAAGAACCATGGCAGCAGAAAATGCTTTTTCGAGAATTCCATTGGGTGTACATATGCGGATGGATTGTGTAGAAGGATTGAGATTAGGATACGAGATATCTGACGCTATTAATGATTTGAATTTAAAAGGCCGTAATCGACTAGCAGGAAATGGTGGCTAATTCAAATTTAAAAGAATAATTTTCATAGTTTATAAAGAAGGAAAAAATAAGAAACTCCAAAAGGAATCCTATTTTTTCAAACACGCTAAAGTTGGTTTTTTTGATTTAAAGTTAGGTCCTTTTCTCAATAGCATGGCTATTAAGGAAGGGACTCCTTTTTATATTGATCTTCTTTTTGGTTAATTTAGATGAGTTTGCCCATTCCTTCGAAAATATTCCTAGATAAATCTCTTTTTTAGTTCCCTTATTTTTTTCCCTAATAGATAAATTCGAGTAACTTTACCTGTCCGATTGTTTACGATCAGGCAGATTTTTGAAATTCAAAACGAAAATTTGTAAAAAAATTAAATACTATGACTGTTGACGTTATTTTGGGATTACAGTGGGGAGATGAAGGAAAAGGCAAAATTGTTGATTTTCTCGCCGAAAAATATGATATCATCGCCCGCTTTCAAGGAGGCCCAAATGCCGGTCATACACTGGTCTTTGATGGTAAAAAATATGTACTGCATACCGTACCTTCCGGTATCTTTCGAAAAAATCAAATCAACGTCATCGGAAACGGTGTCGTGATCGATCCTATCACACTGACGAAAGAAATCGATAAGTTAATTGCTGCCGAGGTAGACTATAAAGATCGTTTATTAGTCGCTAGAAAGGCACACTTAATTTTACCGACGCACCGATTTTTGGATGCGGTTTCAGAAGCCGCTAAGGGAAAAGAAAAAATTGGTTCTACCCTCAAAGGAATCGGACCTACCTATATGGATAAGACGGGACGTAATGGTCTACGCGTCGGTGATATTTTATTACCCAATTTTAAGGAAAAATACGAAGCACTCAAAGCGAAGCATCTGGGCATTATCAGCAGTCAGCCTGCTATAGCGTTTGATCTAGCAAGAGAAGAGGCCAAATGGTTTGAATGTCTTAGCATTCTCCGAGAGTTGCAGCACGTAGACAGTGAATATTATATCAACGATGCACTCAAAGCAGGTAAAAAAATATTAGCAGAAGGTGCGCAAGGCTCGATGTTGGATATTGATTTTGGAACCTATCCTTATGTTACTTCCTCCAATACTGTTTCAGCTGGAGTTTGTAACGGACTCGGAATTGCTCCTGCCCGTATTGGGGAGGTAATCGGTATTACCAAAGCTTACTGTACACGGGTAGGTGGTGGACCTTTTCCAACGGAATTATTTGACGAAACGGGAGAATTCCTGCGAAAAGAAGGAGCCGAATTCGGTGCCACTACTGGACGACCAAGACGCTGTGGTTGGATCGATATTCCACAACTCAAATATACCATCATGCTCAATGGCGTGACTAAATTAGTCATCACTAAAATTGATGTTTTAAATAATCTAAAAGAGATCGCTGCTGCTACGCATTATAATTATAATGGAGGAACACACGCTCAATTGCCCTATGATCTTTGTGAAGTAGAGATCACCCCAGAATTAACATCTTTCAATGGCTGGGAAAGCTCGCTAGAGGGAGTTACGGAATACGAAGCATTGCCAGCTGCAGCTCGCGATTTTCTGGCTTACCTAGAAAAAGAATTAGAAACGCCAATCGCAATGGTTTCGACAGGACCAGAACGGAAAAAATTGATCGTACGAGATGCGAGTGTGGTGGCTTAAATTGTTGAACTGTTGATTTGTTGAAAAAAGGAAGCATTCATTTGAATGCTTCCTTTTTTATTCGACTAGATTTCTTTTAAATTAATAACATGTCAGAAGAGTCATTAAAAATTATTCATGAATCAATTTTTCATTCAAAACACATCAGCAGAATATTATTAATTAATTTTCCTTATCCAAAAAGCGCGACAACACTCCGGGATGAGCAGCTAAAAATTCGTTAAGTCGTTTTTGGCTGATGACGCAATAAACCTTTTTTCCAAATTTGCCTGGTTGATCAAAATAGATATGTAAAGTTCGAAAAAGTAAATAATCTTTTTCATCCATTTTGGCAATGTTGTGCCAAGGGTAACGATAGGTTTTAAAATAGTTGGTAGCGTAAACAAAATTCGCATCCATTTCAATTCTTTTCAATCGCAGGAACCCCCAATAAAGGAACATTGCTCCAGCTAAAAAAAACAACGTCAAACCTATCTTTGCAGACATATCTGGACCAGCTCCATCTGCACTCGGTACGACCCAAGCAGCAATGGTAAATGATCCGAAAAAGATTAGCCAGCAAATTGGAATAGCAAACTTGAGGAGTAGGGTAGCGTTGGTAGAAATATTAATCATTCGCTTCTTTTTTCTTTAAAGAGTTCCCAAAGTTGAATAGAAAATTTCTTGTATACAAGGCGAAAAACGCAGGTGATACCTCAGCATTGGCGAGTATTTTTAACAAAGGATAGCGGAAGTATTTCATTCAAATTATTAGTTAACTTAATTTTCTGCATTCCTTTTCGCCTCCATGCGTTTTGCGATAAGAATGCTTATTTCATATAAAAAGAATAATGGAATTCCAATCAAAAATTGAGTGACGACATCAGGTGGTGTAATAAATGCAGACAACACCAAAATCAGGACAATCGCATGACGGCGATATTTGCGCATAAAGGCCGCACTAATCAGTCCCACTTTCGCTAGAAAATAAACCAAAATAGGCAATTCAAAAATGATCCCTACTGGAATGGTAAACATGGTGAGATAATTTACGTAGGAGGTGATACTGACCGTACTTATAGCTCCAACATCATATCCAGCTAAAAAACTAACGGCCACCGGAGCTACCACAAAGTATCCAAAACAAACACCGGTCAAAAATAAAAGAGAGCAGATAAAAACCATACCTCGAGCGGCCTGCTTTTCATTATCGTACAGCCCTGGTTTAATAAATTTCCACATCTCCCAAAAAATATAAGGAAAGGAAATCGTCAACCCTAAAAAGAAAGAGGCTTTTAGATGCACAATAAAAGATTCTCCTAGACCAACGGTAATTAGATCAAATTTTGGTGGCGTGAAGCAGAGTCCATCTGTGAGTCCACACAGCATTCGGTAGGTAGGAAACCAAGCTTCTTTGGGGCCAGCAATCAACGTATTGAAAACAAAATCCTTAGCTAGAAAAGTAATTATTCCAAAAATAAAAATACTGACTACCGAACGGACAATATGCCAACGTAGCTCTTCTAGATGATCTAGAAAAGACATCTCTTTCTCGTCTGCCGGAACAGGCAGATTATCAGGACCCAACTTATCTACATCAACCTGATCTAGCGGCATGCTTTTTTGATTTTATTCAAAGTAAGAACAGTCCTACCTTGATACAAGTTCGTTTAGAGCATGTTTAAAAATTATCTATTGTAACTAAAACTAGGTCATCTTTTATTAATCATGACCCGAAAACAGGAGTTTATCTGGATAAATAACTGTTTGAGTAGCGCAGAGAAATAAAAAAGGGCAGTTTTAGGCCAATAGGTTAATTTTAAACAACTTCTAAATGCAAAAATAACAACTTCTAACAAAAACGGGAAGATCGCCGAATGATCTTCCCGTTATTTGATGTTGAAATGATTTAATTTTTAATCCGCTTCTACTACTATCCGCGACTCCGCAAGTGAATAATCGGGCAGATAATTTCTTCCAGTGAGATTCCTCCATGCTGGAAGGTATTGTGGTAATATTTATTATAGTGATTATAATTATTTGGATAGAGGAAAAATTTATCCTCTTTCGCAAAAATAAAGGTAGAACTTACGTTAGGTCTTGGTAAACCTACTTTTTGCGGATCTCGGAAATCGAGTACATCCTTGGGATCATAATCTAAGTTTCGACCTACTTTATAACGCAAGTTGGTGGTCGTCTCTTTATCACCTACTACCCGGGAAGGTTGTTTGACACGGATAGTACCATGGTCGGTGGTGATGATTAAGTGTATATCGCGTTCCGCAATTTTTTGCAAGGCAGACCAAATCGGAGAATGGATAAACCAAGATTTGGTGAGTGAACGATAAGCTGCTTCGTCACCGGCCAGTTCTTTGAGGACTTCCATTTCAGTTCTGGCGTGAGAAAGCATATCAATAAAATTATAGACCAAGGCGGAAAAATCGTTGTTCAGATAATTATAGATATTATCGTTTAGAACTTTGGCTTTGCTAACGGTGGTGACCTTAAAATAATCCCACTTGATTTCCTTGCGGAAAGTTCGTTTGATCTGTTCTCCCAAAAGATCTTTTTCATGCATATTTTTACCACCCTTTTCGTTATCATTAAACCACCAGTCGGGGTAGTGTTTGCTGATGTCTCCTGGGGTCATACCCGCAAAGATGGCGTTACGACTGTATTGGGTGGTCGTTGGTAAACTACTATAGAAAAAGCTTTCTTCTTCGACTCGGTAGAGCTCCGAAATGACCGGCTCGATCACTTTCCATTGGTCAAAACGTAAATTGTCGAGTAACAACATGACAGTAGGAACACCATCTTCTATGACGGGAAACACTTTTTTACGGAGCAGATCATGCGACATGATCGGACCAGCTTCCTCGTCTTTATTATTTACCCAGCTTTCGTATTTTTTTTCTACAAATTTACTAAAGCCTGCGTTGGCCTCTGTTTTTTGCATAGATAGAATATCACCCAACTCGTCAGCTTGCGAAGAATCCATCTTTAACTCCCAGTTGATAATCTTTTTGTAAGTTTCGGTCCATTCTTTATAATCCAATCCGCTGTTAATATCCATCAGAATTTGACGGAAGTCCTGTTGATAACCCGAGGCTGTTTTTTCTCTAACCAATCTTTTATTATCAATAATTTTTTTGAGTGTCAGTAAGATCTGATTGGGATTAACGGGCTTAATTAAGTAATCTGAGATTTGCGAACCAATGGCCTCTTCCATGACATTTTCCGCTTCGTTTTTGGTAATCATTACGACGGGTAGAGAAGGGTTGGTTGCTTTTATTTTGGTGAGTGTTTCCAGTCCTGTGATTCCCGGCATGGATTCATCCAGAAAGACTACATCAATATCATTAGTGCTTTCACATTCTTCGAGTGCATCATAACCATTACTAACGGTTAGTACCTCATATCCCCGTTTTTCTAAAAACATCATTTGAGGCTTTAATAAGTCAATCTCGTCGTCGGCCCAAAGAATTTTAATTTTTTCCATTTGTTCTTTTTAAATGTGTGAAGAAAATAGTTAGTTAGTCTAATGTAGCGTTGTAAAACTATAAATGAATTTTTTTGGAAAATTATAAAATCAACCTGATGTTCTCCAAAATCGGAAAAAAACAGATTGGGCGGAAAGATAAACATTTAACGAGTGTTAAGGCTAGCTTATTTTACTTCTAACGCGAATCAGGGGCTAAAAATAAATTTACCAACTCAATATTCAGATAAATTTTCAAATCTCAACATCTGATCCTTACCGTTAGATATTTTTTGGAAAAAAACATACTAGATGCAACCAAACTCAAAAAACTACCGTCTTCCCAAAACAAAAGGCAAAGAAAGCTTTGCTGGACTCCGTTCTATAGCGGATTTGACATAGACTTGATAATATTTTCTATCATAACATATAGGAGATTTCGTATCTTTGTGAGTGGAAAAAGGAGGATTTTCTTATTTATTATCCACTTTGACCCAACGCAAAATATGAGCAAAAGCAAAATATTCAATGATCCGGTTTACGGATTTGTTACCGTACCTTACGGTATTCTCTTCAATTTGGTAGAACACCCTTATTTTCAACGGTTAAGACGAATCAGTCAATTAGGGCTGACCTCTTATGTGTATCCTGGTGCTTTGCATACTCGGTTTCATCATGCGCTGGGCGCTTTGTATTTGACTAGAGAGGCCATTAAAGTACTAAGAGACAAGGGTGTAGAGATTTCTAACGAAGAAGCAGAAGGAGTGGCCATCGCTATTCTATTGCATGATATAGGACATGGTCCATTTTCTCATGCCTTGGAACACACCTTGGTGAATTTACACCACGAAGAACTCTCCCTACTTTTTATGGAGGATCTTAACAAGGAGTTTAATGGTGCTTTAGAGCTTGGAATTCAGATATTTACGAACCAATATCCTAAGCATTTTCTGCACCAACTGGTTAGTAGTCAGTTAGATATGGATCGGATGGATTATTTGAATCGCGATAGCTTCTTTACAGGTGTATCCGAAGGAGTAATTGGTTACGATCGAATTATTAAGATGTTGAATGTTGCTAATGACGAACTGGTTGTCGAGGAAAAAGGAATTTATTCCGTTGAAAAGTTTTTGATCGCTAGACGGATTATGTACTGGCAGGTCTATTTACACAAAACATCATTAGGTACGGAGCAATTGTTAATACATACCTTGCTGCGAGCTAAAAAAGTATACAACCGAGGAGAACGCTTCGCGGTTTCAGAACATTTGACCTATTTTATGGGTGAAAACGTGCCGACAGAAAATGAGGCCGATAAGGCTATTTTGCGGAAACACTTCGCTCAGTTGGATGATATTGATATGCTGTATGCCATTAAAAAATTTGCCAAAAGTAAGGATGAAATCCTGGCATTTTTGGCGAATGGTCTACTGAATAGAAAATTATTTCGCGTTGAACTAAAAAAAGCGCCTTTTGAAGGTGACTATTTAGAAAAGATTCGTCAAAAAGTCGTTTCCAAATTTAATTTGGGAAATCGACTGGACGAAACAAAATTTTTAGTTTACCACGGAACCGAGTCAAATAATGCATATAATGCCCTGAAAGACGAGATAAAAATCCTTTCTAAAGACGGAAGCGTAAATGCTTTATCGACCCTTTCAGAACATAATTTATCTTCTGGCATTATAAAGAAGTATTTTTTGTGTTATCCCAAAAATTTGATTTAACTTTGCACCCGAATTAAGGATCTACGATATAATTATATCCTATTATTCAAAGGCAAACCATAGAATAGAGAGAAAATTAAGAGGGTTCCTCCTAGCTGATACCCATCTTTTTAAACAAACATATTTTTACTTAAATAATTTTTTTAATCAAAACCAATAATTTCACATGAAAAGATTGAACGTTATCCTTTCAGTAGCATTTATGCTTTTTGCTTGTGCAGCATTCGCACAGCCAGAAGTAGAAATTCCAAACCAGAAGCCTGGTTCTTGCT
>CALFWZ010000222.1 GCA_937928405.1 uncultured Saprospiraceae bacterium
AAATGCCTGCGAACTTAGAAAATTATCCAACTCATCGTCTTTTTTATCGCCCATAGCGCGGCTATGCGCTCAAAAAATAGACTCGATTTGAATTATTTTCTTTCATTCTCGGCTTCTTTTTGAATTATTAAACAACTTCAAAAGACTTTACACCGCATTATCCATTTAATTTCAATTACTTTTTCATGTATCAACATCAGTTCTCTGTTCGTGTACGCTATGCGGAAACCGACCAAATGGGATATCTATACTACGGCTATTACGCCCAGTACTATGAAATAGCTAGAGCGGAAGCGATGCGTGCCTTAGGGATCAGTTACCGGGATTTAGAGGTAAAACATGGTGTTTTCATGCCCGTCATGTCGCTTAATATTCGTTATGTACGTCCGGCACATTATGACGATTTATTGCGAATGGAAACCACCTTGCGACGACTACCGAATCAACACATTACTTTCCATACAGAAGTCTTTAATCAAAAAAACAAACTACTCAATGGTGGTTCTGTTAAGCTATGTTTTATTGATGGTGCGACCAATAAAAGTATTTCAGCGCCAGAATATCTACTGGCTCCTTTGAGACCTTTTTTTAGTTCGTCTAATTCCTAAAACGATTTAGCGTTTGTCTTTGTGAAAATGTTGAAATATGAAATTACCATCCATAGCTAAGCTCAAAAAACGCTTACTGGGTCATCCGTGGCTGGGACGATTATTTGGTTGGGCAAAATCACGTTCACTACCAGGATTTCAACAACAATCTATTTACGACGTACTTAATTTTGTTTACCAAGAATTAAAAAAAGACCGAATAATTACACGAGCTAATTCTATTTCTTATAGTTTTTTCCTTTCTATATTTCCTACCATCATTGCCTTTTTCACCTTGATCCCGCTAATACTACCCTTGATTTTTAATAAGTATCTGATTGGAATTTTGCCAACGGATACCACCTTTGTCTATGAGAACGATGGAAGTATTGATTTTATAAAGACGTTGATTTTTCATTTGAATGCGATTCTACCGAACCTCATCGACAGAGAAGAAGTGATCAGCTTGTTACAAGATATTGTATCCCAACCACGAGCAGGGTTACTTTCTTTTGGTTTTCTTTTGGCCATTTTTTTTGCTTCCAATGGCATGATGAGTATGATGCGCGGATTTGAAAAGTCATATCATTTGACATTCAAGAGCCGTTCTATTCTAAAAAGAAGACTAGTGGCCATCGGCTTATTATTATTGCTATCTGCCATGATTTTTGCCGCTGTTTTATTGATCATCTTAGGTAACCAAATGGTAGCCTTACTCGTTGAGCCTACAGCCACTCCAGGTTGGGAAAAATTCTTCCTAAGTTTATTAAGGTATATCATACTTGTTGGTTTGGTTTATTTTGGAACCGCCATGATTTATCGGTATGGAGTTCCGACCATTGCTCGAATCAAGGTCTTTTCGGTTGGTACCACCTTGGCCACGGTAGGGTCCATATTATCAACCATTATCTTTAGTTTTCATGTTGATAATTTTGGGGTTTATAACAAATTATATGGCTCTATTGGAACCATTATTATCATCATGCTATGGATTCAACTGAATGTTTTGATGTTGTTAATTGGTTTTGAATTAAATGCCAGTGTAGCCGTAAATAGAGATCTAAATTTGAAAAAAAAGAAGGGTTCCTCCCCAAACGAATCCTAAGACTTGTTAATGCATCCAGTCCAATTAATTGACCTCATTCATGATAAATTTCAAAAAAACATATTAAATATTATTTATTTGTTTGAAATATGAGTGTATTTGACTATATTAGCATGACGAATCATCACCGAATTGAAAAAAGTTCTCTCAGAGTATCAAAAAACAACGGTGATCTTACATTTTTTCCCTCCACTTTCCTACAGACCAGACTATGAAGTTGTTGAACAACTTCAAATTTTATAATCCGTAAAATTGAACAATTATGAACCTTTCTGTTTCAAAAACTGCCCCTATTCCCAGCCCCAAAAAACGCTCAAAATCATTAGCTGACATTCGCAATGAATTAACAGAATTATCCAAGGCTCACCAAGTCAATATCATCGGTGGAGTCGTTTTCCGAATTCGCCGAAAGAAAAAACTTTGTGGCAATATCGTTCCCGAATAATTCGATTAAGAGCCTGCTAAAATTTCAGAAAAAACTGAAACCTTAGGCGATTAATTCCGTAATAAAGGGTACTATTAATCATAGTGTTAAATTGAGGAATTAATCCCAAAATCCATAATTGGTTAGGAAGAGAAAAAATTCGTCTGCTTTCAGAGTGATCAAACAATTTTACTGCCTCAGTTTTCCGTTTTCTCAACAAATCTTACAACTAGACTTACCAAACTTACCGTCTACTAATTTACCCATTGTAAATTATAGAAACTAGCGTATTATTGCTGAAGAAATATTAAAATATTTTAAACTATATAATACACTTGCAGGCAGCAATTAATGCATTAACATTAGAATCGCCTGTTTTTTTACAGACTTTGACACTATATTTTGAAACACTTAACAGAATCACTATGAATCAGCTTTACCATGGTAAAGAACCGCATTTACAGGACTGGATTTCTCAATTTGAGAAAGGCTCACCAGACGGAGTTATTATCCCGATGGCTGAACAGCCCTATTTACGGGTTATTCAATATTTTGAAGAAGAAGTATCGGTATCCAAGGCATTGGAAGTAACCGCTAAAGCCTTACGTCAGCACAAATACTCCAGTGCATTACATGCAAAAAAAGCCATCCTTTTACTCAACAATAATCAACCGGAAGCAGCACTTGAATCTCTAGACCGAGCAGAAATGTTTGGGAAGTCTTTTGTAGAAGTTGACTTGTTACGCGTGCAAGCTTTTATCGCTCTTTTTGATTTTTTCAGAGGTCGACAGTTGCTTGATAATTTACGAAATAATTACAACTTAACGAAAGAGCAACGATGTCAAACTTTTGTATTGGATGCAGAAATTTTCCGAGTCCAAAAAGAGTATCATGCTATGTATCAGGCGCTAAAAACGGCTTTGGAAATTATTCCAGATAATGAACTAGCGCTGAAACAAATCTGGCTGGCGATGGAGATGAGTCGGGAATACGATGATTGTCTAGAATTTCACCACAAACTTTTAGAGAAAGATGCCTATCAGTATCTGACTTGGTTTAATCTAGGTCACACCTACTATAATAAGTACGAGTATAGAGAAGCCATGGATGCTTTTGAATACTCTTATGTTATCAACGAATTATTTCTGCCAGCTTATTTGGATTACGTTGAAACAGCCATTCACCAACAAAAATATTTCCTAGCCATCAACTGTCTTGAAAATGCTCGTCGACATTTTGATCTAGATGAAGAAATGTTATTTAAAATGGCGGTTTGTCACCAAAAAATTCATTTGTACGATAAAGCGCGAACTTATTTTTATCGAGCTAAGCGCATAGATTCGTATAATCCTGATATTTACTTTCATCTAGGTGAATGTTACGCTGCCGAAAACCGCAACCGCGAAGCCATCTATCATTTTAAAACCGCCATCAGTTTACAGTCGGGGGTAGAAGAATACCATCTTGGCTTGGCTTTAGCTTATGCAGCTAATCAGCAAGAAGGCTTAGCCTTGGACGAATTCAAATTGGCTGCTCATATTGCTTCACACCGCAACGAAATCTGGGCAGCCTATGCCAAGTGGCACGTGGTTAACGAACGATATGAAGAAGCACTAGCGGTATTAATAGAGGCCGAAGACTATACCTTCGGATCAGATTTATCTTATCTAACCGCTGCTTGTCTATCTAGAATTGGCAAAGACTATTATAAAGAATTAACAGAAGGATTAAAACAAGGACCTAAATACAAAAATCTATTTTTTGATTTTGCCTCTGAAGCCTCTTGTAAAGACCCAAAGGTAAGAGGCATGGTTCGGTATTATACAACTTCTTAAAACCCAAAAAGTCCTTCTATAAAAAACTTCCTATTTCCGCTAAAAGCAACAAACGTTTTATGACGTTTTGTTGCTTTTTTTATTTATTCAAAACCTAATTGTGAGAACCCAAAATTTTATATCTTTATCAATTAATAAACAAAAATAAAGTCTATTAAATACACTGTGTAATAAATTCATTTAAATTTTAGAATGCTTCTTTTTGGCGATTACTTCGTCTAAATTTCATCAAATAGCTACGGCTATTTTCAAAAATATTAGACTCGTACTCACCATAAATAACCTATTCAAAATCT
>CALFWZ010000223.1 GCA_937928405.1 uncultured Saprospiraceae bacterium
GATGGAGTGAATTGTTGAATTGTTGAATTGTTGAATTGTTGAATTGTTGAATTGTTGAATTGTTGAATTGTTGAATTGTTGAATTGTTGAATTGTTGAATTGTTGAATTGTTGAATAATAAACTAAAAAAGTCTTTAGACCAATGATTACTTCGAAGACTTTTTTTGGTTAGGAGTTAATAAATCTATCAGGTTTTATTTTTCAATCAACTCATTAAAATACGACACCCCAGGAGTCTTTAAAGGAACATCTAAGGCGTCTGCAATCGTGGCAGCTATGTCTGCGAAAGAATTTCTCACACCAATATCTTTTCCTTTGGAGAGACTTTGAGCGTAATTTAGAATCGGAATATATTCTCTAGTATGATCTGTTCCAGGAGCAGAAGGATCATTTCCATGATCGGCAGTGATGATGAGTAAATCATCTGGGCGCAATGCATCTGTGATCTCAGGTAGGCGTGCATCAAATTCCATCAAGCAATTCGCATAGCCGGGGATATCTCGTCGGTGTCCAAAAAGCATATCAAAATCAACTAAGTTTGTAAAAATCAAACCATTGGTTTTTGATCGTATGGCCCGAATAGTTTCGTCGATGCCTTCTTGATTATTAGCAGTCTTGACGTATTTAGTGATGCCCTTTCCGGCAAAAATATCCACTATTTTTCCGATCGCATAAACGTCTTTTTTTTGATTGGAAATTGCGTCTAAGATATTATCCGGTGGTAAGACAGCAAAATCTTTTCGGCGACTCGTTCGAGCATATTGGCCATTGAATCCCACAAAGGGTCGGGCAATAACGCGTCCGACTTCCATCTCTCCACAAAGCATTTCACGGGCGATCTGGCAAATTTCGTACTGTTGTTCAATCGGAAAAATATCCTCATGCATGGCAACCTGAAAAACGCTGTCGGCTGAAGTGTAAACGATGGGTTGGTGGGTCTTAACATGTTCGTCTCCCAATTCGTTAATAATCGTGGTGCCAGAAGCGGTTTTATTTCCAATGGTTTTATGGCCGATTCTATTTTCAAATGCTGCCATAAAATCATCAGGAAATCCATTGGGGAAGGTTGGAAAAGGTTTGTCTAGAATCAATCCAGAAATTTCCCAGTGGCCAGTCGTGGTATCTTTTCCAGCAGATTGTTCCGTGGCTTTTCCATAGCTAGCCGTGGGGTTTTTAGTGGTAGAAATTTCGTTAGCTGGATCGATATTACCGAGCCCCATTTCCACCAAATTAGGAATCGAAAAGCCCACATGTAAGCGAGCAATATTCCCTAAAGTGTTGCTTCCCATATCGTTATAGTCGGCCGCATCGGGCAGTTCTCCAATACCTACGCTATCGAGGACGATGAGAATAACTCTATTTATTTTATTCATTTCCAATTATTATAAACGAAGTGCTACAAAGTTGGAAAGTTAGCAAAAAAGTGGGAATTCTCTTTGTTTATATTTTATTAGCTAATGCGAATCAGGGGTTGAATTTTCACTTAAGGATAGAAATTTTCTCAGAAAATGCTTCTTTGATTCATATATTTTTTTCCAACCCCTGATTCGCATAGCTATTTAAAATGATCCACCAGCTTTGAGTAAAAGTCATTGCTTACGGCCGCTCTTCCGTTTTTACATTTCTAAAAACCAGCCATTACCTATTTGTGCTACCAATGACATTGGGAATGGTTCGATAGTAAAAATCTTCTCTTTTAATAAACCGTTCAACGTTACCAAGTCTTTTGTCTTAATATAGGATATATCAATTTCTTTTAAGTCTTCATCGTATTGAACGCTCCTTTGGTTTTCAACAAAAGACTTGAGCACTTGTGGCATTGGAGAAAGTTCTTCGTAACTGCCTTTTAGACCGGTACCTTCATTCAAAGATCTAACGATACCGTGGCTATTCAAACTATTTAGGGCATCTTCTTCAGAATTAAAATAAGCAGAAACTACCCCAGAAACATAACCCGTTTCATTGGAGTACTTCCCTACTCCAAGGCTGATCCATTCGCCAGATTCCTTAGTCATACTACCGAGTTTTACACCATAAAAAAGATGGCCTTTTTCGTCTACTTCTACCAAATCAAAATGCTTGATGCCTGAAATTTCGCGAATCTCCATGGCTTGATCTTCTGTCAAATCTTGGGGCAAAGAATAATCTCGATTAGGAGATAGTTGATCATTATAATCATTTGGTACTAAAAAGGGCACGCCAAAATTATCAAAGATATATTCGTGCAATCTCTTCGAAGGTTCATTATTACCAACATTACAATAAGAAATGGTTTCGAAATCTTCGGGATTGGTTCCAGCCAGTGCTTGACGGGTCAATTTTCTTAATTCCTTCATCGCCGCTGCTCGATCATCAAATTGGTCTTTGAGGTTACCTATTCCTCCGACGGTAAAACTGTATTCGTCATTATATCCAAATGATCTTTCCCGAATAAAATATTTTTTGTTGTTTAAAATTTCCATAGTAATTTTTTAAAGTTAAAAAGGTTAGACATTGATGGACTGAGGTTGACTAGAGTGAGCACTGACGGGAATGGCTGCACCGTTGTCCATCCACATTTCAAATTTCATAGCATTGAAAAAATCTGCAGGAGATAATGCTACGCTTTGTAGTTTTATAGGTGTTTTAAAAATCTTTGGTAGAATAAAATTAATAAACCAGCTATTGTGGGTCAAAAGCAATGAGGACATTTTTCCAGTCTGTGCCATTGGAGACAATAACAATTCAGCCACCTTTGGTAGATGAGCATATTGTTGGTGTAGGTTTTCTATTCTATTTAAGTAATCAATGGGAAGTAACGTCTCATCGATAGACCGAACAAAATCTCCCAAGGTTGGGATAAATCGATTACGGTAATCAGGAAGAATATGATCTCGTTCACAAAGGTCTTTTACGTTAATTTTTTTCTGGTCACTGTTAATAAGCGTATGACCAAAAATGGGGATGATTACTTGACGTACGCCCCACAGCGTATGAAGAATTCGGTGGCGATTATCACTACACAACTCCTTGGTACTATCCATAAAATGATGGATCGGATAATAATCGGCAATCGTTCCCCCCCAACGTTTAACAGATATTTCAGCGTGTTTTACCGCATTCATGAACGTATATTTTTGATTTACTAAAAACCCTAAGATAGGATAAAGGTATAAGGTATCTTGCTAAAAACAAAACTTTTTAGCATTTTTTTGATTACAAAATCAAATTGTTTAACTTTTTTTGTTTTACTATTAAAAAAATGAAATCCGCCTGTGGGTGGGAACAGACTAGACAAAAAAAATGCTTATCAGCTAGTCTTCACTACTAATAAGCACTTCTCCTTTTTAGAAAAGAAACGAAAAAAATTATTTCATTACTGCTCGCACCATAGTGATGCTATCATTAATTTCATGCGTCAATTCCGTTGGAATAGGATTACCATAAAGATTGACACAGTTATAATACCAGTCGTCGTTTTTTAAATCTAATCGAAATATTTTTTTGAACTTAGATAAAAACTGAGGAATTATACTAATTTGATTGTGACGTAAATCAAGGGAAGCCAAATTAGATAACCCAGATAAGGTGTTAGGAACGGAAGTCAATTGATTATTGCTAAGTGATAGCTCAGTAAGATGAAGCAAACAACCTGCAAAATCGGGAATCGTAGATATTTTATTACCTCCGAAATCCAATGATTTTAGATTTTGTAGCACTAATATGCTTTCCGGAAATTCAGAAAAAGTATTTTTATAAAACGAGATAGAATTAAGCTTATAAAGACGGTCTGAAAATTTGGGCAATTCTGAAATCTGATTATGATTCAGATTCAAAGATTGAAGATTAAATAGACTAAATAAACAAGTAGGAAATTCCTTTAACTGATTATCTTCCAGATCCAATTGGTAAAGCTCTTGAAGTTGGTTAAAGGTTTCAGGTAACTTGGTAAGTTGGTTATTTTTTAAATTTAGGACACCCAATTCTTTTAGCTTCTGGATGTTCTCAGGTAATTCACTAATGAGGTTATTCGATAAATCTAACACCCTTAAGTTGGGAAGATCAAATACTTCATGAGGAATTGTTGCTAATTTTAAATTACTTAAATCAAGATAATCGGTATCAGAATAATGGTAATTTTCAATAATTTGGGTTACGCGTTGTAACTTCATCTTTCTCTCGTTTTATACTAGTCATGGAAATGGCCTGGACTATTTGAATCCAAACAATAATCGGGAAATAGAAGGATTCGATTTAGCTTACGCAAAAGCTTTCCTTTGGTTCCCACTTTTGCCTATTTTGAAGGCAATTAGAATTTATTTTTATTTTTATAATATGAACAAGCTCCCAATTCATCTCTCTACGCCACGCGTAAAATCCAACGAAGCCTTTGTCGTATTCTTAAAAAATAAATTCTCCGTACTCACTAATAATCAGTTGGTTAGCCATTCGGAAGGAGAACAGCTTTGGCAAGAAATCTTTATGGCACACAACGGCGCTTCCCGCGCTTATCATAACCTCAGCCATCTCTATTCGATTCTCCAAATATTTGATCAATTCCAAGACTTAAAGCTGGATCGGACCATTTATTACTGGACTACCTTTTTCCATGATTATATATATAAAGCGACCCGCAAGGATAATGAGGCTAAGAGTGCTGCCTTAGCAAAACAGGTACTAACGCCTTTCTTACCTCCAAAACAACTGGAAGCCATTATAACTATTATCAAAAGTACCGCTCAGCATCAACCCCTGATCGACATTCCCGAGCAGTATTCTTTCTTGGATGCAGATTTAGCCATCCTGGCCAGTGATGAAAAGGTATATGATATATATGTAGCAGCCATCCGGGAGGAATACCGTATTTATCCAGATTTTCTCTACCGACCAGGACGGAAAAAGGTGTTAGAGCATTTTTTGGAAAGAGATCAGATCTATTATACCTCCATTTTTCAAGTCTATGAAGAGAAGGCTCGTGCTAATTTAAAGCGGGAATTGCTTGGACTTAGTACACGGTAACCTACAAAATAGTCGTTGTAGGAGGCAAACGATCGCTTATAGAGAATTTCACCTCAGAATTGTCAAAAAAGGTTTGCTGAAAATAAGTGATTTAGCGACTAATCAAAGGAAATATTGTTCAAAAAGTAAAATTTGTTCGATAAATATGAGTTTCAATTATTAAAACAAATTTAAATTAAATACATAATTAACTCATTTACAATACTTAAAAAATAAAATTATCTAACATATTTATATTACCGTTAATCGGGTATGTATTCCAACCTTGGATTGCCTTAAATTTGAATCATCAAACAGACTTACTTACAACTTACAAAAAAGGCTTAGGAAACAGCCACTACAATTTATTTTAACCGAATTACAAAATTTACAAAGGCTTAGGAAACAGCCGCCACAGTTTATTTTAACCAAGCATTTACGCTCCCCTCTTTTAGCTATCTCCCAAGCATACGATATTTTAAAATATCAAACTTACAAATTAATACGAATAAGATATAGTTCTCAGAAACTTAAGATTTAGGTGATTGTGTGTTAAACAAAAGCTGTTTTAAGTTATTTAAAATCAGTTTTTGGGACGGCCTCTCGTTGCTTCGGTAATGGGGGGCTTTTTTTATGGATTGATAGATTTTTTGATGTGCGGATGTGCGGATGTGCGGATTTTTTTCAAATTTCAATGCAAATTTAAAAGCTTTTCAATTTTTCTTTTTTACGTGATGGGGAAGAAGTACTCGTCGAATTTTTTATCTATTCTATCCAATTAATCTAATTTTTCTTTATAAATCTACTATGTTGAACATCTATCCTTGATTCAATAAAAAGAAAAAATGAATATCAACCAGACAAATTCTAGCTCAAATATCCTCGACGAATCTATTTTTTCTACACCACACTCGCCTACCGCTTCTGAATTAATCTTGATGGGGATCTTAAGTTATATTTCTATTACCAGTACACTATGGACAATAGATATGCTGATGAAAGATCTTTTTATTTATTTTAATATGATACCGATACTAAATTTCTGGATAAGAGAAATCATCTATCTTGGACTTTTTGTCGTAGTTCATCTTCTGTTTTTAAAGAAATTTAGAAAGAATAGTATTAGAAAAAATCAGGTAAAAAAGTATGTGCGCTGGCTAATTGTTTTTTTGATTTTAACTCAAATATTCCAAATGGTCTATACATTTTATCAATTCGATATCTTTCCGGACCCTTATATGGATCATTTAGAATACTATTTTGAAGAGAAAAGAAAGAACGAACTTACGATTGGGCTAGTCGGTCCAATCTTCACTTATTGCAAATATTTATTTATTATAATTTGTATATTTCATCAACAAAATAAAGATAAAACCTAATTACAGGAGGAAAATAATTTGCCAAAAAAACTGTCCCGAACTTGATTTCGGGAGGCACGAAGTCCTGCCTGCCATGCCAAGGGCAGGAAATCCGTCAGCTACGGTTCACACATATCTTTTTTTAAACAAATATTTAGATAGTAAACAATAGCACTTGGTTTGCGGCTTTTATCGCGGTATTTCTATTTGGTAAAAAATACTATAATTTATTTTTTCAAACACATAGTCACATAGAACACATAGAAATTCCCTAATTGAGGGAAACAATTCTCCGCATTTAACATAGATAGATCTACGATCCAATCCTATCTGTCAAGAGGACAAAAACTGGTTATTCGCCAATTTACCTCTGGCGAATTTCATATTTGATTAAAAAAGCTCATTTGGGAGCAAATTTTAGAATGAAGTCTATTAGTCATACCAATCTGTTTTATGTAAATTTGCGGCATAAAACAATTCTATCCATACCATGACTAAATCTTTGCCCGTAGTGGGAATACTAGGCGGAGGCCAATTAGGGAAAATGTTGGCGATTGCCGCACACCCTTGGGACTTGCCCATCTATATGCTCGACAAATCACCGGATTATCCTGGTGGTCCAGTGAGCACTAAATTCTTTACTGGAGATTTTAAAAATTATGAAGATGTCCTAGCTTTCGGTCAGCAGGTGGATATTATTACGGTAGAAATAGAGCATGTGAATACCGAAGCCTTAAAAACCCTAAAAGCAGCGGGAAAAATCGTCCATCCCGATCCCGACATTTTGGAGATCATCAAAGACAAAGGGTTACAAAAGGAATTTTACGAAAACAATAGTTTGCCTACGGCACCATTCAAACTATATAAAAATCTAAAGGAGCTAAAAACAGCGATTGAAACCAACGAAGTCTCCTACCCTTTTGTTCAAAAATCTAGAGAAGCTGGTTATGATGGAAAAGGCGTAGTCGTCATCAAAGAGGCTTCGATGTTTGAGCAATGCCTTCCAGGTGGTTGTGTCATTGAGCCATTGGTCCCGATCGACAAAGAAATCGCCGTCGTGGTCGCCCGCAACCCAAAAGGAGATGCTCAGAGTTTTGAACCCGTAGAAATGCAGTTTCATCCTACGGCCAATCTCGTTGAACTTTTATTTTGCCCAGCTGCACTCACTCCAGCACAAGCCGCAGAAGTTACCCAGCTTGCTCGTCAAGTCATCGAAGCCTATCAGCTTTGTGGATTGTTGGCCGTAGAATTTTTTCTTACCAAAGAAGGCGAATGGTTGATTAATGAGGTAGCACCTCGACCGCATAACAGTGGCCATCATACGATCAACAGCTGCGCTACCTCTCAATTTCAGCAGCACCTCAGAGCCATTCTTAACTGGCCATTAGGCGATACGACAGAACGACAACCCGCAGCCATGATTAATCTGCTCGGAGCAGATGGGCATACCGGACCGGTGGCCTACGAAGGAATGGAAGATTGTCTTGCATTATCAGATTGTCACTTACACCTTTACGGAAAAACACAGACTCGACCTTTTCGAAAAATGGGCCATGCCACTGCCTTGGCAGATGATGTTGCCACGGCCATTGAAAAAGCTAGAACTATTAAAAACACTTTAAAAATCGTCAGCCATGTCCAAAAAGAAAGCTAGTTCCACTACTCCACTCGTTAGTATCATTATGGGCTCCGATTCGGATCTGCCTGTCATGCAACAAGCCGCCGATATGCTTACGCAATTGAAGGTGCCTTTTGAGATGACGGTTGTTTCTGCGCACCGTACACCCAAACGATTATTCAAGTTTGCCGAAAAGGCACATAAACGAGGGATTAAAGTCGTAGTAGCCGGTGCCGGTGGCGCTGCGCATCTTCCGGGTATGGTGGCTTCACTCTCTCCTCTACCCGTAATTGGTGTTCCGATCAAATCTCGAAATTCTATTGATGGTTGGGATTCTGTTTTGTCTATTTTACAAATGCCGGGCGGCGTTCCAGTGGCGACAGTAGCTTTGGATGGTGCCAAGAATGCGGGACTATTAGCAGCACAAATTTTAGGAACTTCTGATAAGGGTTTGATGAAACGAATGGTGACTTATAAAAAAGCGTTGATGGAAGCAGTGATGGTGAAAGTGGAGAAGATGGAGAAGGGGTAAAAAAAGGTAATGAAAAATGGATTAATGAAAAATTAATAATGTCCTTCTATCGGGTTTCTTTTTTGATAGCGCTTCTCATCAGGTTTAATTATTGACTTCATTTCTTAACGAAATTTATTTTTCTTAACAAAAATAATTTAAATAAAAAAATCTTCTCGAAGTAATTATCGAGAAGATCTTTTTTAATGTTTAGTTATTAGAATATTTAATTCTTAACAACACGTTTTGTTATCTTATTTTTACCATTATTGATCGTAACAAAATAAACACCATTAGCAACATTCTCTATCTCTAAAGTCGCGGTATTTATTCCTGCAAAAGCGTTCACAGGACGAGTAATAACCACTTTTCCTAACATATCAATCATAGAAATCTCAACCTGCTGATCTTGTTTTATTTCAAAATCTATGTTTAACAAACTAGTAGTTGGAACTGGATAAATCTTGATGACATCAAAACCAGTAATTTTACGTTCTAAGTAAATTATTTCAGAAATATTTTCATAGCCATCAAAATCTACTGATCGAAGACGATAGTAGGATTTGGCCATTGGTTTTTTATCTTCTAATTGATAATTAATAGATTGATTAGAAAATCCTCTTGCTTGCCTACGCCCTACTTCCGTCCAATCAGAACGTCCATCTTTAGAACGCTCGATTACGTGCCATTCGGTGTTTTCTTCAGAGGCGGTAGCCCATTCAAGTAAATTGGTCTTAGCATTGATTTTTCCAGTAAATGAAGTCAATTCAATAGGTAAGGGACTTAAAACCGTAGATGCATTTAAACAAAATTCACCAGAACTTTGCGGTTGAGGGTAGGTAGAGATTTGAATATAATATGTTACTCCACTCGTCATTGGAGGAGTCACGAAAGATTCATTTTCTAGTCTAGAATTTGAACTGGCAAAACAAGTTCCAGTTGTTGGACAACCTTCCGTTACCATGATACCTGTCCAAGTATTGGTAGCAAAGAGATCTAATTTTAAAGAATCATTGCTAATAGCCGTATATTCAAAAATATAGTCGTCTCCCCCCGAATAACTAGAACTACAATCGTTTCCATCCACGAAATCATTTCCTGTTGGGTCGCCTGAATTAACACCTCCCGTCGTTCCATTACAGCCCTCATCCAAGATAAGTGGTTTTGCGCTTACACAAGTTGCTCCTAACGGATAACATTCAATGTCTACACTTGCAGTAATTGAACAAAGTGAAGGTACATCATCTGGTGTCAAATTGAAAGTGAGTATTGCGTCATCAACAGGGTTGGCAATAATGCTATAAGTGCCCACCTCTGTAATGGGTTCAGGATTTGTTGCAGCAGCATCATTAGTTACAGTAAGTGTGGTAGCAGATCCCATATCCGTCACATCAAAAGATATAACCAGCGGACCGTCAGGACAATTTGTATAGTCATTTCTAATATTATCTATGGTAGCAGCATAGCAAGGTGGATTAGAAGCATTTAGACAGAAAGGGCCGGTAGTTCGCGCTTCTGCAAAGTGAGATATATGTATATAATAAGTTGCCCCAACAGTCAGTAGCGGTGTCACAAACGGCTCATCACGGTTTAAAAAAGTTGAACTGAGAACACAAGTTCCAGTAGTCGGACAACCTTCGGTAATATTCATATAAGCTCCATCATCATTGGTCGCAAAAAGTTCTAACTCTAATGGGAAATTACTAGTGGCGGTATACTCATAAATATAATCATCTCCACTTGCAGCCCATGGAGTACAAATGGTTCCTGCTATGAAATTATTCCCGGTTGGATCACCTGTGTTAAGACCGCCAGTCGTTCCATTACAATTCGCATCCAATACTAGTGGGACTGCCGTTTGGCAGGATGCAGTAGGAGGTGGACATCCTGTAGTTGTAACAGATGAAAAGATTCTAGTACAATTCATAGGTCCGTCGTCATCATCTGGTGTCAAGGTGATGGTAATTGGACCTCCATCTACTGGCACTTCATTAATATTATAAACTCCTGTAGTATTAATTGTTGGAGGATTTACTCCTCCAACATCATTACTTACCATAAGCGTTGTGGCAGAACCCATATCAAGCACTTCAAAAGATACCGAAAGAAAATCAGAAGGACAGCTTGTATAATCAGTTACCACGTTCCTACCAACGATTGCAGGAAGACAAGATGGAATAGAAGCGTTTAGACAAAATTGACCAGCACTTTGAGACAAAGCACCATTGGTAGATATATGTATATAATAATTGGTTCCAACCGTCATCCTTGGTGTCACTAAAGATTCATTTGCAGCACTAGAGAATGAACTGGCAAAACAAGTTCCCGTATCAGGGCAACCTTCGGTCATCAGTATTGCCGTACGATCATTAGTTCCAAAAAGATCCAGTTCTAATGGAAAATTACTGGTAGCAGTATATTCAAATATAAAATCGTCTCCCTCAGCGTATAGAAAACTACAGGGATTCGAATCTACAAAATTGTTTCCAGTTGGATCACCTGAGTTAAGACCACCTGTTGTTCCCACACAATTGGTATCTAAGATTAATGGAATGGCAGTTTGGCAGGTTGCTCCCTGAGGAGGGCACTCAATATCAGTCCATAATACCCTTACACAGTCGTCATCCTGTTCAAAAGTGACCACGATGCTACCTTCTACGACTAGTGGTATATCAGTAATAGTATAGGTACCTACATCTGTAATAGGTGGAGGATTTATTCCTCCTGCGTCATTAGTTATTAAAACAGTAGTAGCTGATCCCATGTCAAATAAATCAAAAGATACGGATATAGGACCATCAGGACAACTTGTATAATCAACTTCCAAACCACTAGCTAAAGCAGAATAACAAGGCGGTACCGAAGCATTTAGACAGAATTGGCCGGGACTTGACAGCGGAATATCAGTAGAAATCTGAATGTAATAGGTTACCCCAATCGTCATCGGAGGAGTCTCTAAAAATTCATTGGTGCTGCTAGAAGTTGATCTAGCAAAACAGGTTCCAGTGGTAGGACAACCCTCTGTCACCAAAATACCAGTACAAACATTGGTAGCAAAAAGATCTAAGAATAATGGAAAATCACTAGTTGCAGTATACTCATAAATATAATCATCTCCTTGTGAATATAAGGTACTACAAACATTCCTATCTACCAAATTATTCCCTGTTGGATCACCTGAATTAGAACCTCCTATTGTTCCATTACAATTTGAGTCCAATATTAATGGCATAGCTGTCTGACAGGATGCTCCCTGTGGAGGACATTCAATACTAGTTGTAAGTATTTGTGGACAATTCATAGCGGAATCGTTATCATCTGGTGTCAAAGTGATGTTGATAATTCCACCTTCAAATGGAGAAATTCCAGTAATTGTATAGGTTCCGGGGGCCGTGATAGGAGCTGGATTTATTCCGCCTGCATCATTAGTCACCGTTATCGAATTAGAAGATCCCATATCCGTTAGATCAAAGGAAGCTAAAATCAGACCATCAGGACAATTCGTAAAGTCTACTACTGCTGTGGTGGCGATATAACAAGATGCAAGAGAAGCGTTTAGGCAAAATTGACCAGCACTTTGGGGCGGTAAAAAAGTAGATATATGGATATAGTACGTTACACCTATCGTCATAGGTGGTGTCAATAAAGACTCATTTTCAGCACTAGAGAGCGAGCTAGCAAAACATGTTCCAGTAGTGGGACAACCTGCCGTTACCATTATACCTGTCCAAATATCGGTTGCAAAAAGATCTAATCGTAAACTATCATTAGTCGTAGCCGTATACTCAAAAATATAATCATCTCCTTGTGAATAGCTTGAACTACAAACATTCCCATCAGTATCGTCATTCCCCGTTGGGTCACCTGAATTAAGACCGCCTGATACTCCCATACAATTAAAATCCAATATCAATGGTGCAGCTGTAGCACAAGTAGAATTTTGAGCAAAACTGCTGTTACAACAGCATATAGTTATGGCGAATAAAAAGCAGTATTTTAAATATTTTGAAAGATTCTTCATGTTTAGTTTTGTTAATACACAAGTAAGTTTGTCCAACTTAATTGACAAAATGGTTAGATAATTGACAAAGTCAATAAAGTACTGAATAGGTTTAATTGTGCGAATAGTGTAATTTCAGAAAATGGGATGTTATTTATTTCCCTCCAATTCTTAGTGCAAGTTAGTAAAATTTCATTGTTGTTTATTACAAAATAGCCTTAAAAAAAAGAGCCACTCTAAATCTCTTAGAGCAGCTCTTCTTCCTAATTTTAAGGTTCTTGCCATCTAACTGGCCACTACTGGCCCTGCGCCAATAATTGCATCTGATGCTTTATCGCTATACTTTTTAAAGTTCTCTTCGAAACGACGAGCCAAGTCATTGGCTACTTGGTCGTACTCCTGTTCGTTGCGCCAAGTATCTCGTGGATTGAGTACGGCATTAGGTACATCCGGACAAGACTTAGGCATCTCCAACTGAAAGATAGGATGGCGTTGGTAGTCTACTTTGTTTAAGACACCTGTTAAAGCAGCTTTAATCATCGCTCGGGTATAGGACAATTCAATTCTATTTCCATCGCCATATTTACCCCCGGTCCAACCAGTGTTTACCAACCATACGTTAATTTCACCATCTCCACGACGACTACCTTTTTCGATTTTATCCCCCAACATCTCAGCGTATTCTGCGGGATGGAGTGGTAAAAATGGTGCCCCAAAACAAGCAGAGAAAGTTACCTGAGGTTCGTTAATACCTTCTTCCGTTCCGGCGATCTTAGCCGTATATCCACTGATAAAGTGATACATCGCCTGATCTGGTGTCAACTTACTAATCGGAGGCAGTACGCCAAAAGCATCACAAGTCAAAAAGAAGATATTTTCAGGTAAATCTCCTCGCGATTTAAACATGATATTATCAATATGATAAATCGGATAACTTACTCGGGTATTTTGCGTGATCGACGTATCGGCATAATTAGCCGTACAACCATCTTCTTCAAAACCAATATTTTCTAATAAGGCACCAAACTTAATCGCTCCATAAATCTGTGGTTCTTTTGTAGGAGATAAGTCAATCGTTTTTGCGTAGCAACCGCCTTCGAAGTTGAAAACAGACTCTTTAGACCAACCATGCTCATCATCACCAATTAACCGACGTTCTGGATCGTTTGATAAGGTGGTTTTTCCCGTACCGGATAACCCGAAAAATAATGCCGTATCTCCACTTGCGCCGGTATTGGCCGAACAGTGCATAGATAAAACATTTCTTTCAACTGGTAGAATAAAATTCAATACAGAGAAGATGCCTTTTTTGATTTCTCCTGTGTACGCAGTTCCTCCAATGATGATCTTCTTTTCTGTAAAGTTGACGATAGAAAAGTTCTCTTGTCGGGTACCATGTTTGGCAGGATCAGCCGTAACCCCAGGAAAAGCGTATACTTCCCAGTCAGGTGTAAATACCGCTCTTTCTTTTTCTGTTAATCGCAGGAACATATTATATACAAACATGTTTTGCCAGGGATATTCACTATATACCCGAACATTGAGTCGGTATTTTGGATTGGCACAGGCATAGGCATCTCTAACATAAACTTCGTCTAGCTTAGAAGCGTAGGTCTTCATTTTATCATATAATTGATGAAAACTTTCTGAAGCGATTGGAATGTTGATATCTCCCCAGTCAACCCGTTGTGATGTGATGTCATCTTCCACAATAAAACGATCTTTTGGAGAACGTCCGGTGAATTTACCTGTATTGACCACAAGTGCTCCAGAGCTACTTAACTTGCCCTGTCCATTACGGATCGTCCGCTCCACTAAAGCAGCTGGCTGTAAATTTTTAAGTTCTTTTTTAAACATAATTTTTTAGTTATAATTTAATTTGGATGGTTAGAGAGTAAGTGTACTTAAGACAATAAATATTATCTTTTTATCTCGTATGTAAAATTAAGTAATTTCAAAGCCTAAAGCGACCCTTGTTGTAAAAATTACCTAAAACCTATTATTTATTGTAGAATTATGAAATTTAATATTATCTTTGTGGCATCTCTTTTAAAACGAAAATTACGACTGCTACACAACATTTAATTAATTATCCCATGACCGTACATAAGCTTGCTCAACGTTGATCGTTTTATGGAAGCTTATAGTATATTTTACTGATTTTCAAGTGTTTATAACCCTTTAATTAGCCGTAATCCTATAAAGTGTGAAATTAAGTGAAGAAGTGACCAGCATTATGGCCACGCTGATACAAAAGAGTAAGTTTAGAAAAAGTAGAATAATACTAGGACTAGCAATTGTTGGTTTTAGTATTATTTTACTTACTCTAAATGGTAACCAAAAAATAGCTTCTAAGGCAAAGTTTCAAACACTCGCCGCCTTTCCTATTCCCCAACCCAATATTCAGTACGGATTTGTCCTTGATACGTTTCAGGTAACCCGCGATACTATTCAAAATAATGAATTCCTCGCCGACATTCTGCTTCGTCATAAGGTGTCTTTTACCGATATCGACGAATTAGCTCGTATGACCAAAGACAGTTTTGATGTCCGTGGCTTACGTGCCAACCGACCGTACACCATTCTAGCATCAGATACCAGCCAGGCTGCCCAGTACTTTATTTACGAGCCAAGCGTATTCAGTTATGTAATATTCGACCTTCAAAACAAAACGGCTAACAAGATTGAACGTCCCGTCAGCACCACCATAAAGACCGGTGCCGGAATTATTCAATCCTCTTTATGGAATGCCATGACTGACAATGGAATGAGTTTTGAGCTGGCAGCTAGCATGGAAGATGCTTTGGCTTGGTCAATTGATTTCCATCACATCCAAAAAGATGACCGCTTCAAACTCGTTTATGAAGAACGATCTATCGATGGGCAGCCGGTTGGTATCGGAAAAATTCTTGGTGCCTATTATAAGAATGTAGATAATGAATATTATGCGATTCGCTTTGAAAACGAAAAACATAGTGGTTTTTATGATCTAGAGGCTCGTTCGATGGAAAAAGCTTTTTTAAAGGCCCCCGTTAAATACAGTCGTATTAGTTCTCGCTATAACTTACGTCGTTTTCATCCTGTCTTGCGCCGAACACGTCCCCACTTTGGAACTGATTATGCTGCGCCAACTGGGACGCCAATTTACGCAGTAGCCGATGGTCTAGTAACCAAACGGAGTCGAACCCGTGGTAATGGAAACTATGTTAAGATCAAGCACGATGATGTATACCAAACTCAATATTTACATATGTCTAGATTTGCGACAGGCGTGAATGTAGGTACGCATGTAAAGCAAGGACAAACCATTGGTTACGTAGGACAAACGGGTCTTGCCAACGGTCCACACGTTTGTTTCCGTTTTTGGAAAAATGGCAAACAAGTTAATCATCTGAAAGAAAATCTTCCTCCCCCCGATCCGATGCCGGACGCCGATATTCCTCGTTTCAATATTGTCAAAGCGGAAATTAAAGGACAGCTGGATAAAATTGCTTTTAAAAATTTTCCTGTAAAAAATGCCAAGCAGGCAATCGAGGGATCTGAAAAACCTACTGAACAATTGGGGAGTTTGTAATTTCCCATTTTACCTACCACCCCTATCGCCCAATTAGATTCTTTTTAATATAATTCTCTACAAAATGTTCTTTGTAGGTTCTTCCGAGCGGAATTTCTTCTCCGGCTAACTGGATTAAATCTATTTCCACCGCATCGATAAAATTGATATTAATAAGATGGGATTTGCTGACACGTACGAAAATTTCGGGTGGTAATTGTTTGGTGATGGTGCCTAGATTCATGGCGGTCATCATTTTTTTTTGGTCCTTCGTAAAAATCATTACGTAATCTTTCATTCCTTTGATATACAGAATATCTTTGTAAAATAGGCGAACAAACTTTCGTTCCGATTTGATGTAAATAAAGTCTGATTCGATGGCTTCAATAGCGGCGGGAGCATTATTCTTTAAGCTAAAAATTTCTTGTGCTTTATTGACCGCTTTGATAAATCGCTCTAATCGAATAGGCTTGATGAGGTAATCGATCACGTCCAGTTCAAAGCCTTCTACCGCATATTCTGGATACGCCGTGGTCATGATGATCATCGGTTGTTTTTTTAAGGTTCGGATAAAATCCATTCCATTGATACCAGACATTTCGATATCGAGCAAGATCAAATCTGCCTGATTTTTTGCGATCAGATCGTTTGCCGCCAAGGCATTAGCAAATTGCCCCACCAGCGTTAAATTCGGCAGTTGATTAACGTAAAGTTCAAGTCCTTCTCGAGCCAAGGGTTCGTCGTCGATGATGATCGCATTCATATTTTATTCGGTTGTAAAACCAATCGTACTTCGTAGATTTCTCCCGTATCTGATATGGTTAGTTGATGACGATTAGGATATAAAAGTTCCAATCGGCGTTGTACGTTTTTTAGTCCGATGCCGCCCTGTACAACTTTGTTTTTTGTTTTTGGAATCGTATTTTGGACAAGAAATTGAATTTCATCTTCCAACAAATCCAGTTGGATCAAAATCTCTGATTCATTATCTGTACTCATACCATGTTTAACGGCATTCTCAATAAAGGGAATAAATAAAAATGGTGCCACCATATGTCGATCTGGAACTCCATTGATCTTAAAATCAATTTTCGCTTTATTTTTTCTGAGCGCATCTAATTTCAAATAGGTATTGAGATAGTTAATTTCATCTTTTAGATAGACTTTTTCTTTCGCACAATCATATAATTGATATCGCAATAATTCAGATAGTAATAAAATACTTTCTGAGGCTTCTGCTGGGCGAATCTGTGATTGTACGTAGATATTATTTAAAGCATTAAAAAGAGAATGCGGATTGATTTGATCTTTCAAATAAGCAAGCTCCGTCTCTAGATTGGCAGATTTAAGATCAGAAATATAACGTTGATCGGCTACATAACCTTTGAATAATTTGATGGCAACGGCTGTCCCCAACAAAGTCATGGTCAGTACAAAAGGAAGAATAACAATATCCAAGAACGTCAAATGTGTACCATCATCGAATTCCATCCCAATATTGGCATACTCATCTATAGAGACCAAACCAATATTAATTATTAAGGTCAATAAAGTTAATAGTGCGTATTCAAGGTATTTTCCTTTTAAGAAGAATTTTGGGATTAATACATAAAAATTTACATATACCATCATCATGTCCAGCATAATTCCGAAAGCTACAAACTTCATCACATCTGGCTCATAACTAGCGGTCAGTCCAAACAGAGACAGAAAATCATCCAAGTACATCATGATCCAAAACAACACATGCCACCAAATCCGGTAGCGATTGTTTAAGATTAAATCCAATAGTTTATTCTGTCGCATGTAGTTATTTATTAGGCTGTCAATTCCGATAAACAGGGCATTGTTCAGTTATTACCACAAAAATAGGGCATTCTACCCCACCCTCGCTAATCAAAAGTATAATAAAACCCTACAAAAGTATATTAAACCAAGTCCTTTGGTATAAAATGAGATATTTCATCAAAAAACGCCCCTATATTTGTTCTATAGAAAACATCGACGTCATGATCGATGATAGAATTTTAAAATTAAAAATAGCTTATCGAAAAAAACCTTACTTGTTTAGAAGTTATTTAATCAACTTCCCATTTATTGACCCGATTGACGATACTACTGATACTATTCGTCGGTCATAAAATCACTCATTATGAAAAACAAGTTTTGGATATTTATCACGATTGCACTTTTCGTCAGTGCTTGCCAACAAGCAGATTATTTTGAAGATCTTGATCCAGAAACTGGATCTTTTGTAGAAGATGATCCTAACTCAAATGATACGGACAACGATCATTCTTCTAACGATCATGATCACGGAAACGATGGAGAAGCCGTTCTTACTACCTACCGCATTAATGGAGACAATATTGACAAAATAAAAGATCACAGTATTGCTCCCAAGTACCAAATTTTTCAGCAAGATTACGCTAAGCATCTTGCTATGTGGGAGCTTGTTACACGTTTACTACCATATGAGTTTCGAGGAAGATTGGTTGAATTCGAAGTCTTTCACGGAGAAAACGAGTTGCTAGGATATGTTGCTCCCATCAATGATGGAGATTTAAGTCGCTGGAAATTTGCGCTCGCTATAGATGCCGCAAACAATTTAGAACAGATTGATTTTAAAGATTTTTTCACTTACGTAGTTATTCACGAATATGGTCATGTGCTCACCCTCAACGAAGGTGAAATAAAAACTGATTACTCAAACTGCAATACATTCGAAACTCAAGAAGGATGCCCGACAACGAATTCATTTATTTACCAAAATTTTCAAATTGGTTGGGCAGATATTTATGAAGAATTTCAACAACTCAACGAAGGAGAACTTCATGGGTTTTATGAAAAGTATCGAGAACGATTTTCTAGTGACTACGCTGCCACTAATCCAGGAGAAGATGTTGCTGAGGTTTTTGCATTTTTCATTACGACCGAAGAAGCACCTCGAGGAAATACCATTGCTGATCAGAAAATCAAAGCCATGTACAATCGACCGTATCTCGTAGATCTGAGAAATAAAATCCGACAAGACCCCACTGTCCGAGCACTTAAAGCAGGCAGTTGGTTGCAGAACCCATTGCGCAAACAATTTAAAATTGGTAAGCATCAACACCTTGGAACTTAGAGGGTGTAAAAAAAAGAAACTTAAATTTTTCCTACAATACTACTTGTTCTCACTGACCAAGAATAAGACATCTGTCCTTATTCTAACAGCCAGAAATATATTTACTATCATCCTGGTCACACTACTGCATAAGCCGATACTACTCCCTTTAAATTAAAAATTATTAAAAAAATAACATGAAAAATTTAATTTTTTGTCTAAGCCTTTTATCCCTTTTACTTTGTCTCTATTCTTGTAACGAAGACGAGACAATTACTCCTAACGATGTACCAGAAACTGCGCTTTTAGAAGCAGATGATAATTCTCCGTTGCAAGGAGAAGATCGTACTTGTGGTATGGAAGAACACGCAAGTCGGCTAATGGCCGATCCTGACTATCGAAAAGCCCACCAGGAAAAACTTGCTCGACTAGCAGGTTACGCTGCTGAGCGAAGTGTACTTTGTAACGATCCTGTCACCTTACCAATCGCAGTTCACTTCCAAGGAATTAGCAATCCCGATGTTGCTTGTTTACGTCAACTAGCCATTTCACAAATCATGGTACTCAATGCAGATTTCCAAGGAACCAACAGTGATATTACCAACTGGGATAACAACGCATCCAGTTCTTTTCCAGGAATCAGTAATGGAGATGCTTGTGTAGAATTTTGTTTACCAACGCAAGGTCACCCATCCGGTTTCAATCTAAATAATGGAGACCCTGCCGTAACCATTAATCAAACTAATGGTGATAACGCTTCTCAGTGGAATGGTTATATCAATATTTTTGTTAGAGCTAATCTTGGTGCACTAGGATATTCTCCACTAGGTGG
>CALFWZ010000224.1 GCA_937928405.1 uncultured Saprospiraceae bacterium
AACTTGCAACTCCTGATAAATATTCTTTAGCAATTTTTCTTTTTAAATGGACCGGATAACGGTTGTATTGCCGAGTCCGCTTCTTTGGTCTTGTCACAATTTTACGTATTTTGGTGACAACCTATACTGGTCCAATACAAGGTCTTCGAACTTTATCACAAATATACTTTCAATGGCAATTCTGGTCGTAGGTCAAATGATTTACCTTGCATACTATTATCAAAATAGAGTTCCATCAGATATTCAGTTCCATTTCTAACGGTCAGATTTTCGATGCTATTTACTGTTTGCATGGTAGCAGTATTTAGATTTAAATCTGTTGAGGTAATGATAATTTTTGTCAGTTTTTTCACCCCATTTGGATGTTTATAAAACGCTCTGGCAAAAGCATATTCGTCGGGAATATTTTCCACATCGGCTAAGGTATTAAACTGAGTAGACTCAAGTTCAGGATAGACCACAAAAATCGAAGGTTCCCTTAAATATTTTTTAGAATTTTTAGCAGTGTAAATACTTAATCCTTTATCCATCCAATCTTGATGATACCGGATTTTTTCGAATGGAATTTTCTCAATATCATAATCCTTAAGTTTTAACGCAATACTGAATGGTAAAGCGCCATTCTCTGCAAAATTTGCTCTTTCCGTAAAATCTAACTCCTTATTTATTCTATTATTTTCTTCTAATTCCTTTTGATCATAAACAAAGATCAGCTCAAGATAACTATTCAAAAAATGAAAATATCTTCCAGTAGTCCCTTGTCCTTTATGAATATCCGAAAGAGAATCTGAAACAGCAGTAAATCCAATATCAATTAATTTTTCTTTTGCCAATATTGGATTTTCAACCCAAATATTAAAATGGTCAAAGTCTAAATCAGTTGAAATAGTTTTGGTTACTTGGTCGCTTTTACCTTCAGGTTTAGCATTCTGGCAAGACCAGCAACTTAGAAAAAGCAGGATTCCGAAAAGATAGTTAAGTTTCAATTTTTGTGTATGAATAGAAATGATTATCACCTCCAAAACTGAGCAGGATTAACGCTTCCAGGGTATTCATTACTATAAACGGTAATAGTATCCCATTTTCTAAATTTATTATCTTTTTTCGCTGGATCAAGATATTTCAGTGCGATTCTTAAAGTAGTTTTAAAATCTCCTTGATATTTTGGGGTCATAAAAGTCCAATATTGATTTGATTTTAAGTATCCCCTATAAATACTATGACCACAAAATCCACCTGACAATCTTTTTTCAATATCCCGCCATCTTCCTTTTTTATCTTTTGCTTGTACTTTCATTTCAATTCTTCCATTCAGTCCAGTAAATTCAATCCCTGTATTTAATCTATTTGAAACATGGACAAAATAGGACCTTGCCTTTCTGTAATTTCTATTTTTAATTTTATCAATCAGACTAATTTTCTCTACTACCACCGACAAAGCATCCTTTGGAAATCTGTTATTGTCTTTTATTTCTTTTGAATAAAATTTCTCATTGTTATTTTTATGGAAATTTTTATTTTTATAAACATTATAGTCGGAATTTTTTCTATAGTCGATATTTCTTTGAAAGTATTTGTAGTTGGCATAGGTAGAAGACTTCCAGACAACTTTACCCTGCTTATTCACATAGGCCGTTCGCTTATCAATCACTGATTTTAGTAAGCCATCTTTAAAGCCATTTCGATCAAAGCTTTTCATAATTGGCTCCACGATTGTATTTCCTTCAAAATCTTTAATACCATAAAATCCTTCCTGGTAAAAAGCAAAATACCCATCATACAATCCAGAAATCCCCTTAAAAGTTGGTTTAATAATATAGACGCCATTCGTATCTATGATTCCAGATCGCTTTTGATAAGAAGCTATCGCCAATCCATTGATAAATTGATGACTATGAATCTTATCTATAGAATCTGATTCAATTTTTCCTCCATTCGTTTTTATCAGAAATTGATTCCTTGCATTATCTTTAACGATGGCACGATTAAAAGAAAAATTACTCACTCTTTGGTAGCTGCTATCATTGATGATCAGTTCTCCCTTTAAATTCATAAAACCTTCATGAGCATTCGAAGTCATGAGGCCTCCTAAAGAATCTGATTTCCATTGTTTATAAAAATTCAATTTCATTAAACCACAGTAAGGTAGACCCGAAATATACCAGTTATTTTTACCCTCTATTTCAAAAACCATCTTCCCCTTCTTATCGGTGATGGCAGTCAGCCTTTCTCCTTTATCATTACTATAGTTCACTTTAAAATGTCTGTTTCCAAACGTCCGTATATCGTGATATTGGCCAAAAGGAATAACCACATTTCCGGCCTTATCAATGACACCTACTTCTCCCCTCTCAGATTTTGAAATACTAAGATGACGAGCGATGGCTAGTCCTTCTCCATAAAAATAAATTGAACTATAGACAGTATCTATGATCAGGTTTCCGCTTTTATCTATACACCCAAATTTGTTGGATTGCGTTTCGACGACGGCTCGTTTTTCATCTATTGGTTTGATGTCGGTATAAACATTATACGCTGCTATTTCTTTTCCTTGTCTATTGATATAAAAGGGAGTACCCTCTTTAAGTACTTTTGCTACCCCCCACTTAAATGGATTCGCAAAATCAAATTGAGGTGCGATCACCATCTTCCCAAGTTTGTTTATATACCCATGCGTTCCATCAATTCTTACATTAGCCAAACCTTCTGAAAATTCTCCAGCGGATCTATACATGATTTTTATCACTTCTTTTCCATCTTCATTTATATACCCAAATCTATTGTTTTCATTAACTAGAAAAAACGTCCCCGTTACCTTAACATAACGCTTCGGCGAAGCGTGAAACAACCCCATTCCCAACAAAAGCATTAATAAAATATACTTCATTTATTTAATAACTTCTATCGTTAAAATTGTTTTAAAAAATTATCCAACAATACTCAGCGGCTTTGTCATTTCCCATTTTCCTCTGGTAAAATCTGGAAAAGGTTGTGGTGCTCCACCTTGTGCAACGGACGCTTCACTCAATGGTGCCACGGCACTCCAAAGACATCCTTCATATACGTTCTGATCGAGCGGCAAACCTTTTTGAAGACACTCCACAATCCGGTACATCATAATTCCATCCATTCCTCCGTGTCCACTTTCTTTTGTTTTTTGATTGAGTTTTTTATACAATGGGTGATCATATTTTTCGTAGAGCATATCTAGTTTTTCTCCTTGCACCCAAGCATGATGATCCTTCGTGGCACCTGGAACACCTCCTTCTAAAGCTACTCGAGTAGGAAATCCAGCTAAAGTTCCTTTGGTGCCTTGCAGTAGATTGAGGCGGGAATAAGGTCGAGGGCTGGTCTCGTCCCATTGAATCATAATGGTTCGACCGAGTGCTGTTTTTATAATGGACGTATTCATGTCTCCTCCTTTATAATCCAATTGATTCCATTTATGATCCGCAGCGTATTTCTTTTTTGCGTAAGCTTGACGACCAAGCGCAGGTGAAGAAAAAGAAACCAAGGTATTAAAGTTGTCTTCGGTGCGGGCAAGGTTCATGTATTGAGCTACCGGACCGAGACCGTGCGTTGGGTAAAGGTTTCCGTTGCGACGAGCATAGTGGCCAGTCCGCCAAGAACCGGTCCCTCTTTCCTGTTCTTCCATCTGCCAGCGCAGCTCGTGAATATAAGCTGCTTCAGCATGTAGGAGTTCACCGACTACTCCTTGTCGGCACATATTTAAGAACATCAATTCAGCTCTTCCGTAATTGACATTTTCCATCATCATACAATGCTTTTTTGTTTTTTCAGAAGTGTTGACGATCGCCCACATTTCTTCTAAAGTAACAGCGATGGGTACTTCCACAAAAGCATGTGCGCCTTGTTCCATAGCTTCGATGGCCATCGGCGCGTGGTTGATCCAATTGGTGGCAATAAAGACCACATCCGGTTTTACTTCCCGAAGCATTAACTTCCATTTATCTTCTCCCCCATAATACAAACCGATATCTTGGTGACGATTTCCAGTTCCAGTTTGCTGAGCGACCGCTGCCCACTTTCGGACGTTGTCTTCATAAAGATCACTAATAGCCACCACTTCGGTTCCATCGAGCGAAGCTAAAAATTTAAGGTGGTCCCCTCCTCGATTACCGACGCCGATAAAGGCCGCACGGACGGTGCTCAGTTTGGGTGCTGCAAAGTCTCCCATATAGGTACCTTCAGATACTGGTATTTTCTGTGTAGACTTACAACCCGGCAAGACAGATCCAGTGACAACGGCTGCTCCGGATAAAGTGGTTTTACGAATAAAATTTCTCCGGTCTATTTTTTTCACGATAGGAATATTTTGAAGTGGTAAATGTTTATCATGAAGGTAGGGAATATATTTTTCTTGTACAAGAGGAACAGGGATAGTGGCTTGAAATTAATGAGATAGATGATCTATTAACATCAGTCGTCCCGAATTTCGCCATCATCATTTAATCTGATGACTTGGACTTAATCGCAGTGTTTTTTTACTGGTTTACCAGTTGGCTTTTAGCTAGTTTGCCCTCTTTTTACGTAAAAGAGGGCAAACAGGCAAACCAGCAAGCTCACAATATATTTCTAAAGAAAAAAAATTGAGATGACTCATATTAAGCAAGAAATTATTTTGCTCCTTTACTAATCAAATAATCGATTACTTCTTGATGTCCATTTTTCTTTGCCATGATTAAGGGTGACCTTAATTCTGCGCTAATAAAATTTCCTTCTCTTACTGATTTGTTAACATCAGCACCTTCCTCCACTAAAAATTTCACCAAGTCCAAATGTCCATTCCAAGATGCCTGAATTAAAGGTGTTTCATCTCCTTTTTCGTGGGCATTTACATCTGCTCCTTTGGCAACCAGAAATTGAGCGATGTCTATATCTCCTTTTTTAGCAGCAGCAATTAAAGGATTACCATCTCCATAAACACCTAAATTCACATCTGCTCCCTTTGCCACTAAAATTTCAACCATGATTAACTCACCACTATTCACTGCTTGAATTAATGGAGAACCATCTCCGTCTACAGATTTATTTACATCAATACTTTTATACGCAGTCAATAATTTTAAGATCTTTGGGTTACCATTTCTAGCAGCGTGCATCAAAGGACTACCATCTCTATCAACACCTAAGCTTGGATCTGCCCCATTTTCTAATAATAATTTGGCAACATGATAATGGTCATTGGCGGTCGCCATAATAAGGGCTGATCCATCTCCATCTACTGTAGCATTTACTTTTGCACCATGATCAATTAAATATTGACAGATAGCAAGATGGCCATTTTTTGCAGCTACGAGTAAGGCATTTCCATTCCCACGAATTTTACGATTTATCTTTGCCCCTTTTTGATGTAGGATTTTCACCACGGCTAGATGACCATTAGCTGCAGCAATCATCAAAGCACTGGCATCTCCTTTTCCTACATACTTAACTTTTGCTTTGTTTTTCAATAAAACTTCTATCATATCCATATTACCAATTTGAGCAGCCGCACCTAGCGGTGATCGAGGCTCTCCTGCTCCTCGAAACGAACAATTTGGATTGACGTGTGGTAGTATTTTTTCAACCAGTTCGCATTCGTTTTCTTTAACGGCCTTTAATAAATCTTCACAAGTATAATTTTGAGCAATATTGAATTGAATAAAAATAAATAAAAAAGAAAGGGTGAATAAGATTTTCATGACTTGATATTTTAAATTATTAATTGATACTTCTAAATGTAGATGAAATTTAAAGTTGATTTCCGAAAAAATGCCCAATAGCCATTTGCTACCTATGAATAGTTTTTAATCTTGTAAAACCAATTTGTCTGTTAGAATGAAGTATTTAGCGGTAGGAAAAGCCAATTCGTCTACAATTGAGAACAATTGGGAGAATTATCCTTAAATTGTCTATCTATTATGAAAGAAAATTCAACTTGGATAGATAATATTTTACGCAATAGAAAATTGTCACATGTCTTTTTTTGGGTCATGTGGCTTTTTCTCACGACTGCAATTGCGGGTTTAAATACAGGCGTCTACCAAAGTCATTTAATTCATAATCTATTTATCTTACCTGCTCAAATCCTCGCTGGCTATTTATTAGTTTATTACCAAGTACCGAAGTTACTTTATCATAAAAAGTATCTACCCTTTTTCATTTCTTTTGCCATCAGTGTTTTTCTTTTAAGTGCCATCGCTCGCCTTTCTGTCATATATTTAGCGGAGCCTTTTTTTAGAGAAGATTTTCAACAAGAATCTATCATTGAAATTTTTTCCGATGTACCATATTTATTGGGGGTTTATTTCCCGTCCGTTTATTTGATTGCGTTTATCTTTTTAATTATCAAAACCTTCAAAGAAAGATTTGAATCTAAACACCAATTAGAAGTTTTGCAAAAAGAGAAAAAAACCGCAGAGCTAAATTTTTTAAAAGCACAAATTCATCCACATTTTCTGTTTAATACCTTAAATAATCTATATGCTTTGACGTTAGAAAAATCTGATGATGCTCCAGAAGTAGTGGTAAAACTTTCAGAAATGTTAGATTATATGTTGTATCAATGTAGCGATCCCAAAGTAGCTATTGCGAAAGAAGTTGAGCTATTAAAAAACTATATGGATTTAGAAGTCTTACGGTATGGTAAAAAATTAGATTTAGAATTTAACCAAGAAATCGATCATCCCAATACCCCCATTGCTCCCCTAATTTTATTATCTTTAGTTGAGAATGCTTTCAAGCACGGGGCCAGTGGAAATCTAGTGAATCCATTAATTCATATCCATTTAAAAGTTGTCGACAAAGAATTAACGTTTAAAATATTTAATACCAAATCTAAGCATCCGCAATCTATCAAAGGCTTGAAAAAACAAGGAATCGGTACCAATAATATAAGACGTCAATTAGATTTAATCTATCCTGATAGTTATCAATTAAACATCGAAGATCAAGAAGAAGATTATTTAGTAATTTTAAAGATTGGATTATAGGATGTTGAAAGGTTGAATAAAAACTCAACGATTCAACAATTAAACAAATCACAAAAAATGCCCATAAAATGCCTCATAATAGATGATGAACCACTAGCCATTAAGCTAATCAAAAGGCATGTGGAACAGGTACCTAATTTAGAATTGGTAGATACCTTTCAGAATCCATTAGTCGCCTTTGAATTATTAAAAAAAGAAAAAATTGATTTAATATTCTTGGATATTCAAATGCCCGTATTAACAGGTATCGAATTCGTAAAAGCATTACAGCATCCACCAAGTGTAATTTTCACCACCGCTTATCGAGATTATGCGGTAGAGAGTTTTGAATTAAACATCGTGGATTATTTGGTGAAGCCGATTACCTTTACTCGCTTTTTGAAAGCAGTCCTTAAATATGAAAATCAAATACAAAAAACAGCACCACCCACTCCTACTATTTCCACCAGTGTTCCAGAAGCTCCAACTTTACATCATATTTATGTTAACGCCAATAAAAAACATATCAAAATAAATTTTGAAGATATTTTATACATCGAAAGTATCAAAGATTATGTGCGCATACACACGAAGGAGACGAGTACGATGACGAAGTTCAAGATCAGTGAATTTGAAAAAAAACTACCTAATATTTTTATGAGAATACATCGTTCATTTATCGTAAATACCCATCAAATAACGGCTTATACCGCGCATGATGTAGAGATAGGTGAGAAAGAAATTCCTATCGGAGGCAGTTATAAAAAACTCGTGGAAGATCGATTAACTTAATGCTCAAATGCACTATTTCAGAATCCCATCTGCTTTCAGCTGATCAAGAAAAATCCGGCTACCCGCTTTGTTGAGATGTTGGTAATCACCGAAGCCTTTAGGATCTTTTACAGCGTTGGAATAGTCGTGGACTTTCATACCCGTGGCTTTTTCAGCTTCGGCTTTGAGTTGATCGAGGTTGACGAGTTTATCGAGGTAAGGTGGGTAATATGGATTAATAACTAATTGGACATCAACACCTTTTGCTTTGGCAAATTCTACGGTAGATGCTAGATGCTCCATGACACCTTTTACATATTCGACTTCTCCATTTTTTGTGAAGGTTAGGTTGCTAATGATGCTTTTAAAAAGTCTTTCTTTCCTATCTTCGGGTTTTATGGTATCGCGTTGTACAATTTTGATCGTGTCGGGTTTATAGTTTGTAATACGTGTTACCATCGCATCGTTGATGACTCGATCAAGCAACCAATCTTCGTCTGATTTATTTAGGTAGAACATGGACCGCTGGAAGATTTCACTATTGTAGCGATAGATATGGAAAATGTTTCCACCTACTGCACTCGTCGTATCATTCAGATGAACGAGGTCGTACATTCGTGGTGAATATGGTGTATAGAGATTAAAGCCAGTAATCAAAGATTTGTTAAGACGATCACACATAGAAACGTCCAAAATCATTTGCTTGGGAGCTGGATATTTTTCAAGATAATCTTTCACTAAAACTTCTGCCAAATTCATTGGCATTCCATTATAACTGATATTGAAGGTTTTCTTACCTGTTATTTTTTCAATATGAGGTTGGTAAAAAATCAGTCCTCTTGAATTTCCAACTAATAGAATATCTGCCTGTGCCTTACCTTGATAGAGCCGGGAATAGCGAAACTGGCTTTTCTCCGTTAACTGCTTCAGTACCCAACCAAGGAGTCGATCTCCGGCAAAGAACAATAGAATGACAATAAATACCCAGTATAATTTTTTCACAATTTTCTAAAATTGAAAATAAATAAAGGAATTAGCACCAAAGGAGCCGAAGAATTCAATCGCCCATAACAATAATACAAAACTTACCACTCTAAAAGCAGGGTTCGTTTGAATAACTTTCCAGAGCGTAAATCGTACATCTAGTATTTCTACTAAAAGCAAAATACCGATCACCATTACTCCTTTGATCACCCAAAACTTATTGATGACAGACCCAAAATTAAAAGCTTCTAAGGAGGCAATCCCAGCAATTACTTGACTGGCAATATCAAAATCTGGGGCACGGAAATAAATCCAAGCAAAACAGGTCGAGCTATAAACCAAACCCATTGCTAATATATCTTTAAACAACTTCGGCGTTCGAATCGTATCTAAAAATTTATTCCAAATTGGTCCAGCCAGTCGCTGTACCACTTGATAGGAACCGTGTAAGAATCCCCAAAAAACAAACGCCCAACTCGCTCCGTGCCATAAGCCCCCAAGTAGCATCGTGTTCATTAAGTTCATATAATTAAACGCATTCTTATTATTGTATTCGCTTTTTTGCATGTAAAAATAAGTTCCAATTGAACTTAAAACATAGATCACTGCCAGCCACCACCAACCAGTGAGGAAGACCGTTAAGATCATAAAGACAAGTAAAATAAACCAAGAAGCAAACGTCCCTCCTCTATTTCCTCCTAAAGGAATATATAAATAATCTCTTAACCAACTTGACAAGGAAATATGCCATCGGGTCCAGAATTCACTATAATTACGAGAGAAATAGGGTTTCTTAAAGTTATCTGGAAAATCAAATCCCATGATCCGTGCTAATCCAATGGCAATATCTGAGTATCCTGAAAAATCACAGTAGATTTGGAAACTATAAAAAATAACGCCAATCAAAAGATGGAGGGATCCAAAAGTTTCTGGTGCTTCAAAACATTGATCTACAAAGGGCGCCAAAGAATCCGCAACAGCCACTTTTTTAAAGAATCCCCAGATGATTTGTCCCGTTCCGGCTGTCACTCTATCCCAGGAAAACTCGCGATCTTTCTGAAACTGTGGTAAAAAGTCACTGGCTCGAACAATCGGACCAGCTACCAATTGCGGAAAGAAGGAAATGAAGGTTGCAAACCGAATAAAGTCCTTTTCAACGGCGATCTCTTTTCGATAGACATCAATCGTGTAAGACATCGATTGAAAGGTATAAAACGAAATACCGACCGGCAAAATGATTTTTAGACTATGCATAGAACCATCATAGCCGAATCCCAAAAGCATTTCCTGAAAGGACTTGATAAAGAAATTAAAGTATTTGAAAAAGCCAAGGAAGCCAAGATTGACCACCATACTGGCGATGAGTAGTTTTTTTCGGGTAGGCTGATCGTCGGTGTTATCTAATTTGAGTCCAACGAAATAATCAATACAGGTAGAAAAGGCCACTAAGGTTAAAAACCGTTCGTCCCACCATCCGTAGAAAAAATAACTAGCGATCAAACATAGAAAGAGTCTTGCTCGTCCTTTGAGTGAGAAGTAAAGTGGAAAAAAGATTCCTATAAAAACAAAAAAAGCAATACTATTAAAAATCATGTTTCTGGTGACTGCTAAGGGTATCGTTATTTAGATACACCAATCGAAATACAATGACTACCTTAATTACGAACCTCGTCGTGGCATGTTGCCAAACGAGGTCACAAATCTACACTTTTACGGTACAATTATCCTGCCCAGCTTGGAAAGGTTGCTAAAAAGATTAGGGTAATACCAAATTATTGATAGCTCCTGTCCAAAGCTCATAACCAGCTCGGTTAAGATGGATGCCGTCTAAAGTATATTTAGGATCTAATTTACCCGTAGGATCTTTAAATTTTTGGTGTAAATCTACATATTTAAGGTTAAAATCGTCTGCAATTGCTTGAATTCCAGCGTTTAGGACTAAAACGTCCTCATTGGATAAGCCGGTGTTTTTGACCTCATTATTGACTGGCAGAATGCTTTGAACGATCAATTCCGTTGATGGAGTTTTTGATCTGATTTGTTCTACAATCGATTTATAGTTTGATAAAATATGTGGTGGACGATGTAAAATCAGATCATTGATCCCAATCATTAAGAAAACCTGTTTGGGTTTTCCGGTTGTAATAGGATCAAGTCGTCTCAAAATGCCGTCGGTAAATTCTCCGGCGATGCCTCGATTGCGTATATTGTTATTATTAAAAAACTCGCCCCATTCGCCATATTCTGTCAAGGAGTTTCCAAGAAAAACGATATTGGAACTGTCGATGGTCAAGTTTTCTAAAATTTGAGTACGGTGCTGATATGCTTCTGCTATTCCACCATTTCTTATGCGGGAAAGTATCGCGTTTGGGCCACCAAGTCGGTGGACCGCATAGGCCAATACGAAAACGAGTAGTAAGTTGAGTAATATAGAGGCAATTAATAAGATTTGTTTCATTTTAGAGATTATAGGAATTAGAATGTGGATGTAAATGTCCCCGTTGAAGATTGTTCTAATTCTATAAAGAAAAAGCCCTCCCGTCCGCTTTAGTTCGCTTCGCTCATGAATCTCCTTCGTCGATTTCGTGGTGCCTTCCCTTGGCGTATTGCCATACGCCACCCTCCTTCGTCGGGATCGGTCAGTTACTCCTTGTGCGTACCTTGTTTCATTACTTCATCAATCGACACTTTTCGCGTATGTTCCGAATGCTTAAAGTTTTTATTCGGATTACCCATTTTTAATAATCCTCTAAATTGATTTAATACAAACAATGGCAATCCCCAAAGTGCGGACCAAATCTGTTTAGGTGCTTTAGATAGATATAATGTAAATAAAATGTTGAACGCAAAAATTCCGATCGCGCCTATAAGTAAAACGGCCCAAGTAAAGTTGATAAACAATCCGACGAAGCCTACTAATAGACTAATTCCCAAAAGAATAAATAAAGGTGGAGAAATCGTAACGATTCCGAATAATAGTTTATTCCAATTTAATCCAAAAAGACCTTTTAATAGAATACCAGAAGAATTGGGTAAATTTTGAAAATACGAAAACAGCCAACGGCTACGCTGCGTTTCTACCTGCTCACCAGAAACAACTTTTTCGTCAAAGACAATGGCATCCCAAGCATAAGTAATTCGCTCGTTTTCACGCAGTAAGACATTTTGTAAAATCTTATCCTCTTGCAACATCTTCTTCCATTGATGCTTCCCTTGTTCAATTTCAGGACTGGCGAGATAGCTTTTATACAATTCTGCCTCTACTGCCATTCCGGAACCTGAAATGACTGCTGATGAACCAAGCACGTAAGGTAAATATCGGTCAACATAGTTTTTATAAAATTCTCCGGTAGCATCTGCACAAGCATAAACGGTGTCTAAGTTTTTAGCAGTTCGCTGTCCCTGGACGGCTCGATGACCGTTGTTGACATATTTATTAATCACATTAAAAAACTGTGGATGCGCCAAGTTATCCGCATCAAACACGGCGATATATTCATGTGGTCGAACAAAACTTTCAATGGCATGAATAATGGATTTTGCTTTCAGCTTTAAGGGTGGTTGCGGATTAAGGACAGTTAGTTTTTCGTGACTAAGATCCCATCCCGTCAAATCACAATCATCTGCCACTAAATAAACATGTAATTTGTTATATTTTTGGGTACTTACCAAAGACTCAATTAAAGGCTTGGCAATTTCCGCATTTTTATAGGCGGTGATAATGCAGCCGTAGTCTATTTCTTTATACGCAGCATCTCCCTTTTTAATAGGTTTTACTCGATCCTTAAATATTCCGGACAACAATACCATTACAAATGGAAATACTAAAAAGAAAATTAGTATTGCACTGATAATCATAAAGATGGTTGCTAAGATTGCCATGTGTATTTAGATTTATGCGTGTTCAAAAAAAGTGTTAACCGGTCGTTCTTCCTCCTTATATTTACGATCCTCCCGAATAAAGTTCCATTTAATCGCCCTTGTAAACGCTTTAAAATGATCCCATTGCCCTTTGATGGCAAATAGTAGGAGATTTTTGGGGATGGTAAAAATAACCAAGAAACAGTAAAAAGCCATTACTTCAAAGGAATTGCGATTGCGACGCATGAAGTAAATCCGGTTACGATTTAAATAATAGGTTTTTAATGGACTCATCTTTCCAGTCGAGACCGATTCTTTATGGAAGATTTCTGCTTTGGGTTCCACATATACTTTATAGCCTTTAGCTCGGATACGATCGCACCAGTCCAGCTCTTCATAATATAAAAAGAAAAGATTAGACATCGGACCAACCGCTTCGACGACCTTGGCAGGGACCATCATGGCCGCGCCGTGGGCATAAGGCGAAGCGAAAGCAGGTTTTTCGGCGTACTGCCCTTTGTTTTCCTCTCCGACTGCTAGGGTTTCATTTCGGGCGGTAAAGGAATTGACTTCTGTAGCCCCCAAAAATTGGATAATATTTTTACCGTTGGTTTCGGGGCCAGGATAGTACATGATCAGTGGGCTAACAGCGCCCAATTTGGGAATATGCTCAAAACAAGCCACCAATTTTTCAATCAACCCGTCGGCTAATTCGGTATCATTATTCACAAAAAAGAGTAATTCTCCTTTTGCTTTTGGGACCGCCAAATTATTACCACCCGCAAAACCTAGGTTTTCTTCGCTTCTGATTCCGATAATTTCAGGAAATTGGGCTTCTAGTGCAGGGATGGGATTTTCTTTTGATCCATTGTCTACTACGAATACTTCCAAGTTGGGATAGGCCAACGATCGGATAGAATCCAGCATGGCCACCGTCATTTCAGGCTGATTATAGTTGACGGTAATTATAGAAACTAGTGGTTGATACACAGTAATTGGGTCGGTTGTTAGGTGATTGAATATATAAATACAAAAATTGTTCAAGATCTAGTAAGATCTTGAACAATTTAAAGGAAATTTACATAATGTTGCTAATTAAAGCTATATGACCGTAAGTAAAAATGATTACTCACCTTTCTGAATCATGGCAGGCAATGTGCGAGAGATGATTCGTGCGTCCATTAAGAAGGAGAACTTATTAGCATATTCAATATCCAGGCCAATTCGCTCTTCTACCGACATGGTGTCTTTTCCAGTAGGAACCGTCTGCCATAATCCAGTGATTCCAGCCGGAGCGCCAAATCTAAGTGCCCAAGTATCTTTAGTAACTGCTTCTGCTTCGTCAAGTGGCAGTGGTCGATTACCAACGATAGACATATCACCTCTGATCACGTTCCACAATTGTGGTAATTCATCTAAGCTAGTTTTACGGATAAATTTTCCAATAGTGGTTACTCGAGGATCATTTTTTACTTTCAGGAAAGCACCTTCATAGTTATTTAGGTGGGCTACTTCTGCCCGCTTGGCATCTGCATCGACACACATAGAACGGAACTTCAAGAAGTCAAACTCTTGATAACCACGACCAATTCGCTTAGAACGATAGATAATTGGACCTTTTGAACCCAAACGGATTAAAATGGCGATGGTCAAAAGAATTGGAGCCAAAGCAAGTAGTACTCCAGAAGCGAAAACGATATCAAAAATACGCTTACCGACTGGAACTTTAATCGTCATATCTTCTTCTGGCTGACCAGCAGCTTTCATCAGATCTGCTTTAAAAGAGAATAAAAATTCGAGGCGAGCCCGTAAGTCGTTCCATCTAACTGGCTCCGTATAACAATCATCGATTCCCATTTTTAGGGCGATTTCACGGTCCAAGTCAAACTCTTCTTCTTCACAAACGACTAGGAAAGGAAGTGTTTTAAGCGTTTTATTAAGTTGAATATTTTTTAGCAAGTTGAAGTTGTCTTCTTGCAGAAAATTATAGCTACAAATCACAGCAGTCTCAGAGGACGGGTTCTCTGCGATGCGTGCTTCTAACCAGCGGTAGGCTTTGAAAGAATCATCAGATTTTTCGAACTTATAGTACCCTAAGTCCGCTTCGTTGTTCTCATTCATCAAAATGTAGGAAAAGTTATCAAATCCTACGATGAGAACGCTTTTTGTGTCAGTGGAGGTAAGGTTAGTTGTCGTAAATTTCTGGTTCATGTCAGCATGGTTTGTTGATCAAAATTGTAAGTAAGTTGTAAAGTCTTCTTGTCCTGTAGTTGTTGTATTTTTTATTCTTTTCTAGGGGGTTTCGATCAATAAGTCGGCAGATTAAGTCGTTTTTGATGGTGATGCCAGCACCTGTTGAATTTTTTCTCTTAATTTTATGGGGTTAAAGGGTTTCAATAAAAAGTCAGTTATACCGTATTCTCGGCATTCATTTTTGAGGCCTTCGTTTTCTTCAGCCGTTACTAGGATTACTGGTATTGACTGAAAAAAGCCACTGCGACGGATATTCTTCAAAAATTCTAAGCCGTTTATTCTGGGCATGTCGTAATCCAGAAGTATAAAATCCGGAATATTACCACTGCTCAACCAGGCTAAGCCTTCAAAGCCATCACTTTTGGTCACTACATCAAAATCTTTACTTAGAAAGTTGCTAAGCAGCATTCGAATGCTGTCGTGATCCTCAATTACAAGTATTTTATTTTTGTGTGTCATATTTTTACAATTTCCAAAACGAATTAATATATTCAATATTTGGAGGGTAAAATGATACTAATAATCATACTTAAGCAGCCTATGCAATAGACTTCATCCATTAAGGAAGAAGACATACAGAGGGTATACAATCCATTGGTTTAACACCAAAAAATTGTAATGAATTGAGAAGTCTAAGTTAGAGGGTTATTGCAACTTTATCCTGCGGGGTTTCCGCTGGAGGGTAGTTGGGACGAATAGAATGAAGCAAAAATACTCCCTTTATATGTTCACAGGACTTCTCGCAAATGCTTTAAAATCAAATTCTCATGCGATAACTCCTACAAAGATATGATTTTTTCTTCAAATACTAATTTTAACTTCAGTTATTTTAAATAATTAAAATGCTGAAGGTGGGCCTTTTAGTTTATCTGGATGTTCTCAAATCTTACAGTACAAAGTTATGGAGTTTACGTGCTAAATATATACCCTATAGTAGGTATTTTTTGTATCGCAATAATTGTAATGATTCCAAAAAGAATAAAATTTGTAAAAAGTGGGAATTTCCAAATTTTACTTGAAGAAAGAGTAACTTTTTACCTTTAATTCAATCGCACTTAGGACGGATTTTTTTCATAAATAGTAACATAATAATCCGTTAAATTGCCACTTGGTGTAGGAATTACCCTATTTGGGGTATACTTAGATTAAGTGTGTCACAAATTTCAGATTGTTGATAAGTTTTTTCTAAAAAAAGCTTTCTCGCAACAATTTTCCTAATTTTGGGTACAATTGCTGTATAAACAGACATTATGGTCGCATTAAAAATTCTATTCTGGATTAGTCTTTTTATCGTTTTCTACGCCTACGTAGGATACGGTATCGTTTTATTTCTACTAATTAAACTCAAAAGACTCTTTAAAGGGGGCTATGAGCCTCCTAAAATCACCCATGATTCCGATTTACCGGACGTTACCTTCGTGGTGGCTGCCTATAATGAGGCGGATTATATGGTAGAAAAGATCGAAAACTGCCTAGATTTTGATTATCCGAAAGATAAAATCAATTATTTATTTGTTACGGATGGTTCGGATGATGATACACCAGACGTTGTTCGCAATTATCAAGCGCCACCTGGTGTGGAAATCCGGCTATACCACGAAGATGCTCGCCAAGGTAAGATTGCTGCGGTAGAGAGAATCATGGCCTTCGTAGACACGCCTATCGTTATATATACGGATGCAAATACTTTTGTCAATAAAATGGCGATTCGACATATCGTCCGTCACTATGAGGATCCCAAGGTTGGAGCCGTTGCTGGAGAGAAGCGAATTCGCCTTAGTGAAAAGGACGCAGCCAACTCAGCCGGTGAAGGGATTTATTGGAAATATGAATCTACCCTAAAAAGATGGGATTCGGAACTTAAATCAGTAGTTGGAGCAGCCGGTGAATTATTTTCACTTAGAACCGAACTCTTTGAGGCCGTTAAAAAAGATACGATCATAGAAGATTTTTATATGACCCTTAGAATTGCTCAAAAAGGCTACCGCGTAGTTTACGAACCGGATGCCTTCGCCGCTGAGCATTCTTCTGCCTCTGTAAAAGAAGAGCTTAAACGTAAAATCCGAATAGCCGCAGGTGGTATCCAAGCGATTGTTCGTTTAGCTCCTTTGCTGAATATCTTTAAATACGGCGTTTTGAGTTTTCAATATATCAGTCATCGGGTATTACGATGGACGCTGGCCCCTTTGGCTTTGCCGATCATCCTTATTGCTAATATCATACTAGCGATGGGTGGCTCCTCGATTTATCAAGTGATTTTGGGTTGTCAAATACTGTTTTATACCATGGCCGTATTAGGATATATCCTCGAAACTAAAAAGATCAAACTCAAAGCATTTTTCGTTCCTTATTATTTCTGCATCATGAATTACGCAGTATATCGAGGATTCTTCCGTTATTTAGGCGATAATCAAAGTGTAATGTGGGAGCGTTCGAAACGAGCGGATAATGTAAGTGTTTAGATGTGCGGATTTGTGAATGTGTTGATGTGCGGATTTTATGATTGGGGGATGATTCCTTTTTCTAGTTGCTGCTTTAGTTTTCATTTTTGAAATTGAGGTTGAGGTTGAGGTTGAGGTTGAGGTTGAGGTTGAGGTTTTAATAATTTAATACAATAGTACTTTGTCTATTTCCTTAGAACAAGTTTGTCCGGTGCCGTTGCTAGATCATCCAAAGATTGGAAAATCGGATGTCTGGATGAGTAAATGTACCTTTCGGAAGGGACAGCGATATCTTATTAAGGCGCCCTCTGGTCGAGGAAAGAGCAGTTTTATGCATTTATTATATGGGCTGCGGCGAGACTACAAAGGACGTATTTCCATTGATGAAACAGAAGTTCGAAAAATGAACTCGGAAGATTTGGCAGCCTTACGGAAAGCCAAACTCTCTATTGTCTTTCAGGATTTACGGTTATTTCCGCAATTGACTGCCTTAGAAAATATTCAAATAAAAAATGACTTAACGAACCATAAGACCATGGACGAGATTCGTCAGATGGCCGCTAGGCTGAATGTGGTAAATATCCTGGATCAGACGCCCACTACCCTCTCCTACGGTCAACAACAACGGATTGCCCTGATTCGAGCGCTTTGTCAGCCGTTTGATTATCTACTGTTAGATGAGCCGTTTAGTCACCTAGATGTAGCCAATATCTCGCAAGCAAGGAGTCTAATTGACGAGGAACTAAAAAGCACCGGATCAGGTTTAATCATTGTTAGCTTAGGATCAGACTACGAGCTAAAATTTGACTATACGATGCAGCTCTAAGATGGGCAGGATTAAGTCAGAAAAAATTTGTCCAAAAAATTAGAATAATTTGACAATTTCTTCACAATTCTATTATATTTGCGACACCTTAGAAAAAAGCGACCAAAAGCGGTTGATTTAAAGGTAAAAAATGCGAAAGTAGCTCAGCTGGTAGAGCACGACCTTGCCAAGGTCGGGGTCGCGG
>CALFWZ010000225.1 GCA_937928405.1 uncultured Saprospiraceae bacterium
CACAACCATCCGTCGCAGTCGGAGGTACAAATTCTGGCATCCCAGGACATTCAACTGGGGAAGTTTGAGCCGCACACATTATCACAGGAGGAGTCGTATCTACCACCTCAATCGTCGCTACACAAGTCGAGGTGTTTCCACAAGCATCGGTCGCAGTCCACGTCCGCGTCGTACTTGAGGTGCCTCCGCAACTAGGCGTTACTACATCTACAAAAGTTATTACTGGTGATGGATCACAACCATCCGTCGCAGTCGGAGGTACAAATTCTGGCATCCCAGGACATTCAACTGGGGAAGTTTGAGCCGCACACATTATCACAGGAGGAGTCGTATCTACCACCTCAATCGTCGCTGCACAAGTCGAGGTGTTTCCACACGCATCGGTCGCAGTCCACGTTCGAGTCGTACTTGAGGTGCCTCCACAACCAGGCGCTACTACATCTACAAAAGTTATTACTGGTGATGGATCACAACCATCCGTCGCAGTCGGAGGTACAAATTCTGACATCCCAGGACATTCAACTGGGGAGGTTTGAGCCGCACACATTATCACAGGAGGAGTTGTATCTGCTACCGTAATAATTTGATCACAAGTTGTAATACTACCACTGTCCGAATTACCACAAGCATCCGTGGCCATCCAGGTACGTCTAATCACTTCCGTGTTGCCACAACCTGACACAGAAAAATCTTCAAAAGTTATCGTCGCCATACCACAGCTAATAGTTGCCGTTGCCATTCCTGTTGCAGCTGGATCAGTTGGATTCCCACATTCTACTGTAACGTCGGCTGGGCAAGTAATTACTGGAGCTGGGCCGGCAAATTCAATGGTACTAACGGTATTAAATGTAGTTGGAGATACATTTCCACAACCATCTCTAATCCCGATTTCGTTGATAATATCCACTGAACATCCAGGTATTCTATTTGCCTCCGAAGAACTGACAAGTGTCCATTCTAAATCTCCAATCGTGCTGCAATTGTCAACAACACATCCATTAAGATCAATGGTTTGAATAAAAGAGCCTCCCACCGCAGTCGGTAACAAACCATTTGCTGGAACAGGAACCCATGTTCCATTAGGAGTATTTGGAAAAATAGGATCTGGACAACTAGTGAAAGTTTTAAAGAAATCTGTACAGGTTACGATGGCAGGAGTGGTATCTTCTACCACGATCGTCGCTGCACAAGTCGAGGTGTTTCCACATGCATCAGTGGCGGTCCAGGTTCGCGTTGTACTTGAAGTTCCTCCACAAGCAGGGGTTACTAGATCAACAAAAGTTATTACCGGAGCTGGATCACAAGCATCGGTTGCCGTTGGTGGTACAAATACTGGGATGGCAGGACACTCAATTGGTGAAATTTGGGCTGCACAAGTTATCACAGGAGGAGTCATATCGGCTACCTCAATTGTCGCTGCGCATGTCGAGGTGTTTCCACAGGCATCGGTGGCGGTCCAGGTTCTTCTGGTTGTAAAGTTAAACGTAGCGCAGGCTCCGGCTGAAGTATCTTGAAAAATTACATCTGTAAACTCAATTATTATTTCATCGGGTGGTGAACAATTATCGGTTGCGGTTGGCGGAACAAATACTGGTATCCCAGGACATTCAACCGGTGAGGTTTGCGCTTCACAAATTAAGGTTGGAGGGGTTGTATCTGCTATGGTAATGATTTGAAGGCAGGTAGAAGTGCTACCACTGTCTGAATTACCACAAGCATCCGTGGCGGTCCAAGTACGTCTAATCACTCCCGTGTTGCCACAGTCTAGTTCTAATAAATCTTCGAACGTTATCGTGGCCGTACCACAACCAGTAGTAGCCGTAGCCATTCCTGTTGCAGTCGGATCAGTTGCAGCTCCACATTCTACCGTAGCGTCCGCAGGGCAAGAAATTACTGGGGCTGGACCATCAAATTCAATAGTGCTGCGGGAAAAAATTGAATTGGTCGCTACATTTTCGCAACCATCTCTAATTCCGTATTCGTTGATAATATCCACTGAACATCCAGGTATTCTATTTGCCTCCGAAGAACTTATAAGGATGAATTCCATATCTTCAAAATCGCTACAATTATCAGTAACACAATCATTAATATCAATGTTAGTAATAAAAGTTCCACCTACTGATGTCTGGAAAATACCTGAGGCAGGTATCGGAAGCCAATCTCCACTAGGGACATTTGGAAATATATCATCCGGGCAAGCATTGAAAGTCATTATAAATTCTGCACAGGTTAGCTCTGGTGCGGTAGTGTCTTCAATTGTGATTACTTCGTTACAAATTGCTGTATTGCCACAAGCATCTGTTGCCGTCCAAGTTCGTGTAATTACTTCCGTGCCACCACAACTAGGGACACTAGTATCAAGGAAAGTGATGACTGATGGATCTGGATCACAACTATCCATTCCTATTGGTACTTCTCCAAATACTATTGGCTCACCACACTCGATAATCTGGTTAGGTGATGTACAAAGGATCTCGGGAGGAGTCGTATCCTCGATGGTAATCGTTTGAGTACAAGCAACAACAAAAGGAAAGGAGAGGATTACAGATGACCAAACTCTCTCAATCACAGCTGTATTAGGGCAATCTGAAATAGAAAGGTCTACAAAAGTCACCACTGCTCCATTTGCATTAGTAGCAAAACCTGTTGCAGTTGGATCAATAGGGTCTCCACATTCTACCGTAATATTTGGGGGACAAGTAATCTGCGCCACCGTATGTTGAATAGTACATAATTTAAATAAAAATAGCATCAATACTATTTTAGGTATCAAAGTATTGAGTTTTAAAAAAAGTAGTAGTTTCTTCATTGTAAAAATTTTAGTTAAATTGTTTATGATTAATTAAGGTAAAGATTATGCACTAAAATAGAGGGGCAACAAAAGACCATTGAAGTCTTGTTACCTAGGATGAAAATGTAGACCATTACTGGTCCGTTTGATGATAATGTTGAATCAGTTTTTAGACAAAACTACCGATGTGTTGAAATGACTTTAAGATAAATTTTGTTCTCTTCAGTTTTTAAAGGACTAAGCATTCATTAATTATTGAGTCTTTCTAAAATGTTTAGCAGGAATATAGGTCTTTTATGTATTTTTATTGTAGGATATAAATCAATCCTTTAAGTCATTTCTAATGTGGTCAATAGAAATAAAAAAAACATCCCATAAATTTTCGTTTTGTGCTTGTCTAACAGTGATTGGAGCGCCCATAAAACTTAGGCAATAAGAATTTTAAATAAGGTTAGTTGAAAAGAATAACCATACTAAAAAAACAGAAATCTCACATTTTGACTTCAAGTAATTTTATACAAAGGTAAGGGAGTCTAAGTAAAACAGGTTAGAAAGGATCCGACAATCATGATAAAAAATCCGACAATTCAACTAGTACAAAATCTATTAGATTAGTACAGAACCGACAATAGCAACAGACTTTCAATAGGAGAAATTTTATTGAATTAGTTCTGAAGGAGTAATATTAAACTCTTTCTTAAAACATTTGGAAAAATAGGAAGGGTTAGAGAAACCCGTTTGAAAGGCAACTTCTGCAATGCTCTTTGATTTTTTAAGTAGTAATTCTTTAGCTCGATGAAGCCGAATCGAACGAATTATTTGATTGGGAGACTTTATAGTGATGGCTTTGAGTTTGCGTTGTAGTTGTCGCTCACTGAGACCTATCTCACGGCAAAGCAATTCTACATTGAAATATTCATTACTCAAATTTTTATCAATACATTCTAATACCCTTTCCAATAAAAAACCATTTTCTTGGGTATTTTTAATATTTAGCATTGATCTCAATAATGGTTCTGAGTACCGATCTTCTACCACAAATAAGGGAGGTAACAAACTTACAAAATCATTGTTATTTATTTTAGAAAATTTCAAACCTGCATCTACTAACAATCCTTTTACGGTTTGTGTCACTAAAATCTGATTAGTTTGAGCGAGGCCTTGGATTTCTTTAGCTTTACTTATACTAGTTGTTTCCACCATTTCACCAGCCACAATTACACATTCCCCGACATGGATACCTACTGTTAAATTCATGTTTATAGCTTGCATCGCATTTTGAAAATCAATACAACAATGCACCGCTTTACTCGGGCCTTCGAAGGTGGCAATACAGATATTATCTTTCATCTGATGAAGGATACCTCTATATTTTTGAATAAACTGTTGGTTGACTTGTTCCTGATTGATAGAAACTAAGGAGTTGTTTGGAGGATATAATAAATTTGAAGAGACCGCTGCAATCATAATTGTCCTTAGTTGTTGTTGCTTAGATTCTTGGGTAGGTTTTAGTTCTTTGATAAACGTAATCATTTCATCCAAAACCTCTTTCGTATTACCTGCCCAAAATAAGTGGTCGTCACCATCAAATTCCACAAAAGTTGCATCTTTGATTCGTTTTGCAATAAATCTCCCCTCTTCTATTTTTACATCAATATCATTTACTCGTTGCATCATCAAGGTAGGTACATTGATAGAAGACAAAACGTTAATGATATTTATTTTCGAATTCATCTGCGTTAAGACCAAGGCTGCACTAGGACTTGCCCCCGAACGAAAATAAGTAGCCAACCAAGTCATAAATACTTTATCCTCTGCTTTTGATGGTGCCAAAGAAGCCAAATTCATGTCACCACCGCCCCAATAATTTTCTATCATATCATAAACCTCTTGTCGTTCTTCATCCGTAGGTGCCCAAGGATAATCTGGCGAATATTCACGCTTCGCAAATACCCCAAACGTAATTAATGCTATAGTCCGATTTGGATAGGTGGCCGCAAATAATGCAGAAACTGAACCACCTTCTGAATGACCAAATAAAATTGCTTTCTCCGAATCTACCGCATCCATTACTGCTCGAATATCATCCATCCGTTCCTCCAAGGAAGATAATTCAAATACTCTATCAGATAACCCTGTCCCTCGTTTATCAAAAAGAATGATCCTAGCAACCTTACTCAAAGTCTCCAAAAAAGAAACTAACTCAGGACAACTCCACATTAAATCAATATTGGAAATCCATCCTGGAATATAAACCAAATCCACATCACCCGTACCAAAAACCTGATAGGCAATGTTGAGCCGTCCACTCTTTGTATATAATGTATTTGGTTTCAAAGTTTTAGCTGAGTTTTAAGTAAAAAGGAAATATCAATATTTAGTCGATAAATTTAAAACTTATTTTTGAATCCCCAAATTTAAGGGTAAATACTTACCTTAAAGTTGTTTAGCGCACCGTACCTATCTAGATTGTTTTAACAGTTTCTTTCGTTTTATAAATCTTTAAATAGTATATACGTAATGAATATAGCTACGATTACCAGCCATCAACTTCTCGTACAATGGAGAATCAATTGTTCCTGCCCATTCCTTAATAAATCGCTGAGCAAATTTTGGAATCCCCTTTTCAATTTTCAAGGTTTTAGTTTCGCTTGTTTTCTCTAAAGCCCAGCAAACATTTTTCGTAATATTCGTTTTTTCCTGCAAAACTAATCCTGCTTTTAAAGCTGCTGATTCACATGTTGATATTTCATTTTCATCAAAGAAATCAACATACATAAAGAGGCTATTGGGATGCATGATGCGTTTGACTTCGTTATAAAAATGACCAATATTAGGGTACTGATGTGAACTTTCAATATTAAGCACTATATCAAATTTCTCTCGGTCAAATGGTAAATTCTCCGCATCTCCTTGTAAGAAATTCAAGCCTTCATTTCCTTTTAGTCCTTTATTTGCGATTACTATATGTTCATCGGATAAATCGATTCCAGTATATTTTTCCAATTTAAATTTGCGGTGGATTAGCTTACCTCCTGCACCTTTTCCGCATCCAACCTCTAGAAGGCTTTTACCGGACAGATTAACACTCCCACCATTAGAAGCTATATGTAAATACATATTCCTGGGCGTGTCTTGAATATCTTCAACATTTATATTTTCCTGAAATAGATATCCATAATTCATAAAGTCCGCAGATTCTTCTGAAGCATTTTGGATCACAATTGCTAAGGAATCAAACCAAATTTTATTTAATCTTTTACTAAACCTTCTACCTTTTCTGTTAAAGAAAGGCAAAAGCACATAGGTGAGTATACCAAGGGGAATCAATTTGCAGAATGCCACAAACAATACCATTTTTTTCATAAAAATTGAATAATAGATAAGCATTGAATTTAAAATCCGCATTTTAAATTTTGATATTCTTTTCCAATAATTAAAAGAGTCTAAGTATTGGTTTTCAAAATGTTCCTTCATTGATCCGAGTTTAGTATTAAAAAAAAGTCTAGTCACCCCTTTAAGGCAACATAGACTAATTGTGATTGATCGGGAGTTATTTTTGTCCAAAGTTATGGACAATTCGTTTCAGGTTTTAGAACAAAACCGACACTAGCTTGTAAAATTCCGACAAGTATACTTTCAAAAACCAACGGGACTAATACATTTCCGACAGGTATTTCTTTTGTTCTAAAATTCGATGTTTCAGGAACATAGTTAAGCGCAGGAACATAGCCAAAACTTTTCTGTTAAAAATTGGAGAATCCAAACTACTCTTGATGAGGTGAAAAATAAACTAAAACTTCTCGGTCTATAAAGTCTCCTAAAAAACACCATCTCAACACAATATTGTTGCCGATCATTTTCTTGATTCTATTTATAATTCAATTAGCTTTCTACCAGGCCTTTCTCCCTCTAATAATGAATGCTCAATAACCTCCTCATACCACACAAATCCTCCTTATCACAAAATACCAATTATCAGCTCACCTTTTTCCAATTAAATCAGCCATCTAAAACAAGTGAAATAATCCAAAAACGAAGAGAAGCAATACGATGGTAGCAATATGCTAGTACTCATAAAAAAAGCCGACCAGAACGGCCAGCTTAATTTTTTAATAACTAACTGATAGTCAGTAAATTATTTTATGTCGGGATGACAGGATTTGAACCTGCGACCCCACGCCCCCCAGGCGTGTGCGCTACCGGGCTGCGCTACATCCCGAAATC
>CALFWZ010000226.1 GCA_937928405.1 uncultured Saprospiraceae bacterium
CAACGCTTTCTTGAATTCTTCTCGTAATTTTTCATCAGCTACTAAATCTGACATCCGGGGTGACTTCTTCTTTTTCATGTCAATCTATTTTTTTATTAAATTTACAAAATATGATTGACACACTTTATTTGAACAGTCCCATTCCCTCTTCTTTTACTTTTTCCTTTCTTCTAATTTCAACCTATCTCTCTCCTTAATAAATTTTACAATATCATCCAATATCTAATCAAGATAGAAATCTTTTCTGTATAATTTTAATTTCAGTTTTAATCAAAATCCATCAACATCTTCACATCATCCCAAACACCACGTAAATCAAAATCGTCACCAGAATCAATCCAATACTCATCACCTTCGTATATCGCCAAGGTTCCATCGCCACGGCTCCTACATCTTGAATACGAAATGGCTCTGTAACTGGATACCGCTGTGATACTAACCACATGACCAAAATATTTAAGACAAATTCAATTCCCCATAGGTGAACAAAATGAATCTCTACTTGGATAATCAAATTCAAAATAATATAAAATAATAAGCCAAACATCAATCCTGCTTTCGCTCCTTCGGCTGAAATCTGAGGAATAAAAAGTCCAGCGATAATCACCGTTGCCATTGGAATAAAAAAGATACCATTGAGTTGTTGTAATAATTGATAAAGTCCATCAGGTGCATTGGCGACAAAAGGCGCAATCCCAATGGCAAAAATGGCCAGCGTAGCCGACACGATTTTTCCAATCCTCACCAATTTCTTTTCACTCGCATCGGGACTAAAATATTGTTGGTAAATATCTAAACTAAAAACGGTCGCCGCACTATTTAAGGCCGAATTAAAAGTACTCAAAACAGCACCGACAACTACTGCTACAAAAAATCCGGTCATCCAAATCGGTAAGACTTTTTTGATCAGCATAGGATAAATTAAGTCAGGTTCATCGTAGTAAGCATTTCCAAAATAATAAAAACCAATAATCCCAGGAAGTACGATCACCAAGGGAATCAATATTTTCAAAACACCCGTGAATAACAATCCTTTTTGCGCTTCTTTTAAACTCACTGCTCCCAATGCTCGTTGAATAATAGACTGATGCATGGTCCAAAAATAAAGTTGGTTGATCATCAATCCCGTAAATAAAACTGAAAAAGGCAGAATCGAATCCCTTGATCCCGGACCGTAAGATGGCTCACTACTAATGACCGCAAATTTTTCAGGCACCTTTTCCATCAACAAACGTATCCCTTCTGTCATACTACCCGCTCCAATATCCCACAACGCCAAAAACGGAACGGCCAACCCGGCAGCCAACAATCCAAAACCATTGATCGTATCCGTATGCGCAATCATTTTTAATCCACCAAAAATAGCATAGACGCTTCCTAAAATACCCACCAATAAAATAGTAATAAACAAGCCACGATCTCGACTCACACCCAACATATCTGAGATACCAAACAAACTTTCAATATTCAAGGCACCGGTATACAAGACAATCGGTAATAAGGTACTGACAAAAGAAACAATCAATAAAAAAGCGATAGCCGTACGCGTAAATCGATCAAATCTTTTTTCTAAAAATTCTGGAATCGTGGTCAATCCCATGCTCAAATACTTGGGTATAAAATACACAGCCGCTGCAATCAAGGCCAAGGCAGAAGTAACTTCCCACGCAATTATGATCGCTCCGTTTTTATACGCAGAGCCATTCATGCCCACTAAATGTTCGGTAGAAATATTGGTCAATAACATGGAGCCTGCAATCACAAATCCTGTCAAACTTCGTCCTCCGAGAAAATATCCGTCTTTACTATTGAGTTGATCTTTGCGGAGATTCCAAGTAGCATAAGCCGCTACAAAACCGGTAAAAACGAGGAAGGATAGAAATTGGAGCATGTTTTTTTGAATTGAATCGGTGTCTATGTTTTCAGATAAAACAGCTTAAATAGGAAAGCCTACTAAATAAACAAGGTACTAAAAATTAAAAGTAAAAATTATTTCTTATAATGAGTCCCCAATAAAAAACTATTTTCTTAGATGACCACTTCTATCTGTCGTCGATCTACGATTAAATATTCGATTCCCATAAGTTTCTGAATCAAAAACTAAGTTTTACACCTAAAATAAGGTCGTCGGTGCCCCTAGAACATCTTTCTATTACCCTTCGACGACTTTTTTATAATAAAAACGCTTGTAAACATTTTGTAAATTACTGATTATCAACTATATTTATATTTGAGTTCTCGGACTTTTAATCGAACCATTTTGGAATTGAAACAATTCAATGGCCGAGGCAATAGCAAGGTCTCGCGCTTTTAATCGAACCATTTTGGAATTGAAACATATTCTCCGATAAGGTGATCCACATCCACTAAATCCTTTTAATCGAACCATTTTGGAATTGAAACTACAGTGCGCCCTAATAAAGCACACATATGACAGGTCTTTTAATCGAACCATTTTGGAATTGAAACATTACGCAATTATCACCCGCTGGCAAATCATAGTTAACTTTTAATCGAACCATTTTGGAATTGAAACGTTGCTCCAGTCGACGACTCTATCGCGACAGGTATCTCCTTTTAATCGAACCATTTTGGAATTGAAACTCATTGTCGGTCCACTCGTAAATATTTTTATTATACACTTTTAATCGAACCATTTTGGAATTGAAACGTGTCGAGCGCTCCACCACGCCGGATCGTAGTAGTACTTTTAATCGAACCATTTTGGAATTGAAACCGATTTCCTTGTGTGAAAATATAGAGCCATTATGCTTCTTTTAATCGAACCATTTTGGAATTGAAACTGGATATTCAAGTACTTATCCATATCAATCGTCTGACATTTTAATCGAACCATTTTGGAATTGAAACAATTGGCCAGTATGAAAAAAGATACATCTAATACCCTTTTAATCGAACCATTTTGGAATTGAAACCAGATCAGCAAGATCTACAACCCGCAAATCCGCTCTCTTTTAATCGAACCATTTTGGAATTGAAACAACAATTAAAAGATTTTCATAATGGAGATTTTAACCTTTTAATCGAACAATTTTGGAATTGAAACGTGAGTCGGGATATTATGTTTTCGCTAAAATCGGCTTTTAATCGAACCATTTTGGAATTGAAACAGCGAGCAATGTAATACTGCTTAAGATACTGAACACGCTTTTAATCGAACCATTTTGGAATTGAAACTTCAAGCAGGCGTCAAGACAGAGGCCCCCCCGCCTTCTTTTAATCGAACCATTTTGGAATTGAAACTTGCTTCGATTATCTCGGAATTAATTAAGCAACATCTTTTAATCGAACCATTTTGGAGTTGAAACTAGGTAGATCACTTTATTGGTGGCTTTGTGGTGGCTCTTTTAATCGAACCATTTTGGAATTGAAACTGATTTGGGTATCTTGTAGGTTTTGAATCTCCTGCGGCTTTTAATCGAACCATTTTGGAATTGAAACGATACTTTTTATTTTGTGCCAAATGGAGATTATGCAGCTTTTAATCGAACCATTTTGGAATTGAAACAACATGACGCCGTCGCTTTGTGCTTCTTGAGTGGTCTTTTAATCGAACCATTTTGGAATTGAAACGTTGCAATTAGGTTTATGGAAAGTTTTTTAATCCCGCTTTTAATCGAACCATTTTGGAATTGAAACTTTGCGGAAAGTTCAGCTCGACTTTTTTCTGATGTTCTTTTAATCGAACCATTTTGGAATTGAAACCAGAACAGGAGCAAACCTTGGTCCAGTCAGAACGAGCTTTTAATCGAACCATTTTGGAATTGAAACCTGTTTTGTGCTTCGGTCGTAGTCATGGTGTTACCGATTTTTAATCGTACCATTTTGGAATTGAAACCGCGTTCAAATTCATCTCTTCGATGATCTTGGGCGTCTTTTAATCGAACCATGTTGGAATTAAAACCAATTATCCACAAACCGCTATAGCACTCACACTATTCCGAAGATTTTTTTTTCATAAAAGACATAAAAAAAACCGATTCACTCGAATCGGTCTTTTCTTTTTTAATCAAAACTAAGTTTTCAGGAACTTACACTTCACTACCATATTGCTTTAGGTAATATTTCTGGTAAGCACCGCTTGTTACATTTTCTAGCCATTCGCTATTTTCAAGGTACCATTCGGCGGTCTTTCGTAATCCTTCGGTAGATTTAATCGTTGGTTCCCAACCCAATTCGTTCATCAACTTAGACGCATCAATAGCGTAGCGACGATCGTGTCCTGGGCGATCTTTAACGTAGGTAATCAATTCCGCACTTGATCCTTCATCACGGTCTAATAGATCATCCATGATTTCACAGAGTGCGTGAATTAAATCAATATTTTTCCATTCATTATTACCACCGATATTATAGGTTTCTCCGTTTCGACCTTCATGATAAATTTTATCAATCGCAATGGCGTGGTCTTCTACCCATAACCAATCACGGGTATATTTTCCATCACCGTAAACTGGTAATGCCTTTTTGTTTTTTATATTATGAATAAACAATGGCAATAATTTTTCTGGGAACTGATAAGGCCCGTAATTATTACTACAATTGCTCACTACGATTGGCATTCCATAGGTGTGGTGATAAGCACGTACGAGATGATCAGAACTTGCTTTGGAAGAAGAATAGGGAGAGCGAGGATCATAAGAAGTTTCTTCGGTAAAGAATCCTGTTTCACCTAATGTTCCATACACCTCATCGGTAGAAACATGGTAAAAACGTTTACCTTCATAATCGCCCCAAGCTTTACGAGCAGCGTTCAAAAGGTTAACCGTTCCAATGATATTGGTTTTGATAAAAGACATCGGATCTTCGATCGAACGATCTACATGAGATTCTGCTGCCAGGTGAATTACACCATCAAAATTGTATTTTGCAAACAATTCATCTAAAAATTTATCATCTACAATATCGCCTTTTACGAATGTGTAATTATCCTTATGCTCGACGTCTGTCAAGTTTTCTAGATTACCTGCATACGTCAAGAGATCAAGATTAACAATATGATAATCAGGATATTTATTAACCAACAGGCGAATTAAATGCGATCCAATAAAACCGGCTCCACCGGTAACTAAAATATGATGCATAATAATTTATTTTTTTATAAAAAAATAAGTGTTGAACTGTTGAATTGTTGAAGTGTTTAGTCTTAGTGCGTCAACAAATCTAGCTAACGCAATTCAACTCAACAGTTCAACAAATCAACACCTTGCCGGCTGGCCGACAGGAATCAACATTTTAAACTAATTAATTGTCTGTGTTGTCGGAACTACGGTCTTGAAGTACTCATAAGTTCTTCTCATTCCTTCTTCTCTAGACACCTTTGGTTCCCAACCTAACACTTCTTTTGCACGACTAATGTCCGGTCTTCTTTTCTTAGGATCATCCTGTGGTAGTGGGTGATAAGTCAGCGTTGCATCTGGGTTACCAACCATGGCCATTACTTCTTCCGCAAATTGCGTCATCGTAATCTCATGTGGATTTCCAACATTAACTGGCTGCGTATAATCGCTCATCAACAATCGATAGATTCCTTCAATTAAATCATCAACATAGCAGAAAGATCGAGTCTGACTACCGTCTCCGAAAATTGTTAAGCCTTCTCCACGAATGGCTTGGGAGAAAAATGCAGGCATTACTCGACCATCATCGACTCGCATACGAGGACCATAGGTGTTGAAAATACGAACGATACGGGTTTCTACACCATGAAAGGTATGATAAGCCATGGTAATCGCTTCTTGGAAACGCTTGGCTTCGTCGTATACCCCACGAGGTCCAATTGGATTTACGTTACCCCAGTACTCTTCTGTTTGTGGATGTTGTAAAGGATCACCATATACTTCAGAAGTAGAAGCAATCAACATTCTAGCACCTTTAGCTTTGGCAAGTCCTAATAAATTATGTGTTCCTAAAGCACCTACTTTCATGGTTTGAATAGGCATTTTCAGATAATCAATCGGGCTGGCAGGCGAAGCGAAGTGCAGGATATAGTCCAAATCACCGGGAACATGTACGAATTTACTTACATCATGGTGGTGAAATTCAAATTGCTCAAGAGGAAATAAATGTTCAATGTTGTTCATGTCACCTGTAATTAGGTTATCCATTCCCACTACGTGGCAACCCTCCTTGATAAAACGGTCACAAAGATGTGAACCTAAGAATCCGGCAGCTCCGGTAATTAAAATCTTTTTCATTTTAGATGAATTTATGCTATGAAATTGAAATATATAGGGTTTTAATTAACACACTATAAGTATATTACGGTACAAATTTAGGGATGTTGCAGACTGGCTTTTAGGAATTGAGGAAAATAATACCGCTTATATTAAAAATGACAACATCGGATGCTCAACGTAAAGTATTAGCGGAATGAGAAATTTTGTGTTATGAGCTTGTTTAAATTTCCATTAATTGACTACAAGCGGTAAATTTTATTTTGCATTTCCCCGCCTGACTGATCGTCAGATCGGGCAGGGTTAAAAAGTAATTTTGGCTAAGCTTTTGTGCCACTGGCACAAGCTTACGCAGGATGCTATGGCATCGTCTGCGTTTTTTGCCTTATTCAAAACAAAATTTTCTCGCTTTCGCACAATCATAGAATTTTTAACAAACTCTAAACTTCACTTTGACACGGCGCAAAAATACCATAAATTTGCTATATGCAAAAGAAAAGCCTTTTCCTTACCTTACCGTTTTTGTTTCTAATTATTTGTAATTCAAATAGTTACAGCCAAGACGAGCGTCAAAATCTCGGTAATATCATCGCCATCAACTTTCAATTTGGTGGAGGTATACCTGCCGGAGACCTCGCAGATCGATTCGGAACTACGCTTAGTGCTGGTGCAGGAATGGATTTTATAACGGAAAAGAACAATCTAATTTTTGGCTGGAAAGGAGATTTTCACTTTGGAAATGAAGTGAAAGAAAATATTTTAGGAGGATTAGCTCCCGAAGGGTTTATTTTTGGTAACTCTTTGTCTAGTGCCACTGAATTGAGACGAGCCCAACGAGGATTTTATATCGGCGCACATGTTGGTAAAGTCTTTTCTTTTTCTTCCAGTAATACCCGATCGGGACTTCGCGTGACCGTTGGTGCGGGATTATTACAACATAAAATTCGCTTACAACAAGACCCCTCCAACTTTGTGCCTCAGATTGCCGGAGATTACGGCAAAGGGTACGACCGTCTAAGCAATGGTCTCGCTTTACGACAATTCCTCGGATACCAATTGCTGGGAAATGATAAATTGGTCAATTTTACCTTTGGATTGGAATTCATTCAGGGTTTTACCCAAAATCGCCGAAGCTTTAATATTGATGAGATGCGCACCGATACCAGCAAAAGACTGGACTTATTGATCGGATTGAAGGTTGGATGGACCCTACCCTTTTATATTGGAGAATCAACGGGGGAGATTTATTATTGAGTAAGTCTCAATTGGCCATAAAGGCACACCCTAAAAAATGAATAGTTTTTGGTGACCAACCTTAATGTAGACTTTTTAGATGTTTTTTTCAGCATAGTTTTACCAATTCTTCGAGACTATGTTTTTTATTTATTATATGTGATGAAATAAATTGAATAATTTCCAATCTTCTCCATTCTAGAATTTATGAATAAATAAAAATGTTTTATTTTTCGTACCAAAAGGTTCAAGGTTCTTAGTCACTTTCACAAAATAAACAAGATCAACACAGTTTAATTTACACAAATTAATATATCACAAAAACATCATTTAACGACTTTTAGTTTTGTATTAATTTATTTTAATAAAATATTAATGTGTTAAAATTCAATCAATGAACACTTTTCAATGAACCGAACTCCAGCTTTGTTCGTTTCGGAAGTAATCAAAAACCTTTAATTATGATTACTTTAAACCTTTTCTTTACATTAATTACCCTTGGGATTGGGTATATGATTTCTGTTTTAGCAAACAGAAAAACTTCTTTCAAAACAGCATTAGCATATATTTTTTGTGCTGCTGTTCTAGTTAATGCAGTTGAAGTTAAACTCACAAGTTCAAATTCAGATTTACTAGAAATTTATAAAACAACAGGACTTTACATTGCAACACCGTATGATTATTTAATAGAAAAAGATGAAAAAAAGATCGTTGAATATGCTTTAATTCAAATAGAACTAAATGAGGATAAAGAACTTCTTATTTCTGGGCTTTCATTTTATTCTGATGGAAAATTATGTGGTAAGTTTAAATCTACAAAAGCTTCATTTGACCATTTAACACGAAAAATATATTATTCTTTTGTTGGCGCCGAGGGGCAAAATGACTTCGAAGAAGATAATCAAGGCGAAGGATTTTATAGTTTTGAGTCGATTACAAATTCCGGAATTAATGTTGGCCATGGAGAGTTTAAAAATCCAATTTCAAAAGTAACTCGGAAAACTGAATTTCACAGAATTTATTCAAATGGAAAGGATCCCGAAACTGTAAAAGGAGCACAAGAGATCATTAGTACAAACATGGGACTTAACTGGCATAATAATAATTTGTCTACTTATGAAATACCAAAAAAAACGGAAAAAGTATTATTGAGTAATAAAACATATGAGTCTTTTGTTCTTGAGTCAAAAGAACCTAAAAATTCTGAACTGAAAAAGACAGAATCTAGATTAGATTCGTTTATCCTAAACCCTCAAGAGATTGCACCGAATTTTGATGATTTAAAAAAGGAAACAAAAAAATAAAAATTTTCAGAAGCAAATGCATCGTGATCTATAACAATCCATCTTTAAAATCAATTAACTTGAAAAGATGGATTGTTTTCCATTGCATTTAAATATATTTTCACTCATTGTTATATCATCTACTTAAACCGAATCGCCTGCACCGGACTTACTTTGGTGATCAGATAAGTAGGAATAGTCAACACCAACACGGTCAATACTAAGGTGCCTAAATTGAGCAGTAAGACCGTCCAAAAGTTGATTTCAATTGGAGCGGTAGACAGGTAATAATCGGCTTCGCTCAGAGTGATAAACTCAAATTTCTTTTGCGCCATACAAAGACCCAGGCCAATCAAGTTTCCCCAAAATAATCCCATGAGTACGATATAACCAGCGTAATACAAAAATATCTTTCTAATATCCCAATTACTCGACCCCATCGCTTTCAAAATACCAATCATATTGGTTCTTTCTAAAATCAAAATCATCAACGCCGTAATCATATTAATCACGGATACAATAATCATTAATAAAAGAATAACAACCTCATTGATATCCTGTAATCCAAGCCATTCAAAAATACTTGGAAATTTATCTTTGATCGTTTGAGAAAATAAATTATTGGGCAATTCTTCGATATAGATATACTCGTTAAGCGGCCCCAGATCGTCAATATCATCAATAAAAACTTCAAACCCTCCCACCTCATTATCTGGCCAACCGAGTAATTCCTGTACACGACGCAAATCTGTCAAGGCAAACATTTTATCAAATTCTTCTAATCCTGTTTTGTAAATACCAGAGATCTGAAAACGTTTTCGTACTTGTTTTTTTCCACGAACAAAATTGATAATAAATTTGTCATCGACACCCAAGCCTAAGCGAATTGCGGTCGTTTGCGAAATGATAATATCTTCTGAAACATCCTCATCAGGAAAATCTAAAATTCGACCTTCGACCATATAGTCCGCCATGTTATCCCAATCAAAGTCTGTACTGACTCCTTTGAGGATAATCGCTTCGAATTCTTCTTTGTGGTTAATGATTCCTCCAATTTGTGCGAATGCCTGAACATGCCGAACGCCACCTTTCGTTCTTACCTGTACCATTTCTTCGCCTATCGGAATATTGAGAAATGTTTTTTCTGTGAAATATTCAATATTATCTAATCCCCTGATCTTATCAATAATCTCTGTTCCTCCCTCAATCGGTACGGACTCAAAACTACGGGTGATATTGGTATCGGTAATATGAATATGCCCCCAAAAAGCAAAGATCTTTTGACTAATCTCTGTCTTAAACCCTCGAATCAGCGAAGTAGAAACGATCATCACCGTCATACTCAACGCTACCGCCACAATCGCAATGCGAATGATCAGTCGGGAAAAGGATTTTTTACCTCCAACGGCCACATGCCGAGCCATGAAATAAGGGAAATTCAAAATATTGTTGAATCGTTGAGTTGTTGAACCGTTGAGTTGATTCAACGGCTCAAAGGTTAATTGTTATATAACTTTATTCTAATTCAGAAAGTTAGAATAGAATACTATCCATTCTATTTCTTTATTAGTCATCGCAAAATAGTTTTTTTTGGATAAACTTCCGCCTGATTAGCGAATTTCACCTAAAGTACTCCACAATTTTAATACTTTTGCGAATTATTCGGTGACTGAACATGTTATAAGATTCGTAACCACGAATAATTTCCGTCTTTTAAACGGTTCAAACTACTAAAATTATATAAAATAAGAATATGGATTTTTTTGATGAATTACGCTGGCGAGGAATGCTCAAGGATTCAACTCCTGGTGTGGAAGAAGCATTTGCAGCAGGGAAAATGATTGGCTATATCGGCTTTGATCCGACCGCTCCATCCATGACCATCGGAAATTATGTGCAGATCATGCTTCTGACCCTTTTACAAAAAAGTGGACACCAACCCATTGTACTGATGGGTGGTGCGACGGGCCGCGTCGGTGATCCTTCCGGTAAAGATAAAGAAAGGCAACTCAAGACGTTCGAAGAATTAGACCGTAACCTCCAGCATCAAGTAAAGCAAATGGGAAAATTCCTCAACTTTAACGAGGGAGACAATAAAGCGATCCTTGCAAACAATCTGGATTTTTATAAAGAAATGAATGTACTTGATTTCTTAAGAGACGTAGGAAAAACGCTCACCGTAAACTATATGATGTCCAAGGATTCTGTTAAAAACAGACTAGAATCTGGATTGTCTTTTACTGAATTTAGCTACCAATTGCTACAGGCATATGACTTTCAAGTATTGTTTAAAGAATATGGTTGTCGGGTACAAATGGGCGGTTCGGATCAATGGGGAAATATTACCTCAGGAACTGAATTTATTCGTCGCAACTTGGGTGAAAAGGCATTTGCTGTTACGACTCCACTATTGACCAAATCAGACGGGAGCAAATTTGGAAAATCTGAAGCGGGTAATATTTGGCTTGATCCTGAATTGACCACGCCTTACCAATTTTACCAGTTTTGGTTAAAAGCAAACAACGAAGATTTACCTAAATTTTTCCGATACTTCACCCTGAAATCAAAGGAGGAAGTAGAAGCGCTCGAAAAAGAATACGCAGAAGACCCTCGAACACTTGGGAAAATTCTGGCAGAAGAGTTAACTCGTCGGGTACATTCGGACGAAGACTTTGAAGCCGTCATGAAAGTCTCTGAATTAATTTTCAATAAAAAAGTAGACGGAGATATGGTAAAGGAATTGGATCTTAAAACGCTTACAGCGATTGCCAAAGAAATTCCGTTGCACAAGGTACCTAAGTCCGTCATTGCCGACAAATTGAGCATTATCGAATTATTAACTGAACAAACGGACATTCTAGATTCAAAGAGCGCCGCCAAAAGAGCCATCAAAAACAATGCAATCTCAATTAACAAAGTAAAAGCTACCGGAGAAGAGGTTCAGATCAGTCCAGACGATTTACTGCATGATCGCTACTTATTTTTAGATAATGGTAAAAAGAATAAGATGATTATTGAAGCGGTTTAGTGAATGGTTGAATGGTTGAATGGTTGAATGGTTGAATGGTTGAATAATAAAATAAAAAGCGCTGTCTTTGCAAGCAGGTATTTTTCATTAAAACATTATTAATTAAAATTCTAAATGATAAAAATATTCCAAGTTGACGCCTTTACTAGTGAGCTTTTCAAAGGAAATCCAGCCGCTGTTTGTCCACTTGAAAAATGGTTGCCAGACGAAACGATGCAGGCCATTGCCGCAGAAAACAATCTTTCTGAAACGGCTTTTTTTATTCCAGGAGAAGACGGATATGACTTGCGTTGGTTTACACCTACCACGGAGGTAGACTTGTGTGGACACGCTACCCTAGCCACGGCCCACGTACTTTTTGAAGAGTTGGATCACGACGGGATCGGTGTGTTATTCAATACTAAAAGCGGTATCCTCACTGTCACCAAAATTGAACCTGGTATGCGCATGGATTTTCCGGTAGACATTCCCAAAGAAATTGGTGGCAACGTTTTAATCAACGAAGGAATTGGCCTTACGCCACAAAAAGTATTAAAAGGAAAATCAGATTACTTAGCCATTCTAAGCAGTCAAGAAGAACTAGAAAAAATTCAACCAAACTTCTCTGTCATTGCCCAACTCAAAGCTCGTGGCTTAGTGGTCAGCGCACCAGGACAGGATGTAGATTTTGTTTCTCGATGCTTTTTTCCACAAAGTGGGGTCAATGAAGATCCGGTCACCGGCAGCGCACATACCATGCTTACTCCTTACTGGTCTGACCAGCTAAAAAAAGATACCCTCTCCGCCAAACAGCTCTCAAGACGAGGTGGCAAACTTGTCTGTGCCTTTGAAAATAATCGGGTAAAGTTATATGGACAAGCTAAGACGTATTTGCGAGGCGAGATTGAAGTGTAAGTTCCTAGTTTTCTAATCTCTCAGAAAATAAAACAAGCGCTTTGAAGCATTCGGGTTGATAAAAAAAATACTATCTTACCCCAAATTTTATCCACATTGAGTCAACCACCCTACACAGATCAACAGCTGATAGACCTCCTAAATACGGAGAGTCCTAAAGCCATGGAATTGATTTTTCGGCGTCATTTCGCGGGAATGGTCCAGGTCGTCAACCGGATGATCCGGGATCAGGGGCGGTCAGAAGATTTAGTACAAGATGTGTTTTTAAAATTTTGGAAACAGCGAGATCAATTAAACATTAAAATTTCGCTAAAAGCCTACCTCCGCCGTAGCTGTGTGAATGCCTGTTTGGATGATATTCGAAAACAAAAAAAGATGCAGATCGTCCAGACAGAAACGATCCTTCCCATTGCCGCCACCACCCAACCTGATGCCGCTAAACAACTGGAAAACAATGAATTAGAAAAGTTGATTAATCAAACCATTGACAATCTAGCTCCTAAATGTCGGAGTGTCTTTATTTTAAGTCGAAAAGAACAGTTGTCTAATAAAGAAATTGCCGAACAATTAGGTATTACCATCAAAACCGTGGAAGCACACATTACCACTGCTTTAAAAAAATTGAGAACAGTAATTAAAAATAATCGTAAATAAAGTTAGGGGTAACCCATTTTTATCCGTCTACCTTACAGAATAAGGTAAAATAATAAAATTTATAGGTGTAAAACACCTAAACCGATAATGACAGAAGAACAATATATACCACTGATTCATCGCTCACTGACGGACCAATTGTCCGAAGGAGAAATGGTCCATTTGCAAGAATGGTTGTCTGCTAGCGCAGAAAATCAGGAAATCTATTCAGATATTGTGGAAGGATGGGAAATCGCCAATAATTATGAATTCCCCATCGCTGTGGATACAGATCGCGCTTTCGATAAGTTTTTAGAGACTACACAGGAAAATATAACGACTACTACGACAAAATCCCATACACCTGTTCGTCGTCTCTGGCCTATTCTTTCTACCGTGGCTGCCGTAGGATTATTGCTGATTGGTGTGATCTGGGCTTGGCAAACCACACAGTCTAATCATCCCGCCTTAGTAGAGACTATTGCCACCACTCCACGGACCTTGGTTACGCTACCCGATCAATCGATTGTCACCCTGAACAAAGGAGCAAAAATTAGCTATGATCCAAATTTTGAAAAAAGACAGATTCAATTAGATGGAGAAGCTTTTTTTGAGGTTACTAAAAATCCACAAAAGCCTTTTTCTATTTTAACAAAAAATACGAATACGACGGTACTTGGAACTAGTTTTAATATAAATAATGAAGCTGCCAAAACAACGGTCACCGTTTTTACGGGTAAAGTCTCCTTTTCAGACCGAGCAGGCAAGAATGCGTCTTTAATTCTAACGCCCACCCAACGTGGAATTTACCAATCCGAGCAGCAAACGCTCAACAAAGAATCTGACATTGCACTCGAAACTATTAACTGGCAAAGAGAGAATATTGCTTATCAAGATCAACCCTTATCTAAAATTCTTCCTGCGCTAGCCTCTTTTTACAATGTCTCTTTTGACTTAAATGAGCCTAGCTTAGGCAATTGTACCTTTACAGGTTCTTTTAATAGAGCCTCACTCTCAAATGCCTTAGAAGCACTTTCATTTGGAATGAATCTCACCTTTACACAAAAAGACAATCATATCGTGCTATCCGGATCAGGGGAAGGTTGTGAGGCGAAGTCTCAATAAGCTTCCATTTTTAGAAATTTATTTACCAATTCAAACAATTAGTCTACCTTCTAATTCTTTATCTCGTAAAAGTCTCTTATTTTTAAGGTCGGTACCCTGTTATTATCTTGGGTATCACAATTAAATCCAAGACTTTGCGAACAATCCTTTTATTCCTCTTTTTTTTGACTTCTCTAGGTTGGCAAACGCTCTATGGACAGGAGTTGCTGCAAACTAGGATTGATCTAGAGGTAAAAGAGCTTCCCATTCGTCAGGTCTTAAAAGAATTAAAAACAGATTATAACATATCTTTTGCTTACAGTCGAGATAAACTATCACTCAAAGATCTGGTTACCTTTTCTTTTTCCAACCAACCACTAGCTAACGTTTTAGACGCTGTTTTCAAACGCGCCCAAATTACGTATAAGGTGATCGGACAACAAATCATTTTAGGTAAGAAAAATCGTCCTATAGAAAAACTTTCTTCAGATTTAAAGACACCCATCACGGCACCTAAAAAAGGAATTATTACCCAGAGTATCCGTGGGACAGTACGGGACCAAGATTCAGGGCAGCCATTGACTGGGGCGAGTGTATGGGTGGAAGCCAATGGAAGTTTACAAGGCGTTACTACTGATATAAACGGTCATTTTTTTATTGGAAAAATCCCAGTAGGTCGACATGCCGTTCAAGTCAGTTATTTAGGGTATCAGGCTACTCAAATTAGGAATCTATTGTTGATTGCTGGAAAAGAAACGGTTTTAGAAGTTGACCTGGTGGAACGCACGACCAAACTAAATGAAGTAGTGATCCGAGCGAAACCTGAACATGCTCGCCCCATCAATGAAATGGCCATTGCTAGTGCTCGATCTTTTTCAGTAGAAGAGACGAGTCGTTATGCAGCTAGTTTTCAAGATCCGGCTCGGATGGTCACCAACTATGCCGGTGTAAGCAGTGGTACCAATGATCCGACCGATAATACGATCAGTGTGCGTGGCAACTCTCCTACTACAAATCTTTGGAGATTAGAAGGCGTCGATATCCCTAATCCAAACCATTACGCGACTCTTGGAAGTGGCGGTGGTGCCATCAGCATGCTTAGTAGCAATATGCTGGCCCCTTCTGACTTTTATACTGGAGCATTCCCAGCCGATTTTGGAAATGCCCTCGGTGGTATTTTTGATTTAAAACTAAGAAAAGGAAATAGTCAAACCCGTGAATATTCGCTAGGTGTTGGTACCTTGGGATTAGAAGCATCTGCGGAAGGTCCATTAAAAAAATTAGGACCGGAAGCTTCCTACCTAGTCAATTATCGTTTCAGTACGTTGGCTTTATTAAGAAAGTTTGGGGTATATCCAGCCGGAAAAAATGTACAACCTCCTATTTTTCAGGATATATCTTTCAAAGTAAACGTTCCTACCAAACCTGGAAATAGTATTAGTTTTTTTGGATTGGGTGGCATAAATAGCAACCAGAAATCTCCAAATCTAACAGAGTTAGTGGATACCAATAATGTGGAATTAGGTTGGCGAGAAAACGGCCGACTAGGCATCTTAGGAATGACGCATCAAATGACTTTGTCAAATTCCAGTTTTATAAAATCATCTGCCGCCTTTAGTCATTGGGATTATTCTGACGACCGATTTTATTACAAAGTAGTTAATAATGATGGCCCCTCGGTACAATACAACCCAGATTATTTAGAGACCATCAACAATAATAGGTTCACGATTAGTAGTGTTTATACTAAAAAAATCAATGCTAGGTCTACTATACGTTTTGGGGTGGACTATAATCATCGTTTTTTTGGGTATCAATATTTAGAATCTCCCAACGGAACGCAAGGTCCTTCTCGTGGTAAATTAGAAGCCAGAGGTTATATGGATATTGTTCAAATGCACGCCCAATGGAAGCATCGCTGGAAAAACAACCTCACACTCAATGCAGGAATTCATGGTATCTATTTCGGAATCAATCAAAGTAATTCTTTCGAACCTCGACTTTCATTGAAATGGGAACCTCATTCTCGACATAATTTCACAGTCAGCGCTTCTCGACATAGCAAGTTATTACACGAGGCCTATTATTTTGTCAAAGGAACTGACTCGGAAGGTAATAAGGTCGAAGGAAATCAAAATCTCGACGTCATCAAATCGCTGCATACTGGATTAGGGTGGAATTTTAAACTTGGAAAAAATACCTATCTAAAAACAGAAGCTTATTATCAGTTTTTGTATAATGTTCCTGTGGCAGAATCCAATATTAGTGTACTTACACAAGTCAATTCTTCCAGCGTATGGAACCTAATCGGTCCCCAACAATGGATCAATTTAGGAACTGCCAGAAACTATGGTTTGGAATGGACTTTTGAAAAACGATTTTCTCGTAGTTATTATGTTTTAAGTACTTTGTCTTTGTTTCATTCTCGGTTTTCTAATGATCGAATTACCCAATTACCGACCCGATTTGATCAAGCATTAAATTTTAATTTAGCAACGGGAAAGGAATTTAAATTTGGCTATAACGAACGAAACATGCTAGGTATTAATCTTCGGTTGGTCATTCAAGGTGGGCAACCATACACACCTATCAATCTCAACGCCAGCATCGAGGCCGGACGGGCAGTGTACGATATCAACAATCCATTTTCTGAAAGACTAGCAGCCGTCCGTCGAGTGGATACAGGCATAAAATTACAATTTAATAGAAATAAGATCACCCATACTTTTCAGTTTGATATTCAAAATGCCACCTTAACCTTAAGAGAAAGAAATATCTATTATGATCCCGTTGCGCAAGATATTGTGGTAGAAAAAGGGTTGTCGATTTTACCTGTTATTTTGTATCGGTTTGATTTTTGATGTGCGGATTGGTGAATGTGCGGATTTTTTGATGTGTAGATTAGTGGATTTTTTTTATGTGGGGCAATTCAATTATGCAACATTAAAATTAAGAACACCACTCACAACCACTATTCTTACTAAGTGTTTTTATTTTTTGAATAATTTCTTAGTTGATTCAATTTTTGATTCAATAAAGTGATGAAAATTTTTAAATCTAACGACCCCTGGAAACCAATTTCCGAATTCCCAAACTTCATAATCTTTCCTATTTTTTGAATTAGGATTTAGCATCAACAATGTACTATCTCCCCAATCCGATATGATTATAGTCTCTTTAAAGTCAGAATATTTCCAATTACCATTATTTTTATCTGAATAATCATTTAGCATTTCTTCCGTAATTTTTGAATCATAATCTTCCTGATCTTCATAATCTTCGATCAAATCTGGATGCAGTTTTTTTGTCCAATCAATCTTTTCTACACTGAAAAGTTTACCTGTAAAATTTGATACTTGTTTAAACCCATTTGTTATTTTTAAAAATTCAATATAAGATGCTGGAAGTTCTATTCCAAGTTCTTTTTCCTTATTTTTTATTGCTGCTGCTGCTGCTGGCGCAACCCCTAACCAATTATTTTGAATTTCATTTCTATCGTATAATAGAAAATTTTCTTTTACATTCTGATTAATCAAAACGCTCAATTCTTCTAACAATAATTTTAAATCCTTCACTTTTTTATTTTTTTCATGGAAAGGATATGATTTTTTTCTCGCAGATCTATTTGAGGTTGAGGTTGACCAAGCAACTTCTCTAAAAATACTGTCCCATTCCCAAGACGAAACCTCTTTGTTGACGATCATATAAATCGACGCCATAGTCCAATCGTAGCGTGGCTAGAAAAAATTTATTATTAATAATCCGAATTCCCAATCCGGCAAAATGTCGAAATTGATCCGCATTTGCCAAATCCTCTAATTTTCCTCCGGGGTCTCGCCAACTACCAATATCTGAAAACAAGACTAGTTGGCTCGCCCAAGCACCCAGCGCAAAAAGCGTTTGTCGATATTCAAGGTTAAGAACCAATTGGGCAGTTCCTCGATCTACCCGATTGCCTACTCCTCGCAAATTAAATTGGCTATCCAAGACAAAAGGAACAAAAGGAGAAGGATCGTTATTAGAGATACCAAAACGCAAACGAGCGGCAACATTCCCAGTTCGAAACGGTCGCCAATATTTACTCCCTTCTAAAATCAGGCTAGTAAAATGGGTAGATTCACCAAACGTAATCACCCACTGTAAACTCGCACTAGTCTGATGTCCCGACAAATAAAAATAATCGTAATTGATCTTGTTGCCATCATAACGAGCATTCGTCAACCATTTTAAAGGACGCAGCCGATTGGGTCCTGGTAAGTCAGATAAAGGCCCCGGTCCTAATTTTAAATAGTCTTCTCCAAAAAATTGAAACCCCAATGATAAATGCCGATTGGGACTAAAGCTATAGATACCGGAGAGACCAGCACCAAAATTAGCATATCGATAATCAACCGTCGCTTCTGAAAAAAATAAAGGCTCTTTTGAGGCAGCTCTTTTGATCTCTGCATTAAAGCCCCATTTGCTACCTCGAATACGTCGATTTTGATAATAAATCTGAAAGTTGGCTAGTCCGTCATTGAGCAAAAATTGAGCTGATAGGGTTTGGTTTTTTCCAGCCAGATTAAATTCAGACAGCCCCAATAAAAACCAAAAATTATCTTTTATGCCTCCTACCCCGATTAAAGGAAGCCAAGTTCGCCGTTCTGTAATTTCAAAAATAATCTTGACTTGTTGTTTATTTTGGGTGGAAATGATTTGTCTTTGGGTAGTGGAAACCGCGGAAAGTCGACGCAATTGCGCCTCGTCAGCATCCAATTTTTTTAAATCTAACGTATCTCCTTCTTGCGTTGTGATCAGCTTTTTTAAGAAATCTAGGTTGAGCTTGTTTATACCTCGGAATTCTACCGTTTCTATTAACTGAGTGGTTTGCCCATTTAATTGTATCACCATCACTAGGCAATAGAAAAAGAGAAATATATATTTTTTTCTTCCAGCACACATAGACGCAAAGATACCAAGAATAGCAAAAGAAAATGTCCTACTTAAAACAACCATATAACTTATCTTATACCATCACTAATGCCTCCACCATGCGCTTGGCTCCGTCGACGGCGATCAGTTGGTCTGACAAAGGAAGCATCTCTTCTACTTTGAGGTAATGAACTACTTTTTTTAGATCTCGGTGCCAAAGGTCAATGGATAATGGATTACGAATATCAAAAAATTGGGGTTTGTGTTCGTTACGGCGCGTATTTTCACCAGCACTTCGATGATCAATACTAAGCGTATAATAAAATTGTTTTGGCAATTTATGGGCTTTTTGCCAATTAAGTAAAAGGTCTCGATAAGCCGTGTTGGTACTACCTTTTGCTTTGTTTGGAAGTAATTCTTTTGGAAAAAACCAAGAGGCTCTTTGTAGAATTATTTGCTCATCGTAAATTATACGTGGATAGTAAATAATCCCTTGTCCCGTAGGATCTTGTAAATTATTGATCGAATGTAATAGTAAATTTTTAGAAGGAATTTTCGGTTCAAACTGGCTAAGCAACTGATATAATCCCGAACGATTATCAATTGCCTCTAAACTCAGATTGAGGATTTCGACGGGCTGACCTTTATAAGTTAAAAGGATATTTTTATTTTCTTTATCTTCCGATACTAGAAGTTCCGTAATGGGAATATCATCTTCGCAACCTTCAAAAGATAGTGAGGGAATTCGTAGGCGCGAGGATACCAGCGGAGGATGCACATTGGCATTAAAAAAGGAATAATCTTGATTTTCAATCCATCGTTTTTCACCTGCTTGAGCCTGGTGAAAATTCCGCCAAGCGTCACTAGATGATTCGGAAAATAAGGATAAAAATCTTCCTGCCAAGCGGGCATTCGCAGCAACAAAAACATCTAGATAAAGTTGATCTTGTCCGGCATGATGAAAAGGTAGCACAAGGCTTCCATAAGACTGGACGGGACCATGATTGGAAGATAGACTACGCAGAAAATCTGGTGATAGATGAATTAAAGATGTAGACCGAGGCAGCGTAGCTAATTTATTATTTAAGTTTAATTCTATTTCAGAAAGTTGGGTGTTCTCCGATTTCTGAGCGTCCCGAGAGAAGGGCAACCATTTTTGATAAAAAGACCAAAGCGAAACCGGTTGATTAAAATTCTCACGATAAAAATCTGCCAACCGATTTCCTTGACCAGTGGGCGTCAAGGGCATTAACAACTGGCTCAACATGGCCATTTTTTCCCGTAAGGGCCTCCAATTATTTGCTGTCCAAAAATGCTTTAGATGTAACCGGGTATCTTCGTAAAATATAGTTTCTGGCTTTAGCTTAAAATCCGTATTGGTAATCCGCCTTAATCCCTCCTCCATGATATTCGCAGCATTAACCGATGGAATGATTTGTTTATTTTTCTCCCAGAAATTTTTAAATATTGTAAAATATACTTGCTGAATTTGCGCACGCTCCTTAGGCGTTTTAGTTGAAATTGTATTCAGCATATCTCCGACTTCCGATAGTATTTTTTCCAAATTTCTACAAAGAAGATCATCACGAAACGGATAGAGTTCTCTCTCCAAATTTTTCCACCAATACTCAGCTGTGGGCGCTACTGGAAGTACCCAAACCAACAACCCATATTCGGTCAACGTAAAAATATATTCAATAATTTCAGCCTTTTCAGCTTCCACCTCAGATAACACCGTCTCCACCAAATCCTGAAAAACCACTGTCTTTTTGTTTTGCAAATAGGCTATTATTAAACGAATTACTGGTTGGTCTTCAATCCGTTGTACAGATTCAACGTTGCGAGTATTGTGTAAAAAAACGTACTCGGTTCCGATTAGCTCAGCCGTATAATTCAGTTTTATTTTTTGTTGTTGAAAAAAGGGTGGATGGTATCGAAGAATTTCTAAGAGCTGACCTAACAAAAGATTATTGAGTCGAAAACGATGGGAAACTATTCCCTGATTTAACGCTTTTACATCAACCTGCCCCAAGTGGGTAAAACTACTAAACGGACTAATCTTTCCTGCCATACGACTAGCGATCTGCCAAAGACTGCGCGCAGTTTGTTTTTCTTTTTTACGAAGGGTTGGTGGCAATTGTTCGATGATTTTTTCAACTCGTTTTGCCAGTGAATGACTCGTCATCTGTAAGCCGTTGAGCAAATGTGGATTTTGCGAAAGCTGACAAAGTTGGGTGATTGTATCAAAATATAGTTGACTCCATTCTGCTTCAGTAATTGAGCTGTTTTCTTCCGGCAGGCAATTGAGCGCAGTAAGCGTGGTAGCAGGAAGGCCCGCGATCCGTAAAAGAATGGGAGGAAAAATCATGGTGAAAGGTACAGATTTTTTGAATGCCTTGTGTTTTAAGATTCGATTAGAATAAGATTATAAAATATTTTGTGTTTTATTTTTTATTTAAAAACAAAAGTTGTATCTTGCTTACATCTTGGAAAGTGTAAACCCTTTCCAAAAGTTATTTTGTGAATTCACAGCGCGCTTTTTTAATTTTTTACATAACTAATGTGGGAGTTGTCCTGAGTTAGGGTGGCGAAGCTGTACAAGTTATAGATGAGCCAGGAGTTTGATGTTGGTTTTTGCTCGCTGCAAGGCGCGCATGTACAGACCTTCGGTCAAATTCAGGGGGTGGGCCCACCCGCAGGGTGTAGTGTTAAATACACAACACTACTGTTATTTATACTCTATCTGTGTCGGAATTTTCACTCCTTCTAAAGGAACGGTTCCTTCAAGTGTGTCATTTTTTCCGCTCGCACCTCCAGGCTCTAAAGCCTGTCTAGATGACCAGTCAGACAGGGAAGCCCAGCCCGCTGACATACTTTATCAGAACAATCTCTTCTGAAGCAACTTAAACTTATTGCCCATTTAGACTCCACCAATGCTTTTTATTCTTACTGAAAATCACTAACATTGCCGAGAATATTTTCTATGACTTTTTGGTAGAAACGTTTTTTCTCCGTGATGATCTCTGCCACTCCATCCATGTTTTGATCAAATAAAACTACTCGGTTGTAGGAAGTTTTTAATCCATTCGTCAAGGCAACCGAAACAGGATATCCAGTACTTCGAGGTACCTTACCAATATGCACTATTTCACCTTCCACAGAACCGTATTCGTGGTAAGAAAAAGAAGCGAGTTTGATAATCACGGTTTGACCTACTTTGACCTTTCCTTTATCTAAGGAAGGCAGATAAAGAAATCCCATAATACTATCGGTTCCAGGTGGAACGATACTCATCAGTTCAGTTCCTTTTTCATGGTATTGATCTTCTTTTAAAAGATTAATAAAAGAAATAGTCCCATCCACGGGAGAAGGAAGCAGATATCTCATTTTCCATTCGCTAATTTCTGTTTGGAGTCGATTTAAGCTTTCTGTCAGTTGGATAAAATTATCGTTGTTATCGTCTTGATAATTCTTATTAATGTTGACCTTATCATTTTTAATCGCCTCGATCTGAACTTTATAATCTTCAATATTCACTCGATTACTCTTCATCTCTTCTCTGACGCCTTCTATATCATAGGATATTTTCTCAAGATCTTGATAAGCAATAGCTTTTATAGAATAAAGTTTTTTAGATCGTTTTTGTTTGGCTTTTAATAGATCTAATCGTGTTTGATTATTCGCCATCTTATCCATCTGAATTTTTATATTTTGATTCAATGTTTGAATTTGGCGATCTAATTTCACCTTAGATTGATTTTGAAAATTCTGGCTACTCCCGTATTGATAAGCATTTAAATGTTTCAAAAAAAGTGCGTAAGCAGTTTGCAAGTTTCCAATTTCTAATCCACGAACTGGGTCCAATCTGAGAAGCGCTGGCCGTTCTCTATTTTTGTAATCTGTTACCAAAGAATCCAATAACAAAACATCTTTAAAATTAGCGGTACTTTGCATGACCGCAAGCAGCTCTCCCCGCTCTACTTCCTGTTCGTTGTTTACCGCAAGTTTGGCGATATGACCATCTGTCCGTGCCACCAATTTTACTGGAGGACTCAAAGCCGTCAAAGTAATCGGTACTTTAATTTTGTCTGGATACTTGACCCACCAACTGAGCCAACCGATCACGACCACACAAGCCAACACGACCACCGTCCCCCACTTCACCACTCTTCCGGGTGGTGTTCCGAGGATTTCTTGGACCTCTTCACTTCTGAGTTCGATTCTTTCGTGTTCTTCCATTAAGCTCCTAGTTCTAGTTGGTTTCTAACTAAATAATAATAAGCGCCTCGTAGTGCAGTTAGTTCGGTATGACTACCTTGCTCGACCACTTCTCCACTTTCTAGTACAATAATATTGTCAGCATTCTTCACGGTACTCAAACGGTGAGCAACCACGATGACAGTCCGATTTTTAAAAAACTGCTCTAGATTTTCCATAATAATCATCTCATTATAAGCATCCAAAGCATTCGTTGCTTCATCAAAAAATATGTATTCTGGATCTTTGTAAACGGCTCGAGCGATCAACAATCGCTGCTTTTGTCCTTGACTTAGTCCAACACCATCGTCTCCGATTTTGGTATTATAACTCAAAGGCATCGCTTCTACAAAAGATTGAATATTAGCTACTTTTACGGCCTCTAATAATTTCTTTTTATCAACTCTAGTTTCTCCTAAGGCGATATTATTGGCAATGGTATCTGAAAAAATAAAACCTTCTTGCATGACTACTCCACACTTACTTCTCCATAATTTATTTTGTAAATTGGCAAGATTTACCTCACCTAGTTTCACCACACCTTTGGTCGGTTGATAAAAATTTAAAAGGAGTTTTAGTAAGGTCGTTTTTCCACTTCCACTGGTTCCAACAATCGCAGTGGTTTTCCCTTTTGGAAACATTACATCTACATCTCGTAAAATGACTGGAGAATGTGGTCCACCATATTGAAAAGTAACATTATTTAAAATCAGATCGCCTCCTTCTGGTAAAATATTAATGTTAGCCCCTGGTTCTTCTTCGTTTTCTTGAATGTGGATTTCATTCATTCGTTCCAAACTAATTTTTGCATCTTGGCCAGATCGGAAGAAATCAATTAATTGCTCAATCGGTGCGTTTAATTGTCCAATTATGTATTGCACTGCCAACATTCCTCCCAAGGTCATTGATCCTTCAATCACGGCTTTGGCTGCGTAGAAAGTAATGACAATATTTTTAGATTCGTTGATTAACGAAGCACCGAAACGTTGCATCTGGTCCAGCTGTAAAGTTTTAAGACTTAGTCTAAAAAGTTTGGCTTGAATACTTTCCCATCCCCACCGCTTTTGTTTTTCAGCGTTGTGTAATTTAATTTCTTGGATTCCTCCGACCAACTGAATCAGGTTAGATTGATTTTCCGATAGCTGATCAAATCGATGGTAATCGTATTCTTTTCTTTTAGCAAAAAACAACATTACCCAAATCAGATAAATGACCGTAGCCAAAAAGAAAATCAAGAAAATCATTCCATCATAAAAGAACAAAATTCCTCCAAAAATGATAAAATTGATCATGGAAAATAGGGTAATCAAAGAAGCAGAAGCTAAGAAATCTTCAATTCGTTGATTATCATATATTCGCTGTAAAATATCTCCAGTGTGCCGCGTATCAAAAAATTTGATCGGCAGTTTCATCATTTTGATTAAAAAATCAGAAACCAAACTAATGTTAATCCGGATACCAATATGCAAGAGTAACCACGACCGAATATATTCAATGGAAATCTGACTAAAAAAGAGTACTAATTGCGCAACCAGAATGATCACGATATAATCAAAATCCCGATTGGTGATTCCATGATCGACCAAGGTCTGCATTAAAAAGGGAAAAGCAATCTGTAAAATACTGCCTAGAAGAATGCCAATAAAAAGTTGAAAGAGATAAGGTTTGTACTTAAATAAATAGGACCAGACATAGCTAAAACTACCTTTATTTTGTTTTTCTCCGTCTCGTTCAAAGAAATCTGGAGTTGTTTCTAACAGGAGTAAAATTCCTACTTGTTCTCCCTCTTGAATATCGGAAGCCCAACCTTTGATAAATTCTTCTCGGGTAATTTTTACTTTTCCTGCGGCAGGATCCGCAATCCAGACATGTTTTTTATTAGCTTTTTCAACGACAAGAAAATGATTTTGTCGCCAGTGAGCAATACAAGGAAGCGGTAAATCATCTAGCAGTTTGTCATAAGAAACTTTAACTCCTAATGAATGCATTCCAATGGCTTCCGCAGCATCACTAATGCCCATTAGAGATACCCCATCAACATCGACATTACTCAACTCTCGTAACGTGTCTTGTCGATAGCGGCGACCATGAAAGGCAGCAATCATCCTTAAGCAGGTTGATCCGCAATCCATGGCATCTAATTGTCGATAACTAGGAAGTTTATTTCGCATTTGTATGCTTTCCGCTTTACACTGGTTTCTACCAGTATAGATCTTGGTTTATCAGGGTTAAGTGATTCTAAAAAATGTTTCTTTAATCGGTTGTTTTACAAGCGGTTGAGAATTTTCGTTTGCTGATTACCCAGCAAAATATCCTTTTTTCCGCAAATAATTCACTTCAAAAACGAGCATCGTTTTGAGCTTCGCTCAAAACAGATAATTCAAAAAAAACACCTAATTTTTGTAAAAAAATAGAACGGTATTAAAAACCAAGAAAACGGTATATATTAATTATTATTCGGTCAAATAATGATAATAAATATATGATTGAGATGAAAATTTTATGATTTTTTTAATTCATTTTTTATACTTCCGCTCTTAAATTGGGTGACAAAATAAATGCCATAAAATAAAAGCCCCGATGTCTTATCGACATCGGGGCTTTTATTAAAATGCTTGTTAACCAACCATATTAACTTGGATAGCAAAAGTGGTTACTTACATCAAACCAAACATTTTGGCATACTTAAGCATTTCTCCTTGATTGCTGATTTTCACCTTTCCGGTAAGAATAGCCATCATTGGATTTAATTTTCCAGTAACAATTCCCATAAAGTTTTGATCAGAGCCACTTACCACACATTTCGGTGTACCAACAAGCCCTTCAGCAGACTCAATTTTATTATCGGCGACGGAGATCGTATATTGTCCACCATCAGCACCGCTGATATCGAAGTGGAAAGTTGTATTTACACCGGCTAGTGCTTCTGGTTTTACCTTAGCGGGAAGGCCTTGAATAAATTCTTTTGCAGTCATTTCTCGAAAGTTTTAATTTAAATTTGAACCGCAAAATAAAAAAAGATTGCGGTGAAACAAGTAAAAGTAGTTGTATTAATTTTTTCTTCTCCCCAATTCGTAGCCAATGACTCGGGCATTTGGATAACGTTCCTTCATAATAGAATCCAAAAAATTGTATGCATTTGTTTCTGCTTTGAAATCTCCTAACAGATAAGCATAGCTGCCATCTTTACGCTGTTCTTTGTAAATATTGCCATGACGAGAAAAGATCTCGTGGCTCATGGGCAACTCCGACATAGAAGTCATAAATTCTACTTTATAACCAGTATAATTTACTGGTAATTCATTAGATTTTCGTAAGGTATTCGATGTATTTACACGAACTTCTCCCTGGCTACGATTATTTTTAGGATTGTTAAAGACATCATCATCATTTACTTTTAATCGGTCATTACCAAAATCCTCTTCAACTATTTCTCTAACTGGACTTGCTGGTTTGATATCTTCTTTAATGATCTCTGTGTTGGATTTAATTTTTTCCTGAACCGGCTTAGACGTATTGGCTTTCTGTGGTCTGTAATTGGTAGAGCCGCTTAATTTATCACTAGTTTGTTCTACTGCTTGGTCTACTTTATCCACCACAGGTTGGGTGGCAGGGATTTTAGTAGAAGGAACTGGTGCCGTCGGTACTTGCTGGGCTTCGGGAACTACTGGCTTATCTACCTTAATCGAAATAGGATTGGTGCTAGTTTCTGTTTTGGGTTCCGTTCCTCCAGACTCCTTTTCTTGTTCTTTAATTTTTTCGTCAATTTCTTCAACCGATAATTGTTTTCTGATTTCCTCGGGCAGCTCTTCTCCAGCTTGCACTTGTACCTGCTCAGCATTTTGAATTTCATTCAACATCCTTTCAAATTTTTCCTCTTCCTTAATCTCAAATAGGGATTTTTCAGTAAACCTTGTATTGTTATAACCGATTACTTTTAGTTCCGTTCTACGATTTTTTGCGTGTTTTCGGTCGCTACATTCTACCCCATTCTTACATCCGTTGACCAATTTCGTCTCACCATATCCTTTGGAAATCAAAGAGAGTTTATCCACACCGTTTGTCACCAAATAATCAACAACACTCTTGGCTCGTCTTTCTGATAATTTTTGGTTGAATGCATCTTTTCCATTAGAATCTGTGTGAGAACCAATCTCAATCAATAAAGTTGGATTATCTTTTAAAACGCCCACTAACTTATCCAATTCCGCACGGGCAGCGGTCCGGAGGCGAGCACTATTTGTTTCGTAATAGATATTATCAATCTCAATAGCTTTATTCATCTTGATTGGCTGAATTTCGACATTGGCCAATAAGGTTCCTTGCTTATTGCGTTCCGTCAGTACATCGGAAACGCCAGGTGTCACCTCTCCTACCCCATCAAAACAAAGGATACAACCTTCTACATTCACGTAAGCTTCCATCCGTTTTACGAAATAGTCTTTTTTTCGAATCATCACCGTATAGTGATTTCCTTGTTCAAAATTCAAGGCAAAAGTATGTACTGGATGATTTTTTAGCTCCAATACTGGTTTTTCCGTCGTATTATTATAAACTTCTATGGTCGCTCCTTGAATGGCATTTACTGGTTCGTCCTCTTCCCGTGGTTCTGCCATGGTTACTTCAAATCGATAACCAGGTTTACGCTTCATCCGGACCTTTAAATAAACGGATTCACCAGCAGATTTACCAACCGTAGAAATAGGCAATTCCATTTCTTCGAATACCTTTTTGGTTACTTGTACTAGATATTCCTTTCCTGGATCGACCTCAGCGAGAAAGACACCATTTTTATTAGTAAGCGCCTTAGTGACGGGGGTTTTGGTCATTTTATCAAGCACCAAAACTTCGGCAACATTCAGATAGCCTCGGTTTCCGTCCTCAAATACGTACCCTTCAATCGTCACTTTTTGGCCAAAAGCCACTGAAGTAAACAGTATAAAGAAAAGTAGCGAGAGTAATTTCAATTTTCTCATTTTATCTGGCAGATTTTATTCGTTTTTCAAAAAAATTCATCCAATACGTTTTTTAGACGTATCAGTATTCGCAAAGATACTAAAGAGTCTGTTAACAGGACGGAGATTCTTGACTAGAGGTTGCACCCCAAGGTTAGTATATTTTTATCATCTTTGCCCATCAATTATTTTACCAACGTTGTCATAATATGAAAATTGTATTTATGGGTACACCCGATTTTGCGGTACCTAGCTTAAAAATCTTACTTGAAAACGGCTATGACGTAGTCGGCGTCATCACTGCTACCGATAAAATGGGTGGCCGCGGTGGTAAAAAGCTCATTGAATCGGCTGTCAAACGCTACGCTCGAGAACAAGGTTTGACCATTCTACAACCCAAAAATCTCAAAAACAGCGAATTCCAAGCAGAATTAGCCGCTTTAAAAGCAGATTTACAAATCGTGGTAGCTTTTCGGATGTTACCCGTCACAGTCTGGGACATGCCGCCCCTCGGTACCGTTAATCTCCACGGTTCCATTTTACCCAAATATCGAGGAGCCGCCCCGATCAACTGGGCGATCATCAATGGCGATAAAGAAACGGGAGCGAGTACTTTCTTTCTAAAACATGAAATTGATACGGGAGATTTACTTTTTGTGGATAAAATGCCCATCCTGCCAGACGACACAGCCGGAACAGTTCATGATAAATTAATGGATTTAGGTGCTAATTTAATTTTAAAAACAGTGAATGCCATTGCGTCTGGTGATTACACCTCTACCCCACAAGACCCTACTTTAGTGAGCAAAGCACCCAAAATTTTTACAGAAACCTGCGAAATTAATTGGAATCAACCCACCGAAAAAGTCTATAACTTTATTCGTGGCCTGAGTCCTTATCCAGCCGCTTGGACCACTTTTAAAGAGCAAAACCTAAAAATCTACAAGGCTAGACCAGAATTGATTGAACATGATTATCACCCAGGAACCGTATTAAGTGATTATAAAAAATATTTGAAATTTACTACTGCCGATGGGATCATTGATGTGCAAGAATTAAAAATGGCTGGAAAAAGAAAAATGAATGTAAAAGATTTTTTAAATGGGATTAAAGCTTAGTTGTAAAGTGAATTTATTTGCTTTTTGATCTATGCCTTAACTTAGCTTTTAGCCAAGAAGAAATAGTAATTGTCTAAGTTTTATAATTTATATTTTTGAACGAACAAGTTTGTTTTAGATAATGAAGTTGTTTAAAAACTCTCAAAATGCCTGCGAACTTAGAAAATTATCCAACTCATCGTCTTTTTTATCGCCCATAGCGCGGCTATGCGCTCAAAAAATAGACTCGATTTGAATTATTTTCTTTCATTCTCGGCTTCTTT
>CALFWZ010000227.1 GCA_937928405.1 uncultured Saprospiraceae bacterium
GACTGGACAAACAAACTCAGGGCCTTCATTCGCTAATGTGTAAATCTGCGTATGGCTTACACTACGACCACAAACATCCGTCGCCGTATATGTATACTGAATCGTAGAACCTGGACATCCTAGCGTACCCGTATTGTTTGGAGCACTTACCGTAAGTGTCTGTCCTAAGCCACAATCTGTATCTACTGTAAATAAATGAGGTTGCGGAAAAGCATTCACCGCACAATCCACCGTTTGGTTGAGTGGAATACTAGTAATCACTGGATCAGACACACTTTGATCGTACACAAAACTCTGAATACAGGTGCTACTATTGCCACAAGCATCGGTCACCGTATAAGTTCTACTCAACGTTCGATCAGCTGCATCAGCAGAGCAGAAATTTAATAGTGCCTGATTGGCAGGACTATCTGTAAATGCTACTGTCAATTCGCTCACACCAGCGCAATTATCTGAAGCAGTTCCTCCGATGGCCATAAAGTCTGTAATATTCATTGCCGTAGGCAAAGGATCTGTATTACAAACTAAAGACTGATCCGCAGGACAAGCGATGACTGGTCCCGTTGTATCTTCTACCGTAATAATTTGATCACAAGAACTTATATTTCCACAAGCATCAGTCGCCGTCCATGTTCGCGTAATCATATAGGTATATTGTCCACAACCAGTAGTTGTTTGCGTACTTACATCAGCGAAGGTGACGACAGCAGCAGAGCAAGAGGCAGTAGCGGTAGCCGTTCCGGTATTGGCAGGAGAGGTATCAGCATCACAGGCTAAAGTGACATCTGCAGGACACGTAATGACGGATGGCGTGGTACTTTCAACGGTAATAATTTGATCACAGGTGCTTGCATTTCCACAAGGATCGGTTGCCGTCCATGTTCGGGTAATCATATATTCAAATTGATCACACCCCGTAGTACCTTGCGTACTGACATCGCTGAAAGTGATGACTAAATCACCGTCGGCTACACAGTTATCTCCAGTGGCAGTAGCCGATCCTGTAGCACCTGGATCAGTTGATTGATCACATTCAACTGTCACATCCGCAGGGCAGGTAATTGTTGCTGAACCAGCATCTACCACGGTAATGATCTGATCACAACTAGCCATTCTATTACAAGCATCCGTTGAAGTCCATGTTCGAGTAATCGTATAATTACTAGCATTACATCCAGTGCCTTGTGTACTTACATCAGAGAAGGTGATGACGGCAGCAGAGCAAGAAGCAGTACCGGTAGCCATTCCTGTATTGGCAGGAGAGGTATCTGCATCACAAGCTATGGTGACACTTGCAGGACAAGCAACGGTTGGAACAATCGTACTTTCAATCGTAAAGGTCTGCATACATTCAGCCATGTTCCCCTCGGTATCTTGCAGGAAGTAAGTTCTTGTAATGCTAACAGGATCTCCAGGACAACCAGAATTTCCTGGTATAATAGTCAAGGCAGATTGAGTAACTTCTCCACAGGAGTCGATAACAATTGGTAAATCAAAATCAACAGGTGGTAAATCTGCACGACATTCTAAAGCTTGATCAGTTATGTTTGAGCAATCAACTTCTAAATCACAAGGATCAAGAATGCATATTTCTACTTCTGCACCTGCAAATGGAAGTGTCGCTGGAATATATTCTACTGAATATACGATGGATGGATCGGAGCTAACAATAGCAGCAAATTGCCCAGTTATCGAACCACCGCCATCTACTATCTTAAAACAGTCCCCAATATCGTAGTCTGGATAATTCCATTCTAACTTGGCTGTTACACCACTTATATCTACGGTACTACCACTTTGAATGTCGATTTGATCAAACTCATCAGATCCAGCTGAATCGCCAGTAATATCAAATACGAAGCAGGAGGTTCCTAAGTCTACATCACCTCTTACTTCAAATTCATTGGTCGTATCATTACAACCCGATTCAAGAATACCACCTGTATTATCAAAAGTACCATCATCTACTTCAATAGCATCACTAGTAATGGAAGTTATATCTATTATTAAGGTACCCATATTGATGGCCGTACCATCTATTTGTAAACCATCACCATCACTATTTACATCTTTGTAGGTACCAGTATTGATCCAAGTACCATCTGCTTTAATTTCAGCACCATGATCGCCAGAATTGGTAGTGGTCGTATTACCGGAATTGTTGAAGGTAGCCCATGCTTGTATGGCAATGAGGTCATTGGTCGAGCCCGCCGAAGCGCCACTATCACCTGCTATATTAAGGGTTCCTATATTAAGAAATTCAACCGTCTCCGTTGCTGTTTGCCCTTTCATACTAATTCCATTACTATTACCATTGGTGGAAAGAGACATATCAATATCAATGGTTCCAGCCGCCGCATTCGTAAATGTTGTAACAAAATCTCTCACTGGCGGAGTGGTACCCGGAAGAAAAGGATCATCTGAGCCATATTCAACGACAATACCATCATTTGCAGTACCGCTTATGTCAATATCAATAATTCCAAAATTGTCAAACATTGACCCATTAGTTATCAACATAGCCTCATCACCACCAACTGCATCAATGTCAATCGTTCCATTATTTACAAAACTGGATGATCTACGCACACCACTAGTAGTACCTGAAGCTACCACAAGATGATCGTCACTAGCACCAGTGATAAATATATTAGCATTATTAATAAAAGAACCGCTAGAAGTTACAAAGAGTCCATCTGTACCTGCTCCATTAATATTAATAGTACCATTATTAGTAAAGGTACCTTTAACATAAACACCGCCCTCATCAGCAGCGACCGCATTTATAGTACCATTATTAGTTATTGTTCCGCTGGTAGAATCTAAATCAAGTGCTCCATTGGTACCGCCTCCATCATCACTTCCTACATTTAGTACTCCATTTATTATAAAGTCTGCACCAGATTTTATTTCGACTGATTGAACCGTAATATTGGCTGCTGCAGGTATTTCAACAAATACACTTCCTGTAATGACTACATCGTCAGCGGCCGTTGGAACCATGCCGGTGTCCCAATTGGATGCAACGGTCCAGTCACCGGGTGCAGCCATAGTTCCGCCTCCGGTATAAGTAACCAAGGCCGCATTTAATTGACCGCAAACCCCTAGGAGGATAAGCGCCAAAAGGCTGGAAAATTTATGAAAAAATGGTTTAATAATTTGCATAAGGGCTTGTTTTAAGTTAAAAATTGAAGATTAAATATATAACTCAGTTTTGGGTATAATTCTACCTGTCCGTAGTATGAATTACGGAAAATAACTTTGAATATAGAATCGGTTTTGGTGGTAGTAAAGACTATGTAGGTAGTAAAGGTATGTTTTTATTGTGAACTTTTCAAGAATTGGTCGACCAATATATCAGTCCGTTATACTTCGCATTGAGAGATTATTGTAGGTTACCGTCTATTAAAGCCTCTTGGGTATTTCAAAATCTACCCATATGAGACAATTTTACAGATATCAAATTGGTTTAACCTTAAACATTATCAAAACTACACATATAACTTTTTTGCTAACTTTCACTAATTTAATAATACTAAAAAAATAATTCTTGCATAAAAATTCTTTTTATTATAAATTAAGATAATATATTGCATCCCCAACTTAATGCACAGTGTATTAAAATAGAAAATTTTATTTCTGATTATATCTTACAGGTTCAACCCATATTTAGATACATAACATAAAAATTGTTTAAAAACAATCATACTAACCAAAACGCTAACATGCAATCTTTAAATAAGATTTTAAAAAATATTGGACAATCAACGGCAAATCCTACTGGTGTATTGACCGCCACCAAGACTGATAAGAGCTATCAGAACTTCGCAAACTTCGATTTACCAAAACTCAAAGTCGCCCTAACTGGCCAGAAAATGGTGGATATTTCTTTGGTCATTCATGCTTTACAAGAACTTTATACGATAAGCGGGATTCCGCTAAGCATCGAAGCCATCCACTATAATTTTATTTTGGAAGAAGGAGTTTTGCAGGTTCCTATCAAATTAAAAATTGAAGCGCACGATTACTGTCTATTTTTGATTTACAGCGAAAAATGCGCCGCAGCATTTGTTGATGCTCGGAATAGATTGCAGACATTAAAAAAATATCGAGCAGTCTATCTCAGTAAGGTTCCCATGACAGGAGATCAAGCACCACAATCGGCACTTACCTCTTTAAGGTTTGATCATTTTCGGGTATCTTCTCAGCATCCAATCCTAGAAAATTATGCGATGTGGTGGTCCACCTCAAGAGAGCCACTATTTCAGCACTCAAAGTCTTTACAAGATTTAGAACAGATCTCTAAGGCCTTGGATGGCTATGAATCCTACTTTATTGGCAGGTTTTTTAAAGCACTCGAAATTCCTGAATTTACGGGGGAGGAAGTAAAACGGGTCGCACTTCCCAAAAAGGAAAGAACCCTCACGGTCATTGGCCCAGAAGAACAAGTTATCCTTCTTTCCTTTTCACAGAAAAAAGGAATTCGTCTACATTTTGATCGATATAATACACCCTTCGGTTACCGCGCTGCTATTATCGAACAACTGTGCATTGCCATTCAGGCTTATACTATTCGATTGCAATTAAGAGACCTTCCTCGTGATACAACAACCCGTTCTCGAGGTCCAGAATGGTATTTAGAAATGGCGGAAAAAAATGAGGAAGTGATCGGGTTTGTTGATGTGTAGATTTTTTTGATGTGCGGATTATTTGGTGTGCGAATGTACGGATTTTTTGATGCGTGGATTATTGGAACAGTTCCCGTCCCAGGACAAATCCCAAAATCCGCATATCAAAAAATCTACTAATCCGCACATCAAGAAATCCACTAATCCTAAAAGCCCTCTACTCCATTTACCGTGGTATATTTAAAGCTGAGTTTTTTATCAGGATAGATACGTTTGAACGCAGACTGCACCATGATGGTTGCCTCGTGAAAACCGCAAAGAATCAATTTAAGTTTTCCTTGATAAGTATTGATATCACCAATCGCATAAATGCCAGGAACGTTGGTACTATAATCAAGCGTATCTACTTCGATCGCATTTTTAACGACAGACAATCCCCAGTCGGCGATCGGTCCAAGTTTAGGAGAGAGACCAAAAAGCGGAACAAAATGATCCGTCGGCTGAGAAAATTCTCCTTTGGTTTTATGTTTGATGACAACGTCCGTTAGCTTACCATTACCCGCTAACCCAACAGCTTGCGCCTCGGTGATCAATTTTATTTTTCCACTTTCTGCCAATTCCATGACCTTCTCAACAGAGTCCAACGCCCCTCGAAATGAGTTCCGTCGGTGGACCAACATCACATCACTGGCCACATCCGCTAGGAAGATCGTCCAATCCAAAGCAGAGTCTCCTCCACCTGCGAGGATGACGCGTTTGTCGCGATAGAATTCAGGATCTTTGATGATATACTCTACCCCCTTGTCTTCAAATTTAGCTAGGTTTTCGATGGGTGGTTTTCGAGGTTCGAAACAGCCTAAACCACCAGCAATAGCGATCACAGGTGCGTTAATTTTTGTTCCTTTACTTGTTGTCAATAGGAAGCTTTCATCTGCTAATTTTTCGATCTGCTCTGCTCGTTCACCTAATGTAAATCCAGGTTTGAAGGGTTCAATCTGCTTCATCAAATTGTCCACTAAATCACCTGCCAAGATTTCTGGAAATCCAGGAATATCATAAATAGGTTTTTTAGGATAGATTTCTGTCAGCTGACCACCAGGCTGAGGTAATGAATCTACCAAGTGACATTTGAGCTTTAAAAGCCCGGCTTCAAAAACGGTAAATAATCCACATGGCCCCGCTCCGATGATTAATATATCTGTCTTTATCATTTTTTTAAATCTTTATAAAGAAGTTATTCAAATAACTTCACAAAATTAATTAAATATAAAACAAGAAACTATCCTTTATGTTGCTGAATAGTGCGGTTCTTCTCACAAGTTTTACTTTCGAGTAAAAAAGTTTGGATGTAAACCACATTCTTTATTGCCACTTCCAGACCAACGTCCATCTCTTCCTTGTCCTTTCTGCGTACAATGGGTGCAACCAACCGAGCCATATCCTTCTTTTTCCAACGGATGACGAGGTAGTTTATGAACATCTAAATGATATAAAAATTCTCCTTCGTCGATATCTACCAGTGGCTGGAATTTGATAATATCTCCTCGCTGTTCAAAAATATCAAGCCTAGCTCGAAAATCTGTTTGATACGCCATCAGTCCACTGATCCAAACCTTATGTTGAGCTACAATTGGATCAAGTGGCGCAATTTTGTTGACGGTACAACACATCCGTGGATGTTCGATCCACCATTGATCTTGTTGGGTAATTAAATTTTCTTTTTCACTAGGTAGAATCTCTTTTACCGTTAGGTTAAATTTTTCGATCAGCTGGTTTTTATAGGCGATCGTCTCTGGAAAATGATACGTAGTATTGATAAAATAAATCAATTGCGACGGATGAATGTCTTGTAATAAGTGTAGTAAAAAAACTGATTTAGTCCCAAAAGAAGAAGTCATCAACACTTCTTTTTCCGGAAAATATTCGTATAATTTTTCTATTCTTTCTTTAAAATTGAGGGGTTTAAAAATAGTATTCAACTCCTCAACACTCCATTCCTGAAGTTGTTGTTTTGCTTTCAACATGTAAGTATTAGTTTTGTTTTTTTTCGGTTAATAAACTGGCGGTCGCTTCGTTAAGAGCTTTTACCTTCGCATTAAAATCTCCTGTTAACTGATCTCGTATTTCTTTTAAATTATCAAGCAGATCACCCACATCTTCCGGGAGGGTAGCTTCTAAAACTTGTCGGAATCTTTTAGCAAAAGTAGGAGATTGACCATTCGTGGAAATAGCTACTTTCAGTGGTCCACGCGTTACGATACTACCTAAATAAAAATCGCATAACTCCGGCGTATCGGCTACATTAATCAACTTTCCGGCAGCTTTGGCAGCACGTTGTACTTCGTGATTCAGTGCTCGGATATTGGTAGCCGCTACAATTAAGTCATGATCTGCAATATCTGTTACCGCAAATTCTTTTTTTATAATGGTCACCTTATAATCACCTTTGGAAAGCAATTTTTCTAATTCGGGTGAAACCCACGGTGCTACTACCGTGATGTTTGCTTCTGGACTACTTTTTAAAATAAAAAACAGTTTTTCGTAGCCGACTTCTCCCGCTCCTACAATCAACATTTTTAGATTGTGTAATTTTAAGAAAATCGGATATAAAGGATTTTTTTTTGTTTGCATGTTATAAATATTTTAAGTGTAGGACAAAATTAAATTGGCCACAAAGTTATACCGTTAATTTCCAAAGTTCTTTTCGTAGAAAAAATATTTCTTTAGTAGCTTTGTGGTAATTATAAAGCGCTTCTTATGTTTTATCCTGTATTTATTAGTGTTGCGTAATCAGTGTTTTTAATTTTTGATTTAAGGCTGGGTGTAAGCCCACGACTGCACCAATCACAATAATAGCTGGGGTAGAAATTTTCTTTTTTATAATTTCATTTTCAATAGAATTGACGGTTCCTAATGCGACCTGCTCATTGTCGGTGCTGCCACTTTGTACGACCATTACGGGTACATCTCCTTTTCCATTTTTTCGAAATACTTTAGCAATCTCTCGTATTTTTTTTAGCCCCATCAGAATTACTACCGTAGCAGAAGACTGTGCCGCTACCGCAATATCTTTCGATAAAACACCTGCTTTTGTTGTCCCCGTCAACACCCAAAAACTTTCATTTACGCCTCGGCAGGTAAGTGGTACTTGCTGCAATTCAGGAACAGCGATGCAAGAAGAAATACCAGGAATCACCGACACTTCGATATCGTGTTCCGTCGCAAAATGCATTTCTTCATGACCACGACCAAAGACAAATGGATCGCCTCCTTTTAGCCGTACCACATGCCCGTGTAAACAGGCATAACGCACCATCAATTCGTTAATTTCTTCTTGAGAATACCGATGGTCATTGGCTCTTTTTCCAACATAAACCCGAATAGCGGTATCTGGAATATAATCTAGCACACCTTTTCCAACTAAGGCATCGTAGAGTACTACATCGGCTTTTTGAATTGCTTTCAAACCTTTGATCGTTAATAAATCTGGATCACCGGGTCCAGCTCCAACGAGGGTTATTTTGGGTTGTTTATTTGTAGTAATCATCTGATTTAAGCTTTATAATATCGATCAATAATATTTTTATCTTTTCCTTCGGCCGCAACTAACTGTGTGCTTCTTACCGCCAAAACTTGTCGGAAGAAATCAGCCGAAATCGTTGCATATTCTTTGGCAAATGCTGCACTCGGTGTTGATTTTTTCACCCGCAAAGCCAACGCTTTAAAAGAACCCGTTAGTGGAAATTCTTGGGTATCAATATAGTGTTCGTCAAAGTCTCGCAGAATACCAATCTGGGTATTACATTTTACATCCTTCGCCAATAACAAAGCTTTTGCACCAATCACTAAGGCGGTATAACTGTGATAGATACTATCCGCAAAAAGTCCTTCCGTTAATGCTGCTTCCGCTAATTCTACTTTCTCTTCCGCATCTTTAACGATCGTTCCCACTACATCATAAGCAACGCCAGCACACTCTCCTACCCCAATAGCCTGTACATAGTTCGCATCATCTCCCCAATCAAAAAACTCCTCTTTTGTCAATTGCTCAATATCTGCCAATGGTTTTAATAGACTGTAGAAATAAGCTTTTCCTTGACGACGATAATAATGGTTGAAGTATTCATTATTTTCCGAAACTTCATCGTAATCATTTAAAATGGTCCGTAGGGCGTCAGGAATTTTTTTGGTGGGTATTTTAATTACTTTATCTGCAATTTGTGGTGTTCCATCTGGATCAACTCCTCCACCAATAACGATTTGCATAGCTGGAACCACCAATGGTTTCTTTTTAATGGAGCTACCATGAAAACCGATATTGGCCGCCATATGCTGACCACAAGCATTCATACAACCACTAATTTTTATATCCAACGCAGACTCTTCGATCAGTTGTGGATATTCCGCAGTGATGACTTCTTCGAGTACAGTTGCCAAACCGGTACTATTGGTCACGCCCAAATTACAAGTATCTGTTCCGGGACAGGCAGTGATATTGGCCATACTGTTGAATCCGGGTTTTGCTAAGTCTAAATCGTTCAGTGCCTGATATAAATGCGTAAGGTCATTTTTTCTAACATAGCGCAAAACAAATCCTTGATTGACGGTAATACGAATATCATCTGCAGCGTATTTACGCGCCACTTCAGCAAACAAACGTGCTCGTTCCGCCATAATATCTCCAAGCGGTAATCGTATTTGCACGGCATAAAATCCTTTTTGTTTTTGTTCAAAAACATTCGTGGTCAACCATAGATTATAGGCCGCCGCATCCTCGATTTTTATTTCCGGACGATCCACCTCAGCAACAGGAGGCACCGCTGTAATGATTTCTCGATTGACTTTTACAGAATCTTGAGCGATCGCGGTTTTCTCTTCTTCCACTAATTTTAAAAATCCATCTAAACCAAGTTCTTTTACTAAAAATTTCATTCTGGCTTTGAAACGTTTTTCTCGTTCGCCATATCGATCAAAAACTCTTATAGCTGCTTCCATAAATGGAATGATCTGATCTTCTGGTAAAAACTCGTAAGCCGTTTGGGCGATAATCGACTGAGCACCAAGGCCACCGCCGACCACTAATTTAAATCCGCGAATTTCTTTTCCATTTTCTACTTTAATACGAGGAACAAAACCAAAATCGTGAAAATAAGTATAGGCACTATCTTTATCGCTAGAAGAAAAAGCAATTTTAATTTTCCGACCCATATCCTGGCAAATAGGATTGCGTAAAAAATAACGGAAGGTTTCATAAACATAAGGAGAAACATCAAAAGGTTCGTCGGGGTCTATTCCTGCATTGGCCGAGGCGGTGATATTACGAACGGTATTTCCACAAGCTTCACGAGCGGTAACACCAACTTCTCCCAGTTCTTTCCAAATAGCAGTGGCATCGTCAAGCTTGACATAATGCATCTGAATATTTTGACGAGTGGTGAGGTGAAGATTCCCATTGGTATATTTTTCAGAAACGTCGGCTAGGCGGATCAACTGATCCGCTGTCAATAATCCAAAGGGAATTTTTGTTCTAAACATATGAACGCCCAGTTGCCGTTGTCCATAAACGCCTCGGGTTAGTCGATAATGACGAAAACGCTCTTCTTGCATCGTCCCTTTTTTAAAGGCCGCAATTTTATTTTCTAACTCTAGAATATCTTCGTTTAGATCCTTAGCGAGTTGATTTTTATCGGGGTTCTTACTCATGAGAAATATTTTTATTTGAAATCAAAAAAATTAGGAGAATGAATGTTTTATAAAACAAAAAAGGTCTTTGCGGTAAATAAATACCGCAAAGACCTTTAATTATTTATTATAAATAATTTTTTAATCTATAGCGGAATTTTTCTGATATCCATACAGCAACAACAACGACAACAACAGTCGAAAGCAGTAAACGGCAATGAGTTAATGAAATTCAGTGAATACATATCAGATATTAATTCTGGTTAAAAAACTTTGCAAAAAAAAATGAGCCTTTCCGATAATTCCGAAAAGGCTCATTTAAAAATAAAATTTTACTTATAAATATCAGTTCCTTTCAGAATTAAATCCTGGCATACGACAACAGCAGCAACAACAGGTTGTTACAGATATCATCATCTCAGAAATTTTATAAAAGGAATTAAACATTTAACAAATTTTACTTATTTGAATAATACAATGATAAAGGGTTTTTTAATAGAATGCAATATTTTCACAAAAAAAACCATTCAAAAATAAAAAATGTCCTTTATGAGACAACAGCATAAGACAGATCTAATTCAGTTAAATTGGTATGATTATAGTTTATATAAATAAAATCATAGATATGATTAAGGCGTCCCTGATACTTGTCAGTCTACTAACGATAGTAGGCTGTTACAACTTGCTATTCCAGCGAGGGGGCGATGCTATATCTTCCAAAAAAGAAACAACAACTGTTTCTGCTCTTCTTTCCCCAGAGATTTCTTACCACGAACGCAAAATTCGATTTCAAAAATTTTCTGACGCTTTAAATCAGGCAGGTGTATTGTCCGAATCAGACCTGCTGTACAAAGAGGCTCGATTATTTTTGCCAGATACCACCTTACGTCCTGATAGTTATCTATTTGGAAAACGACTGGCCCGACGTGACACCTTAGATATCTTCTTTTATGAAATTAGTCAAGAAAACACGGATGGGACTTCCTTTAATCTGGTCAGTTTTTTCCCGGATGGTAGAGCCATTGATTTGATTGCGATACATGGGAAGTCCAATGATGCTAATTTGAGTATCAGTTTGATCGATCAAGAAATATTTGAATTCGCTTACGTAGACTTTTATCTATCGCCCGAATATTTCGAGACGGATCGTTACGCGGGAGTACCCGATTCCATCAAAGCATTACAATCTACGCAACATACTGCCATGCAGAACTATATCTGGAAAAAGGATTATAATGAAACCAATCTTTATGAAAATTATCGGTTGAGTCAAACGGGTTCATTTGAAAAATTATCTCGAAAATTACAGCCTAGCTTGAATCGTAAATTCCCTTTTACTTCTACCCGAGTTTTAGCCAATGATGAGATTGAGCGATATGCGGTCAGGGATTTGCAATTGATGGTTAATGAAATTTTTGCTGATTATGGTAAAATTTTTACCAGTCAAAAGCTCAATTATTATTTTCAAAAAAAGTCTTGGTATCGACCTCGATCCGAAGAGGTAGATGATCTCTTATCTGACGTTGAACGACTCAATGTGGATAAAATTCAATCCCGAATTTATATTGCTAAGCAGTAGTTTTGTTGAATGGTTGAATCGTTTAAGATGTCAATAGAAAATCAAATTGAGCAATTATCTAAGAATTCAAAGTAAATTTTAACTGCTGATTTACACCTAAAGCATAACAAATCAACAGTTCAACAAATCAACGATTTAACACCACTCTACCCAACCATCTGTCGCTGTTGTTTTCTAAAAGCAGAAGGACTCTGATTAGTAATTGCTTTAAACTGTTTATTAAAGTGAGAAAAATTATTAAATCCGCTTTCAAAACTAATCTCTCCAATGGTCATCGATTCTTCTACTAACAAGCGGCTGGCGTAATCAATTCTAAACTCATTGACGAACTGTGTAAATGTTTTCCCCGTTAATTTTTTGATATATCGACAAAAAGCAGGGATGGTCATGTTGATTTTTGCAGCAATATCTTCTAGCGGAATATTATTTTGAAAATGTTTTTCTACATAGCTATACACTTTTCTAATTCGTTCTTTTTCCAAAGGGTCTACCTCCACTGCAAAGCCATCCGCTTTCAATAATTTATATTCAGTCGATTTCGCCAAATCATTAAACATTCGTAATAATTCGATCAATCGGTCAAAACCTTCTAGGGTTAATATACGCTCTAAATTTGCGCCAATCTTCTCTTTAGTTGCACCACTAAAAGAAATTCCTCCTTTGGCTCTTTCGAATAAAGCACGTATGGCAGCCATCTCTGGTTGCCCCAAAAATCCTGCTCCTAAAAAATCACGACGGAGTTGAATAACGATCTTGTGTTGCCCCAACTTTCCTTTATTGACAAATCTATAATGTGGTAAATGCGACCCCAAAAATGTTAGTTCTCCATCATCAAAACAATGGTAATAATGACCGATATGATGTCGACCTTTTACGCCTTTACTGAGAAATACCAACTCGTATTCAGAATGCTGATGCCACTCTGGAGCCGGTTGATCTTTTGCGCAATCAATCTTTTTAATGGCAAAGGAGCTACCAAAACCGGGTTCTATTTTTTTTAATAATGCTTTCACAAAATATTGTTTTATATTCTAAATTACCAACAAGCAATCCATACAACGATCACTTAGGTTAATATAGTACAATTTAACGCTATTTTCTGGAAAATGACAAGGATTTAATAAAAAATAGTAAGGATTTCAACGCATGCTTTAATGAATTCTTTGAACTAATTTTTCATTAAAAAATGATTCCTAACCAACATTTTAGTAAAGCTGAGCGTTGAAGTTGCTCAAACGAATCTCAAATGAAAAATATGAAAAACCTCAACTTTTTACTCCTGATTTTATTCGCCCTTCCCTTCAGCGCTTATATGATAGATCATGTTGCTAAAAATAATACAGATGATATTTTAGGAGAATGGCGAACTCAAAGCCGAGAATCAATTATTGAGATATACCGAGACGGAGACAGTTATGGTGGGAAAGTAATTTGGACAGAAAACCCCAACGATGAAAATGGTCAACCCAAAAAGGATATTCTAAATCCAGATCCAACAAAAAGAAATAACCTCTTCGTCGGAACGGTCATCATGAAAGGATTTACTTTTGATGGCCATGAAACTTGGAAAAATGGAGAAATTTATGACCTTACCCATGGCAAAACTTATAAGGCTCAAATTACGCTAAAGGATGCTAATACCCTGAAAATGCGCGGCTATATCGGTAGTCCAATTTTTGGAAAAACCGTCACTTGGAAACGTAAATAAAAACATGTGTCATCCCTAATTTCACTATCATCATTTAATCTGATGGTTTACACTTAAGCACCCCGTATTTTTGCTGGTTAACCAGTTGGCTTTTAGCTAGTTGGCCCTCTTTTTACGTAAAAAGAGGGCCAACTGGCAATTTTTTTCTAAAGAAAAAATTCGGCATGACTCATATTAAAGGACAGTTCACAAATTATCTTTAACGATGTATCTGTACATATCCGGAATATCGTTTTCCTTGTCCATCTTCCAGTACATAGAAGTAAGTACCATCCGGTAGTAGTTTTCGATTATTCCAAGTACCATCCCAATCATTTAGATATCCTTGTCTGTTATAAACTTCGTTACCCCAACGATTGAAGATCAATAGTCTATTATTCGGATACGCTTCAATTCCTTGAATGGTAAAGAAATCGTTCACTCCATCACCATTCGGACTAAATCCAGTAAAGATAATTAGATCATCACAAAGCACCGTAATAAATACTTGCGTGGTATCGCAACCTACTTGATTACAAAGCGCATAGGTGAATACATCTGGTACATCAGGATCACAGTAATCTTCATTCGGTGTATACTTAATGGTATTGTCTTCATTGACTCCCACTACTCCATTATTCGGAGGAGTAATGATCATAATGGTATCTAACGTTCCATTAATCGTATCATTGAACAGTTCATCAATATCAATAGCCGTATTGAGTGCCGTTGTGTCGGAGTCTGTCACCGCAATTGGTGGCGTTATTCCAGTTAAATCTTCTATTACGGTAATCGCAAAATAAGTTGTATCACAAACACCCAGATCATCACAGACAATCATACAGGCATCTTCGGTACCAGGCTCAAAGCCTTCAAAATTCACACATACTTGCGTTTCATCAATATCAAAGATGACAAATTCTCCAGAGGCATCATTACAGATATTCTCGACACTGATAAAGTTACCTGGTAGTTCAGAAATATCTAAACAAACCGTTTCTGTATCCGCTACGTTGATCGTATCTGTCACATACTCAGGAGTGACACAATAAACATTCGCCCATAAGGTATCGGTGCATCGGGTTACTGTATTTGTGAATATTAGCTCGTGGAAACCTGCCGTTAATGGTAATGACGTACCCGTCGGCGACAAGGTAGTGTTAACATTCACAATAGTAAATGCGTTGGTGATTAACTGACGTACACTCATGTTTCCGTAGCTATTATCAGGGTTTCCGCCATTGATCGTCGAACGCGCTGCGTCGTAATACCAAGTAGTGCTATTATCCCAACTATTCATAGAATCTACTAATTCCGGAATCGTCATAAACTCGGTGTTGTGGCTAGTTCCGTTCACCGTCCAATTTTCCAATTGATAAGGCCCAATATTTCCATTACTTGGGAAGGTGAAAGTAGAATAATTTACTACACTATCGATGGCACAACCGAAGGTCGCATTGTTATATGGCTGACCATTATCCAAAATTTGGTAATCATTAATTTGTATGAATGGAATATCAACACAGTATTCTCCACCAACAATACAATTGCTACTCACAATCGTAGCCGTATCAACGGTATTCCAGATCTCACCAGGACATGGTGCCGGACTTCCAACATTGATAATGATGATCGTCGTATCGCAAACTGCTGCTGCATTACAAACAATAACACAAGCTGTATCCATTCCGACAAATGCTTGACCGGGCGTATACACCAGACAAGAATCACTCACTGGGAGCAAGGTTCCAAAGTCAGGTGCTTCGCAAATGGCGATACGATTAATGTCTGACCCAATTTCGCTTAGATCTACACAGATGGTATCCGTTGGTGTTTCGAATGGTGTTCCAACGTAAACGGTATCAATAGTAATACAAGTGTTGCTAATATTAATTGCACCAGTAGTTACGCTACAACCATTGTCGTCGGTAATCGTCAGTTCGTAATTACCTGCCGTCAGATTATTTCTACTTTGATCATTATCAGAACCAGAGAGGTCTGCCCAATCGAAATTATAGTTTCCACTTCCTCCTGTAACTCCAACAGATATCGCCCCGGATTGATTACAAGCAAGATCAATTTTTGACAAGTTAACATTTAAGGCTTCTGGACTTCCTACGGTAAAGCAGGATTCTCCGGCAAGACAGCCATTATCATCCTCTACTAGTACGCAGTAATCTCCTGCGGGTAATTGACCATTCTCATAAATAATACCATCGCTATCGGTAATAATTACGTCACCACTGCCAACAAATCCAGCACTCAGATTTAGATCATAGGTTACAGTAGCATCCGCACTTCCTAAGCAAGAAACTGCTGTTACATTGCTAATTGTTACCGTGGCAGCAGGTACGTTTTCTGTCATTATAAAGTTTACGGTAACCTCACATCCGGTACTACTATCGGTAATGAGAACTTCGTAAGTACCGGCAGCCAAATTATTCTGAATGGCATCGCTACCCCATGTGTGCGTATCGTAATTTCCACTACCATTGGTAATGGTCAATCTTGCCACTCCGTTGTTTTGACCACATTCTGCTGGACTTAATATTTCTACCGTTGCATCCAGTGTAGTAACTCGTTCAATTTCTACTATAAGCGACTGAGTACATCCATCCATATCTTCTGCAATTACCACGTAGGTTCCTGCTGCCAAGTTGGTTGGATTCGGAATCGTAGCTACTTCTGCTCCATCTAATCTCCAGGAGTAAGTATAAGTAGCAGGACTTAAAATTGCACTTCCGTCCATATCCATACAATTAGCAGGATTCGTACTCACAATAGTTACTTGAGGTCCTGGGTTATTTTCTATTACTACATTGATCACGGTATCACAAGTGATGTTATTTGGATCAGAAATCGTTACCTGATAAGCACCACCAGCTAATCCAGAAACTCTGTTTCCTCTTTCACCATTTGACCAGTCAAAAATATATTCTAAGTTGTTGCCAAGGATATTTACCGTTGCACTTCCGTTGTCTTCGTCGCAACTAGCATCAAACGTTACTACGTTGGTTACAATCAAATTATCACAATCGTTGGCGCTACACTCATCGTTTACCACGAGGTTATCAAATATTGCTTGGCAACCATTTGCGTCCGTGATGGTCAGCTGATAAGTACCTGCTGTTAGACCAGTTCGGTTAGTAGTGGTTAAGATAGTATCAGCCCAAGTATAAGTATATCCTGGATTTCCACCCATCACTACGGTATTAATAGCACCAGCGGAACCACAGGTTTCATTGGTAATGCTAATTGCTACGTTCATACCTTCTGGCTCCACCACCTCAAAGCAAGCACTACCCGCCAAACAGCTATCACCATTCATGACGATAATACAATAATTACCAGGCGTCAAACTTCCGTTATTTACTGGATTACCAATACTATCAACAAAGGCGATATCAACTGGCGTAATAAATCCTGGATCATAGGAGATATTATAAAGCGCAGAACCATTTTCATCTCCAGCACAATTCAATAATAGTAATGGATCAACCGTAATATTGGCTCCCGCAGCTACACTATTTTCAAGTGTAAAAGTTACTGATTCGGTACATCCCGTAATTTGGTCAAGGACATTTACGGTGTAGGTACCTGCGGATAAATTTGTAGGATCCAGGTCGTAGCGGTAATCCCCACTACCACCACTGACCAGAATCTCTACAGAGCCGTTAGACTCCTCGCAACCCGGTTCAGAAATAATCGCCGCGCTGACGATAAGTGGGTTGTTTTGTTCTATTTGTACAGTTAATATATCAATACAATTGCTGGTTCCACTAGCTACGTTTACGTAGTACAAACCTGCTGGAAGATTATTTTTAGAAGCACCAGTTCCATAAGATACGCCGTCCGCATTCTCCCATTCGTAGAATAAAGTGGCAGGAGAAAGTGTGGCACTACCATTGGCAGCTAAACAACTAGCAGCATTGACAGAAGCAATAGTCGCTACTGGAGCATTTGGATTCGTTAATGGAATGGTTTCTACTTCAAAGCAACTCGGATCATTAACATCACTGATGGTTACACGATATGTTTCTGCTGATAATCCGGTCAATTCAGCATTGGTACTACCATCTGACCAGAGATAGTTATAAGTACCTAGGCCACTGATTTGAATAGCTCCATTACTCAATCCACATCCTGGATCATTAGTCGTGATGGTAGTCATAATATTACAATTATTGCATTCATCTCTTACAATAATATCATCCAATACAATCGTACAACCATTCGCATCGGTGATGGTAACTATATAAATACCACCTGCTAACTCGGTTCTATTTTGAGGGTCTTCTTCTCGATCTAAATCTTCCCAGTCAAATAGATAGGTTCCTGCTCCATCACTGACCACTAAGTTAATACTTCCGTTATTATCACAATCCTTATTAGTAACATCCACGCTTACCGTCATTGGTAAAGGTTCTGTTACAGTAAAACATGTTTGTTCTGATAAACAATTATTACTATCTCTAGCAATCAGGCAATAATCACCTGCGGATAGATTTCCGTTGGTGTAAACATTACCAGCTAGATCTTCTATAGTAACGACTGGTGCCCCTTGATATCCTGGGTCTAGCGTTATGGTATAATCTGCCATCGCATCCGCACTACCAGGACAGTTAGTTAATACTGGTAATTGCAATGTAATATTGGCAGCAGGAACATCATCTAGAATCTCGACCACAACCTCAGCCTGACAACCGGTTGCCTGATCTGTAATCGTTACTGGGTAATTACCTGCCGCTAAATCTGTACGAGTTGCATCTGCTCCCCAATTATTGTTATAACTATAATTGCCACTTCCACCCACTACTTCGATCGTAGCCGATCCATTGCTTACACCACAATCAGCTGGAGTATTTAAAATAGCATTGGCAATCAGATTAGAAACAGAGTTTACCGTAACTTCGATAAAGTTCTGACAACTAGAATTAGGATCTTTTACCGTAACTATATAAACAGTATCTCTTAGATCAGATCGTACTGCTCCTATTCCACCATCGTTCCATTCGTATATTAGCGTATCTGGCGATAAAGTCACTTGACCATCAGCAGCAGTACAATTAGCTGGGATATTGCTAACTATTTCAGCCGTTGGACCATTTTCATTTTGAATAACAAAACCTATTGGTTCAGGGATGACACAATCTCCGTTACTACGATGAGTAATCGTGACAGAATACGCACCTGCTCCCAAATTATATGCTTCGTGACTACTACTTCCACTTACATTCGGGAACCAGTCAAAAATATAATCAGCTTCATCTCCTTGTACATCAATTACCGCAGAACCATTTTGCTGACCACAGCCAGCATCCACTAAGGTAATATTGTTGACCACAATCGGCGTTTCTTCACAAGGAGGACAATTATCAAGGATAGTCAGTGCATCGATGCTCGCGGTACATCCATTAGCGTCTGTCACCGTCACATAATAATCACCTGCAGGGATATCGTTTCGATCTTCTGGATCATTAACACTGATGGTATCGTTCCAATCAATAGTATAAGGCATCGTTCCTCCCTGAATAATTAGGTCAATACTGGCGGCGGTTACTTCGCAAGAAATATCTGTCAGAATAGCATCTAAAGCTAGTGCTGTCGGTTCGTTGATTACGAAGCATTCGGTAGCTGCAAGACAATCGTTTGCATCCCGAATAACAATACAATAATTACCCGCAATCAAAGTTCCATTAGCTTCACCAATATTGTTTCCATCTCTGGTGATCATCGTATCAGCAGGTAAGGCAAATCCAGCATCATAAATTACATCAAACATGACTGTTCCATTCGCATCACCTGTACAATTAAGATCAATATTATTATTCGCAATTGTAATCGTTGCACTTTGAGTATTGTCAGGTAAGATATAATCAACGAAGAAAGTACAACCCGTGTCAATATCTCTGATAATCAAACTATCTGGTCCAGAAGGTAAATCTGTACGAGTATCACTTGGCCAGTTTCCATATTCATAATTTCCACTTCCACCCGTTGGTACAATAGTAACAGATCCATCAGCTTCTCCACAATTTGGCAGTGTATTAATGACTACACTTGCGGAAAGTGGATTGATAAATCCAACTTCTACATTTATAACGTCAAAGCAATTTGTACCTGGATCAATTACCGTCACCACATAGGTGATTCCAGTAGTAAGATCATCACGCATGTTGGTGGTATCTCCATTCTCCCATGCATAATCGTAATTAGCTGGTGCTAAAGTTGCGATTCCGTCATTGTTATCACAGATAGCATCTGTCGTCTGAACGGTAACACCCTGTGGGCCGTCCGCATTTCCGATCACAAAAGTCTCGGTAATAAAACAGGTTGGATCATTAGCATCTGTGATCGTCACATATACTGGACCTGCGGCCAAATTAGTTATTTCATTATTTATATTTACCGGATTCCAGTTAAACAGATATCCACTACCCTCCATCTCAATTCTAATGGAACCATCTGCATTATCACAAGTTGCATCCGTAATAATGGTGCTCGCAATAACTGGCGGCTCACAAACATTACATTCATCGATAATGCTCAAGTCATTTAACGTAGTTTCACAACCGTTCGCATCGGTGATCGTTACGGTGTAGAATCCACTTAGCAAATCAACAGGGTTATTCGTCGTATCTCCGTTACTCCACCCATAACTATAGGGTGAGGTTCCTCCGGTCACTGTCAATAAAATACTTCCATTATTGTCACAAGTGATATTGGTTAGGGATGCACTCGCAGTTAATAATTCTGGGGCAGTCACCTCAAAACATGTTATTCCTGCTAGACAGTTATTTCCATCTCTTACTTCAATACAGTAATTTCCGACACTGAGTTCGCCATTGGTTACTTGGACAGTATCTTGTAGGAATATTATCTGTGCAGGTTGAACGAATCCAGTATTATAATCAATATTAATTCCTGCGGTAGCATCTGCCGCTCCAATACAAGATACCATCACATTGGGATCAACGGTCACTACGGCATTTACAATATTTTCCGTCAAGCTAAACTCGTAGTCCGTTACACATCCAGTAATGATATCTGTTACCGTGATAGCATAAGGGCCACCAGCAGCTAGATCAGCAATCGTATTGTTGGTAATCGCAGGGCTAAAGATGTATTGACCACTTCCGTTATTTACAGCAATTGTAACCACCCCATCGGCATTACCACAAGAAGGCGCATTATCCACTATATGAGTAACTTCAAGATCACTAACTGATTCTACCACGACTTCAATCACATTGGTACAACCATTTCCATTTTCAGAAATAGTTACATTATACGGACCAGCTGCTAAATCATTACGGCTCGCACCGACGATACTATCTGGCCATGTATAGGTCAGATTTGCAGGAGATAAAGTTACTTGACCATCAGCGGCAGTACAAGTAGCTGGCTGATTGTCGGCAATTGTTGCATCTGGTGCTTGATTATTATCAATCACAAAACTTTGTTCTGAGAAGCAGGTAATATCTGTGCTGCTTGTTACCGTTACCGTATAAGGACCAGCCGCTAAATTAGCTACGGTATTGGTTCCATTATTTAGTGATGGATCAGACCAAGTGTACGTGAAATCAGTTACATTTCCAATTACATTTACTTGAGCTGTACCATTAGCGATTCCACAGTCAGATCCTGTAGTTTGAATATTAACTATTACTGGTGGAGTGCTACATGGATCACAAGAAGTTGTAATCGCAATTACAGGGACACTAACAGTACAACCGTTCGCATCTGTAATCTCCGCATCGTAATCACCTGGTAATAAATCCGTCAAGTCTTCTGGGTTATTGGCCCCAGGAATATTCCAATCTACATTATATGGAGGTGTGCCTCCAATAATATCAAGATTGATCGTACCACCTTCTGTACAAGTTGCATCAGTGCTAGCGAAAGTAACTTCCATATTATCTGGTGCAACTACCGTAAACGGAGCAGTTCCAGCTAAGCAACCATTATCATCATAAACAACGATCACATAATCACCTACTGTTAGGCTTCCGTTAGGAACAGATACTCCAGCACGCTGAATTTCTTCAGTACCGTTACCCACAAATCCTGGATCATACGTTACCGTGTAAACCACCGTTCCATTTTGGTCACCTGCACATGGCAAGACTAAAATAGGATCTACAGAAATGGTAGCGTTTGGAACATTCGTTTCCAAGACATAATGAACCATTAGCTGACAACCTGTGATATTATCAATCACAATGGTACTATCAGATCCTGCACTTAAATTGGTCGTATTACCAAAGGTATAATCACCACTACCACCGCTAACATTGATGGTTATGGCTCCATTATTCATATTACAATCAGGCTGCGTATCAATAACTACGTCTGCCGACAATGAGTTGATATTATCAATAACTATTGATAGAATATTTTGACAACCTGTGTTATTGTCGATAGCTGTGATTAGATATTCTCCAGCTGGCAAGTTATTTTGCGTAGCTCCATTGCCCACAACATTTCCATTCAGATCTCTCCAGATATATAGCAAGGTGGTAGGAGATAATTGCGCTCCTCCGTCGTTATCACCACAAGTGGCAGGAGATACGCTAACTATAGTCGGTACAGGGCCATCTAAATTTTCAACTAGAACCGTGTGTTCAATTGTACATGCTGCATCACTATTTAGGGTAATGGTAACCGTATATGCTTGAGCAATTAAGCTATCAGCCATATGACTCTGACTGACATTATCTGTCCATGTGTAACTGTAGTCATCTTCATCACCCGTTACATCCAGTACGATTGAACCGTTAGCGTCTCCACAACTTGCATTCTGGATTACTTCGCTAATTACTTCGAATGGTTCGCAATCCACCGGACAATCATTCGTAATCGAAATTGGTCCAATGGCGACACTACAACCGTTTAGGTCTGTGACTGTAACTGAATAAGTTCCTGGAGCTGGTAAATCAATTCTATTTTGAATATTGTTGACACCCGGTAGATCTGCCCAATTGTAGGTCAGTGTTCCAGTACCACCTGTGGCGGTAATATTAATAGCTCCTAGTGGATTATCACAGTCGGCATTTACCACACCATAATTAACATCAATCGCATCAGGTTCTGTAATCACCTGACAATCTTGTCCGGCTACACATCCACTTCCATCAATCACCACGATACACCAAGTTCCGGCGGAAAGATTTCCATTGTTTTCAATATTTCCAAATTCATCCCTTAGAATAACCGTTGCTGGTTCTACAAAATTAGGATCATAATCAATGACATAGACTAAGGTCGCATCATTCGCTCCATTACAAGAGATCTGCGTATTTGGATCAATATCAATGATTACTCCACCTGGAATATCATCTTGTAAGATAATGTCTACCTCTGTACTACAACCAGCATCTATATCTGTAATGGTAACCGTGATTGGGGATACGGTAGCAGACAGATCGTCTCTCGTCGGTCCAGCACCCCAACTGTAATCATAGTTTCCACTTCCTCCTGTAACGTTGATGGTAACTGAACCATTGAATTCGCCACAAGTAGGCTGATTGTTGATCACGTAAGTTGCTGTCAGGTCATTTTGTTCTCCGATGGTCACTTCAATGATATTTTCACAAGCATTTCCTGGTTCACTTACCGTAACACTATAAGTGGTATCACCCGCCAAACTATTCTGGGTATTACCCATTCCTAAGGCAGCACCCCAATCATAGGTAAAATTAGCCGGCAATAAGGTTGCGGTTCCATTATTTTGACCACAAGTTGCATCTGTTGTATTTATATCCGTTACTATTGGACCATCTGTATTCCCTAGATTAAATTCTCTGATCGTCGTTACGTTTTCACAACCCGGTGTATTTTCAGAAATAGTAACACTATAGAATCTACTTAATAGTCCAGTTGCGATATTGGTATTTCCAATACTCGGTATAGACCATTGGAAATTATAATTTCCTGGATCTTCCTGCATGGTAATCGTAATGCTACCATTGGCTTCATTACAGTTTGCGTCTGTGATAATTTCACCAATAATTTGTGGTTCATCACAAGGGATACAATCATCTTCAACGATCATATCGGTAACGACCATACTACAACCGTTGTCATCCGTTATCGTTACGGAGTAAGGTCCCGGATTATTTACGGTAATTGAATTAACCGTATTATTTCCATTACCCCAATCATAAACATATGGAGCTGTTCCACCACTCACTGAAAGCGTAATGTTTCCAGCTTGATTACAATCAATATTTGTAATATCGGTGCTGGTCGATAATGCTTCTGGAGAAATCACCTCAAAGCAAGCCTGTGCTGCTAGACAATCATTTCCATCAAAAACCGCCACACAATAAATACCTGGAGATAATTGACCATCTTGGTGCGGTCCTCCCGTATTTCCTGGTGATTGAATTTCTATTCTTTCATCATCAACAAAACCAGGAGATTTTACAATTGTATAAATTGCCGTTCCGTCATTGGCTCCGATACAAGAAACAGAGACCACTGGTTCTACGGTGATCGTTGCACTTGCAACGTTGTTAATTAATACCACCGTATCTTGTCCGACACAACCAGTTTGATTATCTGTTACAATATTGATATAAGTACCAGCTCCCAAATCAGTTCTAATCTGACCAATAGAATAATTATAATCACCGCTACCACCAGTTACTATAGTTTCAATCGAACCATTTGAAATACCACAACTTGGTTGTCCGTTGACAATGATTTCAACATCTAAATTATTTTCTTCGGTAATTTCTACGGTGATAATATTATCACAACCTGTAGCTGGATCAATCACCGTAACATCATAGGAATCAGCCACTAGGTCATTTTGAGTAGCCCCTATTCTTGGTCCTTCCCAGTTGTAAATATAAGTCGCAGGACTAAGCGTTGCTGTTCCATTCGCAACATTACAGGTAGCTGGAGTCGTACTGACAACCGTGGCTACAGGTCCGTCCGTATTTGTTACTGTAAAGTCAAATACTTCCATAGCAGGACATACCGTATTTGTTATCGTTACTGAATAGGCATTCGCTAATAAATCATTTATGCTGATAACATTGGTAGCTCCAGTAGACCATTCAATCGTATAATCTGATAGATCACCCGAAATAGTAATTTCGACACTACCGTTGGCTTCTCCACAAGTTGCATCTTCAATTTGCGTTCCTGTAATAACTGGAGGTTCACAGTTCGTACAAGTATTATCGATGGTAATTCCATCTTGTGTGGTCGTACAACCATTTGCATCCGTAATGGTCACTGCATAGGCAATACCGGAAGCAAGGCCAGTACGAGTAGAGCTATTATTATTTACTGCATCTGCCCACGAGTAGGAGTAGCCAGGCGTTCCACCTGTTACATCCAATACAATTGAGCCTCCACCGTTTGTACAGTCTTCATCCGTTACGGTAATTTGTACCGCAATATTTTCAGGAGCAGTAATTTCAAAACAAGATTGTCCAGCTACGCAGCCCGTTGAATCAGATACTACAATGCAGTAATTCCCTGGTGCTAATTGATCGTTTGTGTGACTATTACTGCTAGCATCTAGAATTTCAATATTAGCAGGCTGAATAAATCCAGCTGCGTAGTCAATAGAGTAAACTACTTGTCCATCATTTGCATCTGTACAAGTATTATTATTCACCGTGTTAATGGTGATGGTAGCAGCAGGAGTATTATTGATTAAAGTAAATAAGGTATCGGCAACACATCCATTTGCATCTGTAGCGGTAACACTATACTGCATCGCTCCTAAGTTATTCTGAGTTACACCCGTAAATCCATTACTCCATTCATAAGTAACGGGATTGGCAGCGTTGGTTGCTATCATTGTAACCGTACCATCTGCTATTCCACAATTTGGTTGATTATCTACTTGAGGGAAAATGACCAAGTTGCTAATAGCATCAATCGTAACTGAAATTATATTGATACAAGGATTACCCGTTTCAGTAACTGTTACTTCGTAAGTGCCGGCCGCTAAATTATTTGGTGAATCACCTGTAATACCATTACCCCAATCATAGTTAAGAGTATTCGGTGCTAGAATAGCAGAACCATCATTGGCTGAGCAAGTTGCTGGTGTTGTTTCGATAATACTAGCGATCGGTCCATCGGTATTTCCAATAGAAAATTCAACTACGAGCGTTTCATTACAACTCGGTTCTGAAATAGTAACAGCATAAGCATTTGCTATAAGTCCAGTAGCTGTATTTCCATTATTTGGAACATTCGGATTCCAGATATAATCATAACTAGCTGGATCTCCTTGCAAGTTAATCGTTACTTCTCCATTCGCTTCACCGCAACTTGCATCAATGGTTACTACGTTGACAAGTACTGGAGCTAGACAAGGTTGACAATCATCTGCCACAACAATATTGTTTACAGCGGTAGAACAACCGTTACCATCCGTTACCGTAACTACATAGACCGTATCTTGTAACCCTGTAAGATTTTGTGGATTATCAAATCCAGATAAATGATTCCAATTGTAATTATAAGGAGCCGTCCCACCTGTGGTTTCTAAGGTAATCGTACCGAGCGTTTCGTTGCCATTATTATCACAAGTTTTATTTTCAATTGCAAAATTTACGCTTATTGCTTCTGGTTCAGTTACTTCAAAAGAAGCTGATCCAGCGAAACATCCATTTGCATCCAACACTTCGATGACATAATCACCCGGTGTCAAAGTACCATTGGTATAAGAAATATTATTTCTTTTGATAGTCACCACTTCAGGTTCCGCAAATCCGGCCTCAAGTATCACATCAAAAATAACGGTACCGTCAGATGCACCCGGACAAGAGACCATTACTATTGGATCAATATTTATGGTCGCACTAGCCACATTATTTTGTAAAGTAAGATCAAGTATGGCTTGGCAACCCGTGGCCTGATCAACTACTGTAATATCATAAGGAATACCTGCCTCCAAATCCGAACGAGAAGGTCCAGTACCCCATCCAACATAGTCGTAAGAACCACTGCCTCCAGCCGTATTAATAGTCGCTACACCATTGCTTTCCCCACAACTTGGTTCTGTGATAACAGTGATCGTAGCCGTCAAGGCATTTTCTTCTGCTACTTCTACATCTAATACATTCGTACAACCTGTATTAGGATCTGTAATTGTTACAACATACGGACCTGCTTCTAAGTCATTTCTAGAATATCCCATGATACTATCTGGCCAAGTATATTGATAAGAAGTCGGTGATAATACGATAGATCCATTAGCACTGATACAAGTAGCAGGAGCGCTAAATACAACGTCTGCTTCTGGTCCATCTACACTACCCACATTTATGATTTGTGTGGTAGCAGGGCAGTCAAGATCTCCAGCATGTTGAATAAGTACGGTATAGGTATTCGTTGGTAAGTTGATAGCACTATTGCCGTTATTAGATACATCTGGTGTCCAAGTGAAAATAAAGTCATTCACATTTCCACCTACCATCTCGATAAAGATAGATCCATCAGACTGTCCACAATTAGCTTGCGATACAATAATATTATTCACTTCTGGATCCGGAGGACAACCATTCGTTTCACAATTATCAGGAACATATTGACTAAAGAGTACTTTAGAACATCCTTGATCGTCTGTTACCGTGACGATATAAAAGTTTTCATCGTTAGTAATTAAATTTTGATCCATTGAATTACTAGGTGCCCACTGGTAGGTATAGTTTCCACTACCTCCACTTACATCAAGGTCAATACGCCCTGGCGCAGCACATTCGATACCGGTAATTGTAGAAGTTACGATCAACTGTTCTGGTTCTATTACAGTAAATTCTGCGTAAGCTCCACGACAGCCATTGGCATCGTTAACTTCAATCGAGTAATTTCCAGCGATTAAATTATCTTCCTCAAAAGGTGCTCCTGCTTCATTAGTAATGTAAATAGATGGTGGTTGAGTAAAATTATTATCGTATGTAAGATTATAAATCAACTCACCACGCTCACCAAAACATCCTATTTCCGCAATTGGATCTAAAGTTAGGGTCGCCCCTACCGCTTCTTCATCCAAAGTAAATTCAAGGATACTTTCACAACTTGTACTTGATTCATCTATTACCGTAATCGAGTAGTCACCTTGACCTAGGCCATTACGAGTAGCTTGATTAACTGTTGGGTCATCACTCCAAATATAAGTGAAAGATCCAGCGGAACTATTTTCAACATTAATGGTAACTTCTCCATCTGATACGCCGCATTGAGGAGCATTCAAAATATCTACTACCAAGGTCATTTCATTAATCGAATCAATTTCAATACTAATGATATCTGGACATTGTGGCGCAAGTGGATTGATAACTACGATACTATGCGTTCCAGGGGTAAGATCAGTTCTGATATTACTTGGAGATGGTGTTGCTCCGTCCACCCAAACATAATTATAAGTTGCTGGGTAGAGGATAACCGTTCCATCAGGTGCGCTACAAGTAGCAGGCGTCGTTGTTAAAGAATCCAACTTAGGACCGTCGATATTACCGATGGCAAAAGTTTCGACAATACTACAATCAGATACTAATGGGAATGTTACTGTTACGGTATAAATACCAGCTGGCAAATCACATCTACGATTACCAATCGCGTTTGGTGTTCCAGCCTGAGAAGACCAAGTATAGGTATAATCCAACGGATTACCATCCACTATTACTTCACCACAACCATTTGAAAATCCACAGCTAGATTCCAGTGTACTTACTTCGGCTATGGTAGGTAGGATACAAATACAAGTATCTCTCACCTCAAGATCGATTACAGTACTACATCCGTTATTATCGGTTGCAGTAATTTGATATATACCTGCATCCAAACTAGCGCGACTAGCACCACTTCCTCCATCACTCCAAGCGTAAGCAAAATCAATAGGTGCTAAGTCCACACTACCACTTCCAGTGTTACAATTATCTTCTTCGTTCGCAGTGATCGTTATTTCTACTTCGATCACATCTGCGTTTGCACCACTTAAGTCAAGTGCACCACAAATATCTCCTCCTCCCTGTTGTAATAAACTATTGATGGTAAAAAGAGAAGTATTGTCTAAATCAATAATATCAAGATTAAGGGTAGCAGGATCATAAACTAGAGTATGTATCGTATAATTTCCTATTTCATCCCACATAAAGTCAGGCATAGAAGAAGTATCAACTACCACTAAGTTATTACCTTGAGTTTCGGTTAAGATGTAAATTACTTCAAAACCTGGAGGAACAATCATGTTTCCATTAGGAGTAGCCGTGATACTATTATTCATATCACCTGCACAAAGGCTTTCATCTTCAATAGTTAAGTTACCTGCTTCGGCAACACAATCTCCATTCGCACAACGATCATCAATTAACATATTATTAATCGTCGTAGAACATCCACCATCATCCGTAATGGTTACATTGTAAATATCTGGTTGCAATCCTTCTCTGATATAAGGCTGAACGTTGCTAGTTCCTACATCAGGATTCCAAGTATAGGTGTAGTTTCCGGTTCCACCAATAACTCCCAAAACAATACTTCCTAGGTTTTCACAATCAGCATGTACCGCTGAATAATCAGCGCTAATTCTATCATTAACAGATACGTTAACTGTTCCAACTGAAGAACAACCTTGTGTGTTGGTAATCGTTACTGAGTAATCACCTGTGTTTGCAGAAGTTGAACTAGGAATAACAGGATTTTGAATATCTGCCGTAAATCCATCCGGTCCAGACCATTGATAAGTCTCTCCACCACTTGCAAAAAGGGTAATATTCTCACCTTCGCACAATGGACCATTGGCAAATACCTGTGAGTTTGGTGCAGGATTTATAGTAATATTAGTAGTAGCTACACCAATACAACCAGAAGCTGTCGTTACAATAATATTGACATTGACGTTTCCACTTACATTACCAGTATAGAACGGAGCTGCTCCATTAGGATCGTCAAAAGAACCTTGATCTGCAGACCACTGGTAACTAATTGGTGTTTCGTCCGCAATAACTTCGAATTGAATTGGATCACTGGCACAGATCGTAGGCTGCGAAGGAGTAATCGAAATATCAAAATCGCCACTAATTGTTATCGTCTGAGTTTGCTGACTCGTATTATTACAATTATCCGTAGCTGTCCAAGTTCGAGTAACAACAGTTCCACAACCATTTTCTTCGCTTAGTTCAGAAAAGTCAATTTCTACTTCTGTATCACAATTATCCGTACCAGTGATATCGTTTGGCACTGGAGGAATGGTGTCTCCAGTAGCTTCGTTGATGACCACATTAGCTGGTATACCAAGAATAACTGGTGGCGTGGTATCTTCTACGGTTATGGTTTGAGCTGTAGTTGCCGTATTACCACACGCATCGGTAGCCGTCCATGTTCGTGTAATAGTATAACTATCTACACAGATTCCTTCCGTATTAGTATCAGCAACAGTTACAATTACATCCAAACCACAATTATCCGTCGCATTAAGTAATCCTGCGGCCGGAATATTACCGCACTCTGCTGTAATATCAGCTGGTGCTGGATCAATAATAGGAGGTGTTTGATCTCCAATTGAAATTTCTTGCACACCCGTTGATAAATTACCACACTCATCGGTGGCTGTCCACGTTCGTATAATCGTATAAGCTCCTTCACAACTTCCCGTTACCGTTTCTTCGTTCATGTCAACGGTCGGATTATTATCGCAATTATCCATTGCCGTCACAGTTGCCGGAGGTGGTATATTGTTCGTTGATTCACAGCTAATCTCAATATTATCCGGGACACCTACTAACACAGGAGCAACATCATCTATTACTGTTATAATTTGGGTAGCTTCGTCGGTATTTCCACAATTATCCGTCGCAGTCCAAGTTCTTCTAATACGATAGGTGTTGTCACATGATCCAGGAATAACCAATTCTGTTAAATCAATAAACGGGTTATTATCGCAATTATCGGTAGCAATTGGATTAACTAGATCAGCCACTTCATCACAACTAATCGTTTCATTATTTGGAACTTGTAATAAAATCGGTGGTGTAGTACCCTCTACATTAATGGTTTGGATACCAATGGATTCATTTCCACAACCATCATTTGCCGTCCAAGTACGAGTTAAAACATAGTTTCCAGGACAACCTAATTCCGTTCTCTGCTCATTGTATACAATACTAACATCGCTACTACAATCATCAGTAGCAGACGGGTTAGCTGGTGATGGAATATTATCACAGGAAGCACTGGTATTCGAAGGAATACCGGACAGTACTGGCGGCGTTGTATCTTCTACCATTATTGTTTGAGATTGAGTAGCAGTATTTCCGCAATCATCCGTTGCAGTCCAAGTGCGAACTACCTGATAATTTCCTGGACAATTTCCAGCGATTGTTATTTCATTTACTCCGACATCCACTGCAGAATCACAATCATCAGTTGCCGTAACAGTTGCCGATGGAACAGTTGCTGTGCAATCAATTGTCTCATCCGCTGGAGAATTCACAAATACAGGAGGGTTACTATCCGCTACGGAAACTATTTGTTGAGTCGTAGTAGCATTACCACACTCATCCGTTGCGGTCCATGTTCTTATAATATCATCGACAGTTCCACATGTACCTGATTGAGTAGTTTCTACCAGCGTAATTGTAACTGGTCCGCCACAATCATCGATTGCCACAGGATCAACTGGTGCAGGAACACTACCACACTCAGCGTTTATATCACCAGGAGTTGCCGTAAATACCGGCGCCGTGATATCTTCTACGATTATAGTTTGCGTTCGAATATCTTGATTTCCACATTCATCAGTGGCGGTCCATGTTCTTACTAAAGTATAAGAACCAGCACAAGATCCATCCGTTCTGACTTCCGAGTAGTCAATTTGTATATCGGCTACTGAACTACAATTATCAGTGGCGGTTGGAGTTGCTGGTGTAGGTTCAGTAGTACAACCCGCAGTAACATTGGCTGGAATTCCTGTTAGCATAGGACTTTCTGTATCTTCTACATTGATCGTTTGTGTCCCTTGTGTACTATTGCCACATTCATCAGTGGCTGTCCATGTTCGAATTAATGTATAAGTATTTACACAACTCCCAGCAATTGATAATTCGTTAAAGGTGATTTGAATATCAACAGCATCTGTACAATTATCTGTAGCAGTTACGGTCGGAACTATTGGCAAATTGTCACAACTAAAAGTTCCGCCTGCTGGGATACCAGCTAAGACTGGAGCTTCTGTATCTTCTACTGTAATAATCTGTGTTTGTTGAGAAATATTACCACACTCGTCCGTCGCAGACCAAGTACGAGTAATTGTATAGGTATTTACACACGGCCCAAGAATATTATTATCTAAAACAGATATTGTTATGTCTGTTGCTGCACTACAATTATCAGTGGCAGTAATCCCGTTTATTGTTGCAGGTGGAATATTATCACACGCTACGGTAATTGCTCCTGGTGCATTCGTAATTAGTGGTGGTGTCGTATCTTCTACATTAATCGTCTGCGTTGCCGTTGAGCTATTATTACACTCATCTGTCGCGGTCCACGTTCGTGTAATTGTATACGTATTGGCACAACTTCCGGGTGCCGTCACATCACTTACTGCTACTGTGATATCTACTGCCGCACTACAGTTATCTGTTACCGTTACTGACGTTGGATCTCCCGTCGGTATATTATCACACTCGACCGTAATTACACCTGGTACATTCGTAATCAACGGTGGCGTAGTATCTTCTACATTAATCGTTTGTGTTGCCGTTGTGCTATTATTACACTCGTCTGTGGCGGTCCACGTTCGGGTAATTGTATACGTATTGGCACAACTTCCGGCAGTCGTCACATCACTTACTACTACTGTGATATCTACTGCCGCACTACAATTATCTGTTACCGTTACTACCGTTGGATCGCCCGTCGGTATATTATCACACTCCACTGTGATCACACCTGGTACATTCGTTATCAACGGTGGGGTCGTATCTTCTACATTAATCGTTTGTGTTGCCGTTGAGCTATTATTACACTCGTCTGTTGCCGTCCACGTTCGGGTAATCGTATACGTATTGGCACAACTGCCGGGCGCTGTCGCATCACTTACTACTACTGTAATATCTATAGCCGCACTACAGTTATCTGTTACCGTTACTACCGTTGGATCGCCCGTCGGTATATTATCACACTCGACCGTAATTACACCTGGTACATTCGTAATTAATGGTGGGGTCGTATCTTCTACATTAATCGTCTGCGTTGCCGTTGTACTATTATTACACTCATCTGTCGCCGTCCACGTTCGGGTAATCGTATACGTATTTGCACAACTTCCAGCTGAAGTCACATCATTTACTACTACTGTAATGTCTATAGCCGCGCTA
>CALFWZ010000228.1 GCA_937928405.1 uncultured Saprospiraceae bacterium
TCTACGTTTTGGCGAAGATGATATTATTTCAGAAACATTTGCATTGTATCAGAACCGTCCAAATCCATTCGGATCTGAGACGACGATCAGCTTTAACTTACCAGAAGCCATGGCTGCGACGTTAACGATCTACGATGTATCTGGTCGAGTGCTAAAGCAAGTAACCCGTGATTACGCTGCAGGCTATAATGAAGAATTGGTTGAACGTAACGAGCTAAGCGCTACCGGAGTACTGTACTATCAGTTAGAGACTGGCAAACAAACGGCTACTAGAAAAATGATCTTGATGAAAAAATAAACGACCAAAGATCAATTAAAGAATAAGACACCAAACAAGCAGCCAAGTGTTATAAGATATTCTTTTATTGGCGCTTGATAGTTTGCATTAAGTAAGATAATGAAAAACAAAAGTGGTTATTCCGTCATACGGAATAACCACTTTTTTCAAAGCCCTATATGGGAATTACATAATATTATAAATATTTAATGTTTCTAACCAGCTTTTAATCGAATTTTTTCCTAAATTTGACCTTTATACCATTCCGAAAACCCTTCTATAATACTTAAGTACTTCAATAGTACCACAATCATCCTTATTCATAATTACTAAATGAACCTTAGATTCGTATAGCCATACTATACCTTTCATGGAAGTTTTCGCTCACATAATCTTGCATGTAAAAAACAAAACTTATGAACAAATCATTACAAAAACAGGTGCTTTTTTGGTGCTTTTTCTTAACAACCAATTTAGTCTTTGCTCAATGTACTCCTCCTGATATTCCTATATCCCCAGCTGCGGTGGTAGAAGGATTTGATGATTTTACAGCCACTGGCTTTTCTCCAATGCCTACGACAGGGCAATTATGCTCTAATACTTTTGCTACCTCTGGATGGAGTAATGGGGCGGTTGCTTTTGGAGGCACAGGGACTACTGGAGACTTCGCTCGTGGAAGCACAGCTGGAAACGTAAGTACTGGAGGGATTTATGATAATGCATCTGTTTGGTTTCAACCTGGAGGATCTGATTTTACACCCGGAGATTTTACTTATAGACTAGTGAATAATACTGGAGGTGTCTTGGCAGATTTGTTGGTTAGTTATGATATATTTTTTTTAAATGATCAAGGACGTGCTAACTCTTTAAATTTTTCGCATTCTCCTGACGATGTTACATATACTGCTGAACCTAGTTTAGACTTTACAACTGTTGAGGCCGCAGCCACAACTCCCGTAATCGAGCAAACAAGCAGGTCTATCACGCTTTCAGGAGTTAATATTCCTGATGGTGCTTTCTATTATTTGAGATGGACCGGTAATGATGAAAGTGGAGGTGGCTCCAGAGATGAATATGGTTTGGATAATATCTCCGTTAGCGGAGTTCCTGCTATGGTCATGGCAACGTGCCCTACTATCGGCGCACTTTCTGACCCTGCAGATGTTTGCGAAGGAGAAACTTTTGACCTAACCGTAAGTGGATTAGCAAATTTGGAAATAGCGAATAACGGAGAACAAAATTATGGTATTAGAATCGTTGCTTTTCCCAGTTCTCCTGTAGATCCCTACACTGGTGGTATGACTCTTGACACCTTAGCCTTAGTAAATTTAACCGCAGGAAATACAATGGGTACCCTAAGTCCCGTTAGCGCTTCCTCAGGGTTAGCTGCTGGAACTTATAACATCTGTGCTATTCTAGATCGTACACCCGCAGACATGACTTGTCGACCTTCTCAGTGCATAGAATTGACCGTTAATCCAAGCCCAGTTGGACCTGGTCTTATGGGAGTTATAACTTTTTGTGAAGGAGAAACAATTACGCCAATCACTGCTATAGCGGTTCCTGGTGGTGCTGCTACCTTTAATTTTTACGCAGATGCAGGATTAACAACTGCTTCACCTGGAACTATTAATGGAGCGGATTATACCGCTGCCTTAACGGGACCTGGAACCGAGCAAGTCTTCATTACGCAAACTATTGGTGGTTGTGAAGGTCCAGCTACGGGCGTTACCATTACCGTCAATGCTGCTCCGGCTGCACCCATGATCGCAGATATTACCGTTTGTGATGGCGAAGATACGACCATTACGCCTGGCGGCGGTGGAGGTGCTGGTACGGTTGTCCTACTAACGGAAGATTTTGAAACAGCCCCAGCTGGAAGCCCAATGCGCTATGAAACTTCTATTCCTGAATTTACAGACGGTGGAGGAGATTATTTTACTAGAACGGATGGTTCAAATATCAGTGGAAACTATACTGGTCCTAATGGAAGCTTTTTCTTCGCTGCCCAAGATATTAATGGCGAAGGTGCTTCGGCTACGCAAACAGTTGTTTTACCTATTATAAATATTGCAGGAATTACGGGACTTAATTTTAGTGGATTATTCGCCGAAGACGACGATGGAACTAATCAAGATTGGGATGATGGAGATTTCTTACATATTGATTATTTTATTGATGGTGGTCCAATACAAAACTTACTATGGATAGAAGCAGTAGCTGGAACATCAACTACCAATAAAGAACCCGCAGTGGATACGGATTTTGATGGTGTTGGAGATGGGACAGTGATCACAGATGCCTTCCAAAGCTTATCTGCTGGAATATCTGGTACTGGCTCAAGCCTAGTTATCTTTATTACGATAAGTCTCGATTCAGGTGATGAAGATATAGCTTTTGACTTATTAGAAATTACAGGAACAATGGCTGCTCCACCTGTTGCAGCAACCTTTAATTTCTATGATGCCAATCCAAATCCTGGACCTGCTAACTTATTAGCTGGACCTGCGGGTTCTTATGACCCTGGAACAACGGTTGCTACTAGTCCGCAATCTATTTTTGTGACAGACACAAATGCATTTGGTTGCGAAAGTGAGGCTACTGAAGTAGTGGTAACCGTCAACGCCCTTCCTGCTGCTCCTACTTTTACAGGAACAACTACTTTCTGTGAAGGAGATATGATCACACCGATCACTGCGATGGGTGAGGCAGGCGCAATCTTCGAGTTCTTTGCAGATGCCGCATTAACTATGCCTGCTCCTGGAACGGTGAATGGCGCAGATTATACTACTTCTTTGACAGGAGCTGGTACAGAAACCATATTTATTACTCAAACAGTAATGGGTTGTCAGAGTTTGGCTGCCATGGTTGATATTGAAATATTAGCTGCTCCCGCTGCCCCTACTTTTACTGGAACAGTTGATTTTTGTGATGGTGAAATGATTACTCCAATTACTATTATGGGTGCCGCTGGAGCAACCTTGGCATTCTACGGAGATGCAGCCTTAACAACTGCTGCTCCTGGGACAGTAAATGGTGCTGATTATACAGCAGCGTTAACAGGACCAGGCATGGAAACCGTATATTTTACGCAGACCAATGGAATGGGATGTGAAAGCGTCGCAGCTTCTGCTACGATAACTGTGGTGGCATTGCCTAATCCTCCGATGGTTATGGATATTACGGTTTGTGATGGCGGAGATACTGAAATTATACCTACGGCTGCCGGAGGTGGAGGTGGTTTAATGACGGTTTATTCAGAAACTTTTGATACGGCAGGAGAAGGAATTACAGGAGCATGTGGGACTATGGATCCTGCTTCTTGTGCAACCAACGTGGCTCCATCAAATGGACAGTGGTCCGTAACAGGTGATGCTTCGGGATTAACGGCTGGAAGTGACTTTTTCAACACTTTTGCTGGCGTATTAAACGCACAAGATACCGACACCGAAATTTGTTTCCTCTCTCAAGTGATTGATATCTCTACTTTAGTCAGTGCTGATTTTTCGGTGCTACTAGCAGAAAGAGGAAATCATGAAGCTAGTGATTTTGTAGATGTTACGTTAATTGTTGATGGTACACCAATGTTGATTCCAAACTGGATGGGATTGGGTGACGCTAATCATACATTGGTTGATGACTTTAACACAACTACCGTAACGGCAACCGGAATTACAGGGGCTACTTTACAAATCCAAATTTGTGTAATGAACAACGCTGGATCAGAAGATATAGATATTGATGATATCATGGTATCTGGTTTAGGCGCAGGTGGCCCACTGTATAATTTCTACGATGCTAATCCAAATCCTGGACCTGCTAATTTATTAGCAGGAATGGCGAATACTTTTGATCCGATGACAACGGTGGCTACGAGCCCTGAGTCAGTTTTTGTAACGGTAATCGACCCGATTGCTGGATGTGAAAGTGACGCAGTAGAAGTAATTGTAAACGTCAATCCAAATCCAGTATTAGACATTATGACAACGGATGTAGTAGGATGTCCTGGTGATGCAACTGGAACGGCTACCGTAGTAGCAAGTATTGGAACAGGACCTTATAGTTTTGTTTATACAACGGGAGATGGCTCTGGTGATGATGGTGATGGCGATGGATCACAAACCATGCTAACTGCTGGTACTTACAACGTAGTGGCGACAGATGCGAATGGATGTACTGCCACCGCAGATTTTACTATTAATGATGCAGTTGATGGAGACGCTCCAATTATTATGTGTCCTCCAAGCCCAATTGAAATTGGTTGTGGTGAAAGTACGCTAACACTAAATACGGGAGTAGCAACAGCTACGGATGTATGTAGCGCAAATCCAGTGATTTCTTTTGTAGATAATCTAGTTTTAGATGGTTGTGGAGGAAGAACAGGAACGCTTACTAGAACATTCTCTGCCACGGATGAAGCAGGTAATATCAGCACTTGTGAACAAATAATTAATATTGTAGATAATACACCTCCGACGTTTACAGCTCCTGCAGATATAACCATCGAATGTACGGACGATCCAACTGATTTAACGCTCACAGGAATGCCGACTAACCTAATGGATAATTGTGATGCGTCTGGTATTGAAAATTTATGGATTAATGAATTCCACTACGATAATAATGGTACAGATGCTAACGAGTTTATTGAACTAGCAGGAACTGCTGGACTTAATCTTACTGGATTTACTTTTGTACTTTATAACGGCTCCAATGGCACCAACTATGGTGCGATTACTTTACCAGGAGGAGTAATTCCAGATGAAGGTAACGGATTCGGTGCTGTTAGTTTCCTAATTCCTGGAATACAAAATGGTGCTCCTGATGGGATCGCGTTGGTAGATCCAAATGGTGCTGTCTTAGAATTTATTTCTTACGAAGGAAGCTTTACTGCTGTCGATGGTCCTGCTATTGGCATAACTTCTACTGATGTTGGAGTCAGTGAAACGGGTGGAACTACGGCAACCTCTTCTTTACAGAAAATAGGAACTGGAACTAGTGGTGGTGACTTCCTTTGGAGCGGTCCTACTGATCCATCATCACCAGGGGTACTAAATGTCAATCAAACGGTGACTCCGATTGTTTTTCCTGTTCCGACTTTTACTGGATTCACAGACGCGACTGTTGGAGATCCAAACTGTCCTAACGGTAGTGTGATCACGCGTACATTTACCGTAACGGATGCCTGTGGGAATACAGCAACTGCTACGCAAACAATTACCGTTGACGATACCACTGCTCCGGTTACTCCGGCAGCACCAGGTGATTTAGTAGTCGATTGTCCTCAAGATATTCCAGCTCCACCAGTACTTGTTGCGATGGATGCCTGTGGTGGAAATATTATGTCTACGGTGTCTTCTGTAATTATTAATAGACAATGTGCTACTCGTTTTACAATGGTAAGAACGTTCACTTTTGATGATGGTTGTGGAAATACTTCTTCGGTTACGCAAAATATTGATGTAACGGATCCTGGAAGTTTAACCGTAGCTCCGCTGTCAGATCATATTGTGGATTGTGAAGTAAATATTACACCTCAGGATCATCTTATCCAAGCTACTAGTCCTTGTGGAAATCCTCCATCAGTTACTTCTATAATTAATGGTCCTTTCGGGGAAGCAGGTTGTCCCGGCACTTTTTATAATGTAGTATATACGGTGGCAGATGATTGTGGACGTTCCGTGCAAACAACCCAAAGGTTTACGATTCAAAATGATCCACCAGAGTTTGTTTGTCCAGTTGATATTTGTATAATCGAATGTCCTGCTAGTGCGGATATGATCCAAGCACAATTTGATTCCTACGCTGAATTGGCAACTGTTAACAGCTCTTGTTCAGAAAATGGTGAGATGACGATTACCAATACTTTTAGCCCCAACGGTTTTATACCAAATAACTGTGGAAACGGACCGATTGCCTATGCCGGAACAAGAGAATACCAAATCGTAACTTTCCGAGCTACGGATCCATGTGGTCGTTCTACTAGTTGTACTGCTTTAGTGGTAGTGGTAGATAATACACCTCCGGTTTTCCAAGGAACACCTACGTTAGGAATTGCAGAGTGTGATGATCGCGCTCAAGTTGAGTATGATGCCTTTATTCAGAGTCGATTTGCTATGCTAAATGCAACGGATGCCTGCTCTGATGATGCCAACCTAAATTATGCTTATACACCTGCTGTCCCTAATTTTGTTTGTGGTGCAAATGGTTATGCGATAACGGAAGTATTCTTGACGGTAACGGATGATTGTGGAAATGCTAATACAGTAGAAGTACACTTTAAGTTGAAAAATAACTTTCCTCCCAGCATTGCTGGGCTTCCAACCAAGACGATCCAGTGTGGAGCACCCGTAATTTTTGATACCCCAGTTGTTAGCAATGCTTGTGGAAATACAACGGTAACGTTTGTGGATAGTGTTGAGCCAGGTAATTGCCCTGCGAGTAGCATTAATATTCGAACGTTTACGGTCACAGATGGATGTGGTAACGCAAGTACAGCTCAACAAATGATTTTAGTAGAAGATACAGAAGCCCCAGTTGCCCCTGTTGCCCCTGCTGATATTACGGTAAGTTGTGGAGCTGATATTCCTGCTCCTGTTAGTTTGACTGCGACGGATAATTGTCTTGGAACGATTACCGCTAGCCCAACGCCGAATATTACGGCAGGTGCTTGTGAGAACCAGTTTGTCATGGTTCGTACTTGGACCTTTACAGATGGTTGTAATACAAGTTCTGTTTCTCAGACGATTACGGTGAATGATGATATTGCCCCAGAATTCACTTTTGTTCCTGCTAATATGACTGGACAATGTGTGGGTACTCCGATGGCATTTGAGGATGCTACGGCAACAGATAATTGTAACGGAACGGTTACGATTACTTTTGTAGATGATACGAATAATACGAGTCCTTGTGGAACCACAATTACGCGTACTTGGACGGCAACGGATGCTTGCGGTAATGCTGCTACAGCTTCTGCGACAATGTCTACCGGAGATACAGAGGCTCCAGTAGCGAGTAATGTACCTGCTAATACAACGATTGATTGTAGTGCTACCCCTTCCTTTGGCACGCCTACCTTTACAGATAACTGTGCAACGGATGTTACGGTGGTGGTAACGAATGCTACGGTTGATGGAGAATGTGATGGTGAATTTGTTTTCACTCGTACCTGGACCGCAACAGATGATTGCGATAACACAACGGTTATTTCTCAAACAATAACAACACAGGATAACGAAGGTCCAGTATTTGTATCCGTTCCAGGAGGTACTTTTAATTGTAATGGAAGTTTTGATGATCCTGTAGTAACGGATAATTG
>CALFWZ010000229.1 GCA_937928405.1 uncultured Saprospiraceae bacterium
AACCAAGGGGCGATCACCCAAGCCCACTGCCCAATCCATTGCGCTACCGCCATAATATTTGTCCGCTCATGAAAGTCAGAGCTCATTTCATAGCCCATCGCAACGTATGGAACACTAAAGATCGTTAAACCGAGATAGAAGATAAGTGACCAACACAGAAAGTAGCAAAAATTATAGGTTAGTCCATTCTCTGGATGTAATTGCCACATAAACATATAGGAGATTCCTAAGATAATGCCTCCTAGAAAAACATAATGTCTACGTCTTCCCCATTTTGACCGAGTATTGTCAGAAATAAATCCCATAATCGGATCTGTAATGGAATCAAAAACCCGTGGGAGAAAATATAAAATACCCCAAAGTAAAGGCGAAAACCCCAAGTCTTCTACTAAAACCACCATAAAAATACTTAGGGCTGCGGGGAACATTTGGTTGGCAAGCATGCCAAAACCGAAGGCTACTTTTTGACCAAATGGGACGGGGATTGTATTCTTTTGAATTTCCATAATATTAATTTAGTTTCCCTTTGTTTTTCTCAAAGTTAATGTAGATTGTTTTAATAGATACTACAATAAATAATTCTATTGTAAAATTAGTTTTTCTTTTGTGGGAGGAATAGTAACGTCTTTAAGTAATTTTGTTTTATCTCCATTCAGTGTTTTGGAAATCGGTTTTCCAGCTCGACTTAACCCTTTAAAAATTCCTCTATCTTTTAAATCCCATAATACATATTTAGCCTTTCCATTTACATCAAAAAGTCCAAAATGATTTTCAGATCCGGAGGGATTCCCTGCATCTTTCCATGGCTCATCAAATGCTTCAAAATAAAAGCAAGCTAAATTTTCCTTTATCGTCCAGTTGCGAACGAAATTATAATAAAGCGCAGATTTATATTCATCTGTGGCTTTAGAGCCTGTGTTTCCATAAAATCCATTGGAGGAAGTGGCCCAACCAGTTTCTCCGATATGAACCGGTTTGTCTGGATCTATACGGTGGATATATGCGGCTGTCTTGGTGTATTGGGATTTGGCATAGGCTCCAGCTCTTTGCATTGCCCTATTAATTTTTTCAAGTTTCGATAGGTGATTTTCGTTTTTCAAAACACCCCAGAAATCTGGATTATAATGTGTGTCGTGCATCGGATAGGTATGCATAGAAACGAAATCTACCGCTTTGATTAGCTCGGTTAAATCCTCGGTATGGTAGGTCGAATCTCCCCCACCCCAAGAAGCAAAATTGTCTGAACTGGTGATCCACAGATCTTTGGGGAGTTGATTAGTTGATTTTAAGTTTTGTAGATGATTCACCCACTTTAGGATAACTGAAGGTTGAACATAATAACTGGCTGCCCACTTTACCATTGCTTCATTTCCTACCGCAATGACCTTTACAATATCTGGATATGCTTTGGCCATGGCTACGGCTCGCTCAATCTCAGCAGCGTTTGCTTCCTCATTCTCTTCTTCATGATTTGGAGATTCCGACCAGGCATTTTTACAATCCATCCATGCACCTACCATCACGTACATAGCAAAATCTGGATTTTCTTTTTTCAACTCACTGATCGCTTTTAAAACATTGGAGGCATGAGCAAGTTTGGTATTATAAGTACGGATAATTCCAATGCCCATCGCCGCAAGAATTTTCATATCTTCTTTCAATTCCTCTATCGTAGGTTGAATATCTCGAGTAGCCTGACGATAGCCTCCATAGGAAATCGCTAAAAAGTCTGGATGACCAAGAATTTCTTTGGCCGTTAAAACTGGTTTTGGTTGAGGTGGGTCCATCTTTTTTTCTTTGGCCGTGGGATTGCAGCCCATAACCAGCAATAGAAGGATAAGTAAAATTCCTATTTTAAAAACAGATTTCGTCATTTTTTGAATATTGAGTCGTTGAATTACTGTTTCAAAAATTTAAGAAGTTCAGTGAATAATTTATTTTAGAATTTGATCATTTACATAAACTAGAATCCGAGTTATTTCGCCAGTTCTACCGAAAATTTTCTGGCTAAGATTTGAGTCTAATTTTAAAGATTCTATTGAAGTAGTTTTATTGTTTTTGTCGATGATTTCTAAACGATCCGTTTCTGCTAACTGATAAATAATAGGAATTTGACAATACGTGAAAGCAAGCGAACCTTTTTCTACGTTTAATAGGTGGTGTTGTAAATGGACATCTACGTATTTAAAAGTTTGTGCTTCTGTTAAAAATTCTTCTTTGCGTAATAAGGCTGGCATAAAAAATAGTTGACCATCTTTGACACGAACGCCCAATTCACCAAATCTACTTAAAAAATCTTCTTTGACCTGCCCCGTCATCCCTGGTTGTTGTGCTCCTTTTCCAGCTGGGGTATGAGAATAAGGGTCGGTAGGAAATGCTCCATACAAAGCAGGTGATTTATGTACCCCAATTCCGGCATTGATTTCATAATAGTGCTCAAGAAGTCTTCCAATAGTCTCAGAATTTTCTCCATCTTCCATAGCTTTCCAACAACACTCTTGCACAGCAACCAATAATTTGGAAACCATGTGCCAATAAATAGATCCAAGGCCTTCATAACCAAAAAAGGTTCCTGATCTTCCGGTAAATGCCTTATGATTAAAAATATCCTCAAAGATTTCTAAGACCTTTTGTTGATCTTTTTGAGTCAATTCGGAATATGGAGCAGACAAATTTTCTAATCCTACTTGCAAGTCATTAGCATTTTTAAAATTTCCATTAAAATGATAAACACCTTTTATATCCTGTTCAATAATCTCTAGGTTACCATCTTTGACCAATTGAGTAAGCAATTCAGAATCATCGACGGCGGTTTTTGGAATTATATTTTTTGCGATAAATCGAGGCAATTTCTTATTAGGATAGAGAATATAGCTGTATTGATCCTCTCGAAATAATGCACTGCTTTTCAAACCATCTAAGACTGCTAAGGCTTCCTTTGAAGATAAATATCCAGCGCTAAGGACCGCCACCTGGCCTTCCAACATTTCACTCAAATAACTAATAGACACTTCATCATCACCATTAACGGTCATCAAATTATAGGCATGATATAGATTGTCTTTTCTTTTATTAGTTTGGATCGATTGATCTAAATAACTTATACTCAGTGTTATAAACCCTAATAAATCTTGTAAAGGTAAGGATTGTTTAGTTCCACTAAATCCATTCTGATAGATTTGATCTCGGTAATCACTGGCAGCTTTTCCTAATCCGTCCATGACTGTTTTCCTATCCCGATCATTGATAGAAGCGGACAAGAGGGATTGATGTTTGGTAAATGTTTCGTAGGTTCGTTTAAAAAAATCTGCTAATTCTTCTGAAATAGAAATAGCATGACTGGTATCTTTTCCTAATTCTATCTGAAAGAAATGTAGGAATCTTCTTAGGTAGTACAGCGTAACCATCGAAACGCCGTTTCCAACCAAGGCATTATTGGCATCATTCCATTCTGGTCGCTGGGTATTCATCCAAATACCTCCTTCTGGAATAAAATTAGAAAGCTTGGCCAAAACGGTAGCCATTATCTTTTCAATAAAATTAACCTGATAGATGGATTGGTCTGGAGCCATCAACAAAGCACCGTCCGCTCCAATTGCTTCCCGATGTTGACGAACCGTATGATCTAATTTTTGATCAAAATCGATCGTATCCTTCGGATTTTTTAGAATATCAGCGTACCCTTTAATCTTATAAGGAACCTGGGCATAAACGAAAATATTCTGGTTGTAATATTTTTTTAAAGTTCCAGGTTGATGTTTTTCGACAAATTCTAAAAATTTCAACAGGTAAATAATCTGATGATCCCCCCAATATCCGATATAAGACCACGGATCATCTGGCTCAATAGTTTCCCAATCAAAACCATCTTTGGTAACTCGATAAGGATTATATCCATCAAAAGTGGTGGCATTTAGAAATTTATGTATCATGCTCTCTGCAAACGCAGGATAAGAATGTGCAAGGGCTTCCCAGTTTTGGAAAATATCTCTCCAGTTTCCTTGATAATCGAGAATTTTTGAACCATCAATTTCACTTTGCGTATTGATCGAAAACTTATTCCAAGGGCGGCTGGGATCTCCATGTCGACGACTAAAACGCAATGGCATATATTCGAAGCATAATCGCTTGAAATTTGGATTATCACTTTCGTTTGCCAAAGCTCTCAATTCTGCGAGCGTAAAAACTGCTGGCAATTTTTCCAACTGATTTTGGAACGCTTGGAAAGTATTCTGATTCGCTTTTTTTAAGTATTGAGAAAAATCCTTTTTTTCTATTTGATAATTTTTATCAAAAATTCCACCTCGCATGATGTTAAACAAGGTATTTGCAAAATGTCGCGTATCCCTAAAATGATCAGAAGTGAGCTGTAAACCGTCAGCAGCGGCATCCAATTCAATTAGTTTTCTAGTTCCCGTTTGGATATCTTTTTTGACTTGGTTGACCAAGGATGATTCCGTGCGAATGGATTCCGAAATTTTAACAATCGCAGCATGGTTCTTATTGACATCAGTTATAACCATCCACTCCTTTTCTTGGCTGGGTGATAATTCAATCTTTTTGTTGACAAAATAAGCGCCTTTCTCTGCTCGGATATCAATTTCCTCTTGAATAGATTTCCCTTTTCTAAAGTTGTTAAGCTGTAACGCCGACAATAAATGGGTAGGATTTTCTAATCCCAATGACCAGACAATATTAGCTTTTAAGGCCTCACTAGGTTCTGCTTTGTCTACAATAATGGCACTTAAAGAATAGATTCCTAGTCCTACCTCCTTTTCTAATTCGCTTTTTTTGTAGGCATCTACTAGATTACTAGTGCTATTTTGCAAGTCACTGTTGAGTCCTGCGGGAAGAATATTCTGAATACCATCTAAAAGGGATACACTTATATTTTCAGCACTGTGGTTAATCAAGGTAGAAGTCTTGACAAAACCAAAAAGATTACTTGAGCTCCATTGATAGCGAAAGGTTAATTTAAGGTCGTGGTTTTCTTCTTCAAAGAGGATTTTATTACCATACTTGTTTTTGTATAAATTTCTGGTGATTTGAAATCGGCCTGCGAAACGATCTGAGAAAGGTTCCCAACTATATATACTTCCGTTCTTATCGATCCGAAAAATGGACTTGCTTCCGGTAATTTCGGCTAATTCGGTAATTTTATCATCTGTATAGTATGGAAATAAGGAATAATTGGCATTTTTTCTTCCAGCTGTCAATCCTCCGTTACTGGAAATAAACATCCAGTGGTTAGAATCACTGACAATACTCATAAAAAAAGGCCGGAGGGAGTCGCTATTTGAAATCTTGTAAAATTGCTCTTGATTTATTTCTAGGGTGTCTAATACAGCCGTTTCAATTTGTTTGATGTCTTCCATAAACTAATCTTATAATATGTTTTTTCTTATCGCCTCAATGATAGGAAAATCTTGGCGGAAAGAAGGAATATTATGTGTAAAAATAAGCTGCTTGTCATCATGTGATGTACAAGTGATGTACTCAAATGATGTACTTTTTTCGATTTTTACTCAGTTACAGGAAAGGAATGAGAAAATTAGTGCAATGAGGTCATTACTTGCTGGGGTTGAAATGGTCAAAATTTTATTCAAAAAAAGCGGTAAGATTAATTTTTATTTGCTTGATAGAAATCTATAATGTGTTTTGGTATCTCCATGCTCTGTGGCTTACCTATATCTGGAATTGGATATTCTGCCACCTGCTTTATGGGAACTAGGCCCGCCCAGACATCTAATTCGTAGTCTTCAGGTTCGTCAGCAACACCAGTATCTCTAATTTTTGCGGAAGCTGTCTCGATGGTCATTTCTACTACCAAGGTTCTGTCGAGTTCTGCTTGGTGCATCGATCTAATTCCATCCCAACGGCCTTTCATCATATGTTCCATAAAACAAAGTAATGCAGCTTTTTTCTCCTCTTGGTCCACCACCTTCCTCACCGTCCCAAACAAGGCAGCAGAACGATAATTGACGGAATGATGTAACCCAGAACGAGCTAGTACCAAGGCATCCAAGTGCATAACGGTCATACTAATATTTTTTGCCTTGAGTAAGGAAAGCAGCATTCTGTTACTATGTGAACCATGCAAATAAATCTTATTGCCTTGTCTACCGTAGGCCATTGGCAAAGTTATGGGGCGATCTTGGTAAACATAACTTACATAACCAATAAAACCAGCATCTAGAATAGTGTTGATTTTTTCAATATCGTACGTCCCTCTTTTATGTCCCCGTTTGATTTTGTTTAATTCCGATTTTGGATATTCTTTCATGCTTAAATACTTTTTGAGAAGACTATATTTTCATAATTTTTTCCATTCACCAGAAAATCGATTGCTCCAACGTTTTTAAAATTATTTTTTTGATAGAATCTGATGGCCCTGTTATTTTTTATATAAGTAGTCAACCAAATAGTATCTTTTGCTAATTTTTTCGCCGTTGTTTCAACAAACTCCATTAATTTCTGCCCAAGTTTTAAGGGTATAAAATCCTTTAAAATGTAAATCCTTTCTAACTTAACATTGTTATCGGAAGCAATATTCTGGTGCGTTGTGTCCATGCCTAATTTCACATAACCTACCGGTAATTCATCTGCGTAAATAATATAAAATAGGTTCTTGGAATCGTTTAATTCTTCCTTCGTTTTAGCAACTGAAAAAGCTTGGTTGGTGTATGCTAATAGATCGTTTTTATCTTCAATAAAATGACCATGAGATTCCACGTAGGTCACTCTGGCAAGAAGGGCAAGAACCACGGCCTTTGATTCGTTCGCTAATTTTATTTCGATCATGGAAGTTTTTCTATCTTTCATGAGGAGGAGTATTTTTAAATTTTTCTGAATTTATTTTAGTGCTTTCTAGATCTTTGGGTTGGAAAACGAGCTTGGTAGAAGCAGGATATTTCTGGATGGCTACTGCTGGTCGAATGGGACGATTTACAAAATTTCCTGAACAACTTGGGCAGACATTTTCAAAAATTTCAAGTGCGCACACCTGACAATAGGTGCATTCAAAAGAGCATATCATGGCTTCGGTAGAAGTGTTTGGTAATGCTTTATTACAATGCTCACAATTCGGTCTTATTTCTAACATGCTAATATTTATTTTATTAAACATAACGCAAATCAACAGTTAGATTGAGCTGATGCGGTAATTCAAAAATACTATATTTGTGGACTACTATAATAGTCCAGAATTAAAATAATTGATAGTCCAGATGTTTCCATATAAAACCACCATCCAATTTGAGCGAGAAAGCAATCAAGCTTTATATCTGCAATTGTCCAATCAAATTATTCAATTGATAAAAAGTCAAACCTTGATGCCCAATACCAAGCTACCAGGAAGTAGGACTTTAGCAGAACAATTAAATGTTCATAGAAAAACAATTGTTGCTTGTTACGAAGAATTAGAAATGCAAGGTTGGGTAGAAAGTATTCCTAAAAAAGGAACGTTTGTCCATCGGACTTTACCAGAATTACATCAGCAAAAATTAGTAGATGCTGCCATCTATGAGTTAAAAGGAGAAACAGGTTTTTCTTTTTATAAAAATAAAAATTTGACGAAAAAGTCTTACGATAAAATGAAAAATTTTATCTATTTGAATGATGGAATTTCAGACGAACGCTTAACACCTATTGATGAAATTGCCAGAACTTACAGAAGAATTTCTGCTAAAAAGAATGTGTTCGAACATTTGTCCTATGGTTCAACTTATGGAAATAATACCTTAAGAGAAGTTTTGGTCGATTATCTGAATAAGACTAGAGGTCTAAAAATCAACAAAAAAAATGTTTTAATTACGCGTGGCAGTCAAATGGGAATTTGGTTGTCCGCCCAATTATTATTAAAAAAGAACGATATCGTGGTGGTTGGGAATACCAATTACCAATCTGCTGATCTTACCTTTTTAAATCAAGAAGTAAAGATTGAAAGAGTAAGTGTGGATAAAGATGGATTGGTAACAGATGAGATTGAAAAAATAAGTAGGCGAAAACGAATTAAAGCAGTATATGTTACCTCCCATCATCACCATCCGACAACGGTGACCCTCTCAGCAAAAAGAAGAATTCACCTTTTAAACCTAGCAAGACAGCATCATTTTGCTATTATAGAAGATGATTA
>CALFWZ010000230.1 GCA_937928405.1 uncultured Saprospiraceae bacterium
CGTTGAAAGCTTATTATCTTTACTGACAACCTATACTGGATTAAGTATTTTAAGTGACAACCTATATTGGACCTTCGATTTGTGACTGTCAACCTATACTAATCCTATTTTTTAACTGACAACTTATTTTGGGACGATACACCTCTGAAAAGCATCCACCAATCCGCACATCAGCTAATCACCTCCCGCGCCACCTGCTGCCCAAAATTCACAGCACGCTTCACCTTCTTTGATTTAAAATATTCCAGTAAAAAAGCCATAGCAAAACTATCTCCCGCCCCCGTCGCATCTTTCACCTCAATGGGTTCTGTTGGAAAATCTTTGGTCTTGTTATCCTGAAAAACACGGACTCCATTCCGGCCTCTGGTCATAATTACGATAGGAACCGTTTCCGAAACCGTTGAAATATCTGCTTCAAAACCTTCCATATCTGCATCACTAAAAACGAGTAGATCTAGTGGCGACAACCGTTCCCAAGGCATGGACTTTGGAGCCACCAATCCTTGCTCATCCCAATCCCTTAACCAACCTTGAATCGTAGCTGCTTTCAAGGAATCTGGAAAACATTTCAATAAATCCAGGTCCACCTCATCCGCAATGGGACAAAACAAAACGATATCTGGAGCTGGTAAAGAGGTAGGAATAGCTTGGACAGAAATCGTGGCTGCCCGCGCGTGCAAATATTGAATACGTTCCCCATCTGCTGGATAAATATTTTCAAAAACAGTCGTCTTTTTCGCAGGAATAGTATGAATGGAGATGCCCTCTTTTTCGAATAAATTCTGAAATAAAAAATCCTGCCCAATACTGGTAATGATGGTCACTTCTGCTCCCATTTTTTTAGCCAAGAATGCTGCATAAGCCGCCGTTCCACCCAATTTGATGTCTCCAGATGGCATATGGTCGTGGCAAAGATGCCCAATAATAAGTAACGAAGGCGAAGCCAAATTCTATTATTTATATTTGTTGAATTGTTGAATCGTTCGTTTACAGCTCCAGCTTTAGATACGAAATTCCTCATAACTCAAAACCAACCACCTAATTTGATTTTTCCCGAAGGTATACGATCATGACAAAGATACCCAATAATGAGTAGGGTAGGCGAAGCCAAATTCTATTATTTAGATTCGAAATATTACAACAAAAACAAAAGGATACCTACGAAAAAAAATCACAAAAAATAGTATTACCAAATTATTTAAAAACTAAATTTTCAATAACTTTTTTTTATGAAAAAATATCATAAATACTATCGTATCCATCCACCAATCCGCACATCCATCAATCCGCACATCCACCAATTCGCACATCCACCCCCTATAACTCCGCCACCAAATAACTAGCCTGCTTAATTGCTCTTTTCGCATCCAGTTGACTCGCCTCATCCGCTCCACCAATCAAGTGAACGCTATTATGTTTATTCTTCAAGCCTTCCCATAATTCCCGTAATGGTTCCTGTCCAGCGCAAACCACCACATTATCTACTTCCAAAATTTGTTTTTCTTCACCCACAGAAATATGAAAACCTGCATCGTCGATTTTATGATAAGTAACGTTTGCCAGATGGACCACTTCTTTCATGACCAAACTAGCTCGATGGATCCAACCCGTTGTTTTTCCTAAATTTTTTCCATGTTTTCCGATGGAACGTTTTAGCAGATAAACTTTTCGCGGTGAAGCTGTAGGTTTAGGTTTTTCTATCGCTCCACCATTTGAATAATTCATGTCTACGCCCCATTCTTTCATATATTTTTCTACATCCATACTAGGAGCAGTGTGATGAGGATTGTGGGTTAAAAATTCAGCGGTATCAAAACCAATTCCTCCCGCTCCGATAATGGCTACTGCTTTTCCAACCTGTTTTTTGCCTTGTAAAACATCTGCATAGGACAATACTTTAGGATGATCATGTCCCGGAAAATTTACCTGACGCGGCGTAACACCGGTAGCAATAATTATTTCATCATATTGGTTGGCAATTAATTCGTTGGCAGTAACCCGGTGATTTAAAAATAAATTAACACCGTGTTTTTTTATCATAGAATTGTAATACCGGATGGTTTGTTGATATTCCTCCTTACCCGGAATGATCTTGGCCATATTAAACTGACCTCCGATTTCCGCTGCGGCTTCAAACAAGTCTACTTGATGACCACGTTCTGCGGCTAGGGTAGCAGCGGCGAGTCCTGCGGGGCCAGCACCGACGACTCCGATTTTTTTGGGTTGTTTAGTGGGTAGAAAATTTAACTCGGTTTCATGACAAGCACGAGGGTTGACGATACAAGAACTTAACTTACCTTCGAAAGTATGATCCAAACAAGCTTGGTTACATGCAATGCAGGTGTTAATTTCGTGAGCCCGATTTTCTATCGCTTTTAAAACCAAATTCTCATCGGCTAAAAATGGTCGAGCCATAGAAACCATATCTGCTGCACCATCTGCAATAACTTGATTGCCCACTTCTGGCATATTGATGCGATTGGTGGCAATCAGTGGAATCTTAACTTCGCCCATCATCCGTTTCGTGACCCAGGCAAATCCTCCTCTGGGTACAACGGTTCCAATCGTCGGAACGCGTGCTTCATGCCAGCCGATACCCGTGTTTATGATGGTAGCTCCAGCGGCTTCTACTGCTTTGGCAAGTTGTACCACTTCCTCCCAAGTACTTCCTTCCGGAACTAAATCCAACATAGATAATCGAAAAATAATGATGAAGTTTTCACCAACCTTTTGTCGAGTTCGTTTGACTATTTCTATCGGTAATTTAATTCGATTTTCATAACTGCCGCCAAATTCGTCGGTTCGATGATTGGTTCGTTTTACAATAAACTGATTAATCAAATAGCCTTCTGATCCCATAATTTCCACACCATCATAACCTGCCTCTTTTGCTAAAGCCGCTGAATTGACATAATCATCAATCGTTTGCCAAACTTCTTCGGTAGTTAAGGCTCTCGGCGTCGTCTTATTAATAGGAGACCGAATGGCCGAAGCTGAAACACCTTCCGCATGATAGGCATAGCGTCCAGCGTGAAGGATTTGCATACAGATTTTTCCTCCTTCTTTATGAACGGCATTGGTGATGACTTGATGAGCTTTTGCGTGTTCTGGCGTCTGCATTAAGGAGGCATGTTGCGCAACCGCACCTGCTCGATTGGGTGCTATCCCTCCTGTAACAATCAAAGCTACTTGTCCTCGTGCTCGTTCCGCATAAAAAACGGCGGCTCGTTCGAGACCTCCAGGAATTTCTTCCAGATTAGTGTGCATAGATCCCATGAGCACTCGATTTTTTAAAGTAGTAAATCCGAGATCAAGAGGGGAAAGAAGGTGGTTATACATGGTTGTTTTTTATTTATAATTAAGGCCGTGAAAATAAATAAAAACTTTGATAGTCGTCAGAAGAGATGCTAAATAGGGAAGGATATTTTTTGGAAAATGTTGACATAGCAAATTCAGGAGCGTTTCTTCATTCGTTTCCTAAACCTATCAAAAATTGAAGAGTTGGTTTAGGAAACGTAATGACTACTACCTTTAAAGAAAGCAAAGAAGATCTGCTCTTGCTAACCTTTATTTCCCCGTCATTTTCAAAGCAATTATTCCACCCAGCCAAGCCATCGGTAGGTAAGCGACCAACAAGTCAAGGATGGAAAACCAGATGGGGCCTGGTAACATATAATTGACCACAAGACCTCCAATTAAAAAAAGGACGCCTACTGCAAGAGAGAATTTCATTTTATGGGTGGCGGCAATTAATCCAGCAATGATAGCACCAACAAAAGTCCCCAAGGCATGACCTAAAAATGGGAAAATAAAATGTTCAGGGCCCAATGTTGGCATTACCTCGGCCAACGCAGCCATGTCGGATGGATCAATACCGGGAATAGGATAGCGTTGGTAACCAAGATTAATAAGTCCCATATTGACGGCACTTCCTCCTACCCAACCTAGGACAACGGCAAGAATATTTCTGATGATTGGTGACATAAATAACTGATTTAAAAATTAAAGTATATGAAGTTGTTTAAGAATGTTCACAAAAGGTGAGGCTAGATGCTTGATTATCAAGACCCCGCCTGACTGATCGTCAGATCGGGCAGGGATGCAAATTTTGAGGTTCATCCCGAACGCTTTCGCATAGGGGTGAAGCTTAATTAAAATTAAATACTTGTTCACAAAAATTGAGTCGATCATTGCGCCTATTAT
>CALFWZ010000231.1 GCA_937928405.1 uncultured Saprospiraceae bacterium
AAATACAGTAAAAGGTCCGTCTCCACTCAATGTTCCTGCTAAATCTGCGGCAATCACCGCCGCTTCTAACGTATTGTGAATATCACTATTGACAATCACGTCTACTACCGTCGTAGTCGGTGGAATTAATACTGCGTCTATTACGTGTACGACACCATTGTTTGTAACAATATCTGCTACAGTTACCTGAGCATTATTAATAAAAACATTATTGTTTACAATTGAAACCAACACATCTTTTCCATTGATCGTAGTTGCTATTTGGCCATCTGATAAATCACCACTGCGCACATCAGCTGCCAGAACATGGTATAATAAAATATCGGTCAAGTCACCCGCAGGATTTGCTAGCAATGCATCTAATACACCATCTGGTAAGGCTGCGAAGGCATCATCTGTTGGAGCAAATACAGTAAAAGGTCCGTCTCCACTTAAGGTTCCTGCTAAGTCTGCGGCAATCACTGCTGCTTCTAAGGTATTGTGAACATTACTGTTTACAATAACATCCACCACTGTTTGGGCTGAAACCATAAAGGGCATAAAATAAAATAGAAGAAGGTACTTTAGGGTCTTCATAAATTTGATTTAAAGGTTAATAATTTATTGCTTCATCTACTCATGTGCAAAAAAGAAAGAAAGGGTTGCATGGGGTGGGATTTTTTTTTTGAAGAATGGAATTTTATTAAATCAACTACCCAGAAGCAGAGCCGTCGGGCTATGAGCACAAGGATAACCCACGATGCAAGCATCGGGGAATTCATTTGATTAAAAGGATAATATATTACCCTATGCTTGTTTTTTAGATTGGATATGGAACGTGAAATATTAGCAGATAATAGTTCTATTTTTTATGGTCAGAGGAATTAGATCAGAGCAATCCGCATTACATCGAAAGCAAATAGTAATCCAAAATCTGATTTCACTTATCACTTTTATTTATTATTGGTTGTTTGTTAGTTGATAACAATTTTCTTTTATCTCAAAGTCAAGTTAATCTTTAAATATAAATACATAAAAAAATTAACTATTTTTGGTTATAATGTTAAGTTTAAGATCAAATTCTCATACAAGAATCACGTATATTGCCATATCAAAAAGATATAGTAACTATGATTTCCTGTTGACTATTCCAGAAGAATTTAGAAGCAGAGATTTATTGAATTTTTTGAAATTCTGCCCGAAAGATCTATTACAGCTAGGCAAATCATTTAATTTTTTTGAATTATCCTTAAAGTATCAAATTCCAATTCCATTAGATTTTAGTATTATTTATGAAGATAACATTGAAAAACATTCTCTCTATTTAAGTAAGGGCAATCAGGTAAAAATTTTTTGCGTTGATTCAAATATTAAAAACATCAATTCTATTATCGAAATCTTGAAAAAATTTCCTGGTAGGAAATATTACTATTTTTATAACTCATCAAAAAATCAAAAAAAACAATTCAATAATCTTTCATCAAGCACAATACATAATTTTTTTGAGTTATTAGAAAAAATAAAAGCAGATAAAAATAAAATTGTAGTTGACTTTCCTTACCTCGCTACTTTTTCTTTTACACCAAATTCTAAATTCACAGATAATAACCCATATTATTCCTTTGTTCCATCAGAGACCAACTTTGCAACCTTAAACCAATTTTTGAATAATTTATGGGATAAAGATCATGAAAACCAATTCAATATTAACCCTAAGGATGATACAAATAATGCACTTAACAATAAGGGTAAATTTACAAGACAAGAGGTCTTGTTAAAGCAAATTAAACTAATCGATAATTTCTCAAAAATTAGTTATACAAATAAGATATCAATTCCTGTAAGTCCTATTGAGTCGATTTATAATCCCCTATTACTTATCCTTCCATTTCATAATCCAAATATAAAAAAAAATATTCCTAATCGTAATTCAATCAAACTCGGAAACGGAAAAGTTAACTTAAAGAAATTTATTTCTTTACTTCAACCTGAACAAGGAAGTAATTATATAATGAATCTTATTCTCCCTGATTCTGACTTTGATAAAATTGAAAGCATTGAACCTTTAATGAAATTTCAAAAAAATTTAATAAATAGGCTTCGATTTCTGGATGACCTAAGTTATTTACATGCCTCATTTTTTAATAGTCCAGTGCTTAGATTACCAATTTTAGGAAAATCTATAAATAAAGAACTGTCTTTTTTTAAACCTAGTTCCTTTCAAAGTCATTCAAAATTAAAGAATAGAAAAAAGATTCGAAAGACAATAAAAAAACTTGGAATCAAGATAACATCAAAAAAGATAGCGCCTAAAATTATAAATTATTTAAAAGAAAGAGATGGACAAATAGTTGCTATTAGTGACCTTCCGGTAGAATGGATGGACATTGATGGTATACCGCTTTGTTTTACTCATGATGTGTGTAGACTACCCGAAACTCCTTTAGGTGGAGTCCTTAATCATTTCAATGTAAACAATCTAACCGAATTAAAAATATCAAAGGATGTTTACCAAAAGGTACTCGTTATTTATGGCTCAGATGATTCAGAGTTTAAAAAATGGAGACATGTAGTAGAGAAATTGAAATCAATTCGGAAATTTAATTCTGCCTTTTGTTCTTCGATAATTGAAGTAAAAAATAGTATCGATAAATATAAGCCTGATATATTGATCTTCGATTGCCACGGCGGAACAGATTCAAAAGATTCATCTTCTTATTTGATAATTGGTAATCAAAAACTTACAAACAAAATTATAATAGAGAAAAACATTACAGCACCAATAATTTTTTTGTCGGCATGCGGAACCGCTCCTAATTATGGTTTTTTCAATTCTATTGCACAAGGTTTTTTTGAAACTGGTGCTATCTCCGTAACAACAACCTTTCTCCCTGTTGATATAAATCATAGCTCATTTATATACTATCGATTATTAAATAACCTCAATGAAACTATCCACTCCAAGGTACATAAAAATTGGCTAGAGTTTATTTCACATGTTATTCGCACATCGTCTGTATTCGAAGCATTTAAAAGTATAACGACCGAATATGAATCTAATGAAGAATTAGATTTAATAAAGGCTCAAATAATATCAGAATTATTATTCTTTCACAAAAGAAGAAGTGTCTATTTAAAAATGAATAAATTAATTTCAAAAATTACAAATAAAAATTCAAATTCGTTCACAGAGCAAATTCCTGAATACTTATATTATAGCCATCTAGGCAGATCAGATCTTATTTACTTTGAATATTGGTTATCAGAGAAAAAACTAGCAAATAATAAAAAATAAAAAAGTATTATTTAAAAAACACACCCTGAATTAATCAGTACAGGCTTTAGATTATTTTAGAAAAAAGAATTTGAATCCTAAACTTTTGAATCAACTAATTAATTGTTGAAGACCAATATGTCAACTAATATCTTATATTATTTTTTCGAAAAAATATATCTCTTTGAAAAAAGAAATTGGCAACGCAAAGTGAAATAATTCATACCTTTACCTATGCATATTTAAGTAAACCACACTTATTAAAATGAACTACCTAGAAAAAATAAAGGCCTCGGCGGATTTCCTTCAAGAGCGTACAAAATATCAGCCCGTTATCGGTATGATCCTCGGATCAGGGCTTGGAATGATGGCTGATCAAATCGAAAATCCTGATAAATTCCCTTACGAAGCGATTCCAAATTTTCCGGTCAGTACCGTAGCAGGACACAGCGGTCAATTGGTCATCGGCACCCTACATGATAAAACAGTGATCGCCATGCAAGGCCGAGTCCATTTATACGAAGGAGTTACCATGCAAGAACTGACTTTCCCAGTCCGAGTGATGAAACAACTGGGCGTACAGACGTTAATTGTCACCAACGCTTGTGGTGGTTTGAATCCTGATTTTCACGCCGGAGGGTTGATGTTTATTGAAGATCATTTAAATATGATGGGTGGAAATCCCTTGATTGGAGCAAACTTTGAAGAATTAGGGCCCCGATTTCCAGATATGTCAGAAGCCTATGATTCAGGCTTGCTAAAACATGGACAGACTTGCGCCAAAGAACTAGGACTAGACACCTTTTCTGGAATTCACTCTGCTATCAGTGGACCTTATTATTTAAGCAAAGCCGAGTTGCGCATGCTGAGAAAACTTGGAGCAGATACCGTAGGGATGTCTACCATTCCTGAAACCATTGTAGCCGTACATGGCGGAATGAAAGTATTAGGTATCTCTTGCATTACCGACATGGCGGTTCCAGATGAACTTCAGCCGCTTACGCACGAACATGTGGTAGCCATTGCTGCCAAGGTACGACCTAAATTCATTAGTCTCGTATCTCGGATTATTGAAAAATTGACGGTATGAATATGACGGAAATCATCGCCAAAAAACGGGATGGCGCAACTTTATCAGAGGCAGAAATTTCCTTTTTTATCACAGGAGTTGTCAATGGCTCTATTCCTGATTATCAGTCTTCTGCACTACTCATGGCGATCTATCTAAATAAGATGAATGCACGAGAGACTACTTTTTTAACGCGCTGTATGATGGAAAGCGGTGACCAGATCGACCTCACTAAAATTCCTGGAATTAAGGTGGATAAGCATAGTACCGGAGGCGTAGGTGACAAAACTACCCTTGTCTTGACCCCTTTAGTAGCAGCTTGCGGTGTACCCGTTGCAAAGATGACAGGCAAGGGGCTCGGACATACTGGTGGTACCATGGATAAGTTAGAGTCCTTTAAAGGGATCCGTACTGCACTCGACCAAAAAGCATTTATCAAGCAAGTCAAAAAAATCAGATTGGCCGTCAGTGGTCAATCAGGGAATCTGGTACCAGCCGATCAACATCTATATGCCCTCCGAGATGTTACCTCTACGGTAGACAACCTATCCCTAATTTCAGCAAGTATCATGAGTAAAAAACTGGCCAGCGGCGCCGATGCGATTGTCCTTGATGTTAAAGTTGGTAATGGTGGATTTAATCCGAATGTTGCTGCCGCTCGAAAGCTTGCCAAAACAATGATCCGAATTGGTCAACAAATGGATCGCCAAACAGTGGCCGTAATTAGTCGAATGGATCAGCCATTAGGAAGAGCCGTCGGCAATAGCATCGAAGTCATAGAGGCTATCGAAACTTTGAAGGGAAATGGTCCAAAAGATTTGGTAGACTTGTCTTTAGAATTAGGGGTACAAATGTTGATGCTATCTGGAAAATTTTCAAATAAAGTTGCCGCTCGCAAACTTTTAAAACAACAACTAAAATCAGGTGCAGCATTAAAGATGTTCAAAAAATTTATAAAGGCACAAGGTGGTGATGTAGCCCCCATCATGGACTATGCCCAATTCCCTAGTGCAAAATACAAACTTGAAGTAAATGCCCCTAAGTCCGGATGGATCAAGAGATTAAACGCTCGAACCATCGGACTTGGCTCCATGCAATTAGGTGCTGGCAGACAAAAAAAGTCCGACCCAATTGATTTAGGTGCAGGGATTTATTTACATAAAAAAATTGGCGAAAAAGTAACTTCTGGAGAACGGTTAGCAACGCTTTATACCAATAAAAAGAAAACGCTTCAAGAGGTAGCCAACTTGATGCTACCTGCTTGGTCTATTGGTACAAAAAAAGTAACCCTAAAATCCGTTGTAGTCGAGGTTTTATAGAAAATAACTAGGATTTAGTGTTGAGTTCTCTTCCATTCAAACATTATGGTTATTTCCACTGTTACAAAAATAAAAAAACATGGTAATCATAAGATATGCTTCCGAAAATACGGCTGTTCGCGATTGGCAAGCATTACTAAAAGAGCTTGTCGTATCTCATAAAATGGAAAAAGTCTTATCGCTAAATTCCCCCACCCTGGAAGAAGATGATATCAGAATAAGTGGCGAAAAAGAGATTTACCAATACCTAGAAGATCTCAAAAAATCTGTACACGATTGGCGCGCCCCCGGCTGTGGGATTTGATAGATTATTAATACTCTATTCATTATCAGATTATTCATTAACCGCTACATATGCCGATTTACGATGCCCACCATTTTCAAGTTCCTCGAACCGCACATTACTATACCTTAGGAACACCCTCACCAGAAATTAAAGAATTCTGGCTGGTCTGTCACGGTTACGGACAATTGGGTAGCGAGATCATTCATAAATTCGCAAAATTTGATGATGGCAAACATCTCATCGTTGCTCCAGAAGGGCTCTCCAGATTTTATTGGGGCGGTGTGACTGGAAAGATTTCTGCCTCTTGGATGACCAGTGGAGATCGACTTTCTGAGATAGATGATTTTGTCAATATGATCGATACGATTTACCAAAAATACACAGCCCTACTCTCTCCAAATGTTCGGATCAATCTCTTCGGATTTTCACAAGGAGTCGCCACCCAAATCCGTTGGATGATGGCTCGTTTCCCCAAATTTGACCGATTGATCTTGTGGGCAGGCACCTTACCTGATGATTTGGATTACCGTCCTCACCTAACGTATTTTAATAGTCAAGAACTAATCTGGCATTGTGGTCACCAAGATGAATATATCAATGAGAAAGTATTAAATTGGCATCGAGGATTTGCCAAAAAAAATGGACTTGACTATAAAGAAGAATGGTTTGTCGGAACCCACCAAATACCTCGAGAAGAACTTGAAAAACATTATTTATCAATTAGCAGTTAACCAAAAAATCTCCATTTGTTTTTCCAAGGCTTAATTCCTAAATTTGTAGGGCAATTCAATACCACTTCTACACATAAAATTTAATAAAACTTTCACCACACAGAACTTGTTGTCTTTGGACAATGAGGCATTACTGGTTTCGTAAGCATCTTCAAAAGGCTTCGCATCCAAATTACCGACACCACACAACATAAATTTTAATTAAAATAAACATGAAAAGTCACCGATTTTCTATCCTAAGTATTTTATTACTCTGCTGCACTGGATGTTTTGTAATGGAAAATACTTTCCCAACAATTGCTCCTGGAACCTGGCGGGCCGTGTTACAACTCGTTCCCAAACAACAAGTGGACAATAAAAAAGGTGAACCACTTCCCGAATTGGTGGATTTGAAAATGGAAGAAATTACTGAAGGAGAACTCCCTTTTACCTTAGAAGTCACTTATACGAATGACACGGATTTTTATATTGAAATTATTAATGGGGCTGAACGAATAAAATTAGATGAGATAAAAACAGGTCGCGACAAAAAAACGGGGAACGACACCATTTTTATTGATATTCCAGAATACGATTCCTACATCCGAGCGGACTATGATGCCGGCGTGATGGCTGGAAATTTTTATGTTCCTAGTCGAGGAAATAAGTATAAAATTCCGTTTATCGCACGATACGGACAAGGACATCGATTTACCCTATTAAAAAAAGAACCGATAACTGACCTTACCGGAAAATGGGAAGTTACCTTTGGACTCGACGGGGATGATCCTTATCCAGCAATTGGAGAATTTAAACAAGAAGGCAATCATTTAACTGGGACTTTCCGAACAGAAACGGGAGATTATCGATTTTTGGAAGGTACCATTCAGAACGATAAAATCTATCTTTCTACCTTCGATGGCAGTCATGCCTTTTTATTTGAAGCTAAGGCACTAGATAAGGATAACCTAATAGGTAGCTTCCGCAGTGGGACGCACTATCGCGATACTTGGGAGGCCAAGCGAAATCCAGATATAACCTTGGCAGATCCTAATGATTTGACTTTTTTGAAAGAAGGCTATAATAAAATAGCATTTTCATTTAAAAACCCCGAAGGTAAAACCATCAGTTTAGACGATCCATCATATGCTGGGAAGGTCAAATTAGTACAGATTTTTGGAACTTGGTGTCCCAACTGTAGAGATGAAACGGAATTTTTGACAGATTACCTAAAAAATAACCCAAATGAGGACCTAGCCGTCATCGCATTAGCTTTTGAAAAATACAAGGATCCTGCGCGGGCAAATCATAGTTTAAAGCGATATCGAGACAAAATGAATGTTCCCTACGAAATGGTTGTAGCAGGAAGCTCAAATAAGCAGGAAGCGGCACAGGCTTTGCCTATGTTAAATCACATTTTGTCTTATCCAACCATGATATTTATTGACCGAAATAATCAGGTCAGACGTATACATACGGGCTTTAATGGTCCTGCAACCAGCAAATACACAGAATTTAAGGAAGAATTTGGTACCTTCGTACAAACACTATTAGGCGAAAAATAGTCGTTTTAGGTAGGGGTGAAAACATAAACGCTAAAATACTTATGGGCTTTATATTAGCATACTGTAAAGAGAATCAAAATATTGCGCACGAAATCGACGCCAAACTCAGTTTGGTTGGTCTCGACTTTGACCATGTAGCCGGAGATGAAATTACTGGTGAAAATGGTTTACAGGCACAGTTAAAAAACAGAAAAGAACCTATCCTTTTATTAGTGAGCGATAACTTTCTACGTTCTACTGAATGTATGTACCAAGCGCTCTTTATGCTACAAGCCAGTGAGCATACCAACCAGCTTCAACCGGTCGTAATTGATGGTCGCAAACAAAAGGCAGACGGTTCCTACGAAACGGTACGCACCACTTTTGAGCGGGTTTCCAATGTGATTCAATATATGAACTATTGGCAGGAGCGCTACTTAGATTTAAGAAAACTAAAGCGAGAAGCAACTGATCCCACTTTACTTGATAAAATTGAAGGCCAACTAAAAATTGTCCGTAGTACCTCTTCGGAAGTGGGTGAATTTTTAAGAATCCTCCGTGGCTTAGATTTTTGGACGTTGGACCAGATGGCTCATAATGATTTTGAATTATTCTTTGAGACGCTCGATGCTCCCGAGCTGTATAAAACTTATAAAGAAAAAATAAAAACCACCAAAATCGTTCTTCCAGAAATTCTTGAAGAAGAACCAGATCCTGAAGAATTTTTTAACGGCCCACAACCAGTTCCGCCCGTTTCCATGATGGAAGATGATCCAGTAAACCTTGCTGCGGAATCTGCCATTCCAGGTACGGCTCAGGCAAAGGAAACAGCAAACTTTACTGATGATCACGACTCAGGGTTTGACAACATGCTGGAATCAGAAATCTCTGAAGATTTAGAGGTCCCTCAAGCAGAGTTAACCAACAAAAATAATTTCGAATCCGTGGAAGAACCTGACACCAACAATGAACCGGTGGAAATTGATTCAACCATTGATCAACTAAACGTAGAAACCGTCCTAAAAAGTTCTTATCATGTAGCTGATAAAGGCCCACTTTTAGATCGCCTGTTAGAGCATCAAAAAGAAAAAATGAAGGAGGAACAAAATGATCATCATTTTAGTCAAAACAATGGCGAAAGTGAACTGGATCGTTACTTAGATGCCTTATCTTCAGAAGGCTTAGAAAAGAAGGAAGATTCCCAAGAGGTTCCCAAAGATATTATTGATGATATATTTGACGATGAAGATCAGAATTCTAAAGATATTTTTTCTATCAATGAAATCCCCAATGAACCAACTCCAGTTCCAGTAATTAAAAACACATTTGATTCCGTTGCCGAAGAAGCCGTTCAAAGAGCGAAAAATTTAATCGACCAAGGAGCCGTTGAAGAAGGACTAGAATTATTAAAAGTAATGGTGGATCGTTATCCAGACAATACCCATCTTCGATTTCTATATGCTACTTTCTTAGCTAGTCCAGCGGAAGAATTTGATGCCGCCAATACGCAACTAGAATTAATTACGCAATTCGATCCAGCGTTTGTAGATGCTTATATGTTATTGGGAAGTCTTGCTGAGCAAAGGCAAGATTGGATACTTGCGAAAAGTTATTACGAAAAAATTCTAGATATGGATCAACAGCAACCGCTGATTCATTATCGCTTAGGTAAACTATTACAAAATCATTTCCGAAACCATCTAGTACAAGCCACTGAATGTTTTCGTCAATCCTTACAACAGGCTCCTGCGAACGTTGACGCTCGGCTACAATATGCCCATCTCCTGTACGATATTAAAGGGGATGCTAAAGGAGCTATTCAAGAACTGGAAAATGTCTTGTCTTTTGAACCGGGTCATTCGGGAGCCTATTTCAAATTAGCACAGATTTTTTACCAAATCAACAAACTTAAAAAGGCCAGTCGTGCTTACCATTTGTCTTGGCAATTTGATCCGTCCTTACGGACAGAAGAAAACGATCGGATTTATCAATACACTAAGAAAGATAAAAAGAAGCGGAAGAAGAAAAAGAAGTCAGGTATTTCTACCAAACCATTTTCACAAGAAATCCCTTTTGAAATTGCCGACGGAGAACCTCACGAAAACGGACAAGTACTTACCAAAACCGTTTTAATTACAGGAGCAACATCTGGAATCGGTAGAGCCACGGCCGAAATATTTGCACAACACGGTTACCGCTTAATCCTAACAGGTCGCCGCACTACCCGACTGGAAACCATCAAGACCATTTATTCAAAAAAATATAATGCTCAGATTCAAATTTTACCATTTGATGTTCGAGATCCGCTTGCCGTAAAAGAGGCGATTAACGATTTGGGAGAAGATTGGCAGAACGTCGATATTTTAATCAATAATGCGGGGCTTGCGAAAGGATTTAGTTCAATTTACGAAGGTAATTTAGCAGATTGGGAAGCCATGATAAATACCAATATCAAAGGACTATTATACATGACTCGTTGTTTGGCTCCACTTATGGTAAAACGTCGTCAAGGACATATCATTAACGTGAGTTCAAGTGCAGGGAAAGAAGTATATCCGAACGGAAATGTATATTGTGCCACCAAACATGCGGTGGAAGCCTTGACTAAGGCCATGCGCTTAGAATTACACCAGTATAATATTAGAGTAGGACAAGTAAGTCCCGGTCATGTTGAGGAAACTGAATTTGCTTTTGTTCGATTTGAAGATAAAGAAAAGGCAAAAATATACGAGGATTTTCAACCGCTTCGAGCTAGAGATGTTGCCGAAAGCATCTACTTTATTGCTACTCGCCCCGCTCATGTTAATATCCAAGATATTCATTTGTTTGGAACCCAACAAGCCAATAGTCTTTTTATTGATCGTTCGGGTAGATAACAAACGATTATTACTACAGAACTTCTTTTCTTTAACTTAGTAACGGCCAATTAATAAGTTCCTGATTTGTGATTGATATTTTAATCATCAGATGAGGCATTTTTTGAGAGAATCCTCTTTGGCTTGTCAAGAAAAATAACGATTTCTGATATTAAAAGATCAGAGAAAAATCGGGATGT
>CALFWZ010000232.1 GCA_937928405.1 uncultured Saprospiraceae bacterium
TTCTCGTACAATTAGTTCTCTTACATGTATAGCTGTGGCTACTCCCATAATTCAGAATTTAAGGTATGTCAATGAACTAAGATAAAACTATTAAATCTTTATTTCGTTTTAAACTGTTAAAACTTTAATTCGCACTACACAACTTCAAAAAAAAAAATCTATGAAATATTTCTTCCTACTATTATTTATCATTTCGCTAGGTGGCTGTCAGTATGCTGAATCACCTATTTCAAATAATTCTTCCCAAGGTCGTCCCCTTCAAACGGCCATCGAGAATAATACCTTTAAGGATTATTGGTATGCGGGCAAAGCGGAGATCACTAGTTATGAATTGGAGCAATCCCGCTATGGAGAAATCCACCGTGGGAAAGGGGTTTTTATTTTTGTTACCGAACCTTTTTCAAAAACTAAACAAGTCAAATTAGATGATCCAAACGCCGACCCAAAGGATAAGGTTTCTGTTTTAAAAATGAATGCTACTCGAAAATTTAATACGGGGATTTATCCTTATTCTACCATGCAATCCGTCTTTACACCCGTAAAATTCAAAGATCATCCATCAACCTTAAAAGTCGCCACTGCTTCACAAGAATGGTGTGGTCATACTTTCGAACAATTGAATTTTAAAAAAAATCATTATGAGCATCAATTGTTTTCCTATTTCGAATCAGAAGGTGATACCCATAAAAAACTGGAAAAGGCTTGGCTAGAAGATGAACTATTTAATCGTATTAGAATACAACCAGATGCCTTACCGAATGGGAATATAAAAATTATTCCTAACACCATTTTTTCTCGTTTTAAACATGTGTGCCATTAAAAGTAGAAAACGCAATTGCTACAATAGAAAATGGAACGACAGATGGACAAGTACAATACAAAATTAACTATCCAGATTTAGGAAGGACCTTGACGATAAATTTTCAAAAAGCATTTCCCCATATCATCGAATCTTGGGAAGAAAGCTTAGCGAATAACCCCAATTTGGTCACCCAAGCCACTCGAATAAAAACCATAAAGTTAGATTATTGGAATAAAAATGGCGTCGTTGATTTAAAGTACCGCAAGGAATTGGGATTGGAATAAATGTACTATTTGCTGCTTGTCTTAACCATTCGATTGAAATGAAGACAAACAGCAAACAGCAAAATCTACCTAATCACCATAAAATTGGCTGATCCAAACTTCGTAGGATGACCAGAAAGCATCACTCGATACCTTCCCGCAGTAAGATCTTTTGTTGGTAAAACAATTTCATTAAAACCAAAATCTAAACTGTAAGATCTTCTAAAAACCTCCACTCCCAATTCATTAAATAGCACTAAAGTATTTTCGTTGGCCTCTGGAGCATTCAACACTATTCGAATATCCTCCTCCATTACCGGGTTCGGATATAGTTTTAGGATTTTAAGTCTATTACTATTATCGTTACTACTGGAAATCGTAGAAGAATTAGTTGTAGCACCTTCCGCAGTAGAAATAGCCGTCTCATCGTCTTCGTTAACGGTGGGAGGTGTGCCATTATTTGGGGTACTATCTATATCCTCCTCATTAGTGGCGATCACTTCTCCATAATGATGGATTGGTGCATTTGTCAAGGAAAAATAATTCAATTCTATGACAACTGTTTCTCCAGCTGAAAGTTCGTTTAAGGTATATAAATTATTGTAAGAACTCATATTACCACGAGAAATGGAGAAGGGATTGCTGCCTTGATAAACCGTACCGGCGGGTAAAACAAATTCAACTTCAATTCCAGAAGCGTCCTCATTACCATTATTAGTCAAGGTATATACTACGGAATAATTGGAATAAATTTCTGGTCCGTCGACACTAAGCTCAGAGGTTAATTCAAGGTCTACTCCATCTACCGGAGTAGTCACCTCGTCCAAACAATCCAAATCATAGTATCGGAGGATTTGATCTATACCATTGACCACCAAATAAATTTGACCTGAAATTTCCATCAAATTGAGCAGTCTTCCAGTCAATTCAATCGTTTTACTGGAAACAATATTTCCATTTAAGGTTTTTTCAATTAGCACTTGATTCGATGCGGATCCTCCTGATGCTTGAATGAGTCCTCCATCAGCCGTTTGAAGACGATTACTAAAGGAAGAAGTTGAACTCGAACCATTTGGTCCCATAGTCGTTCGACTAAGACGATCGCTTCCACTTTGCTCCATAAATTGGCCATTTACAAAATTACCTAAAGCGGTTGACGTAGTATTGCATTGTCCACCACAAAGCAGCGAAAAGGTACTGGTACTTAAATAATAATCACCACAAATCGTTTTTGTTAAATTGCCAATCACAAATTGACTAGTGGCAAGAATTTCACCACTCAGTACTTCTAAATTACTATTGATAACCATTAACCCAACAAGCCTACCGGGTAATCCAGCATCCTCAATAACTACGATGGCTACTTGATCGGGGCTAATCTGAATCACTTTTTCAACTGCTGGTGCTGATATAAAAGGACTCAAAGGCGTCAATAGATTTGCTTCAATCGGATTAAGATTTTCATCGGTTAAAATGGCCGTTAAATCGCTACTGGTAACCGCAAAAACAATAAATCCAGTATTAAAGGCAGTCGCTCCCGTGACGAACTCATAATTATCCGTTATCGAGGCAGGTATGGTCATTTCTTCAACAAGCATTCCATTTTCCAATTTTTGTAGCCTATTAATATTAGCTATTTCATAGGTTATTTCAGGGGCCAACTCCTCTAATTCTTCTCCATTTCCTAAATTACCATCCATCTCTATGGTTCGAATAAATCCTGTCACTGTCCCATCGGTATCTTGGCGCGTAAAATAAAGTTCTTTTCCGCCATCTTGCGTATCTTGAATACAATTAAGTCTCCCAACTCCAAGATCGGTAGCACATTCTGGGGTAGAATTTATGGTAGAAATATTGACAGCACTAGCCATTATATTATTATCCTCATTTGATTCAAGAACGGAGTTTTCATGATCTACCTTAATGATAATATAGCCAGGTCCTAGCGGAATACTATTAGAAAAAAATTCTAAAAAAGTAAATGTGAAAAGTTCATCTGCAAACCCTCCAACTGATAGATTTTCAAATGAACTTTGTCCAAATGCTTGATCGTCATCACTTAACTGATCATCACTAGAATAATAGTAGAAAACGTCAAAAGAGGTGGTAACCGAGGTAGTACCCTGATTTTCTAAACGATAGGCAATAGCAGTGGGAACGCCTTTATAAATGATCATTGGAATATCAATATTTGTGGCAATCAAATCTGGTAAATTCCCTGGAGGATTTGTCGTTTGAGTGCTGGCTTCATCGTCTTCATTTGGAATAGGTGGTGTTCCATTGTTAGGAGTTGAATCCGTATCCGTCTGATTTGCTTGCGTAACTTGCGCATATACATTCGGTGCTTCGGCTTCTAATAAAAAATAATTTAAGGTCAAGTATGCCGTTGCTCCGGGAGCAATAGAAGGGATGGAATAAATATCAGTATAAGTACTGAACGTTCCAATATTGAGGCTGAAAGGATTACCACCAATATAGACGATACCATCGGGTTTAGGTATGCTTACCTTCACATTCGTAGCTACTTGTAATCCTGTGTTATCAACCGATAATTGAACGCTGTAAGCAGAAAACTGGTTAGGGGAAATATTTGTTTGATTTAAAGATATTTCTAAATCAATATTTCCATTATTTGGAATGGAAATAACCGAAAACGGAGAAGAGACAATAACATTATTATTTTCATTTGACTCGGCGACCGTATTATCGTTATCAATTTTCAAAATTAGATAGCCTTCTCCTGGAGCAATTCCTTGATTAGCTAATAGCATAATATTGGATGCTTCGCCTAACATCGTTCCAGCAGGAATATTAGCATGTGTTTTTTGTCCTACCTGCTGGTCACCAAAATTTAATTCGTCATCTCTAGAGTAATAAAAATAAACGGTAAACGGCCCCTCGGCAATAGCATAGCCAATATTACTAAATTCATACTCGATGGTTGTAAGAACGCCTATTGGAATTGAATTTGGAACGACTACTTGGTTCACTATTAAATCCGGTAAACCAGGACCTCCAATACGATTAAAATTAAGGACCGCCTCATCGTCTTCAATGGGTGTGGGAGCGATTCCGTTTCCAGGAGAACTATCTACATCTGATTGATCTACGCTTGCAACTTCTCCGTATAAATTGACCTCGTTTTCTGTCAAGGAATAAAGGTTTAACGTCAAGGTTTGGGAAGCTCCAGGCGCTAAATTTTCCAAAGTCCAAAGACCAAAATAAGAAGAATAATTTCCAGCCGTTAAATTAAAAGGATTACTTCCCGTCAACACAAATCCATATGGAACTGGAATCGTAATAGTAATATTGGTAGCCGTTTGATTTCCAGTATTTGTCAATACAATATTGGCCGTATTACTTGTATAAATATTTGGAGTCAGATCCGGGGTATTCATGGTTAATTCTAGGTCAACGTCATTGAATGCATGGGCAGCAATAATCGGCAGTATTTTAAAACACCATAGCAGTAAAAGAAAATTCTTTTTCATAGTTATATATTTTTTTACGTATTCAGAAAAATAATTTTTAGTTTCAAAAAAATCCCAACCTATTTGACCGCTTAGTTTTGTCCTTCGATGAACGTTCCAGACGTCTATTATATCAGTTGAAGTTTTCCTAATTCCTACTAATAACTAATCAAAGAACCATCAAGGTCCAATAAGCGGTAAGGTTTTAAGAATAAGCGGTAAAAAAAAGATAAATGGAATATAGTGTTAAGAAAACGTCACCATATTTCGAGGAACGAAATATTTCAGGCCAAATTTTAACCTAGATTAGATTATAGGCAAGTTACAAAAAAAATCACAAAAACAGTTATAACAGATTTAGGGTATTTTTTAAAGTTAGGATCTATCTAATTTTAATAATTCTGAGACCGTTTTAAAAACAAATCCTTTAGCTTTCAGTCCTCGAATAATTGGATCAAGCGATTGCAGAGAGGCATCCCGTCCATCATTCATCGGATGCAATAATATGATAGATCCATTGGTGGTTTCATCAATGACAAATTTGGAAAGTTTGGTGGCGTCTTCGTTTAATTCTGGATCTCCTTCGGGAGAGACATCCCAGATGATGGTTTTCCGATTATTTAGTTTTAAATAAAGCGGCAACATAAATATTTTCATTCCGTAAGGCGGTCTAAAATGAATGTCCCCTTGATAGCCTGCCCGACGCAGTAAGACATCTGTTGGCTCGATTTCCTGTCGTATAGTTTTGTAGGATTTTAAACTAAGTATGCGGTGGGTGTAGCTATGGTTGCCGACTTCGTGTCCTTCGTTTACAATTTTAGCAACCGCGTTAGGTTGCTTTTCCATTAGATTACCGATAGGGAAAAAAGTGGCTTTGACGTTATGCGATCTAAGAATAGCTAAGACTGTATCAATCTTTTCATTAGGACCATCATCTATGGTGAGCGCAACGACCTTTTGGTCGGTTTCGACCCGTGCATAAATTTCGCCAAACAACTGAATCGTTCTAGCTCGGTTAAGCCAGTAAACACTGAATGCTCCAAGAAATAAAAGGAAGGAAAGCGTAATAATTTTTTTCAACAGACAGATATTTTATTTCTGTGGATTCGTAAAAATAATATATTTTCCATTGAAAAAAGAAAGCCTAAGGAATTTTCGTCCTTAGGCTACTCCACCTTTCTGCTAATAGGTATGAAAAATAGTTAGTACTGCAATGTTTTATTTAAAATAATTTTCCCACTCGCAGAAGAACGTGTTTGAGTTTTTAATTTAAATTAAAAAAGAGTAGATGTCAGTTTATTAGATTTTCAGAGCTTTATATTCTTTTACAGTACCTATTCCAAATCTAGTTATTAATGGCTCATTATAAAAGCGGGATTGTATGAACTAATAGATTCACTAGATGAACACGCTGTTTGATATAGTAATCGGAATTTATTAAAAGATATAAAAAAAGATCCAAGGAATATGTATCCTTAGATCTTTCTACTATTTCAAAAAACTTTAGGAATGCAATATTTTATTCTAAAATAATTTTACCACTTAGCGATGCCCCTTTTTCCGTTTGTGCTTGATAGATATAAGTGCCAGATGGAAGATCATTTCTTGAAAGAACAGCACTGGAAGATCGAATATTTTCCAACTTTCTAACTAATTCTCCATCTATTCGAAAAACGCGTAATGAAACAAAAAATTCAGATTCAGATAATTGAAAATTAATTAAGTCTGAAGCAGGATTTGGATATACTGCTATTTTATTGTCTTGTAAATTAATTTCGAGCGTATTTACAGTTAGATCACAATAAAAATTTCCAGGTTCATTGCTTGGAGCAGGTAAATCAGCTGCGGCGATCAACTCATTAACATCAGGGCAAGGCATCTCTGGTTGTGCCTGAACAACTACCGCAAACGTCATTTCATTGCTGGCTCCCGGCATAAATCGCATTGGTCCCATAGACATTACGAAACGTCGGTCAGCAGGAGAAAATTCCTCAGAACACAAAGACCAACCATCAGCATTACTTGGATTATTTGGGTATAAAAAATTGGTAGGTTCTCCATCTGGATTAAGATAAACCGTTCCATCAGCTTTACGACCTGTTAGTATATTATAAAATTCTATCGGACTATTTGGTACAGTACTAGTAGAGGGAAAGGTGCCACTTGGTCCATGAAAATTAAAACTCGACATATTTAATTCATTTCCAAATTTATCTAATGGCCCTTTCAATAATTTAATGCCATAGATAGGAGGCTCATCTTGATAGCTTCCAATACCATTTCCACAGCTTCCGTTTGGGTAACCATCCTCAGGATCTGAATTATAAACATATGCTAGATTTTCTTCAGGAGCACACCCAATAAAATCATCCTCCGCGCAACCTAAATCCATATCAATCCAAAGACCAACATAGGCTGAATCCAACGGTTCTACCCCACGGTTAATCATCTTTACATCATAAAAACTTGAATTATAAACATTGACATCACTTGAATTATAAACATATGCTAAAATTTGTATTTCTATTTCTATTGGGTTTGCACCATAAAAATTGATATTTGAAGCATCATTAAAAACCCACCACACTGCTTGATCTGCACATTTAATAAGGGGATATTCTCCAATCATTGGTTCGTATATCCCATTACTGTTTCCGTCAAAAAAAGGGGCAAGTTCTGGCTCATTGCTCGGTAAGTCAAATCCATAAACCTCATTAAAAGAAGGATTTCCTCTTCCTGGCCAACCTAAAATGCTCAAAGGAATAGGATTATCAAATTGTTGGTTATCGGCATAATCAGCTCGAAAGTCCTCAATCTCAAATTTATTTACTTTAAAGAGGCGATCCCAATTGTTACATATTTCTGCATCCGATAAAAGCGTATCAGCATTTAATGGTCCAGGCCAATAGCCAATCTTATCAATAGCTTGTCCATAAGTTTCTGCCGATAACTTCAAGTTTCCGCCATCATCGAATCCTCCAATCCATAGATTACCCGCGAATATTATTCCTGGTGAATTGCTTGTAGGGTTTTCAGTTTTAGGCCAAACATAAGGAAATCTAGAATCACCTAAATAAATAGGCCAGAGGCTGGTGCTACTTAATTTTATATTAGAATTTGCCGCATCCAAAGTTTCGCTGGCACTTCCAGTAGCACAAGGTTGTGCTAAAATTTGGTGACTAAATCCAATAAGTAAGTAAATTAAGAATACAGAACAGAGAGATAAAATTTTCATCGATTTATATTTTTAAATGGTCACTAAACCAAATCTAACTATTAAATTGTCTTTAATAAAGGGAGAATGTGCAAACCAATAGATTCACTGGGTGAACGCGCTGTTTGATATAGTAAAAGGATTTTAATAGACTGATTAAACAGATAGCATCAACGCGAATTAGTGGCTAAAGATATTAATGAATATCAAATCTTGACTAGGAGAAAATTGGATGTTTAATTAGGGATGGACAAATCGTTAATGGAAATTTAATAGTTTCTAGTTTCCCAAAGAATCAAACGCTCATTTGAAAAATCCAAGGTAAATGGATAACGGCGTAAAAACGGGTATCCTAGAATACCGTCTAGTTCCACCGAATAAGCATTGTTAAGGGTTTCCAGATTAGAAAACATAAACCCTACGCCTGAATAATTTAAATCCAAACATTCCATTTCGGTTAAGGTAAAATTTCGAACGAAAGTGGTTGATTCAGCAATTGACCAAACTTTTCCTACTTGTAGATTTTTGGTTTGTGCAGATAACGCGGTTTCAAAAGTTTCGGAAAAGACGTTGGCCTCTGCGCCCGTATCAATAGCGAACGCATATTCGATTTCATTGATGGTTACGGAAAGCATGGGAAAATGTTCTTGCCACTGAAGTGGAAAATCCCTTAAACGCTTTTTGATAATATTTTTATTTTTTGAATTGATTTTCTCTAAACGAACCAAATCCCGATCATAGTCGACAAAAAGCGCAAAATCTTTCAATAAATTAGTACCGATAATTCCTGCGATTTTACAACCCTTAATCGCTTCCAAATGTTGCATATCCATTTTGAATAAAGCTTGATTTTGGTAAACCATTTCCCCAATTTCAAAACGAGCAACTACTCCTTTCTCTACCGCAACTTGTGCTTCCAAACCAAAAGCTTGAATCGATTGCTCCGACACTAAATATTGATTGATAAATAAATGAGAAGCACCCGTATCGAGGATATAATTACCGGGTACGCCATTAAAACGGGCTTCTACCATGATAAGTCCTCCGGCCAAACGAGCAGGAATTATCTCATCCGATGCGGTGGGAGAAGATGAATACAGGTACTCGTTATTTGGAATCCCTGTGGAAAACAAGTGTGGAGTCCCTCCGGTCCATAGTAATATTACTATCCCAAGGGTCAGCCTTAATTTTCTCATTTTTGTTTGAATAGTATGTTGATTATCTATATATCAATTATACTGCCAGATGTGGGAATGTTTTTTATCTTTATATTTCCTAAACCTAATTAGGCTATTTTACCTAAGTACAAGACAAAATGATAATGCCACGAAGTCACTAAGCCACAAAGGATTTTTTCAAAGAAAAAATCGCATTTTCTTTGTGACTTTGTAACCCAAAAATTTATTTTTTAGACTTTTGTCCTTTACTCAGCTATTTTACTTTTAACGCTATTCTCTACTAATCATCAAAAAAATGCGAATACTCCTATTTTCTTTCTTCTTTATTTTGGGATGTCAACCCACAGAAAAATCGGAATCCACTACTCCACTTTCCACAAATAAATCTTCGATCATGACGGTAGAACGTCCAAAACTGACGCGAGAACAGGCCAACCGATTAGCAGCCTTGCCTTTAAAATGCATGCAAAAGGAATTTCCAAATAAGCTTGGACAAGTCCTTGGTACACAGGCAGATTTACAGCCTCCCAAAAATCTACATCCAGCCTTTTATGGTTGTTTTGATTGGCATTCCTCTGTTCATGGTCATTGGATGTTGGTAGAATTATTAAAGCGTTTTCCGGATTTGGAGGAAGCGGATCGAATCAAAAAACAGTTATCTGAAAATATTTCAGCTGAAAATATCTTGCAAGAAGTTGCCTATTTTGAAGGGAAGCACAATAAGTCATACGAACGTACTTACGGTTGGGCATGGCTGTTAAAATTATCTGAGTCTTTGCAGACGTGGCAAAATCCTTTGGGTAAAGAATTGGCAGAAAATTTAGCACCTTTGACCCAACTCATCCGTAATCGATATATAGCTTTTCTTCCTAAACTCTACTATCCAATTCGAGTGGGAGAACATACCAATACGGGATTTGGATTAGGTTTCGCATGGGATTATGCCAATACAGTGCAAGATATGGAACTACTCAACTTAATCAATCAACGAGCAAAAGACTGGTTTTTAAAAGATGAAAACTGCCCCTTAACTTGGGAGCCCAGTGGCTATGATTTTTTATCTCCTTGTCTAGAGGAAGCGGATATTATGCGACGGGTTTTGCCTTCAACTGATTTTGCAAAATGGTTAGAAAAGTTTTTACCTCAATTGTCAGATCCAAACTTTACGTGGGAACCCGGCCAAGTTTCAGATCGCTCTGATGGGAAATTGGTACATTTAGATGGCTTGAATTTTAGTCGAGCTTGGGTCTTATACGGATTATCCAAACAAGCCGTTGGACATAAAAACAATATGATTAAAATCGCCAATGCCCATATGGAATTTTCACTGCCCAACGTCGTAGATGGTGACTATGCTGGTGAACACTGGTTGGCAAGTTTTGCGTTGTGGGCTTTGATAAGTGGAGAGGAATAGGGTTGTTGATTTGTTGATTTGTTGATTTGTTGATTTGTTGATTTGTTGATTTGTTGATTTGTTGATTTGTTGATTTGTTGATTTGTTGATTTGTTGATTTGTTGATTTGTTGATTTGTTGATTTGTTGATTT
>CALFWZ010000233.1 GCA_937928405.1 uncultured Saprospiraceae bacterium
TATAATTTCTTTTTGGTGCGAATTTTTGAGAAGAAAAATAAGATTTTAAGTCTCTTTAAATTCGCTGAATTCATGAAAGTAAATTTTGAAAAAATAGGTGAGATCGCATTCGAAGAGGAGACCATAATTTATCTAGAAAAATATTGCAGTCAACAGAAACGAAAACAAAAATCATCTGTAGAATTAATATATTTGTTAAATTATACTTGATGCCAATGGCCGGTAGGCAGGTAATCGCCAAAAAGAAGCATTCTAAAATTTAAATGAATTTATTGCACAGTGTACTTAGGGTGAATCCTTAGTTTTCACGTCTATTGAAAAATGGGTTATGAAAACTAAAAGAAAAAAGACGATCTTTTATCTTATCGATGGCGCACGCCATGATGTGATGAAATCCCTATTAGATGCCGGAGAACTTCCTAATATTCAAAAAGAAATATTGAGTCGTGGAACGTTCCGGAAAGCGACCAGTTGCTTTCCTTCAACGACTGGTCCCGCGTATCTTCCTCCTTTGCTCGGATGCTTTCCGGGAACCGCAAACATCACCGGCATTCGTTGGTTTGATAAAAAAGAATTTCGTCGAAAACGCTTTGGCAAAAATGCCATGCGCAGTTATTGCGGCACGGAAGCGGCCTATTTTAATTCAGATATGCCTGTCGATCGACCCACCCTACATGAACTACTAGGAGAAACGTACAATATCTTTTCGATGATTACCCGGAGCATTCCAGCGTCTCGGGATTTAGCAAAAAAAGGCAAGTCCTTACTCTATCTCAAAGCACATTATCTTTTTCAGCATCATCCAGTAGATCTTGCTGCGCATGGACATCTGATGCGCAGCCTAGACAAAAATCCAGATTTTGTTTTTGCGGTGCTACCTTGTGTAGACTGGAATTCTCATGTCTATCATCCGCATCACGAAGAGACGATTAAGTCCTATAAATTTATGGATTATAGTGTCGGAGAAGTGGTTAAAAAACTCAAAGCCCGTGGTGAATGGGAAGATACGTTACTCTTGTTGACCTCTGATCATGGACTTACTCAAACACATACGCATTTTGATTTGGCCGCCTATTTTTCTGCACGAGGATTACGTGCTTTACAATACCCAATTGTTTTTAAAGTTCGTCCAAAATCGGCGGTGATGATTTCCGGTAATAGTTTTGGTGCGGTCCATTTACTCAATCATTCAGGTGATGAAGTACTTTGTGGACAAGCGTTGAAAAAAGCGATTGGAGAAGATACGCTGGAAGATTTAATTCAACAACCTGCGGTAGATTTTATCGCTTGGCGAGGATCGGATCAGGATTATTTTATTGGTTCAAAAAAAGGGACTGCTCGGATTGTCAAACGACCAAAAGGACTTACTTATCATCCCTTGACTGGTGATCCTTTTGGATTGGGTGAAATAGAGAAACCGTTGGATAATCAGGCAGCCTTGGCGGCTACGTTTGAATCGGATTATCCGGATGGATTGGTACAAATCGTACAACTTTTTAGTAGTCGCCGAGCTGGAGATTTGGTGGTTAGTGCGGCGAATGGATTTGATTTACGAGACAACTGGGAATACCCAGAGCATAAAGGTTCCCACGGTTCTTTGCATAAAGACCATATTCATGTTCCCTTAATTTATAATCAAAAAGGATGGGATGATCGGCCTGCCCGCACTACCGATATTTTCAATTCTATTTTAAAATGGATGGGAAAACCAACGATCCTTAATTCGGATGGATATGCACTTTGTTAATCAGTACCTATGAATAAAATCAGACATAAACCGGTAACGACAGAACAAAGAGAACAGCCCGATATAAAAAAAGCCTTTAGCATCAAAACGATTCGGAAAGGAATCATCTACTTTCTGCTCCTTTCACTAACTTCTTTCACTATTTTATTTTTTTATAATAATACGACAGAAGTTGCGCAGGTATTAAAAAATTTAAGTCCTAGTTATTTCCTATTGGCGTTGTTGATGGCTGGGTTGGATTTATGGATTGGAGGGTTTCGAAATCATATTTTTGCCGCACGTTATCAATCTGGGATTTCAAAATGGGTTTGTTTTAAAGCCAATTTGGCCAATATTTTTTTGGGAGCGGTAACCCCATCACAAAGTGGTGGTGGGCCAGCGCAAATGTACATTTGGTATCGGGCGGGAATTACGTTGACGCAAGCTTTTACGATTAGTCTTGTCAACTGGTTTTCAACCTTATTGTTTTTTCCTTTATCTGCCCTATTGGCAATTTATTTTATTGGAAACGAATTTTCTGAAGGATTATTTCCAATATTATTAAAATCTGGATTTTCTATTTTTACGACCGTTTTTTTGGTGGTAGTCATTGCCTTTTGGAAACCGATGTGGATTGGGAAAGGGGCAAAATTATTAGCTGAGGCGTTGGGTAATCTAAATTCGAAATGGAAAAAAAAACTGAATCGCTGGGGAGATAAAACTTACCGAGCAGTGCAGGGTTATCAGATGAGTTGTAAAGAAACCTTGCTGCGGTATCCTTGGTTATGGCCTGCTAGTTTTTTGTTGACCGTGCTTTTATATTTTAATAAATTTTGTTTGGCCTATGTCTTGGTTTTAGGAATGGGAGCAACCGCTGATTTTTGGACGGTAATTGCCGTACAGGTGGTATTACAATTTGTGCTTTATTTTGCACCGAGTCCAGGTGGAAGCGGGATTGCGGAGTTTAGTATTGCAGTCTTAATGGCGAGTATTTTAGCAGCAGACTTGATTCCAGTATTTACTTTGTTGCACCGGATTTTCTTATTGTTTTTACCAGCGGTGATTGGCTCGGCAGTCGTATTACGAGAGTTGAAAAAACATGCAGCGGAGTGAAGTCAAAATAATTCTCCAAGGTTTAATAAATCTCCTCAGAAATTGAAGCGGATTTAGTAAACCTGTGGTAATTGAAATAGGGTTAATTGAAAAATACTTTTTTAGTTTTACTAAACTAGCTCTAAAGAAACTATTTTTTATTTGCCGATTTTTTTAGAATATTATAAGTCTCTGCTGCTGCCCGATCCCAGTTGAATTTTTCTCGTTGAATTTTTCCTTTTCCCACCAACTCAATTCTAAGCGATTTATCTTTATAAATTTTCTGCATGGCGAATGCTAGATCATCGACAGAAAGTGGATCGACCAATAAAGCCGCGTCTCCCGCCACTTCTGGCATCGCACTGACCTGAGCAGTAATCACCGGAACCTCCGCATACATCGCTTCGAGTATCGGTAATCCAAATCCTTCAAACAAAGAAACATAGACCATTGCCAAGGCAGCACCCAACAAAAAAGGCAAATCTTCTTCAGGAATAAAACCTAAAAATGTAATGTCTGATTTATGAACAGATTGATCAAATATCTTCTTGACGGTATCAGTTTGCCAAGCCAGCCGTCCGCCAATTAATAATTTAACATCGCTACCAGATGTTTTTTTAAATTGATCAAAAGCCATGATTAGACGATCCAAATTTTTACGAGGATGCACTGCTCCGAGATAAAAAAAGTATTTACAACCTTGACTGTATTTTTCCTGAGTTGCTTTCTTTTGTGCTTTTTCAATTTTAAAAAAACCGTCTCGATTTCCATTATGGACCACTGATATTTTTTGGGAAGGAGTCAGATATTGTTTGATAATATCTTCTTTCGTCGCGTGGGAAACGCTAATTACTTGATCTGATTTTTCTAAATATTTCGGCACGTAATGGTGATAATATTTTCTAACCCAAAAAGGAATTTCATTTGGATAATGAATATGTGCTAAATCATGGGTGACCATGACGGTGGGACAATTCAACTTTAAACTATTATATCCATCGGCAGAATAAAAAATATCTGGCTGGTGTTTTTTTAAGGCACGAGGCAGTGATTGTTCAAACCATAAATACCACAAAAAGGGATGCCGAGATGGCGGCCCAATAATGAGTGGAGTTACGTTTTTACCAAAAATAAATGCTTGGTCATAAGGACGGTCAAAACAAAAAATAAACTCATCTTCTGGATGTTGTGCAACCATCCGACGTACGATTTCGTACGTGACACGACCAATTCCTTCTAGACGGTCTTTTAATAATAATCGAGTATTGACGGCAATTTTCATTCTTCTTCCAGTCGTTTCATAAATTCAGGAAGCTGGCGCAGGGCGGCCAGTTTTTTATGATGCTGTCGCAAAGGTTCGGCAGGAATTCCAAAATATGTTTTTCCGCCGGACAGTGATTTGGAAACGCCTGATTTAGCGGCAATAACCGCACCTTGTCCGATGACCACATTCTGCGCAATTCCAACTTGTCCATAACAAACCACCTCATTTTCTAAAATGGTCTTTCCACCAATCCCAACCTGCGCCGCTAGTAGGCAGTTTTCGCCGATGACGGCGCCATGTCCGATATGCACCTGCCCGTCGAGTTTACTTCCTCGTCCAATGACCGTATCTCCTGACACGCCCCGACAGATGGTACAAGCAGGGCCAATATCTACTCGATCTTCGATGAGTACTCGACCCCCTGTTTGCCATTTTTTATAATGATCTAATTTCTTTTTAAAATAAAACGCTTCTGCTCCGATGACGGTACCCGATTGAATATTAACGTGACTGCCGATAATTGCTGGACCTTTGATCGTTACATTGGCCTGTATGTAGGAATATGCGCCGATGGTTACTTGTGGTCCGATCACGACATTGGGTTCGATGATAGCGGAAGGGTGAACCTGTGCAGTTGGATCAATGGTGGCGGAGAGATGCCGGGTAGGCGCGTATTTTTTGACGATTTTATTATACACTTCGAAGGGCTGGTCACAAATCAAGATTACTTTTCCTACTGGACAGTCTACAGCTTCGTTTAAAATAATAATGGTGGCGGCGGAATCAAGCGACTTTTTAAAATATTTTGGATGATCGGAAAAAGTGATATCACCAGACTGCACCTTATGAATCTCGTTGATGCCGGTGGCAGACAGTTGGGTGTTGCCAATAAGCGTAGCGCCGTATGTTTGGGCGAGTTCGACAACAGGAATAGGTGCGGGAAATTTCATCTTAGAAGCAATGCGTTTTATTCGCTGCTCAAGATACAATATTATTCATTTAGAAGTAGCGAACTGGTTGGGAGATGCTAGAAAATGTTGGTGCCAAAAACTTCCAAGAATGGATCTCTTTCCATTATCGTATAAAAGAATAATCCACCAATCCACCCGTGGTAAATTCCCATGACGAGCAGGTTTCTTCCTTTTAGATATAGATAAGTATAAACAATAGCCAGCAAAAAAGTAGCAGCCACCAATATTTGAAAAGGAAAATGTACGACCGCAAATAAGATCGAAGCGATGAGTACAACTCCTGCCGTTGGTAATTTTAAGCCATCACTATCTTTAAGGTTTCTGGCGAAAATGCCAATCATAATAAATTGCTGAATGATTCCCCAAATTGGATAAATTAGCAAAATAGGAAGGATGTTTATATTTAAAATATTAGTGCCGAGTTTATTTCCAATAAAATAAAAGGCAAGAGACAAAATAATGGCTAGTGGCAATAACTCTAAAAATGTTTTTTTAAAATTATCAAAAGTTAGCCCCCAATAATTTAATATGTCTGGTATTTCTTTCTTACGAAGAAAAATATACACCATCCAAAAAATACAGGCCGTGGCAATATAAGGAAATCTAAATTCGAGCAAATCCATAAAAAGGAATTTACCCAAACCAGTAACCAGTACTGCTATGATTTCAAAGATTCGACGTTGATTAGAAATGGCTATATCGTTTTTCAAAATATCTTTGATTTAGAAATTACTAATGCGCCTCCAACCAATTCTTCCCTGTATCCATTCCTACCAAAATTGGTACCTGCAATTGAGGCATCGCATTTTTCATTAAGTCCTCAATGATGGGAGATACTTTTTCTAATTCCTCTTTAGGAACATCAAAAACCAGTTCATCGTGTACTTGCATGATCATTTTGGTTTTAAAATTACCTTCCTTCAGCGCACGATGAATATTGATCATGGCCACTTTAATCATATCGGCTGCCGTTCCCTGAATGGGTGTATTAATGGCTATCCGTTCGGAGTTACTGCGTTCCAATCCATTACGAGCATTGATGTCACGAAGATAACGTCGGCGACCCATGAGGGTGAGTACGTATCCATGTTCGCGGGCAAATTCTACTGTTTCGGTCATATAATTTTTTAAGCCTTTATATTGCTCAAAATAATTTTCGATCAGCTTGCTAGCTTCTTTACGACTGATTCCAAGTTGCTTGGATAGATTGGTAGCACCCGCTCCATAGATGATGGCAAAGTTAACGGTCTTGGCAGCTCGCCTTTCGTCCGGAGTAACTTCTTCCAGTTTTTTACCGAATACGCCAGCGGCGGTCGCTTGGTGAATATCATGTCCGTTGAGAAAAGCATCGAGCATTGCTTCGTCTTTGCTAATTTCGGCGATCAGTCTTAATTCAATTTGGGAATAATCTGCGGCCAGTAGGATATGGTTTTTGTCTCTGGGCTCAAAAGCTTTACGAATTTTACGACCCGCTTCATCTCGAATAGGGATGTTTTGTAAATTAGGATTATCAGAACTAAGGCGACCGGTTGCGGCGCGTGCTTGATTAAATGAACTGTGGATACGACCAGTTTTGGGATTTATCAGTCGAGGTAACGCATCTACGTAGGTCGATTTGAGTTTGGCTAATTTTCGGTAGTCCAAAATCATGCGAGGAATATCAAATTTTTGAGCCAGTTCTGATAGCTTTTCTTCGTTGGTGGAATACTGCCCCGAAGCTGTTTTTTTCCAGCGGTAAGGCAAATTTAATTTATCAAATAAAACTTCCCCTACTTGTTTTGGAGAAGCAATATTAAAATTGCCACCGGCTTCTTTATAAATCTTTTTTTCTTCGGTACTAATGTATTCCGCCAGTTCTACCGAATATTTATTTAAAAAATCAGCATTGACCCGTACGCCTTCAAATTCTATGTCAGCGAGCACTTTTATCAACGGAATTTCCAATTCTTGATAAAGCTTATCGGCTTTGATTTCTTTTAGTTGTTCCTGCAAAGGTGTTTTTAATCGCAAAGTAATATCTGCATCTTCGGCCGCATAATCGGTTACTTTTTCTACTGGAATATCGCGCATGGACAATTGATTCTTTCCTCGTTTTCCGATGAGCGATTCGATGGGAACCATTTTATATTTTAGATAGGTCTCAGCGAGATAATCTAGTTTATGGCGGTGGTCTGGTTCACAAATATAATGTGCAATCATGGTATCAAAAAGCGGTGCGTTGATTTCCACATCATACCATTTCATCATTAGAATATCGAACTTAATATTTTGTCCAACTATTTCAATTTTATCGTTTTCTAGAACGGGCTTAAACTCCGCGGCTATTTTTATTCCTTCTTCGCGGTCAGATGGAATAGGAACGTAGTATCCTGTTTCTGCTTTGGTAGAAAAAGCCATTCCGACGAGTTCGGCAACATTGGGATCGACGCCAGTTGTTTCGGTATCAAAAGAAATTACTTTTTCTTTTTTTAAGTCAGCGACCAATTTTTTTCTAGCTTCGGGCGTGTTAACTAGCACATATTTTTGTTGGGTGTTTTCCAGGTTATTTTCTGCTACGGAGTAGTCGGCAATTTGCGCAGAAAAATTGGTGCGACCGGAGTGACCGACTGGATTACCAAAAAGATCTTTTTGCACATTATCAGATTTGCTGACTTCGATATCTTCCGGTTTGCTGCTATGGCCAAGGATAGAATTGGAGATGCCTCTAAATTCTAATTCTTTAAAAACTGTTGAAAGTGCTTCGCGATCGAAGGGAACAATTTTATAATCTTCGGCGTCAAATTGAATGTCAACATTGGTATCAATTGTCGCCAATTTTTTAGATAATAATCCTTGCTCCGCAAATTCAATGACCTTTTCTTTTTGTTTGCCTTTTAACTTATCGGCATTTTCAATTAATCCTTCTACGGAGTCATAAAGCTTCAATAACTTCACCGCAGTTTTAGCACCGATGCCGGGAATGCCGGGAATATTATCAACCGCATCGCCTTGGAGTCCCAGAATATCTATTACCTGATCTACCCTAGCGATATCCCATTTTTTTAAAATTTCGGGAACGCCCATCACTTCTACTTCACCGCCTTTTCTTCCTGGTTTATAAAAATAAATATTATCCGAAACCAGTTGGGCGTAATCTTTATCGGAAGTCATCATGTAGACGGTGAAGTCTTCTTGTTCAGCTTGCTTAGCGATGGTCCCAATGACATCATCGGCTTCAAATCCTTCTTTGGTGATGATAGGAATTTTAAAGGCGTCAAGAATTTGATGGATATAAGGAAACGCTAAGCTAATATCTTCTGGTTGGGCATCTCGATTGGCTTTGTATTCGGGAAACATTTCGTTACGAAAAGTTGGGCCACTCAAGTCAAAGGCAACAGCAATATGCGTGGGACTTTGGTTTTTCATGACATCCCACAAGAGTCGGGTGAACCCCGAAATGGCGGAAACATTCAGACCTTTAGAATTGATGAGCGGACGCTGAATAAAAGCAAAATGGGCGCGATAGACTAGGGCGTGGCCGTCTAGTAAAAAGAGTTTTTTCATGGTTGTTGATTGAGGTGGGAAATTAAGCAAAAATTATTGTTTGACCATTACTAAGTAACGCTCAAATAATAACATCCCGATTTTTCTCTGATCTTTTAATATCAGAAATCGTTATTTTTCTTGACAAGCCAAAGAGGATTCTCTCAAAAAATGCCTCATCTGATGATTAAAATATCAATCACAAATCAGGAACT
>CALFWZ010000234.1 GCA_937928405.1 uncultured Saprospiraceae bacterium
CTAAAACCAAAAATTGCTGGCAATGAATAACCCAAGGTAAATTGCAAATCCAAACTTTGAATTCGGTGACGATTTTTAATATCGATTAAAAGTTCAGCCCCAGCAGTTTCACTATCCCGATTGATGATCAAATCACTTTCCACAAACCCTACTGGCGTAGCCATCGCCACCATTTTAGTATTGGAATGATCCGTTTCTGTTTCGGCAGCACGATCGTACGCTAAGATACTATTATGTCCTGAACTAAACCCAATATTTTCATAAGCCAACTTTGCTCCTAAAGAAAAACGGGAACCTAATTGCTTGTTTATTCCTAAAAAAGTTTGAAAACCAACTCCATTAGAAGACTCAAAATCAGCTGGATCTAAGGCCTCGCGGTACGTATCATTTAATTTAAATTGCCAGTAACTGATACCCGTTCCTGCCTGCAAACTCCAAGTAGATTTTTTCGGTAGCAATACTTTAATAGGTGGTGCTTCCATCGAAAATGGAACGCTAGTTAAAAGAGTTAAATCAGGGGCGTCTAGTGGGTTCAGAGCTAATAGACTTCCTAAAGTTATACTAGACTCTAAATCTTTAGGTTTGTTGTTATTCTCGGTTTTTTTAGAAGCATTAGGAATGGTACCTTCTAGCCCATTTTTAACATTTAGTTTAGTGAAAAAAGATGGCTCGTTTTCAACGTTTTTTTGCAGAGGGTTCCGTGTTTCAGGATATTGTTGAGTCGTTTTTATGGACGTTTCAAATCTTGTCTGATGATTGCTTTTATTTGAAATAATAGGCTTTTCAATTTTCAGCGGATTATCAGAAGAAGTAGTAATTTTTTTATTGGTGTAAGACGGATCATTAACCGTAATTTCTTCAGAAATAATTTTTGGCGCAGCGGTTTTGGTATCCGATGTTTCGATCATATTTGACGCCATAATCTCATCTTCTATCCTAGCGTCGGAAGTCTCAAAAACAGAAAACCATATACCAGCAATCGTTAAGAAGAGTAAAAATATTGGTAATAAAAATAACCATCCACGGCCTTTCTTTTTGGTGTAAATTCTCGTTTCAATTTGCTCGAGCATATCACCAGACGGTTCCAACCAGTCTTCGTTTTGCAACGAAGTCTTACCAAAGGCCTTCCTTAATATTTTTTTAAGATCAACCATAGTTTTTTGAGATTGCATATGCCACCTTCGACAAGTCGGTTTTTAGTAATTTTTTAGCTCGCATTAATTGAGTTTTGCTCGTGCTTTCAGAAATTTGCAATAAGTTAGAAATTTCTTTGTGCGTATACCCATCTACCACATACAAGTTAAAAACAGTTCGATATCCTTTTGGCAATTTAGTAATTAATTTTGTCAAATCCTCTAAATTCAGGTTTTCAATTGCCATCGCGTTGATGCTAAATTTTTGTCCAAACTCCATAATATCTGTAAATACATTCAAAACAGATTTCTTGCGTAGTTTTTGCAAGCATGTATTGATCACAATCCGATTAGACCAAGTATAAAATTTTCCTTTCTCTGAATCAAATTGATGTAAATCTCGATAAATCTGTACAAACGCATCTTGGACTACATCCTCTGCATCCGAACGATTTTTTATATACCTTAGACTGGTTAACATATAGCGTCGCTTATATCTTTCATAAAGTAAACGAAACGCTTCTTTATCTCCAGAGAGAATAAGTTCAATTATTTTAGGATCTGCCATGTTCTGTTGTATTTCCATATTAACGACAACCTAACAGAGAAATGGTAAAATTGTTAACTCAGTCTATGAGTTTGTTTGAAAAAATAAGAAAATGAACTCCGAAAAGTGACTACCACTTTCCAGAGTTCTCTTTCTGAATTTGAATTAGTATGATTTAATAAGGGTCATAGCTTCAGACTTTCCATTTAGATAAGTCTTAATAAAATAAGTTCCACTTGCTAGTTCATTAAGCTGAATTTCTTCTCGATAAACACCTGCATCTAAAGTTCCTAATTCTTTCGACTGGATTATATGTCCAGTGCTATTAAATAGGCTGATGCGAACTGGTGCTTCACCATTTGTTTCAAATTCTATTATCGTAAAGTCCTTAGCAGGATTCGGCGCAATTAACATGCTTGAGCTGTTATAATTTCCAACAGTGGCATTCGAAGCAACACTACTAGAAAATGATTCTGTCCATTCGGGTAGTGGATAAGTACCTCCAGTAGAAAGCGCCACCCAAGGTTCGAAAGTTCCTTCTAATAAAGATCCAGTAGCAAAAATCGTCATTGACTTTCTCTTCCAAAATCCAACATTTAATTCATACGAAGCCACCGTTGCACTGTTATCTGCCGTAGTTATATCCAATCGGTATCCATCATCAGCTGGAATCAAAAGGTAGTCGTCTCCAAATTCTCCATAGGAAACATCATCAAAAATTGAGCTACCAGAAGAGACCACATCAATGGTAGGCGCATCGTAACTTCCGTGCAATAATTGGACGCCAACGATATCGTCTGGAGCCGTTTCTATCCCACGATCAAATACAACTAGCTCAACTGGAACATCATCATCCGTGTCAAAAGTACCAGTGATCCCTACCACATAGGTTCCATTTGGTTCAAAAGTTAATGTACTGAAAATAGGATCTGCTGGCTGGTAAGATTTTCTAGAACGCAATTCAATTTCAACCGGTGCTCCTGCTGGTAGTTCTAAGTAGTCAGTCGCCATTCTGTAAGCAATAAAATTCTCCACTTGCTCACCTCCTGCAAAAATTCGTAAAGTTTCAAATTCTGCACTATGAATAAACTGTACTTTCGCCGTTCCTGTTGGTGGCGTTAATGTTGGAACCAACACCGCATCAATCACATGCACTACTCCATTGTCCGTTACAATATCTGCGACAATCACCTGTGCATCATTAATAAAAATCCCATTATCGTTGATCGTCACTGTAACATCTTGTCCTAAGATTGTTGTCGCCATCTGTCCATTAAAAAGATCACTGCTCCGGACATCTGCCGCTAAAACATGATATAATAACACATCTGTTAAATCACCACTTGGATCAGCTAATAAGGCATCTAACACACCGTCGGGTAAAGCCGCAAATGCTGCATCTGTAGGAGCAAATACAGTAAAAGGTCCGTCTCCACT
>CALFWZ010000235.1 GCA_937928405.1 uncultured Saprospiraceae bacterium
TCCAATAATATCACTGATATTTCCATTTTAAAGGATCTACAGCAACTCGAAACACTTTATCTTAGCTCCAATAATATCACTGATATTTCCATTTTAAAGGATCTACAGCAACTCGAAACACTTTATCTTAGCTCCAATAATATCACTGATATTTCCATTTTAAAGGATCTACAGCAACTCCAAACACTTGACCTTAGCTCCAATAATATCACTGATATCTTTCCCATCCTTCCTTTAATAAATAAAGGATTAACATTAACATTAACAAATCACCTATTCAATAACGAAATATCTCTTGCAGATAATCCTTTAACTAGTCCGCCTATTGAGATTGTAAAGCAGGGAAATGATGCCGTCATCAATTACTTTGAAGAGCTAGAAAAACAAGGTACTGATTATATCTACGAGGCGAAGTTATTGATTGTAGGAGAAGGAGGTGCAGGGAAAACAACCTTAGCAAGGAAACTCATTGACGCATCAGCCTCGATGCCGAAAGAAGAAGAAACCACTAAAGGGATTGATATTTACAAGATGGGATTTACCGCTAAAGATAAGCATGACTATACCATCAACATCTGGGATTTTGGAGGGCAAGAAATCTATCATGCTACCCATCAATTTTTTCTAACTAAAAGGTCCTTATATATACTGGTTGATGATACTCGAAAAGACGATAAAAATCTTGATAATAAAGTTTTTAATTATTGGTTGCAAACAGTAGAATTATTTGGTGGATATAGTCCTTTGTTGATTGTCCAGAATGAAAAAGGGGATCGCAGTAAGGACATTGACTTCTTTGGGATGAAAAAAAGATTTTCTTTTATTCAAGAACAGCACCCTTGTAATCTGCTTGACAACCGCGGTTTGTCGTCAGTAAGAAAAAGTATTCAAGAACAGATTCAGCAGCTACCTCATATTGGTGACCCAATACCAAAACAATGGTTGAAAATTAGAAATGAATTATCAGAGTTAAATCAAAAGAAGCCGTTTATTCTAGTCGCTGATTTTTTTGAAATTTGCAAAAAATATGAAATTCCTGAAGAAAATCGTGCCTTGGCGTTGAGTGACTATTTACATCATTTAGGTTTCTTTCTTCACTTTCAGGAAGATCCAATTCTTAAACAGATTGTAATCTTGCGAAATGCATGGGCTACCGAAGCCGTCTATAAGATCATTGACAGTGAACTAATAAAATCTAAGAAAGGTATTTTTTGTAAAGGAGATGCAGCAAGCGTTTGGATAGCGGATCAATATTCTAAAAATCATGATGAGTTATTAGCCTTGATGATAAAATTTGAATTATGCTATGAGATAAATGATGTAAAAGAAAAAAGTTATTTAATTCCTCAGCTTTTGCCGGTCAGCAGGCCTGAAAATTATCATTGGGAGCCTGAATCAGATTTACAACTTAGGTATAAATATGAGTTTATGCCCAAAGGATTATTTAGTCGATTTATCGTACGAATGCATCATTATCTTACGGATCGAACTAATGCTTGGAGAAGTGGTTGTGTTTTAAAACGACGTGATGCGACAGCAGAGATTATTGAACTTTTTGGTAAAAACGAAATCAGTATACGGGTTAGAGGAACAGATAGTAAAGAATTATTGACTGTTATTGATGAAACTTTTGATAGTATACATCGTCCTTTAGAAAACTTAGTACTAACGAAATTTATTCCTTGTAACTGTGATACTTGTCAGAACTTAGATACGCCTCATTTTTATAATTATGAAAGTTTGAGTGCAAGAATAAAAAAAGGAAAGATTACGGTTGAATGTGATAAAAGCTATGATGATGTTAATATAAGAAGCTTACTTTATGATGTATTTATATATGGGAGTGGGAGAGATTATACTCGTGCAGAATTTGATGATATAAAAAGGATTCTAATAACAGAACATCGAAACACACGAGAACAAGTAAATCAAAATAATTCATTACTAAAAAATATTATTATTAAGCTTGATGAAGCTGAAGAAAGAGAGTTGAAAAGGCTAACTACCTTTGTTGACCAAATATCAAATCATGACCAGACAAATGATGCATTTCAAAAAATCCAACAAACGTTATCTGTCTTAAAAGAACAAGTAGATCAACAGGAAAAAAATCGTTTAGAAAAAATTGAAGCGGAACTAAATAAAGAACCCACTCCTAAGCATAAATTAAAACTAGCATTAAACCTATTGTTTTTAAAGTATGAGGTGGAGTATGATGCAATAAAGACTTTTCAAAAAATTAAGGAAGATTTTAAGAATGGAAATTGGTTTTTAAAGGAATAAATTCTTACGTCATTATAATATTTCCATTAATCAGTTAATGCGCAACAAGCCTAGAACAAATATGCGCTCGCCGGTTTAGACATTGGCGCGAAGACTCCCCAAGAAGTCGCCATTAGTATTTTAGCGCAAGTCATTCAAGACTTCCGCACAGAAAACAAGGCAACCATCATCGAAAAAGCGGCTCCCCTAGAAATTAAAAACGAAGATTTCTATATGAATCCGGTTTGCCATATCCCCGTCCAAAAAAGCACCGCCAAACATGTATTAGATTATAAAGGACAAAAGGTTTATTTCTGTTGTGATGGTTGTAAGGTGAGTTTTGAGAAGACGCCGGAGCAGTATATGGAGGTGGGGTAGGATGTTTGTCTATAAAAAACAAAAAAGCCACCCAAGTTCCCTTGAGCGGCTTACAAGATCTTTACTATCTATTTTTACTGCACCACAATCTTCCCAAATAACGCCGTACCATTTTCTGTTTTAACGGTAATCGCATAAATACCTCTTTCTTTCAGATCAAGAGAGAAATTGGTATCGGTTAGTAAAATGGTTCGAAGGATTTTTCCTTGAATATCGATGAGTTGCATTTCCGTTCCTAAAAGAGATTCACCTACTTCAACCGTGAATTTTCCAGAAGAAGGATTAGGGAATATATGCAATTCCTCTTTTGTTAGGTCTTCCACATTCGTCGAAGTTAAATCGGTATCTACTCTGATCGCATCGTCGCTGATGTTTTCATCATTGACTTGCGTGACGACGGCTATTACGGTATTAACGGTTTGATCAAATCCTGAGACGGAAGAGAAGGAATGGGTGTACGTTTCGCCAGCAGCAATGGGCGCAGATAAGCCTTCTTCTAAAATAAAATCTCCATTGACGTAGTACGCCACGGTAGCGGAACTAACCATTTCTGAACCGGTATTTTTAATGATAAAATTAACCGCCGTATAGTTGGTGCCGTCATTTGGAATATTGATGTTTTCTGCTTTTAAATTATTATACATTCCGTAGCGGGTATCACTTTCTTCTATCAAATAAGAAAAGATTCGGTAATGTGGCTCGGTATGGTCGGTGTCATTATAACCCGTATTTAAAAGATTGGTATACGCTTCTAATTCATAATCTAAACTCAAGGCTTGCCCTGGAGTCATATTACCCGTGAGGTTGTATAGGTAAGGCTGTACTTCTTGGCCTGGGCACCAACCTGCCCGACTAGGCGTCCAGTTGCCACCTTGATTGGCGCATGAATTTTGACCACAGTCATTTTTCCAAAGATTGTGATTGTCTGCCACCGCTCCATTGACGACCAACTGATGTGTTTGATTTGAAAACTCAGCAGCGTTGTTGGTATTTCCTTGACCGTGTCCAGTAATCGTCATACGCAGGTGACTCGTCTGTGTATGGTCTGCAATCGTGGTAGAGGTTACAGGAAGATTGTCATCGTTTATGGAAGGATCACCATACACCCAATAATCGGTTTCCCAAAGTGGATTTACTTTAGAATATTTAGGTGCGTTGCCTTCCACAAATTCTAATTCACAATTTAGTAACCAACCAGATTGTCCAAACACTTGGATGAATGATTTGAAAATAGTCGGTCCGGTTAGGATACTTTTAAAGTCGGTAACATCCACTGTCCAAGGGCCACATTCGATTCCGTAAGGGGTAATAAAACGCGCAATCTCAACGGTTCCATTATCTGTTTCTACAGAAATTTTACCCGTCTGATCCCAAGGGTCACAACCCGTATCTGGACATTCTACGTCGAAATGCAGTAAGATTTGTTCGAAGTCTTCGACGTTCATTGGAAGGTTGGCAAGGGTTGTTTGTGTTTGACCAGCACTACCAAAATTATGTTGTTCTTCGTTGATGATGGTTACGATATTTCCACTACTTGGTTTTTTATAACGGTAAGAAACGCCATCGTTTAGATCATTTCCATCATTATTAAAAGTCGTACGGACACCTATCAAGTTGGTATTGTTTTCTGTCAAGTCAATTGGAGCGGGAAAGGTCACCGTGGTAGAAGCTCCTGCTGGAAGATTTACATTAAAAGTCTCTGTTAAAATTGGGAGACCATTAATGGTTAATGCTACAGGGAAACTAGTTACTGCTTCGGTTCCATAGTTTTGTACGGTCACTTGTATTTTGGTAGGTCGTGTAAAAATGCTTAAAAGATCCGGACCAGTAATCGCAGAAACACCAAGGTCAAAATCTGGGACGGAATATCCATCGGTCCAGGATACTTGGTTCAGATTTCCACTACAATTATTGTCAACAAGATTTTCCGTAGTGGTTCCACTTCCTTCGTTCATCGGTAGGTAGGCTACTAGGTTGGCTTCCGATCCTGTAAAGGCAGTGGTTTGATTGTCTGCAATTTCTTGAGCGGTTCTTGCCGTACTCCAAACGCGGACTTCATCAATAATACCATTAAAAACTCGACCTGGCCATCCTGGAGAATCTCCAATCGTTAAGTCGCTGGTAAGATTATGAGAAGGCGATCCTGGAACAGGAATGGAGTTGATAAATTCTCCGTTGATATAGATACTGGCTGTTCCTGAGTCATAGACACCTGCCACATGATACCATTGGTTGGTATTCATAATTGGATCAGAAATAACTTCCGGCCACGCAGAACCAGTAGCAATCACAAAACTCAAGGATCCATTCGCACCAGCTCTAAGCGCGTACCCTTCATTATCTGCCGTTACGTGTCTATCCTTATTGACAATAGATCCTTGCCAAAATTCTGCTTTCCATTCATTAGCAAAAATCCAAGCTTCAATGGTAAAACCATCGCCAATTCTAAAAATATCATCATGGCAAAGCGCAATACTTCCGGTGTTGCCATCTAGCTCTAATCCGTTATTTTGAGCAAAGCCAAAACTTGTAAGGAATAGAAAAAATAAAAGGGGTAATAATCTGGTCATCGCATAAAGTTTTTATGAAGAAATTTTTTTAATAAATTATTTTTGTTTGTTGAATCGTTGAACTGTTGAAAAATGATATTCCAGAACTTTGATTTTTACTACATGTATAATAATTTGTTCTTTAAAACAAAAGAAAATTCTTTTTAATCAACAAATCAACAATTACTCAATATCCCACCACATACGAGCGGTAATCACATCTCCTCCATCTAAGCGAGCAACGGCTGCTTCGTAATTTTCTTTGTTATTTACTTCCTCGCTTATTGGGTATCGCAATCGTCGTGGAATTTCGCCGTCTGATTCTCCATCTGTAAACCCAGGAGTTAAGTTAGGAAAACCAGATCGACGATAATTTGCATAAGCTTCAAAACCATCGAATAAAAGGGCGACCCATTTTTGGGTATTGATTTGTTCTTTGGCACGAGCAAGATCAAATTCGATATCGTTTTCTTCTAAATAATCTTCGATATCATCCTCGTCAATGGGTTCGGCATTTGGGTATAGAGACAATTGTCGACAAGCGGCGTAAACACCATTTTCATAAGCTTCTTGAACATCTCCAGGTATCCACCCAAGCAAAATCGCTTCTGCTCTTAAAAATTCCACTTCTGCAAAACTCATATAAATAGCAGGAGCATCATACGTAACCATAACGTCACGGCGAGGTTGTGCAAAAACAAAATCGTTGGTTCCCGTAGGAATTCCATTGGGGCGGCCGAGGTGATTACCAGAGCCGACTGAATTATCTATAGAGCCATCATTGCGATAGGTTTCCATGAGGTTGTCTTCTCGAGGATCTTCATGGTTGATAATAAAATTAACGAGTTCATCGCTGTAGCGAAATAAGTGGCCGGAGACACCAAAATCTTGGAATACTTCTCCCACACCATTGGCATTTTTACCATCTGTATTGGAACCAGAAAAATAAATAAAAGCGATATCCTCATGACTGGTCATTACGCCATTGTTTAAAGCTAAAGTACCCACTTCATTAGCAAGTTCAGGAGCGACATTAGAGATGCGCATGGCAATTCTTAATAAGATAGAATTTCCAAATTTTTTCCATTTTTCAATATCACCGCCGAATAAAAGATCCGCGCTGCCCACGTTTTCACCTCCTGCGTCCAGATGATTGATGGCTAATTTCAGATCCTCAATAAAAGATAAATAAATATCTTCTTGTTTGTCAAAGATCGGTCGGGCAAAAACAGCTCCTCGGTTGGCTTCTGTGTATGGAATATCACCATACATGTCTGTGAGTTTTTGAAAAAAGAAGACCTTGAAAATAATGGCCATACTTTGTAGGTTAGAACCTTCTTCGGTATTGGAAATTAAATCTTCGACATCTTTTCCTATGCGTAAATAAGAATTAGTCCACCAAGCACTCAGCCAATCTTCATTGGTGGTATTATAGCGGTCAGGGTCCCAATCTCCAGAGAGTTGTTGGGCCCATTGCGAGCAGTAAATTAAATTGCCACGCCACTGGTCATAGCGCTCACTAGATGCTCTATTTAAAATATAAGATAACTGTAATTTAGTATCAATTTTATCTGGTTCCGTCGGATTTGGATTGGTGTTAATTTCTCCAAAATCTTTGGTGCATCCAATGATGATTAAGAGGATAGATAAAATAAGTAGTGATATATATTTATTCAAAACGATATAGTTTAAAATTTCGCATTTAGATTAATTCCATAAGATCGTGTGCTGGGCAAGGCTGCGTATTCAATGCCTACATCACCACCAGAAGCGGTGTAAATCGATTCGGGATCTAACCCGATAACATCTAATCCATTTTTGATAAAGAATAAATTTCTACCAACTAAGGAGAGCGTAATTGATTTGACAAACTTAGTTTTTGCCAATAATTTTTTATCGAAAGAGTAGGAGAGTGCTAATTGTCTAAATTTAATATAGGAAGCATCATAAACATTTGCTTCGCTGATCGTTGACACGCGCTCATAATAACTATCGACTCTCGCCGGGGTCATATTGGGTGTCACGCCGTCTGCTTCCACACCCGCTCCAATCATCATAAAATCTTCGCTACCTCGACCTGCGAGACTGTTGACATGTTTTCCAAAAAGATAACCAAAGCTACTGGTCGTAGAAAGAATTTCACCACCTTGTTTGGTATCAATGATAAAAGATAATCCCCAGTTTTTATAAGAAAAAGAAGACGTAATACCACCATACCAGTCAGGATTGAAGTTTCCTAAAACTTCTTTTTCATCAGCAATTTTTGGTAAACCGTCTACGTGAATAATTTCACCAGCAGGATTTCGATCATACACATTTCCGAGAATTTCTCCGATTTTTCCATCTTTTAGGGCGACAATATTTGCGGAGAACGTTCTGTCTGGACCAAAATCTAATTGCGTGACGCCTTCATTTAGGCTTATGACTCGATTATTGTTTTTTGTGAAATTGGCGATCAAATTCCACTCAAAATTCTTTGTACGAACTACGGCCCCTTGCAGTAAAATTTCTATCCCTTTATTCTCAATTTCTCCAGCATTCACAACATAAGATCCGTAGCCAGTAGAAGTTGCGAGTGGACTATTGAAGATATGGTTGCTGGTGCGTTGGCGGTATAATGTAAATTCAAGTCCAAAGCGGCTATTGATAAATTTCAAGTCTGTTCCAAATTCAATGCCTGTGGTAAGCGCAGGTTTTAAAAAAGGATTAGCATAAGTGTCATTTAAAATATTTCCAAAAGTTACGGCTGCCTCCTCTTGCAAATCTTTTAGTTCGTCAATACTGATTCGGTAATTTGGAAGTAATGAGTAAGGTTGAATCTGTCCGATAGAACCAGAGGTTCCGTATCCAATTCTAAATTTTGCAAAGCTCAACCAAGAAGGAGGTTTGATCGCATCTGAAAGCACAAAACTCAGCGAGCCAGAACCATACAAAACCGAGTTTTCTGAATTGTCTACATCCCGTGGATTGGTCAACACAGAAAAATAATCTTTTCGTAATGAAGCATCTAGGTAAAGAAAGTTTTTAAATGAAAAAGTGGCGGTGGAAAAGAGCGCATTGATCCGTGATTTTCTGGTGAGCGGAGCTTTTGGAAAGACATTGCTCATATTGCTAATTTCACTTAATTGCGAAACAATATATCCACTTCCTATAACGCCTTTTGAATTATTATAAAAATTTGTTCGAGTAGTTCCAGCACTAATATCAATTCCGAAATTAGGATTAAAATCTTTCTTATAGTTTATAATTAAATCGTAGTTACGTTCTTTTGACTCAAGGGTATCCAAAAATATAACACCCTCAGGACGGAATTGAGTACCATCAATTTCTGCGCTAAAAAATTCCTGTTTGCTTTGATCTGTCGCTATTCTTCCTTGGATAGAAAGGCCGTCCATGATTTCCCACCGCGCGCTAAGGTAACCGATAATCCTATTTTTTTGGTCATTGTTGGTAGCTTCTAAAGGTCCCCAGTATGGACTCAGCGTAAAAGGATTATTAGACCAATAAATCGGTGATCCATCTTCCGCTCTTGTTTGTTGGAAAACAGCATGAGGTAGATTATTTGGTCCTACAATAAAATACTTGGAGGGATTGCTTGGGTTGTCGGTTAGGTTGGTTCGATTGTCTGCATTTTCATACGAATAATTTATTTTTCCATCCAAGCTAATTCTCTTAGTCACGTTGACTTTTAGATTTAGGTTGGCGGTGTAGCGATCGTAGGAAGTGTTTGGAACAATGCCCTTATTTGTAAGATGCGAAAGAGAAACTCTGGTGTTGAAAAATTTATTTCCGCCGTTGAATGATAAGTTGTTGGTCCAAGTACTACCTTTCTTATAATAGGAACGAATATCTTGTTCACCTGGCGAACTATAAGGAATTGTGTCGCCGTTAAAAATAGTGATTGGACTTCCGTCGAGTCGGCCTCCCCAGGATCGCCAGTTTTCAAATGACTCCTGTTGATTGGTTGGTTTTAAGCCATTGGCTCCTTGCCCATATTCTTGTTGGAATTTTGGTAGAATGGTTACCTCTTCGATGGTATAGTTAGTAGAATATTCGACGCCTATTCCTTTTTGTGATTTTCCTTTTTTGGTGGTAATGACTAGTACGCCACTTCCCGCTCTAGCTCCGTAAAGTGCAGAGGCTGCGGGGCCTTTTAGTACGGTGATGTTTTCAATATCATCTGGATTGAGCGAGTTAAAACCATCTCCTGAATCTCGTCCTCCATAAAGTCCACCTGAAGTTTGATTGGTATTATTGATTGGAATACCATCGACGACGATCAACGGGCCATCGCTGCCACCAAATGAAGATAGACCTCGTAATACAATTCGGGTAGCACTCGTTGGTCCATTAGATGGTTTGGTAATTTCCAATCCTGCGACTTTTCCTACCAACTGCGCGGCTACCGAGACCTCTTTGGCTTGATTGAGTTCGTCGCCATTAATTTCAGAAAAAGAAAATCCAGTTGCTTTTTTTTCTTTTTCAATCCCATAGGCTGTGACGACGACATCATCGAGTTGATAGGCATTTTCGGATAGTACGACATCAATTTTTGTCTGACCATCTATCGTTATGTTTTGCGTGATATATCCCAAATAGCTAAAGGTCAACGTTGCCCCTTCGGCTACGGTAATTTTATATTGTCCATCCATATTGGTGGTGGTCCCATTTTCTGAATTAGCTTCAATTACGCTAGCACCAATCACAGGCAATTGATCTTCGGCACCGATGACTTGTCCGGTAACCACAATCTGTGCTTTTACAGAAAAAAAACAAAGAAATAGGAAAATAAAAACTAATGGGGTTCTCATTAATTTTGAGTTTGGAAATTATAGAATAGAAGAAATCACTACCCATTTTGAGTGGTAATCAAAGGATTTTTAACAAAGGTAGCATTGATACAAACTAAACAATTATTTTTTAGCGATAAAATAAGGCTTAAAGTTGAAAATTTATCCATTTGTAAAATAGGAGATAGTATTTGAATGATTTATCGTTTTATTTAATTTCCTTTTTCGGTGGAAGAAGCCTGTGGAAGGTGTAGGATAAATTTAGCATAGATAGATGTCTAATCCTCTAAAAACACGAAAGCCACTCAAGTTTCCTTGAGCGGCTTATGCGGTCTGGACGGTTGGTCCCGAACTTGTTTCGGGAGACTCGAACCCACGCCCCTCCCGGATCAAGTCCGGGACAGGTATTCTAACCAAGGGAAGGCCCTTCCCATTGATCGATTAAATATTCGATATACGTTCTACTTTTCTTTTTTTTGATGGCGCGTTCTCTTTTACGAGCCTCGGTTTCATTATCAAAAGTTTCGAAGTAAACCAACTTCCACGGTTTTTTAGTGGAAGTGTAACCAGAGGTTGCCTTATTGTGTTGTTGTAGACGTTGCTCTAAATTACTGGTAAATCCAATATAGAAGGATTGGTCTTTTTGACTTTGTAGGATATAAGTGAAGAACATAAGAAAGGTTATGTGTAAAAAACACGAAAGCCACTCAAGTTTCCTTGAGCGGCTTATGCGGTCTGGACGGGACTCGAACCCGCGACCCCCTGCGTGACAGGCAGGTATTCTAACCAACTGAACTACCAGACCAATATTTTCAAAAAATTATCTTAAACT
>CALFWZ010000236.1 GCA_937928405.1 uncultured Saprospiraceae bacterium
AAGGAAATCACATAAAGACCTGTGAGGCTATAAACCTCAAGGTTAGCCATATTCAGAATTTAACAGTAGGTCAAAGAACTTTGAAAAAATAGCAAAACTTTATTTCGCTTTTTTTTATTAAAACTTTAATTCGCTCAACAGTTGTTTAATAATTCGAAAAGCAGGTGAGAACTAGAAAAAATTATTCAAATCCCCGTCTGACTGATCGTCGATCGGGCAGGGAGCCTCTTTTCTAAGTGCGTAGCCGCGCTACGGACGAGGAAAAAGGCGAAGAGTTGGAGAATTTTATCAGTTCGTAGCCAATTTTGGAGTTTTTAAACAACTTCATTACAAAAATCTAAAACACTGAGAAAGTAGAAAGGTTTAATTTAAAAATCATCCAAATAATTTTTAACAAAATACTCTTTATAAGTCCGGCCAATGGGTAGGATCTCCCGCTGAATAAAAACCTGATTACTGGAAACCTTTTCAACATGTCTAATATTAACCAAAGTTGATTTATGAATTTGACAAAAATATTTTGTAGGTAAATTAGCCAACCAATATTTTAAGGGATAAGAAACTAGGTGTTTTACAGTTGGGGTAATGACTTGGGTATAGTCTCCCAAGGATTTGATATATTGGATGGCTTTAATTTCTAATCTTAAAAAATCATTCCCAGTCTTTATGAAAATATAATCTGTTTCCTCAGAACTTACTTCGTTAGCAGATATTTCATTTTTAGAAATTTTTGAAGCTTCGGAGTAAATAATTTTTGAAACGCCTTTATAAAATCGTTCGAATGAAAATGGTTTTAATAAATAGTCTATTACATCCAATTCATAACCATCTATGGCATATTCAGGGAAGGCCGTTGTCAGGATTATTTTAGGCCGGGGAATTAAAAGTTTTAAGAAAGCCATACCAGATATTTTGGGCAAATGAATATCTAAAAAAATTAAATCTATCTCATTGGTTTTTAGATATTCTAAGGCAGTTAAACCATCACCAAATGTAGCCATTAGTTTTAATTGGGGTACATCACTAATATAGGTGGTTAGAATTCTCTGAGCGGGTGATTGATCTTCTATAATAATACAACGAGTCATTTTTTTGCAGCATTTAAATCTAAAATAAGATCGACTTGATATTCATTTTCAGTAGAATTAATATCTAAGGTATGTGCTTTAGGATAGAGCAATTCTAATCGAGTCTGTACATTTTCGAGTCCTATTCCTTGTGATAATTGTTCTGTATTTGCCTGTTTTGAATAATTATTTTTACAGGAAAAAAATAATTTATTTTCAATGACTTTGAGGTCAATGGCGATGCTAATCTTTTCCGTCATGCTAGACAAACTATGTTTAAAACTATTTTCTACAAAAACCACAAAAAGCAAAGGGGCCACTTTCTTATTATAAAAATCGCCTGAAATAGTAAAATCTACGGTACCTTTTCCTTCCATTTGTAATTCTTGTAACCGAACAAAATTGGTTAAGTATTCTACCTCTTTTTCTAAGGGAACCCAATATTCCTTGCAATCATACAACATATATCGTAATAATCCGGAAAGCTCTAAAATAATCTCTGGAGTTTTTGGAGAATTTTCTAAGGTATGTGCATATAAATTATTTAAATTATTGAATAAAAAATGGGGATTTATTTGAGATTGTAAAAATGCTAATTGACTTTCAGCCATCCTGGTATTTAGCTTTTCTACTTCCGATTGTTTAACCTGTGCATCCCAGCCAAGCTTAAATCCAACAAAAATTGAAATAACTGGAAGGATGTCAAATAAGGTTGGAATGACCCCTAAAAAAGTTTTACCTCTAGAATCTGCAAAAAATATTTTTTCTAAAATAAATTCTTCTGTATAAAGTGCTAAGCCCAAGGTTAATACAAGCGCAATGATAAACTGAGCATATTTTTTTGGGTAGAAAAATCTTGGAATATAGACATAATTAATCAGTAGAGCCACCATCAAATAATTAAGAAAAAAGCAAATATCTGAAAATACCAATGCGGGTGATTTTTTGTCAAATACCGTGGCTAGAAACAGAATTAGGGTGAGTAACGCTAAAAAAACATGTTCCTTCGAAAATCTAAATATTGGTTTATTCATACAATTTAACCTTTTTTCAAAGTTAATTGGATTTTAGGATTCTAATTCCATTTTTCGATCAACTACCGAATTATCCAGCTAACCTGTTGAACATTCCGATTAACCCCAAAAAAATGCAGTTAACCGGCAAATCATGCAGTTGACCGAATTTTTGAGTTTTGTTTACTAATCTGCTGTAAATTTGTAGCGAATATTGAACCCTTCTATCTCGATGATGGTTTAATTCCTTTTAAAACCGCTTCCACGTATAATCCAAAATAATGAAAAATTTTTTACTTTTTTTATTGCTTAACTGCCTTTCAATTTCCTTATTCGCTCAACCTAAAGGTATTCAAATCACTGGAAAGGTGACAGCCGGAGACAACCAACCCGTCGAGTTTGCCACTGTCATGATCGCTGATAAGACCAGCGGATCACCTGTGGCTGGCACGACTACGGATGAGCATGGAAACTTTCAGGTACTGTCTAAAACCAACAATTTTTACATTGAAATCACTTTTATTGGCTATGCAGCTAAAAAGATCACAGAATTTACTATTTCAGATCGGAAAGTCAATTTAGGGACCGTTTCTCTTTCAGAAGACAGTGAAATGCTCGAAGAGGTAGAAGTTCGAGCGGAACGTTCACAAACGGAATTTAAATTAGATAAAAGGGTTTTTAATGTAGGAAAAGATCTCAGTACTACTGGTGCCAGTGCTTTGGAAGTCTTAAATAATGTACCTTCCGTCAATGTAAATATCGAAGGCGAAATCAGCTTGCGTGGAAGTCAAGGGGTGCAAATTTTGATCAACGGTAAACCTTCTGTCATTGCGAGCGACGGTGCCTTAGGAACGATCACGGCGGATATGATCCAAAGTGTAGAAGTCATTACCAATCCCTCCGCAAAATATGAAGCAGAAGGGACTAGTGGCATCATCAATATTATTTTAAAAAAGGAAGAACGGAAAGGAATCAATGGATCGTTTACCATCAATACGGGAATTCCTCATAATCATAGTTTTGGGTTGAGTATGAACCGTCGAACCGAAAAGTTTAATTTGTTTAGTCAAGTTGGTGTTGGTTATCGGGTACGACCACGTGATACGGAAAATATTAACCGCAATTTAGTTACGAATAATTCAGTACTTTCTAATGGTTTTGAAGATCGGAATGAACTATTTTATAATGTTATTTTGGGCACGGATTATCATATCAATAAGCATAATATAATTACTTTGTCGGGAAGTTTTGCGTATGAGATTGAGGACCAACCTTCTGAAACTAATTTTACTTTCCAAGATGCGACAGGACAGGATATAGACAAATGGAACCGAACCGAAGTGACCGAGGCCACCAATCCTAAATATCGCTATGAGCTGCAGTATAAAAAAGATTTTAAGGATAATAAAGAGCATACTTTGTTATTCAGTGCGCTCGGTAATTTGTTTGCGAAAGATCAATCATCGGAATTTTTTGATAAAACAATTCAAGGGACCAATCGAGATGATGAACAAAGAACTCGGACAAATTTTAAAGATATTAAAACCACTTTTAAATTAGATTATAACAAGCCTTTTGCCAACGGATTTACTTTAGAAACTGGATTGCAATATGTGCTGAATGAGGTAAGCAATGATTTTGAAGTAACAGATTTGGAAGATGGGATTTGGATTAAGAATCCAAACTTTACGAATGTGTTTGAGTATAACCAAAATGTTTTGGGTGTTTACGCAACGGGTGCTTACGAAAGCAATAAGTGGGGATTGAAATTAGGACTACGAGCGGAGAACACTGATTTGAAAACTTTATTGGCAACGACGAATGAAGCTGATTCACAAAAGTTTACTAATCTTTTTCCAACGCTTCATACTTCCTATAAAATTAATGAAAAAGTTTCTTTACAAGCGGGGTACTCGCGTCGTATTTTCCGTCCTAGATTATGGGATTTAAATCCTTTTTTCAATATCCGAAACAACTTCAATATCCGGAAAGGGAATCCTGAACTTCAGCCAGAGTTTACCGACTCTTATGAGGTTACTAGTATTTATTTGTTAGGGAAACTTACCGCTAATTTTGGGGTTTACCATCGCTACACCACCGAAACGATTGAACGTATATCTATTTTAGAAGAAGATGAAGTAAGAAGCGTTTTTCAACCCGTGAATTTGGGAACCAATAATACTACTGGGATGGAATTAAATCTAAAATATGTGGTTAATAAAAAATTGACGTTTAATGGAGATTTGAATTATAATTATTTCTCTAGAAAGGGAACCTTCGAAGACAATGTTTTTGATTTTGCAAACGATCAATGGAGTGCAAAACTGAACACAAAAATTAAACTACCGGTCAGTATTGATTTTGAAGTGACAGGACAATATCGTTCTGCGGAACAAACGGTTCAAAGCGTCAATTCAGCTAATTTATTTGCAGATTTGGGACTTCGAAAAAAATTCTTAAAAGGTAGAGGAGTGCTAAGTATGAGTGTTCGTGATGTTTTTGCCTCTCGTTTCAGAGAAAGTATTACAGATCAACCTGACTTCTATTTATACAATTATGGAATCCGAGGACGGTTTATTATTTTTGGATTTAGCTATGGATTCGGTAAAGGCGAAGCCATGGAATTTTCTGGAAGACGAAGACGTTAAGAACATATTGAAAATCTTTAAAATAAAATAATGACCTCCAGATCGACCAGTAATAAATTTCGTGTGGTTCACCGATATTTAGGATTTTTTCTTGCCGGAATTATGGCTATCTACGCCATCAGTGGGATGCTCCTTATTTTTCGAAATACCGATTTTCTAAAGCATGAAGTTAAAATAGAAAAGCAAGTCAAAACCAATCTTACGGAGCGGCAATTGGGGCCAGCACTTAAAATCAAAAGGCTACGAGTCCAAAAGAAAGAGGGAAATATTTTTTACTTCAAAAATGGAACCTATAATTCCGAAACGGGAATGGCCAAATACACTAAAAAAGAATTACCTTTCTTATTGGATAAAATGACCCATTTACACAAAGCCAACACCAATCATCCGCTATTCTTTCTAAATATTTTCTTTGGAGCTTCCTTGCTATTTTTTGTCATCTCTGCTTTCTGGATGTTTATGCCTGGCACAGACGTATTTAAAAAAGGGATTTGGTTTTCCTTAGCTGGAATGGTACTTACCTTAATCCTATTATTTCTCGGATAACTAAAAATCAACCATTCAACGATGGATGAGCCGGGTATAACAAAGGTATTTCTCGCAAGACCTGTTCCTAGCTTGTTTTGGAAGATTCTTTACCTTGAATGCCTTTTATCATAAAGCAAATATATATTAACTTTATTTCATAATTTTTAAAAATCTGTTTTCTTAGTTCTCAAAGTGAATTCCACTAATCCACTAATCCACTAATCCACTAATCCACTAATCCACTAATCCACTAATCCACTAATCCACCATTCCACCAAGTTATCGTATCTTTGCCGAAAATCAGATCATGCATATAGAAGCCTTCCGAGAATATTGTTTAGCCAAAAAGGGAGTTGAAGAAACCTTTCCGTTTGATGAAGTAACCTTAGTGTTTAAAGTCATGGGGAAGATGTTTGCTTTGACTGGACTTAGTCGGGAAACCTTCGCGGTAAATCTAAAGTGCGATCCCGACTGGGCGGAGGAACTCAGAGAAAGTTACTACCAAATTCAACCTGGTTACCATATGAGCAAAAAGCATTGGAATACGGTAGAATTTGAAGATGGTTTAGACCAAGAATTATTGGTGAAGATGATCGATCATTCCTATGATTTAGTTGTCTCGAAATTGAAAAAATCAGATCGAGAATTGCTGGCAAAATTATGAATGAAGTAGATTTTTTAATCGTGGGGCAGGGTTTGGCAGGTACGCTTTTGGCTGCCGAGTTATTAGCCGCTGGAAAATCTATTGGCGTGATTGATGCCGATCATCAAGGCGCCGCTTCTGCTATTGCAGCAGGGATTGTAAACCCAATTACCGGGCGTCGTTTGGTGAAATCTTGGATGATAGATGAACTATTGCCCATCGCCATTGCCACTTATGAAAACCAAGAAAAACGGTTAAATAAACGCTTTCTTTGGCATTCGCCGATTCACCGTGCCTTGAACGAACCATCTGAAGAAAATCTCTGGACCACTCGTTCGGGATATGAAGATAATATCGCTTACCTTTCTCCCCAATTAATTCCGGACAGCCCGGAAGGAATGAAGCCAATACTTGCCAGAGGTGTTATAAAACAAACTTTTCGCGTTGATTTGCCAGCCTATATTCGCGCATGGCAAGCCTACTTTTTAGAACAGAAAATACTGCAAATTGATCGCTTCGATTACGCTGCTTTGCGCATTGGAAATGATCAGGTAGCTTATAAAAATACTACAGCTAAAAAAATCATCTTTTGTGAAGGACATCAGATCTTGCAGAATCCTTGGTTTGATTTTATCCCTATGGTGTTGGCGAAAGGAGAAGTAATTATTCTAGAAATTCCAAGTCTTGATTTGGAAGAAATTTATAAAAGTAAGCTGACCTTTGTGCCATTGGGAGCGAACCGGTTTTGGGTAGGTGCCACCTATGAATGGAAATTTGAAGATGACCAACCATCTGAAAAGGGCAAGACAGAATTGATGACAAAAATCGAAGAAGATGTCAAAGTTCCTTATACGGTCTTAGATCATTTATCAGCGATCCGACCAACCATTAAAGATCGACGGCCAGTAATGGGAATGCATCCTGAAAATCCAAATTTATTAGTGTTTAATGGATTAGGAACGAAAGGTGCCTCACTTGGACCATTTTGGGCAGCTGCCTTTGCCCGACAATTAATGAATGGAGACGCCATCGACGCCTCCGTTCATCTCAATCGATTTAGTCCAATTCGAAAAGAGAAGTAATTCCACTGAAACTTCCTTCGCTAAAATTTCCCACTTTTATGATGTGTGGACTAAAAAGAATCATGCGATCCCTTCCATGTTTAATTATTCGAATTGCATTTTTCCACCAAAGTTTATGTTTGAATTTTAATTTACTCAGACGAAATTTTCTTTTATTTGTATTGTTGACATTTTAAAATCATTTTTTTTAATTAAAATTTCAAAAAGTTACCTTATTTTTAAAGGATATTTGTCTTCGTCAGGTAAGGGTAAAACCATTCCAATATTCCGCTTTCAGCTTCGATGCTAGCAAAACTTATTGTACATTTACGTACCATTTTATCAGGGTGCAATTTTATGGATTAAATTAGAATCAGATAAAAAATTATGCAAAAAATAATTATCGTTGGTGCTGGACTTTGTGGAACCTTATTAGCTATTCGTTTAGGGCAAAGAGGGTATAATGTTCAGATGTATGAAAAGAGAGGAGACATGAGAAAGGAAGGAGTAGAAGCAGGGCGTTCAATAAATTTGGCACTGTCCGATCGAGGATTATTGGCCTTAGAACAAGCAGGGTTGGCAGCATCGGTGAGAGCATATTGTATTCCGATGCACGGGAGACAAATTCATACCTTGGCGGGAGAACGCTTTCTTTCACCTTATAGTGGACGCTCTGAAGACTATATCAACTCCGTTTCTCGAAGTGGTTTGAACGTGGCCTTACTGAATGAAGCGGATAAAATGGATCATGTCAATATCGCATTTAATCATAAATGTTCTAGCGTAAATTTAGCTGCTGGAAGCGCCAATTTTACCAATCTTACTAC
>CALFWZ010000237.1 GCA_937928405.1 uncultured Saprospiraceae bacterium
TCTGACCTGATTTCTATTGAACCAATCCACTTAAATTCTCTTTATAAATTTCTTTGGTTTTCAATAAATTAATGGCATTTCGACTTAGGCCTTTGACGGATTTTCCGGCAAATAGGGCGGTTTGATCATAAAACAAAAAAACGACGGGAGCTTCCTCAATTAAGAGACGATCCATTTTTTGATATAATGCATAACGAGCCGCATCATCATTTTCCTTTAAAGCCGCTTCGTATAGTCGGTCAAATTCTAAATTTTTAAATCGCGTATAATTAGGAGGGGCTGGATTTTTAGAATAAAAAACGGTGAAAAAACTTTCCGCATCAGGATAGTCCATGATCCAAGATGCTCGAAAAAATGCTACTTGTCCTTTGGTCATCATCTGACGAAGAGTCGCCGATTCCGCTAATTCAATTTTTATTTTGAATCCCAAATTTTCCCACTGCTTAGCAGCAAAAGTACAAAGGTCTTCATAATCCGCTGTTGTATGCAGGGTAATCACTGGCAGTCCCTCTCCATTGGGAAAACCAGCTTCCTTCATTAAACCACGAGCTTTATCAGGATTATAAGTATAACCGGGTGCCAAGTCCGCATCAAAGGATGGTAGTCCAACTGGGGTAAATCCAGCATTAGCCGGAACCCCCACATTATTGCGTAAGGTTTGCAACATCAAAGATCGATCAATACCATAGTTGAGTGCTTGTCTAATTTTTTTTGCTTTGAGAGGATTATCCGTTGCTCCAAAAGAAAGGTTAATACCCAGATATTCAGAATTTAAGTAGGGTGATTTTATAAACTGTATTTTATCTGCTTTCGCAGGATGTACTACTCCATCTTTGGTAATTAGTTCATTGATATAAGAGGATTCTAAGCCTGAGAAGAAATCAATATTTTCTCTCGACAATTCCAAATAAGCCGTCTTACGGTCACCCATAAAACTGATCCGAAGACCATCTACTTTTGGTAATCCCTTTTCAAAATAGTGTTCATTTTTAGAGAGAAATAACGACTGGTTTTCGATCCATCGCTTAAATTTAAAGGGACCCGTTCCAACGGGGTTACTTCGAAAATCTGAACCATAATATTCCACCGCTTCTCGAGGAACAACGGAACAATATTGCATAGACAACATTCCCAAAAAAGGACGAAACGGCCTAGCCAAATTGATGATAAAGGTATCAAGCGAGGGAGCCAAGAATGGATCTACTTCAGCCACTTTTCCTTTAAACACCCAAGAACCTGGTGAATTCACCTTTCCATCCAAAATTCGATTAAAGCTATACTTTACATCATCAGCGGTAACCACCCTACTTCCATCGATTTCAAAACATCTATCTTTATGAAAAAACACGTCTTTTCGGAGTATAAAGGTATAGGTTAACCCATCTTCTGAGACCTTCCAATCCGAGGCGATAGCAGGAAGAACATTTAACGAATCGTCCAATTGCACTAATCCATTATATAAATGATCAATGGCCCAAATATTGTTTTGTGCACGTGCGAAAGCAGGATCAAGAGAGGTAATATTTTTATGCTGGTTATAGTGAAAGACCGTTCGATTATCATCTTTATGTATACTTGATTGACAAGCGATCAAGACTAAAAAAAAACTAAAAATTAGGGAAAATCGGAAAAGCATTTTTGGGGTAAAGATAGGAAAATAATAGGTTACAGGCGTTTTCAGTAATTGAGCCAAATTTGCCAAAATAGTTTAAGTACTTAAGAAATGTCATAGGATGTTTTAAAATACTTAAAGTATGCCGGAATTAGGTCTTTTTCGTGTTTTAATCTAAGATACCCTGAATATTTACCTCCCCAAGCTTCGCACTTATGAAGTCGATCATCTTCAATAAATTCTTGGGAGAAAAACTTAATTTCTAAGCATTTGGACATCGGCCGAAGAACCAAAAAGGTTTTATTCCGAAAGAAGATGATACATTTTTTAGTAGCACTCACATCGACCTCTTCCCAAAGCGCTATTTCAGCTAAAATACGATCAAATAACAAGATCGTTTCTTCTGATTTTCCAGCGAAAACCTCATCAATAGAAACTTCTTTACAATAATGAACTGCATTAATAGACCTTATTTTTCTATTACAATTTGGACAAATGACGCTTTCTTTTTTCACTTAAATCATTATTTCTGAGTATAGGACAAAAGTCCAAAAAAATCATTTTTGGCAGGAAAGTCACTAATTAAGAAATGCTGTCCAAGACTGGCTATTCATAACCAATCCAATCTACTTCTAAAGAAAATGCTCCTGCTTGTTTCCCTGCAATTAAGAAGCCTAACTGCTGGAGATCTTCCGTTTTAATCTTTCCATATTCGGGATAGATCCTACCTCGAAAAGTTGGCTCAAAATCTTGTACTAGAAGGGTAATAACTTTCCATTCATTTTTAATGGTTTCAAAATCTAAAGAATAGGCAATTCCGTCAAAATTTCCAGAAGGTCGCATTCTAAATTTATAGCTCTTTCCATCACCCTTTACCCGTAATACGATCTTTTCGAAAGTACCTTCGTCAAATCGTCGAGCCATGGTTCGAATGGAAGCAAAACCTCCATTGTTCTCTAAGGAAACTTTTCCTGTCCATTTCAACGTATTAGCTGATTCATTCCATTGAATCTGTCCTTGAGATAAGCCGCCCATCACCCCATCATTAATAATCCGCCAATAACCTGTTTCTTTTTCCTCCTCAAATGTAAAAAAAGTATTCTCAGGTACAGTTAGCATGATACAAAATATTAAATAAAATAATTTCATATCTTAGAAACGAATAATTCTAACAATTGTTGAAAAATGATACGTACTTGGAGAGGAAAATATTGCTAAATTAAATCAAAAATATAGGTTAACTTTATCCATCTCAAAGTCCAATTGTTGAGCGTACCAAAAATTACTCATGAAAACGTTGACCTTATCGCTTACGCTGATAACCACCTGTTTACTTGCTGTGTCCTCCACAGCTCAAACTAATCTTGTTGCCAATCCTGGATTTGAAGATATTATCGATTGTAATATTGACTGGGGAGAAATTGACAAAGCAACACCCTGGAGAATTACTGGCTCCATTAATTCTTCTCCTGACGTATATCACGAATGTGCCTCTGAAGATTCTTTTTATGGGATTCCTCCCAATGTTCCAACGTATGATGGAGATGGGATGGCTGGCATTGTCAGTCTTTTTGCCGAGGAAAAAATTTATAGTTTGCTGCTCGCTCCCCTTCCGACAGATCATGATATTTACCTTTCATTTGCAATTCAACCAGAAGAAATTACAGATCCAGAATTTGGAAAGCTTTGCTATTCCAACACCCACAGCATGGCATTTTCTGACAATCTTGTTGAATTTCCTAGTCTTGCCTTATCCTCAGATACCCTTATCAATAATTTTAACAACTGGACTAAACTAGAAACCTGTTATCGAGCCACTGGAGAAGAGAAGTATGTCTTTCTAGGCAACTATCAAAATTCACTTAATCAAATAATTTATTGTGATAATTTAGATGAGACTAATTTCACTTATTCTTATCTAGATGAAGTCATTGTGGCTCCATTTGATGTAGTCCCTGATACGGTGATTATTTGTGCTGGAGAAACCCATGAATTTGCCATCAAATTTTTCGACCTACCGATTAGTTGGAATGATGGATTTGTGGGAGGAACGCGTACTATGGCTGAGAGCGGTATATTTTCCGTTCGAGCTCAAACTGCTAACTGCCAATTGCAGGATAATACGGTTGTTATCAAAATACCAGAACGAGAAGAGGTGATCGAAATGTCCATCTGTGACGAAGCAACATCTGTGCTGACAACTCCTGTCCCAGCAATTTGGGAGGACGGAACCATTGGTACTTCTATAGCTGTATCTCGTCCGGGTAGATATACGGCAGAATTATTAATTGATTGTGAAGAAGAAAGCGTTGGTTATTTATTTGAAGTCACCGAAATCTATTGCGGAATTGAAGCTTTTGTACCCAATGTTTTTAGTCCCAATGCCGATGGACTAAATGACGATCTGATATTCTATTTCAATTCTATGGTTGATTTTTCTGGAGAATTAATAATTTTCGATCGTTGGGGAAATCACCTTTTTAAAAAAATCCATAATAGTGCTAGTCCGACGCTTTCCTGGGATGGTACTTACAAAGGTGATATATTAAATACGGGTGTATACATCTGGGTTTTTCGGTACCAAAGTATGGGAGATATCAAGACCCGTGTTTTATCTGGTGATGTAACCATTGTAAAATAGACTTAATCAACGCCGCTCCACCTCAAATTTTTCCTGAATCACTGCTTGTACCGGACGATTTTCAATTTTTGAAGTTAGCCAAGAAATAATATCTAGGTATAAAAAGGAACGACGTTCTACAGGATTATTCGTGTGTGGAATCAATCTTTTCCGTAACTGGATAAACAACTCCGTTAGATTTTGAGGATTGACGTTCACAGATCGTCTAAGAAATCTTAATATCTCTTCTTGTACTGCGTTCATCTCCTCCATTTTTCTTAAAAAACGATAAACAGATTTCACCAAATGCTCCAACAAATTATAATGGCCTAATTCATAATGTGCAATCAAATTAAGAATTCTGGCAAAGCACTGAATATCTTCACCTAGATTTCCAATACTAAAATTAATAATCCGATTAAGATAATCAATGGCAGCACTGTTATTGCCACTTCCAAAATACAAACAAGCAATTCGGTAATAGAAGACCAGCGTTCGATGCTGATCCAAATGCGTTTCGTAACGCGTTAGTTTTTTCTTAAGATCTGGAATAATTTCGGTTCCTTCTGAAAAGGCCCCTCGCATAAAAAAACTATTTATCCGATGATTATTTAGGTATAAAAAATATTGAACCTCTTCATTTTTGTTAAAGCGTTTATGGTTGGCCTCACCAAAAGCTTTTAGTGTTTCTAAATTTTTAGAAAATTTAGAATAATAGCTGGTATAAAAAAGAGAAGAAAGTAGATTATTGAACCCTTGCATGTACAATTCCGGATCATTTAATTGCATGTCGGAATCCTGCTCAAAAAGGTCTACCCATTTTTGGGCGTATTTATAACCTTGTACAAAATTTAAAAGAATATGGTTATACCAATAATGACATTGATACAACGTAATTTTTTCAAAAAATGTCATATCTACTTCAGGTGTAGTAGGCAAATTAGAATGAAAAAATTCGCTCAACATATAGGAATCCTTCTCCCTTTTAATGTGACCAATTTTGATGTACAAACCATATAAACGCAAACTAAGGTTAGACAATTGACTGCTGGTATTAATAATAGTCGCTCGCTTAACCACATCTTCTGTCAAGGTATCTGCTCGGTCAGCGCTGCTTCTGGTAATATGACGGAGTTCTATTAGTTTCTCAAATTCAAGTATTTCCAAATGGAGCAAATCCTGATGTGCGCTCATTGCCATCGATTTAGCGCGTTCTAGAATTTTTAAACTATCCTTATAGAATCCTTTATTATATAAAATTTTCGCAAAATCAATTTGCTCTCGTACGGCTAAATCTACGTTTACCTGAATATTAATCATTCTTAAACTAGTCAATAGCTGTTTATAGAGATGTCGACGAATATTTGATAGTTGTGAACGTTTTAAACTCGGAATTTTTTGAAAAATCTGATCTTCGTTATACGTCTTTTGACGATCCAAGACTTCAAATAATTGTACAAACTTTACACCTTTCGTATCCTGGATACGATTGACGTATAGTGTGAAATTTCGCTTTTCCGATTTACTTAGACTTTTAATTAGCCTAAAAAGAGGATCATTTATCGGGTTGGACATTGTAGTTTAATATTTCTCAAAATACTGATTATCAATTACTTACTAAAATTAAAACCGCATTAGCCACCGTTCCAGTATTAAAAAAAGGTTCGACTAAATAAGAAAAGGCGATTACTTTTATCTCACCGAATTAATCCTTGAGGAAAGAGGAATAGAACATACAAACGCTATTCGTCCTTATTAGCCAAGAGGTGTGAGAAAAAAAATTAAAAGTACATGGAATCCTCCAAAGCAAAAACTCTTTTTGAAAAAATATGGGATGCGCATCTCGTTCATCGTCAAGATGGCTATCCCGATCTACTATATATTGATCGCCATTTTATCCACGAAGTTACCTCTCCGCAAGCCTTCGATGGATTACGAAAACGTGGTTTACCCGTTTTTCGACCCCAACAAACTATTGCCACAGCCGATCACAATGTTCCTACTAAAAATCAACATTTACCCATCCAAGAGCCGCTGTCAAAATTTCAGGTGGATAAACTAACCAGCAATTGCCAGGAGTTTGGACTTGATCTATACGGACTCGGGCATGAAAAACAAGGGATCGTCCATGTAATTGGACCAGAACTGGGAATTAGCCTACCGGGTATGACGATGGTTTGTGGTGACTCCCATACCGCTACCCATGGTGCATTAGGCAGTATTGCTTTTGGCATCGGAACCAGCGAAGTCGAACAGGTTTTAGCTACGCAAGCGATCCTCCAAACCATGCCTAAAACCATGAAAATCCAAATTGATGGTAAATTAGCGAGAGGCGTCTTATCGAAAGATATAATTCTATATATCATTGCCCAAATTACTGCGTCCGGTGGTACCGGATATTTTGTAGAATATAGTGGTTCAGCCATTCGAGATCTGAGTATGGAAGCCCGGATGACGATCTGTAATATGAGTATAGAAATGGGGGCCAGGGGTGGATTAATTGCGCCTGACGAAACGACCTTTTCCTACATTAAAGACAAACAATTTAGTCCAGTGGGAGCAGCATGGGAAAAGGCTATGACCTATTGGCAAACGCTTTACTCTGACCAAGACGCCGTATTCGATAAAGAATACTATTTCAAGGCAGAAGATATTCAACCCATGATTACCTACGGAACTAATCCTGGAATGGGGATTGGCATTCAAGAAAATATTCCTGCCGTCGCCTTAAATAGTTCAGCTGAAGAAATGAAAAAATCCCTGAATTATATGGGATTAAAAGATCAACAATCCTTAATCGGAAAAAAGATTGATTATGTATTTATTGGTTCTTGTACCAATAGCAGAATCGAAGATTTAAGAATCGTAGCTGACTTTGTAAAAGACAAACAAAAAGCCCCCGAAGTGGAGGTTTGGATTGTTCCTGGTAGTAAAAAAGTAGAAGCCCAAGCCATCGCAGAAGGACTCGATAAAATTTTTACGAACGCAGGGTTCGATTTACGCCAACCGGGCTGTTCTGCTTGTCTGGCTATGAATGAGGATAAAGTTCCTGCTGGAAAATATTGCGTTTCTACCTCCAATCGAAATTTTGAAGGTAGGCAAGGTCAAGGCGCTAGAACCTTTTTGGTTAGTCCCCTGATGGCCGCCGCAGCGGCAGTTAAAGGAGAAATTTCGGATGTTCGAGAAATGCTGAAACCAGCCCTTGCCACATTATAAAATCTTAAGTATAAAATGGAAATAATTAAAAGTACCATCGTACCACTACCGCTAGAAAATGTGGATACCGACCAAATCATTCCTGCTCGTTTTTTAAAATCGACCAGTCGAGAAGGCTTTGGCGAAAATTTATTTCGAGATTGGCGCTACGATAAAGTAACCGGTGAAAAAGTGGCGGACTTTGTTTTGAATGCAGGTGTTTATCAAGGAGCAATTCTAGTGGCAGGGAAAAATTTTGGCTGTGGAAGTAGTCGAGAACATGCCGCTTGGGCGATTGGAGATTATGGATTTAAAGTAGTGATTTCTAGTTTTTTTGCAGATATTTTTAAGAATAATGCACTAAATAACCAAATACTTCCTTTAAAAGTAAGTCCAACGATTTTAGATAAAATTTTTCAAGGTGTGGAAGGTAATCCAGCCTTAGAACTAACTATTGATATTCCAAACCAAACACTGAGTATTCCAGAAATTGGAATAAATGAACCATTTGAAATTGGAAAATATAAAAAACAGTGCTTGATAAATAATTATGATGATATCGATTATATTCTTTCCCTAACGAAGGAAATTGAGGCGTTTGAAACGGGACGTGCGGTTATTTAAATACTACACTGAGGTCTCATTACACTGAGGTCGAGAACAGAATGATCTCAAAGAGATCGCAATATTCAATAATAAAAATTCCGTAAGGAAAAAACAAATAAAATGAAGCAGTTTAATATTTGTGTGCTCGCCGGTGACGGAATCGGCAAAGAGGTAACAGACTGGGGCGTTAAGGCCTTAGAGACAGCTGGGCGATACCATGAATTATCCTTTAATTTTCATCATGAATTACTAGGGCATGCCGCTATTCAGGCCACAGGCAACCCACTACCAGACGCCACACTTGAACGATGTAAAGCCTCTGATGCGGTGCTCCTCGGTGCCATTGGAGATCCACATTATGATTTGAATCCACATCTGAAAGTTCGACCGGAACAAGGGTTATTAGCACTGCGGAAAGGGTTAGGGTTATTTGCGAATATTCGTCCCATTTTATTATTTGATGAATTATTAGATGCTTCTTCTTTAAAGAGAGCGGTCATCCAAGGAACCGATATTTTATTTTTCAGAGAACTAACTGGAGGAATCTATTTTGGAGAACCGCGCGGTCGTAAATTAAATGGAACGGTTGCCTATGATACCAAAGTATACGCCAAATATGAGGTAGATAGGATTGCCCGCATGGCTTTTGAAGCTGCAAAATCCAGAAAAAAAATATTGCATTCAGTTGATAAAGCCAATGTTTTAGAATCTTCTAGACTTTGGCGGGAAGTAGTCCAAGATTTAACGCCTGAATATCCAGAGGTTGAGGTAGTGCACATGTATGTTGATAATGCGGCTATGCAATTGATTAAAAATCCGAAGCAGTTTGACGTAGTTCTTACAGGCAATATGTTTGGTGATATTTTGACGGATGAAGCTTCACAGATTGCAGGTTCACTTGGTATGCTCGCCTCCGCCTCTATTGGAAACGAAGTCGGCTTGTTCGAACCTATTCACGGTTCTGCTCCAGATATTGCTGGTCAAAATATTGCGAATCCCTTGGCGACCATTTTATCAACAGCACTTATGTGCAACCGATCTTTAAACGCTCCAACTACTGGACAATTAATTATCGATGCGGTAGATGCGGTATTGAAGGCAGGCTATAGAACTAAAGATATTATGGGTCCTCAGACAGATCCCCAAAAAGTATTAGGTACCCATAAAATGGGAGAGCAAGTTCTAAATCATATTCATTCTATTGCTGAAAAAAATGTGCCAGCTTAACAGAGACATTATTCAAAACTTTAAAAGAAGTTCTTTAAAAAATCATAAACTGAATATCATGAGTGATAAAATATTTATTTTCGATACAACACTCCGAGATGGAGAACAAGTACCAGGCTGTCAATTAGACACCACCGAAAAAGTGGTAATTGCCAAAGAACTTGAACTACTTGGTGTTGATGTCATCGAAGCTGGTTTTCCCATTTCAAGCCCAGAGGATTTTAAATCAGTAGTTGAAATTTCTAAAGCAGTAAATGACCCGATCGTCTGTGCCCTTACCCGGGCCGTAATGTCAGATATTGATTGTGCCGTGGAGTCTTTAAAATATGCCAAGCGAAAGAGAATTCACACCGGTATTGGTGCTTCTGATTTTCATATTAAACATAAATTCAACAGTACTCGAGAACAAATTATTGAACGTGGTGTAGCAGCCGTAAAATATGCCAAGAAATTTGTGGAAGATATTGAGTTTTATGCCGAAGATGCTGGACGAGCAGACAATGTTTTTTTAGCACAGATGGTAGAAGCGATGATTGCCGCAGGAGCAACGGTGATTAATATCCCAGATACGACCGGTTATTGTTTGCCGCAGGCCTACGGAGAAAAAATAAAATATTTAATGGATCACGTCTCTAATATTGATCGAGCGATTCTCAGCTGTCATTGTCATAATGATTTAGGAATGGCCACCGCTAATACAATTGCTGGAATTCAAAACGGAGCACGACAAGTAGAAGTAACGATTAATGGAATAGGTGAACGTGCAGGAAATACCTCCTTAGAAGAGGTCGCTATGATTTTAAAAACACACCAATCCCTACCCTTTCACACAAATATCAACACTAGAAAGATTCATTACATGAGCACGCTGGTCTCCAAAATGATGCGGATGCCGATTCAACCAAACAAAGCTATTGTTGGTCGGAATGCCTTTGCGCATTCCAGCGGAATTCATCAAGACGGAGTTTTGAAAAATCGAGATAATTATGAAATCATCGCTCCAGAAGATGTTGGCGTCAACGAATCTTCTATTGTACTAACGGCAAGAAGTGGTAAAGCTGCCTTGAATTTTCACTTGAATCGATTGGGTTATAAAATAGATAAAGAAAATCTGGAAGCAACGTATGAACGTTTTCTAAAAATGGCAGATGAACAAAAAGATATTAGCGATGAAGATTTAATTCTATTAATGGAAGGCAAACGTCCAGAATCAAATATTGAAATTTCTCATGTTCAGGTCGTTTGTGGACAACCATTACAACCTGTTTCTACCGTGGAGTTAATGGTCAATGGTGAAGCCAGACGAGAAAGTGCCACTGGCAATGGTCCTATCAATGCGACTCTCCGAGCAATTGATAAAATCATGGATGCCAAAATCATACTGGAAGAGTTTCTAGTACAAAGCATGGGAGGCAGTCGAGAAACTGGTAAAGTACATTTAAGAATTAAGTACGCAGGACAAACCTATCAAGGATTTGGGGTGGAAGAGGATATTGTAATGGCAAGTGTACACGCTTATGTAAATGCCTTAAATAAGATTATGGCCTTTAAAACATCTAAGGCTCCTGAACAAAGAATAGCAGTATAAGGTGGTTCTATCAATAACGAAGACTACTTGATAAAAATAATTTTTATTTATTGACTTTTGTCAATAATGGTTTAATTTGGTATGTAGAGCAGATCATTCGTTTGATCTGCTTTTTTTATTTGGGGTGGTTAATATTTCTTATCTTACAAAAAATAAACCACATGTCTTCACCAAATTTGCCCAACCGACTCTTTTCTTTGGATGTCTTCAGAGGATTAACGATGTTTTTGCTGATGGCTGAAGCCGCTAAAGTTTATCACGCACTTACCGAATATTTCCCTACCGGAATCGGACATCAAATTATCCAACAATTTCATCATCATCCTTGGAACGGCTTACGATTCTGGGATTTAATCCAACCATTTTTTATGTTTATTGTGGGGGTCGCCATGCCCTATTCTTTGCGTAGTCGACTAAGAAAAGGTGATAGCTGGAACGATGCTTTTCGACATATTCTTTGGCGCTGCTTCCTTTTGTTTGTTTTAGGTACTGGACTCCACCATGTTTATAGTCAACGTCTGGTTTGGGAGTTATGGAATGTACTGACCCAACTTTCATTTACGATTTTAATTAGTTTTTTATTATTAAAATCTTCCTGGAAAAAGCAGTTTGGAGTTTCCATGTTGCTCTTGGTATTAACAGAAATTCTTTATCGCTGGTATGATCCTGTTGCTCCGTTTATCAAAGATCAGAATTTTGGAAGTTATATGGATTTAATTTTAATGGGAAAAATCAACGCTGGTGGTGGTTGGGTAACCATCAATTGTTTACCGACTGCTGCGCATACCATTTGGGGAGCAATGGCTGGTAATTTATTAATGAGCAATCTAAAAAATTCTGAGAAGCTAAAACGATTTTTTTTCGCTGCGATGGTTCTATTATTGGTTGGCTACGGTTTGGATCTAATGGGAATTACGCCCATTGTTAAACGAATTTCAACTACGAGTTTTGTTTTTGCCTCGGGCGGTTGGTGTTTATTGGTTTTAGTCACACTTTACTGGATGGTAGATATCAAAGGAATAAAAAGGTGGACTTGGTTCTTTTCTATTGTTGGAATGAACTCCATTTTTATTTACCTTTTTGGAGAAACCATTGGATCACAATGGCTGGTAGATTTTGGTAAAATTTTTAGTCATGGAATCTTTGGACTGTTTGGATTTTCTACCGGAGCATTAAATATCATTAACGGATTTTTAGTGTTAGCGCTAATGTGGTACCTTTGTTATTTTTTGTATAAAAAACAGATATTTATTAAAATTTAATCTTGAAATTATTTAAAATGAAGTATTTATTATTTTTTGTTTGTTTCCTTTATGGATGCCATTCTTCTAACGATTTTTCTTCAAAAATCACTCATGAAGAAAAACAAATTGCCAAAGATTTAATTCAAGGATCTTTTGATGATCTTTGGGCTGGCGTAGATTCCACCAAAATAAGTAAATATCACACAAATGATTTTATTATTTTAGAAAATGGAGAAGTCTGGAACAATGACCGAATAAAAAAATTTATGCGTGGTCAACTAGCCAAACCCAATCGTCCAAAACGTACCAATGCCATGAAATATATTTCAATTGAAAAATATGGTCCCTCGATTCAAATCGCTTACCATAATTTTGCGGAATTCACGCAGGCCGATTCAATTGTCGGAAAGGGTCGATGGTTAGAAAGTGCATTGGCTGTTCCGACTGAAAAAGGATGGCGTTTAAAGATGATGCATTCCACTTGGGTTGGAAATAAATAGATTTGTTGAATGGTTGAATGAGTTATCAATTTATTGGCATTGAGGTTCGGGTCGCCCGCCTGCCGTCTGACAGGTTTTTGAGTCCGCCTTTCATTGAACCGTGCTTTAATTTTTTTTATACAGTTTATTGAACAGTCCCAAAAACACAAAAGGCCCACTAACGAATTAGCGGGCCTTAATAACTTAAAATTTATATCCAGTTTATACCAAAGAGATATTCACTGCATTCAAACCTTTTTCTCCTTCTTCGATTTCAAAAGAGACTTTGTCTCCTTCATTGATCGTTGTTCCGTTTAATTCGTTCGCATGAACGAATACATCTTTGCTCCCATCATCAGGAACAATAAATCCGAAACCTTTACTAACGTTAAAAAACTTTACGGTACCGTTACTCATTATAAATATAACTTAAAAAATAAAGTGGCAGAATATAAGCTTAACATTCTAACCTTGCCCATTTAACTAAAAATAGGTATTAAGATGCAAATATCCGCCTTTTATTTGACAATTTAGTTGTAATCGGTAGATTTACTCGTTAAAGTATTACTAATATTAAGAAAAGGAATGCCCTTTTTGGTAGAAAATAGAGGATTTCGCTTCCTCAAATAACAAGAAAATTTAATACCAGTCCTTTTGGTAAAGGGAGTGTTCATTTAACTGTGTGCCGATAATTAATTTAAACCACATGGAGAAATATTTACATTTATATTGTAATTGTTAATCAGTTAATTGATTAGTCTCATATTCCTTAAAGCCCAAAAAATTCCATCTAAGCAATAACTAATCTTAGATGGAAGGGGTAAACGTCTACTCATTAAGATATTTTAACAACGCTTCTGCTTGTTTAAATTCCCATTCTTGTTGATTAACAATGTATTCTAGTTCCAATTTAGCGTTTTCAAAATCCTTTTGTTTTGTATACGTTAAGGCCAAAAACCATCTGCTTTCCTCTTGGAATTCCGTCTTATTTATTTCCTTAAATTGGGATAAATATTTTTGAGCATTTTGCAGATCCTCCTGATAAAGATAACATAGTCCCAAGAAAAAAGAATTTTTTGAATTCGTTTGATCTAATGCTACCAGTTGCTTACCCAATTCGATAGCCTCTGAGAAATTATCTTTACTGTAGGCTTCCGCCATTTTTAGTTCTAAGGATGAAATATCCTCTCCACCTTTTGTTGCGGTCGCGTTTGGAAATTTATTTTCTTGAAGATAATTGTCTGCAAACACTAAACCATCCGAAGTAGGATTTTTTTGAAGAACAAAAAGCGCTACCATAATAAAAACAATAGATGCTGCAATTCCTATCAGGTATTTACCAAAGATAGTTCTATCTTCAGGTATTATTTTTTTTTCAGATCGAGTGATTCCATGATCTTTTTCTAACTGTTGAGTCCACTTATTCTTTTTCTCTTTTCTAAATTTAGCACGAATGATTTTTCTGGTAAAATCATCCAGTTCCTTTTCTGTAAACTCGCCATTTTTATATTGTCTAAGTTGTTTCATTTTCATTACGTGTTTTTGATAAATAAATCTCTAAGTTTTTCTACACATCTTTGTTTTTGCTTTCTAACAGCAGCATGGGATTTATCCAAATTTTCTGCCAGTTGATTTAATGGTGTTCCTTCATAATAAAAGCTTTTCAACAAATCTTTACAGCTACCGCAAAGTTTATCCCACGCTTTATTTAGTATCATAAAAGATTCTTCATCTAATTCTTCCTTGGCTTCAGGAATATCCAATTCACCAATAGCCGTGGTGATGTTTTCTTTTTTTATCCATTTCAGATAAACCTGACCCGCCATTCTGGTAAATAAAAATCGAAGATTTCCGTAGGTAATTTTATCTGCTTTTAGACGTTCTTGAAATTCAATCAGTGTATTCATAGTGGCATCATAAGCATCTTCGGAAGAAGCATTATAATTTCGTTGTAGATATACCTGACACGATTTGAAATGAGTTAAAAAGATTTTCTCAAATAACGTATCATTATCTTCTTTCAGTTCCTTTAATAAAACTTTGAAACTGGTTTCTGATAAACCAAAATTTTTATCCATCCGTTTTTGTAGTTTATACTGTTGTCGAAGTACAATTTTACGGAATTCTTTCCAAAGTTTTTTCTCTTTCCAATATTCCTTTAACGGAAACCCTGCTTTCAATTCTTGAAAGCAATGCGTTGTAATTCTTCGAGCCTCTTCAAAAGAAAGAGAAGTTTCAGAAACAACCTTTTTTATTGCCTCTTCAAAATAAAGATTTTCAAACTGATCTACAGTCAAGTCATTAGCGTTATTGCCTAATGTCGGAGTAATTGATATCATAACATTTTGGTATTCAAAGGTGAAATACACTTTTCTAAGACTATAAGGAAAATAAAAGCTGTGTGTGACATTATTTCTTTGTTTTTTTTTAGAAAAATAATGCCTTACAGTAAATCATCAGAAAAAATAGTCAAACGAATCATGATATTAAAAAAATCTCTTCTAAGAAGTCACAGTTACCTATTCTTGAGATTATAGAGTTGTCTGACATTTTGAAGGAAGCCGATTTTTAATTCATTATTTGTGATGACCGCCAACAGACAAATATTCATTGGATTTGAGGGTGTAAGGAAAACGGTTGTCTTTGCCCAATAATCCCTAGTCAATTAAATTCAGCTGTTTGTTTGGATAAAGCAAACCTAATCTATTACCAAATCTACGTGGAGGTAAAATAAATTTTCATAAAGAAGTTATCTTAACGGATATCATAACCCTGTCTCAGGGCAACCCCTTAATTGAGGTTGTCCTTTTTTTTGATAAAAAAAGTCACACTTCTATTTTTTTTTGCTTATAGTATATAGAAGCTCATTTTTAAATTTTAAAATTTCTCAGGGTATGAAAAAGATAACACAAAAAATGGCCGGACTACGGCTAGCAATTACTTTGTCCTTCATTTTATCAATGTTAAACATTGGCTATTCCGGAAGTACTTATGTTTATAATGAAGTACTCATTAAATTTGAACCAGGTACTACTCAAGGATATATCGATTCTTTACGAGCGGATTATAATGCTGTAGAGGATTTTTCTATCAGCCCTAGTCCTGTCACGGGAATCCATCTTTGGCAGGTAATTAGGTTTCCTGCTAAAGGAAAAACTGGAAATAATCTAAATAATATTAATGATATTGTTGGAGATGGAAGAGGAAGAACTAAAATAAAAAGTATAGGCTTAAATTATGAAAGTCTTGTCTTTTCTTATGATCAGGATAATAGCGAATTAGGAGGTCTGGACCCTACCATTCTTTGCCCAAATTATTTTTCTATCAGCTGTGATAATTCGGATAATATAGTAAAACTTGCTGTTTTAGATACAGGAATAGGACATGATCACGAACCAAACACTGGGCCTAGTTTTTACTATCCAGGTTTATTTGATCCTTTTTATGGAAACTATGTTGGATATGATTTTGTTAATCGAGATTATTACCCACAAGACGATCATGGACATGGAACACATATGGCAGGAATCATTGCTGAGGTCGCAACTATTTCCAACGCTTTTTCGATTCAGATGGAATCATTCAAAACACACGATGAAGATGGGATAGGAAAATTATTCGATATCATTCTCGCTATTGATCAATCGATTCTCAACAATATCAACATCATAAATATGAGTTTTAGCTATCAAGCTCCTCCTCCCTATCTTAAAGTTGAGCCATTAGAATTAGCAATTAACGTAGCAAGAGATTATGGAATTTTAGTTATTGCAGCAGCAGGCAATGATAGTCATGACAATGATACCGAAGGTGAACCCTCTTATCCATCCTCTTTTATTTGTGACAATATCATTTCTGTAGCCTCCGTAGACTGCCATAAAGAATTATCTTGGTTTAGTAATTTTGGAGAAACTAGGGTTGACATCTCTATGCTTGGAGAAGACATTGTTGCTCCTGATCATAGAGGAATTTTAGTAGCTAAAAGTGGGACCTCTCAGGCTACTGCCATAACAAGTGGTGTAGCAGCGGTGCTCGCAACAAATCTTATTTCGCTGTTTTGGGATCCCATCAAATGTAGTATCATGGATGGTGCGGAATATAAAAGCAACCTGCAAAGCTTAATGCTGACAGAGGGCGTTGTCCATGCTAATAATGCTTATAGTGAATTAACGGGCTTATGTGGGGCGGGTTATAGAAGTGCTCCCAGTGAAAGTGAATTAGATAAATTTGAGGACAATGAGATCGAGGTATTTCCAGATCCATTCGGAGAATCCTGTAATATTACCTATACAACAACTACCGATGAAATGGTATCCTTTAATATTTATAATCAAGTTGGACAAGTCGTATTTAATCAACAAGAACTTTCAGAAAAAGGGAATCATATTTTTACCTGGTCTCCACAAAACAGTATTCCTCCAGGTATATATTTTGTACAAATCATTCAAAATGGAAAAGAAGTTACTAAAAAAATAGTAAAACAATATTAAAGTTACTATTTTGGGTATTTGATAAACGATTAATGCATGGAAGCTGTTTAGGTAGAATCATGTATTAATCGTTTTTTTTATAACCCGTAATCATCTATGAGAATATGAACCGTATTTATCTAGTTCTATTTATCTTATCTATTTGTATAAAAAATTCTTATGCGACCCTCTATAATTTCCGCTTGCAAAAAATGGAAGATCCCGATAGCTTATTCTTAGAAAAGGTTAAACAAGCTGATAGCCTTCTTATTACAGAAAATCCTGAAGCTGCCATTATGCTTCTAAAAAAATATCGACATCTTCCATCTTTTTCATCATCTAGTTGTAGTACCAAAGGGAGATTTTATCATGAAATTGGGCGCTACCACTACCAGCTATATAAGGATCAAGAAGCGCTTAAATATTTTCGGGATTCGACTTTAGCCATTCGTTTGTCTTGTTTGGGTCCAAAACATCAAGAAACTGGAAAGACTTATTTTGCCATCGCTGCTACTTATCGAGCATTGGGCAAACGTAAGAAACAAAGTGAGTATCTTTCAAAATCCTTAGAAATTTTTGAAAATCTTCCTGAAAAGGATATGGAGGATCTTGCCTATAAATATCTTACAGCAGGAATACTATATGATGAACTGGGAGATTTTGAACAAGCAGAGAATTATTTATTACATGCACAGCAATACTATAAAAATCTTGAGATCAAATCGAATGATGAGGTGGGAGAACTTCAAAAATCTTTTGGCATCTTAAAAAGACATCAACTAATTTATCCAGAAGCCATAAAGTATTCTCTATCTGCCATAGAGACCTTTGAATGCTTAGGGAAAAAAAAATATGAAAAAGATATTGCTGATTGTCATCTAAATCTTGGAACTGCGTACATGCATCAAGGCAATCATGCACTTGCCAAGAAAAGTGCTTTCCTAGCATTAGAAGGTTATCAAAAAAAAGCAAGAGATTTAGATGTAAGCAACAGCTTTGAGCTTTTAGGAAATATCGAAAGAAATCAAAAAAATTACGACAAAGCCTTGAGATACATTAATCAATCTCTACGCTTGCGGATGAAAGGTTCCTCTCGAAAAAAGATTTCAAATGCTTACGAAAACATAGCCGATATTATTGCAGAACAAAAAAAATATGAGCAAGCCTTAAAAAATTATGATCTCTCCATCTTTTATCTCCTCCCAAATTTTAAAAAAGGTGTTAATCAGGAAGCAGCATCTTTAAAGTATGAATTGGTCGTTGACCATTTAGATTTATTAAGAGTTCTATCTTTCAAGGCAACCACATTACTTACTCGTTTTAAGGCAATTGGAAATGAAGCAGATTTAACCAAGGCTTATTCGCTTTATCAACAACTAGATAAATTAATCGTTAAAATCAGGCAACAATATAAAGCCTCCGGCTCAAAATTTTTTCTTGCTCAAAGAGCGTTGCCTATTTACGAAAAGGCGATTGAAACAGCTCTCATTTTATTTAAAAACACCAGTCTTGAGCAATATTTGGAAGAGGCTTATATTTATTCTGCCAAAAACAAGGCTATTGTTTTATTAGATGGCCTACAGGATTCCAATGCAAAATTTGTTGGTATTCCCGAGCATATATTAGAAAAAGAAAAGAACCTAAAAGAAAAATATGCGGAATTAGAAAAGGAAATATTTATGAGTACTAGTCAGGAAGTTCCCGATAGTCTTTTGGAATCCAACCAACTGAGACTTTCTGAAATTAGGCGATCATTAGAAAAACTAGTAACCCAATTAGAAAATGAGTATCCTAATTATTATGCTTTAAAATATGCGATTCCTGATTTATCCACCATCAAAACCTTACAAGATTCTCTTTCTGCTGATCAGGCATTGATAGAATACTTTGTTGGAGTTCAAAAGATATTTGTTTTCACCATTTTAAAAAATAAAATCCATTATAATGCTATTGAAAAACCAATTGACTTTGATAAAAACTGCGAAGATTTTCGTAAACTTTCCTCTGGGTTAAGGTCTTTTAATCCAATAGCATTTCGTTCTACTGCAAATGCACTGTATAACTTGCTACTAAAAAATTCACTGAGCAATCTTACCGAAAAAGTGACGCGTTTGATTATAATTCCCGATGATTATTTATTACAATTTTCTTTTGACAATCTATTCTACGAAGAAGCAAAAGAAGGAACTCCCTTTCCTTATCTCATCAAAAAATATGCTATCTCCACCCCTTACTCCAACCAATTATTATTTAAATCAGATCTTTTAAAAAATAAAAAACAACCCAATAAATTGTTTGGTGGATTTGGTTTAGAATACAATAATTTCACACTCCAAGGATTGGAGAATTTTAGAAACATTAGAAATGGCATTGATGCCAATGGCCAACTAGGAAAATTATTTTATTCAGATGATGAAGTACAAGAAGTAGCCGACCTGCTGAATGGCAAGGCATGGCTCAACGAAGATGCGACAAAAAGTAATTTCCTTAAACATGCTGGAAATTATAAAATCCTACATCTGGCCATGCATGGGCTGATTGATAAAGAAACCCCACTTAATTCTTCGCTGATTTTTTTCCGTGCATCCGATTCTACCGACTATGTTTTACGCGCATCTGATTTGTACCGGATCGAATTAAACACAGACTTGGTTGTCTTGAGTGCTTGCCATACTGGTACCGGAAAAATTACCAAAGGAGAAGGGGTTAGAAGTTTAGCCAGAGCCTTTGCGTATGCAGGTTCTCCCGCCTTAGTCGCTAGTTTGTGGAGTGCTTCAGATTATTCCACAAAAGAAATTTTAGTTCCATTCTACAAAAACCTCCATCAAGGAATGCCAAAAGACGTTGCCTTACAACAAGCCAAATTGGAATACTTGGCCAAGGCCTCCCCCACCAATTCCTACCCTGCTCTTTGGTCTCATCTCACCGTAGTTGGCAATACAGAATCGATCGTATTCGATCTATCTGGAAAAAGTGGATTTCCTTGGAAAATCATAGGATTAATCTTACTTGCGCTATTTTTTACCAGTAAACTCCGCCCCAAAAAATCATAAGAAAATAAAGTTTCTAATTGTAAAACGAAGCAGTTATGTATGTAAACATGAACTATAGGTTTTGAATTGAAAAATTCTTATCAGCACGAACGAGTTTTTTATGTTTCTTTCATTTTTTATCTATACTTTCGTCATTAGATCTAGTGTGTTGCGTATAAAAATATAAAATGACTTCATTCTCCACATTCTCAAAAGCAAGCATCATGAAATATCCTTCAATCATCTCCTTATTTTTATTGCTAAATTTTTCACTTTTTGCTAGTGCCACTCCGAAAGAGACAAAGGTAAAATCAGCTATCAAACAAGTCACCGTTTTTCGGGTGGGTGCGCAGGTCACACGTACAGCTACGGCTTCGATAGATGTCGGAAACAACTTGCTAATATTTACTGGTATTTCTCCTCAACTTGATAAAAACAGTATTCAAGTGAAAGGCGAAGGAAACTTTACCATCCTTTCGGTTAATCATCAGTTAAATTATTTTGAAGCCCCTTCTAAATCGCAACGTATATTGGATTTAGAAAAAGAAAGTAAACGACTAAAGGAAAAAGATAAAGAAGTGAAGGCTTTATTATCTGTCCTTCAAGAAGAAGAATCTTTATTATTAACCAACAAATCTATCGGTGGAAGCCAAACGGGGGTTCGCATCGAAGACTTAAAAGCAACGGCCGCTTTTTACAGGACTCGACTCAAAGCGATCAAACTCGAGTCCTTGTCCATCCAACAGGCTGCAATTTCCGATCGGGATAGCATGGCAAGGATAGCGGCACAACTAAAGGAGCTAAACGCAGAACAAGGTGTTTACACTAGTGAGATCGTAGTGGCCGTCACCAGTGAGCAAACTACTTCAGGACAATTTACCATTAGCTACGTTGTGAAAAATGCAGGTTGGTTTCCTAATTATGATGTACGGGTACAAAATGTTGAAAATCCCATCAATTTAAAATACAAAGGAAATGTGTTTCAAACCAGCGGCGAAGCATGGGATCAGGTAAAGCTGACTTTATCCACTGGTGATTTTTCCAAACAAGGTACCAAACCAAACCTACTCCCCTGGCGACTGGATTTCTATAACCCGTACGCAGCGCAGCGTTACGGAAGCACTCCCTACGCTTCCGGTGGCGGTGGTGGTAGCGTACAAGGGTTTATCAAAGATGAAACCGGAGAGGCATTGATCGGCGCCAATGTAGTAGTGACCAATTCTACGATCGGTACGGTCACGGATATCAATGGTTTTTATAAATTATCCTTACCGCCGAATGCTAGAAGTATTACTATTTCATACACTGGATATGACAATCAAGAGATCCCCATAAATGGTTCTAATATCGATCTGATGATGCAGTCGTCGAGTGCTCTGCTGGATGAGGTGGTTGTTATTGGTTATGGAAGTAAGCGAAAAAAGAAAAAGAGGGAAAAGAAAAACAAAGCGTCAAGTGCTAGAATCGCTCAAGCTAGAGCACCCGAGGTTAAAAAAACGGAACGAGCAACAACCGTGGAATTTGAGATTGAGGCTCCTTATACTATTCCATCCGACGGTAAGCAATATACCGTTCAAGTAAAAGACTACGAGCTTCCAGCCTATTACGAATATTACTGCGCACCAAAACTAGATCCCGACGCTTTTTTGACCGCGCAGGTCACGGGTTGGGAAGCACTTAATTTACTCAGCGGGGAAGCTAATTTATTTTTTGAAGGAACTTTTCTCGGAAAGTCTATCTTGGACGTACAAGTAGTCGAAGACACGCTGGATATTTCACTGGGTCGGGATAAAGGAATCGTCGTAGAACGAAAAAAGCAGAAGGATTATAGCAAAAAACAATTCATTGGCAATAAAAAAACGGACTACCGATCCTGGGATATTAGTATTCGTAACAAGAAAAAACAATCAATTAATCTGATCCTCGAAGATCAATTTCCGTTAACGACGAATAGCGATATTGAAATCAAACAGGAATCTTCTGGTGGAGCCGATTTAAATAAGGATACTGGGGTGCTACGCTGGAAAATGACCCTGGACAAAAATGACACCCAACAGGTGAATTTTAAATATTCGGTCAAATATCCTAAGAAAAAATCGGTGGTATTGGATTAGAGAGTAATCTGAAATGTTACGATCTAATGTTGTAAGTTGAACTTCTTGCCTAACCTAAACACTACTAATTGGTTAAATAATTTTTTAAATTAAAAAAACTCCTACTTCAAAAAGGAAGCAGGAGCTTAAAAAAATTAGTAGACTTTAAGAGAAATTCTACCTTATTGCTTAATCATCTTCTTAGTCTCCGTTCTCGTCTCCGTTTGTAATTGATAGTATAGCAAGCCAACCGATGGTAAGGTTGGACCATCAATTACGACGTTTTGATAACCTTTCGTATAATTATCCGTTATTTGAGTTATGACCTGCCCGGTCACATCGTAGATGGTAAGCGTGGCTGGACCTGCTTCTGGCAAGGTAAATCCAATCACCGTTTCAGCCATAAATGGATTCGGTGTGTTTTGATATAATCTGAATTTAGGAGCGTTGGTAGCAGTACCGTCGAACAGTAATCCTAGATTCATAACTTCTAATTCGCCCGTGTAAGCTTCAGCTTTTGTTAGACTGGAAGTAATGCTGATTGCTTTACCAAGTTGAATATCTTGGCTGGCTTCAAAAACGATACTAAATAAAATCGCATTATCAGGTAGAGATTCTTCTTGATTCGTATTCCAGCTACTTGTAATAGTTCCTTGATTGACCCTTATACCGAAATTATCCATATTAAAATCAGGTAGTTGCCCTTCTAGGGCATTGACAAAACTCAATTGATTGGGATCAAATTCTAAGGTAAATTGATAGCCAAGAATGTTCTTAAAATCACTTGCCTTGAAATCTACAGTATAGGTCTTACCTGCGAGCATTTCTTGATCCGCTACGTTGATATATAGTATTTCTCGATCACGCGTATCACCTGTGGCAGCTAAATTGACTGGTTCTGCAGAGCCGTTTAAGTCTCCGATTTTGACCGCAATAAAATCAGCTATTTCGTCCTGAGACAAGCCATTGATATTTCGATCTTCGGGAAAACTGGAAGCAAAAGGATTTTCTGGATTAGGGAAAATATAGTCTGCATCTACAAATCGCCATGAAGTATTGTTCGAATATTCTTCATCAATTAATAAGATCAATCTTCGCAATTCAATCATATCGAGTGCGGTAATAGAACCAGATCGATTAATATCGGCAGCAATCATTTTGTAGGGTGAATCCAAGGTTTGAATTTCCAAAAGATGTTGTCCCATTAAAATCAAATCCATTGTAGTAACCCCATTTAAAACATCCCCGTTTCGACTAGGTAATACCTCATAGTTTTGTTCCAGCTCAGCGATGAATTCATAAGCACCATCTTCTTCAGTCATCTGACTTTCGATATTTGCAGAATTCATATTAAGCGTCAATTCGACCGCATCAACCATTTGGTCGTCCTCAGTATGAATCATTCCAGAGATCGTTGTTACAGCAGAGGAAGGCTCTTCTTTCAATCTAAAGGTCGCATTAACGGTGGTCGTATTTCCACAATTATCAGTCGCAGTAAAGCGGACAATCGTTGTAGCAAAGGGGCCCACAAATGTCGTGTTAGGCGTTGCCGGGCTATAACTCCAGTTGATCGGATTTGGCGTAAAGTCGTTACAACCATCCTCCGCTTCAAAATTGGCGATATTATCATTTGCCCATGCTTCGAACGAGGCTTGTGTATTCGCATTAAACAACCGAATAGCGTCTGTTGGATTAGAACTAATCACTGGTCCGTCAGTATCTTGAATAACGACTAAGGCCGTACAAGATCCTCTTCTACCACATTGATCAGTAGCGGTAAAAGTAACAATCTGCCAGGCAACAGCATTAGGAACGGCAACTGGACCATTGTTACAATTTTGTAAATTAAACCCATTCGGACTAAAATTATTAGTAATTGTTGGTGTCCCCAAGCAAGAAACATTGACCGTTGCTAAATCGGCGTAGCTATCGAACTGCGCTTGAATCATATCAGTGTCTACAGGACAATCAATTACACAAATATCTACCGGACAAACAAACTCAGGCCCTTCATTCTTCAGTGTATAAGTTTGCGTATGGCTGGCACTTCTTCCACAAATATCTGTTACAGTATAGGTGTATTGAATACTTGATCCAGGACAACCTGTCGTTCCAGTAGTGTTTGGTCCACTTACAGAAACATTAGCGCCTAAACCACAATCAATATCAAATTCGAAGAGATGGGTTTGTGGGAAAGCATTGACCGCACAGTCTACTGTTTGATCCGCTGGAACGTTGGTGATGACCGGATCTAAAACACTCTGTTGATAGATAAATGTTTGATTGCAAGTGCTAGCATTTCCACAAACATCCGTTACCGTATAAGTTCGAGTTAATGTTCGCTCCGCTGGATCAGCAGCACAGAAATTAAGCATGGACTGGTTAGGTGGACTATCAACATAACTCACCGTTATTTCAGCCAAATTACTACAGTTATCTCCAATCGTTCCACCGATACCAATAAATTCGAAGGAGGTTTCTGCATCCGGAATTGGGTCAGTATTACAAATCAAATTCATCATGTTGGCAGGACAAGAAATTACTGGAGGAGTCGTATCTTCTACGGTAACTACTTGAACGCAATTGGTGACGTTTCCACAAGGGTCGGTCGCGGTCCAAGTTCGTGTAATTTGGTAATTATATTGTCCACAGCCATTGCCCATTCGTGTACTAACATCGGTAAAGGTTATTGCAATTTCAGCATCAGCCGCGCAATTGTCTGTGGCAGTTGCCGAACCAGTGTTAGCTGGCGAAGTATCATCATCACATTCAATGCTGGTATACGCAGGACAAACAATCGTAGGAGGAGTCGTATCTACCACCTCAATCGTCGCTGCGCATGTCGAAGTGTTTCCACAAGCATCGGTCGCAGTCCACGTTCGAGTCGTACTTGAGGTGCCTCCGCAACTAGGCGTTACTACATCTACAAAAGTTATTACTGGTGATGGATCACAACCATCCGTCGCAGTCGGAGGTACAAATTCTGGCATCCCAGGACATTCAACTGGGGAAGTTTGCAATGCACAAGTAATGACCGGAGGAGTCGTATCTATCACCTCAATCGTCGCTGCGCATGTCGAGGTGTTACCACAAGCATCGGTCGCAGTCCACGTCCGCGTCGTACTTGAGGTGCCTCCGCAACTAGGCGTTACTACATCTACAAAAGT
>CALFWZ010000238.1 GCA_937928405.1 uncultured Saprospiraceae bacterium
CTGAAGCACTTAGTACCATGAGACCTACCAATAATGATAGAAATTGGGTAATTTTTGCATTCATAAATTAGAAATTTTGATTGATTTAATTTAATGTTATAAGATGCTAAAATAAGGGAATTAGGGGAGAATGAACCGAAATTGCCACTATTTTAACGGGAATATATGAGTCTTTGTCATTTGGTTGGCTAAGTTGACAGAAAAAATGCATTGAAAAAATAAATAATATGATTTTTTTTGTGAAACTTAGCCTAATTAAGAAAAAAAGAGCTGTGTGGGACACAGCTCTCTTGGTTGGCGGAAGAGGAGGGATTCGAACCCCCGGTACCCGTTAAGGTACGTCGGTTTTCAAGACCGGTGCATTAAACCAGCTCTGCCACTCTTCCGGCTAATTCTGGCTTTTTCTAAAGCGACGCAAATATAGAATTTTTTTCTAAAAATAAAACTTGTTTTAGGTATAAAATGGTTCCATTTGGATTTTTTTTTAATGGAATTAGATTTTTGCCTTTTTTTCGTAGGATCCCCTTGATTTTTGTTTAAATAGTGGGTTTACTAAAATATAGAGGGTTTAGACACTGAATTCCTAGATTTTATCTGCTTTTCATCTTCTGAAACTACCTGGGCTGTAATTTTGAATAATTGAAGATTAATCCTACTTTTGCGGAAGTGGTAATTCAAAAAATTAAATCAATAGAATTCTAATAAAATGGCCAGAGAAATAGCTTTGCGGGATGCCCTGCGAGAAGGAATGTCGGAAGAAATGCGACGAGACGAAAATGTCTTTTTGATGGGAGAAGAAGTTGCCCAATATAATGGTGCTTATAAAGTAAGTAAAGGTATGCTTGACGAATTCGGTGAAAAACGGGTAATTGATACCCCAATTGCTGAATTAGGTTTTGCCGGTATTGGAGTAGGTGCTGCTATGAATGGCCTACGTCCTATTGTCGAATTTATGACTTGGAATTTTGCGGTTTTAGCGTTTGATCAGATTATCAATAACGCTGCTAAGACTTTATCCCAGTCTGCTGGACAGTTCAAGTGTCCCATCGTTTTTAGAGGACCTTCTGGTTCTGCTGGGCAACTTGCACAGCAACACTCACAGACTTTCGAAAGTTGGATGGCTAATTGTCCTGGTCTAAAGGTAATTTCCATTGTCGATCCCTACGATGCGAAAGGATTGATCAAATCTGCTATTCGTGATGATGATCCGATTTGTTTTATGGAGTCAGAAATGCTCTATGGCTACATGGGAGAAGTTCCAGAAGAAGAGTATTTAGTACCGATTGGAAAGGCGCGTGTTCGTCGAGAAGGAACGGATGTTACCTTGGTTACCTATAATAAAATGGTACTGGTGGCAGAAGAAGCAGCCAAAAAACTTGAAGCTGAAGGAATCTCCGCAGAAGTAATTGATTTACGAACGATCCGCCCGATGGACCATGAAACCATTATCAATTCTGTCAAAAAAACGAATAGAATTGTGGTAATCGATGAATCTTGGCCTTTTGCAGGTGTTTCTGCTGAAGTAGCATATATTGTACAAAAACATGCTTTCGATTATTTGGATGCTCCTGTAATTAGAATTAACGCAGCAGACACCAATTTACCTTACGCACCTACTTTCGTAGAAGCATATCTACCAAACCCTGATAAAGTAATCAAGGCCGTCAAAGAAGTAATGTATGTAAAGCGTTAAATTTTTGCGATAGGCTTCTTTCAAGGGAAAGATTACCAAGAGATTTATAAAGTTAAAAGACACAAAGCATCACCTTGTTACTTTGTGTCTTTTAATATTCTAGAGCTGAGTAGAGGACAAAAGTCCTGAAAAATAATTTTTGGACCACTAAGCCACAAAGAAAAAATCCTTAATGGCATTTTAGTTTTATCCTGTATTGAGATTTTTGAAATAAAATCTTTAGCTAACTCAACGATTCAACCATTCAACAACTTAACAACTCAACAATATGAACAACATCACTATCATCGGCGCCGGAACAATGGGTAATGGAATTGCCCACGTTTTTGCTATGACCGGATATAATGTACAACTGGTAGATATTTCGGAAGCCTCCTTGGAAAAAGCCCTCGCCACTATCGAAAAAAATCTAGGACGAATGGTCCAAAAGGAAAAGATTACGGCAGATGATCAACAACAAACCTTAGCCAGGATTACGACCAATACAGATTTAAAAACAGCATGTGCCAACGCAGATTTAGTGGTCGAAGCGGCCACTGAAAATGTAGATTTAAAATTGAAGATTTTTAAACAAATGGATGAGGCGGCTCCAGAAAAAGCCATTTTAGCGACCAATACCTCTTCTATTTCAATTACCAAGATAGCAGCCGTAACAAGTCGTCCTGAAAAGGTCATAGGAATGCATTTCATGAATCCAGTACCTGTGATGAAACTGGTCGAAGTGATCCGTGGATACGCAACGACAGACGAGGTAAATAATACCATTGTTGCTATTTCAAAGAAACTAGGAAAAGTACCTACCGAAGCAAATGACTATCCCGGATTCGTGGCCAATCGTATTTTAATTCCTATGATTAATGAAGCAATATATACCCTACATGAAGGCGTAGCTGGCGTCGAAGAAATCGATACCGTCATGAAATTAGGAATGGCACATCCAATGGGTCCTCTACAATTAGCAGATTTTATTGGATTGGATACCGTTTTAGCGATTTGTCGGGTATTACACGATGGTTTTGGAAATCCCAAATACGCTCCTTGTCCACTATTGGTCAATATGGTGATGGCTGGAAAAATGGGTCGAAAATCCGGGGAAGGTTTTTATACCTATACCAAAGGAAGTAAAGAAACAACTGTTGCTAAGTCTTTCACATAATAACCCAGTTATCAAAATCTCTATTATTAACGCTGGGCTTTTCCTTCCATGAATATACTTTTTGAAAATTTTCGTCTACCTGGAAATCAACGCAAGCCGGGAGAACTTTATCTAACGATTTCAGACGGTCGGGTAGTGGACCTATCCATTTATTCGCCACTAATTAACATTAAAAATACCATAGATTGTGATGGGTGTTATTTAGCCTCAGGTCTAGTAGATTTACAACTTTATGGCGCCGGCGGATTGATTTTCTCAGAGGGCTTTTCTGAGGAAGATTTTCTAGCCATTGATCGCTACCATTTGCGTGCGGGAACGACTCGTTATCTGATGACAGTTCCTACCTTGGCACACGAAGATATTTTGCGTGCCATTGCGGTGACTAAAAAAATAATGTCCCAAAAAAATACGGGATGTTTAGGACTTCATCTGGAAGGACCCTGGTTTAACCCCGATCAACGCGGAGGTCATGATCCAGCAATTATTCGCCAACCTAATTTATCCAAAATAAAAGAAATTATTGAGGCCGGAAAAGGTGTCCTTAAATTGATTACCCTTGCTCCTGAACAATTTTCAACTTCAGATTTGGAATGGTTGCTTGCTACTGGAATTCCCCTTGCCGCTGGACATAGTAACGCTACTGCCGCGCAAGCGAAACAGTTTTTTGATAGCGGGGTTCGGTTGAGTACGCATTTGTACAATGCCATGTCCGGCATGCACCATCGGAGTCCAGGACTCACAGGCGAAACCTTGATTGATGATCGGATATATGCTACTATTGTCGTAGATGGAAAGCATGTGGATTACTCGATGGTAACCCTCGCACATCGGATGAAAAAAGAACGATTATTACTTATTTCTGATGCTACATTCTTTGGTTTAGAAGCAGAAACCTCATTTTTTTACGGACAGAAAATCCTAAAAAAAGAGGGCGCCTATTATAATCCAGAAGGTCGTTTGATGGGATCAGGAATTTCCTTATTGGATGCGGTGCAAAATATGGTTCGCTATGTTAAAACCCCCATTCCAGAAGCCATAAAAATGGCGAGCACTTACCCAGCTCGATTTCTAGGAGATCTAGATCACGGGCAGTTGGCAGAAGGAAAGGTAGCCGATTTACTTTTATTAGACCAGGACTTGCATATTAAACGAATATTTCGAGCGGGAATAGAAGTAGATGTAGGTTATTAATTATTTTGAACACGTACTTAACTTAAAAAATGACCTATTAATCTCGTATTTTCAGAAAAAAAACATAAAATCAAAAGAAATCTGATTATTTTACGTTTAAATATTAACTTTTGATATTATTTGAAGTCAAAGGCTTAAGTGATATTTTAGAATAAAAATCTCATACTATGTCATACACAGCAGTAAGTCATCAAGAAAAAGAAGATCAAAGAAGAGGAGCGATCACGAGTGCAGTGATTCATATCCTCTTGATTATTCTAGCCATTCTACCGTTGTTAACTTTTCCCGACCCGCCTCCGGGGCAGGCAGGTGTTTTAGTTGCCTTTGGGGAACCTGACGCTGGAGAATCTGGAGGAGATATTGCCACTGCGCCGCCTGTAACTTCCGAAACGGAGCCTGTCGAAGCAGCTGCCCCTGAAGAGCCTGTTGAAAAAGAGGTGCCTAAAAAAGAAACAAAACCTAAAGAAAAACCAGCAGCGGTTAAACAACCTAAAAAGGAAGTCCAAACGGATAAGAACTCTAAAGAACGGGCTATTGCTAAGGAAAAGGAAAAGGAAAAGGCCAAAAAAATCGCGGAGCAAAAATTGAAAGATGCTCGAGATGCGGCTGCCGCCGAAGCCAAAGAAAAGCAAGATAAAATTGATGAAGCGAAGGCTGAGGCTAAACGAATTGCAGATGCAAAAGCCGCCGAAGCAAAACGAATTGCGGATGCAAAAGCTGCCGAAGCAGAAAAATATCGTAATATCGGACGTACTGCAGGTAGCCAAACTGGTGGAGGAAGTAACAACCAACCAGGCAACCAAGGACAATCAAATGGTGATCCTAACGGTGAGGCCCTCGACGGAATTAGCACCGGTAGTGGTGTGCTCGGTGGTGGCATCTCAGGACGTAAGATTGTTCGAAAGCCTAGGATTCAGGATCGATCACAAAATACTGGAACCGTCAACGTAAAGGTTTGTGTAGATGCGGAAGGTAACGTTACAAGTGCCAATTATACCCAAGGAGGTTCGACAACTTCTAATGCTAGTTTAATTAAAAAGGCAATTGAAGGAGCCAAGAAATATAAATTTGATAAAACGGATCGTGATACCCAATGTGGAACGATTAAAATCAATTTTAAGGTTCAATAGGATTTTGTAAAATTTTAAATAAAAAACCCGGAGTACCAACTTCGGGTTTTTTATTTTTGCACCGAAAAATAAATCTATAAAACACACGAAAAACGTTGAGCGGGATTTTTAAATTTTTTTCCAGATTAACTTTATATAAGTAACCATCACTAGTGTTTAGAGCAATTAATTAGGAATTGGAAGAATAAACCACTCGAAATAAGAACGATGAATTACCAAGATACCCTTACCTATCTTTATACCCAATTACCCATGTTTCAACGCACGGGACCTGCTGCCTTTAAAAAGGATCTAGGAAATATTCTACGGCTCTGTCAACGGCTGGATAATCCACACGAAAAATTAAACTGTATTCATTTAGCAGGAACCAATGGGAAAGGGTCAACAGCTCATTTATTGGCGAGTGTATTACAAGCGGCCGGTTTAAAAGTAGGATTATATACCTCCCCTCATTATCGAGATTTTCGGGAAAGAATTAAAATAAATGGGGGCTTTATTTCTAAAAGAAAAGTGGTGAATTTTGTTGCTCAACACCAATCTGATATCCAAAAAATTGGACCTTCTTTTTTTGAGATTACCGTAGCGATGGCTTTTGATTATTTTGTAAAAGAAGCAGTAGATATTGCCATTATTGAAACAGGATTAGGTGGTAGATTGGACTCGACTAATATCATTACACCCTTGGTTTCGGTGATTACAAATATCAGTTTTGATCATCAACAATTTTTGGGAGATACTTTGCCAGCGATTGCTGGTGAAAAAGCTGGTATTATTAAGCCAAAAATTCCGGTAGTGATCGGAGAAAAACAGCAAGAGGTATTTAAGGTGTTTAAAGAAAAAGCAAAAAAGGAAAAGTCGGCTTTGTATGTGGCTAATGATAAAAAAAGCTTTGAAGTTATCTTGGAAAAAGAAACCTTGAAAAATAGCTTTTATACGATTAAAAAGAATGGAAAAATTTGGTCAAAGAAATTATTGGTTAATATTCAAGGGGGCTACCAAGCCAAAAATATTGGGACAACTTTAAAGACCCTTGAAGTATTGAGTTTAAGTAAGACGTTTTTGTTCCCGTCTTTGGATATTTCCATCATCAAAAAAGGATTTAAAGATCTTAAAAAGAAAACGACTTTTCTAGGTCGATGGCAAAAATTAGGGCAACAACCGTTGATCATTGCCGATAGTGCGCATAATGAAGCTGGGTTGAAAAATATTTTTCCAAATCAAAAATTAGTAGTAAAACAAGATAGAAAACTGCATATTGTTTACGGTACGGTTAGCGATAAGGATGTTTCGAAAGTGTTTCCTTATTTACCTAAGAATGCTACCTACTATTTTGTCAAAGCGGATATTCCAAGAGGGTTTGATGCGATTAAATTGCAAGAAGTTGCGGCCAAATTTCAATTAAATGGAAAGGCCTATAGTTCTGTTAGAAAGGGATTGGCCGCCGCCAAACGTAAAGCCAGCAAGGAGGAGGTGATTTTGATTTGTGGGAGTATTTTCGTGGTTGGAGAAGTGATCTAAGCTTGTTCTATTTCCTAAGTTTTTAAAATTTAGGAAACGGAACAAGTTACTAGAATGCTTAAATCTTCTGATCTAAAGTTCTGATAATTTCTTTAGACTTTATCAGATTTCGACTATTCTTCAGGGGTGTATTTTTATCAGGGACTGCCACCGGGGGAATGTTTTTAAACGCAATGGTAAATCCACCCGAAGCTGTTCGAGTAATGATCACATGCGTTGGGAAATCGATGTTTTCGTTATAGAAAGTAGCGCTCCTGTTTTCAAAATCTTGAAGTACATAGGCAACTTTCTCTCCTTCAGATTGGGTGATGGCTTCGAAATAAATATTATTATCTTTTTCTATTAAAGCCATTTGCTCCGTAAAAATAGATTGGTTATCTATATTGGTAAAAGTACCAGTTCCTTTAAAATGACCCGGTGCAAATTCTTCCCAGGTTTCGGTAGAAGTACCTGTTTTACTATTTGTTTTCCACTCACCTAGAATCCAGTCAAAGTTTTTCATGGTTACAAGGGCTGCTGTTGCCGAATGTTTTGTTCGATTAAGCGGTTGAGCTACTAATTTTTTGTGGTAACCACCTTCTTTAATCACACCTCTTGGGTTGGCGTTAATCTTTCGTTGGTATTCGGCCATTTGAGGAGAAGAGATGGCGTCGTTTGAGGCGAGTAATGGCAAATCTTCTACTTGCTGGGGCATGGCTTGTCGCTCTGCTGTGGCCATAGACTTATTAGGTTTTAAAATCGTTTGACTAATCACAAAAACTAACCCAACTAAAAGTAAAACGGAAGCAGCGATGGACAGGATGCCTAGTCCCGGCAAAGTTCGACGGCGCGTCTGTGGACGTTCGTGCTTATCGAGCTGAGCCTCTAGTTTTGTCCAAGCATCCAGGGAAGGAGTCTGCTTAATTTTTCTCGCATTGCGACCGATATTGTCAAAAAGTGGATCTTTATTTTCCATTTTTATTTAGATTTAAAACTAAGTACACTATGTATTAAGATTTTGAGTGATGGTTGCTAATAATCAAATCTTTCATTCTCTTTTTTGCTAGAATCAATTGCGATTTACTGGTATTAATACTGATACCAAGTTCTTCCGCTATTTCTCGATGTTTATAACCTTCCACGACGTAGAGATTAAAGACGGTACGATAACCGGTCGGCAACTGATCGAGCAGATCAAGAATTTCTTGAGCCGCCATATCATCTTCGACACTTACATTGGAAGTAATTTCGAGGTTATTGATTTCTTGGGCAAATTTAAGTTCGTTGCGTTTACGTAGAAACATGAGTGACTGATTGACCATAATTCGTCGAATCCAGCCTTCAAAACTGCCTGCACCTCTAAAATCATCAATTTTGGTAAGTACTTTAAACATTCCATCAATTAAAACATCCTCCGCCTCTTGGTGGTCCTTAACGTATCGCTTACAGATTCCGTACATTTTGGCCGAATAACGGTCAAAAAGATACTTCTGGGCTTTACGTTCTCGACGCTGACAGGCGGCAATGAGTTCTTCTTCTGTCACTGAATTAGTTTTCGATGGAAAATTTAAGACCATATTTCAGACTTATTTATCCTATAGATGACAAATAATAGCCCTTTTGGTGTGTAGTTAATAAAAAAAAATGGTTTTCTAAAAAAAATACCCTTAAAAGCTGGGTTTTTCGTAAAAAAATGAATTCTTTAGCCTCGCCTTAACCATGCCAATATTTTCTAACTTTTATTTTTTTTATGTTAATAAATAATAATCAATACGAGCTTAGCGGTGGTATTAATCCGTTAGATTTAGTAGAAGTGTATGGTTGTCCCTTATACGTCTACGATACTGCCATCATGGAACGGCAGTATAAGCAATTATATAATGCTTTCTCAGTTCCAAATTTGAAATTGAATTATGCTTGTAAAGCATTAACCAATATCAATGTTTTAAAATATTTTAAGGCGCTTGGATCTGGATTGGACACGGTTTCTATTCAGGAAGTTTGGATGGGATTAAAGGCCGGCTTCGCTCCCGAGGATATCATTTATACGCCAAATTGTGTTTCGATGGAAGAGATTGGGATGGCTGTTAAAGAGGGAGTGAAAATTAATATTGACAATACCAGTATTCTAGAAGAGTTTGGTCAAACCTATCCGGATGTACCGGTTTGTATACGGATTAACCCGCACATTATGGCAGGAGGTTCTTCCAAGATTTCTGTAGGTCATATTGATTCTAAGTTTGGAATTTCTGTTCATCAGATCCCATTGGTCCATCGGTTGGTAAAAGCAACGGGACTAACGGTAGAAGGGATTCATATGCATACTGGTTCAGATATTTTAGATGCTGGTGTATTTTTACAAGGAGCAGAAATTCTTTTTAAGATCGCACAAGAGTTTGAAGACTTGCAGTATATTGATTTTGGTTCTGGATTCAAGGTGCCGTATAAGGAAGGTGGCATCGGTACAGATATTGAGGATTTAGGAGAGCAGTTGTCTGAACGCTTTCTTAATTTTACAAAAAATTATGGACGACCGTTAACGCTGATGTTTGAACCTGGGAAATTTTTGGTGAGTCAGTCAGGTTACTTTTTTGTAAAAGTCAACGTGGTTAAACAAACAACCTCTACTGTTTTTGCAGGTGTCGATTCTGGTCTAAATCATTTGATTCGCCCCATGTTTTATGACGCCTACCACGAAATAATTAATGTATCAAGGACTTCAGGAAAAAATCGAATTTATACCGTGGTTGGATATATTTGTGAGACAGATACCTTTGGTGTCAATAGACGGCTCACTGAAGTACAGGAAGGAGATATTCTTTGTTTTAAAAATGCCGGGGCCTACTGTTCCATGATGGCTAGCAATTATAATTCTCGTTATCGTCCAGCAGAAGTAATGGTTCATGAAGGAACACATCACCTAATTCGAGAAAGAGATAATTTTGAAGATTTGTTGAAGAAGCAGGTGGATTTAAATATTTTTGAACCATTAAAAGTCAAATAAATGAGATATCTATTCTTAGTTTTCAGTTTGAGTATACTCGTTTTTGGAGCTTGTAAATCAAAACCTGATATTACAAGTAACACCTCCAAAAAAGAGCAAGAGCAAAAAAAGGCCCAAAACAAATCATCGAAGGATGGCTCCATAAATCTGATTGGCTTCAAAGCCAACAAAGCCGTAACTGCTAGTGGAAAAGTGGTGGCCATTCCTGGGCTGACGGATGAAAAACAAAGTACCTATATTTTAGTGCGTCATGCAGAAAAAATCACCAGCCAACCGAACCCTGGATTAACCGAGGCAGGATTAGCCCGTGCGGCAAAGTTGGCCGCCTTGTTGGATGGAATAAAAATTGACCAAATCATGAGTACGGATTATAACCGAACTCAGGCAACAGCGGCTCCTTTGGCCAAAGCCAAAAAGCTAGAAGTCCAATCTTACGATCCTTCTATGCAAAAGGACTTGTTTACGGATCTAGCTGTTTTTAATAAGAAAAATGTGGTAGTTGTTGGTCATTCAAATACGATCCCTAAATTGGCCAATGTATTAATTGGTAAGGACGTTTTTGCGGACTATTCGGAGGATAATTATTCTCAATTACTGATCATCTCCGTCACTCAACCAGGTGTGGCAACTTACGAAAGATTTGAATTTTAGAACCCTCCATAGAATATGAATGACTCTGCTAGTATCCCTGTCTTACTAAGGTGGCCGGTGTACTTTCTTACAGGTGTAGCCTTCTTAATCATTTTAGTGAGCGGCTATGCCCAAATAGCCAATCGACCTTTATTGGAATATTTGGTATTAGAGGACGGCATTTTAGAAAATTTAACAGCCATTCTTTTATTCCTAGGAGGAGGATTTGTTTTCTATCATTTTATTAAACATAAAAAAGACAAAGATATTTGGTGGAAGATTTTTCATGTTGTTTTTGGTCTAACACTTTGGTTTGGTTTTGCAGAAGAAATCTCATGGGGACAACGCATTATAGGTTTTGATACGCCCGTTTTTTTTCAAAAACATAATAAACAATACGAAGTAGGTTTTCATAATTTGACCTATGGTGGATTTAGTGTCAATCAGTGGATTTTTTCATTTGGTCTCTCCATCGGAATAGGAGTCTATTATTTATTTTTTAAGTTACTGACCCAAAAGGTGGGTTGGATAGGAGCATGGACGAAGCGACTAGAAATTCCTGTACCTAAGTGGAATCAAACTTTGATTTTACTGGCAAGTGTATTCCTGATTCTTTTTATCGATCATGGAAAAAAATGGGAAATTTTCGAATGTATTTTCGTCTTGGTTTTTATGATTACGCTCTATGAATCGAAGAGCGTTGACGAGTTGCAACCAACCATTTGATAATCTCATCCTACTTTTGGATACCTCTGGAAAATAGAAAATTTTCCTAAAAAAGTCAGCTAATTTTCGAGAGGATACAAAAAAATCAATTAACTTCGTCCCATTCTAACCAAGCTTAATTATACCCCAATAAAACAAAATTAATAAGAATTTAACTTCGTTTAGGGGTGAACTACCTATTCGATAATAGTTTTATTTTTGTTGTTAATTTAATTAAGGTATAAATACAGGCTTTTTATTAACCGTTTTTAAACTTTTAACCTAAACTAAAAAATATGAAAAAGATTCTACTATTGTTAATTCTTGGATGCATGACTTCTGTTTCATTCAGTCAAAATATTCCTGGTAGTTTTGGAAGAACTGAAGCAGTTGCGGCAGGTGTTCAGACCTTTCTTCTTTGCTCCACTACGGGCTTGACTACTGGTGGGGCATTTTGTGGTTGTTCAGGTGGTTGTGTTGGTGTTTCTTGTGCAACTGCAGCATCTGGGAACTGCGTTCGTGACCCTCAAACCTTAACGTTGACTATACCAGCGGATTTAGATGTTACTGTTGATATAATCGAAAACGGTGCCTGTGGTCAGGGACTAGACACCTCAGATGATTACTTTGTCAATGGAGTTTTGATTGGAAATGGTACTACTTTTCCATATTCTGATTGTTTTTTTACAGAAATGGGTAGTTCAGGAGTCATAACCGTTGGTGTGGATTCCAACCGTCCCGATGAATGTATTACGGTAACTGTTACCGCTGTTGCTAATGGAGGTGTTGGAGGTGATGGAACTCCTGGTTGTTTAAATCCTTTGCCTGTTGAATATGTTAGTTACAAAGCTACTGCTGTAAATGACACTGAGGTAAGATTAGATTGGACAACTGCTTCAGAATTAAATAACTCTCACTTTGATGTTCAGTACAGCCTAGATGGGGTAAACTTCCGTACGATTGATGAGGTAATTGGAAACGGAACAACACAATTAAAACAAGATTACAGCTATATCCATACATCTCCAGTAATCGGTCTAAATTACTACCGATTAAAGCAAGTAGATTTTGACGGAGCCTTCCAATATAGTGAACTTCGTGCCGTAAGATTAGAGCGAACTGGAAAAATTGTTATTAACCCTTCAGCAGCTATCGCTGAAATTACGGTTGAATTAGCAGAGGTAACTGGAGATAACAGTTTGATTGAAATCTATGATATGGTTGGCCGAAGTGTTTTAGTGAGCAACTTTGACGGTGCCTTAAATACGAAAACACTTGATATTTCTAATCTACAAAAAGGATATTATGTAGTTCGTGTACAAGCTGGTAGTGAAATATTCACAGAGCGATTTATGAAGATGGTAGACTAATTTTTGTTCTCCGTCCAATTAAATTTGAAAATATTATTGAAATAAGCGCAGTTTTAATTGCGTACAGAACGCAGAGATGAAAGTCTCTGCGTTTTTTTTATTTAAAAAACAGGTTAAGTTATTAGCCAAAATTTTGTCTTAAGAGCAACAGAGGCATAAAAGCGATCTCCTATATCCTCTAAAATATTTTGGCTTGTCAATCAAGTGATTAGTTTTAATTGGTTTATTTATGGAAAAAGAGAAATTTATAGCTGTAATTTCTATAAAGAGCAAAATAAAAATCATTAAATCCTGTCATTTTTGATATTGTTTACTTAACTTTACTTAATAGCAAATGCAATTTAACCGTAAACAAACCCTACAATGACCCCGAAATTGAATCTACTTATTGCCGTACTTACCTTTATTGGGTGTTTTGTATGGTTGGCCATGCACCCTGTTTCCGCAGAAGCCGTACAGCATATAAAATCCGTAAGCGGAAAAATAGTTAATGTCTCCGAAGATGCAGCCTCTGGCGATATAGTGATTCTACTCAGGAACTACGACCGTACGTTTTATCTTAACCGTGGGACTCAGAATGGACTAGACTTCCATGTGCTAAAGAACAATCTCCTTTACCGGCAAGCAACCTTAAATTTTGTGAAACACTGGACTGCTTCCGACGTCACCACCGAAAAAATTCCAATAGCGCGTTTGATGATAGCTGGTCAAACCTATTGGCAAGAACCTGCTGCCAAGTTTGTAGCATATTAAGTAACGGTCAAATAATAACATCCCGATTTTTCTCTGATCTTTTAATATCAGAAATCGTTATTTTTCTTGACAAGCCAAAGAGGATTCTCTCAAAAAATGCCTCATCTGATGATTAA
>CALFWZ010000239.1 GCA_937928405.1 uncultured Saprospiraceae bacterium
GTCGATATCTGTGTAATCGAATGTCCTCAAGACAATGAAATGATTCAAGCTCAATTCGATGATTATGCCAATCTTGCTACGGTAATTACTAGCTGTTCTGAAAATAATGTGACGATTACTAATACGTTTAATCCGAACGCCTTCATTCCTCAAAACTGTATGAACCCAACCGTTCAGGTACCAGGTGCCGTTGCTTACCAAACAGTAACCTTCAGAGCCACTGATTTCTGTGGTCGTTCTTCTACCTGTACAGCGTTGGTGGTTATTAAAGATAGTGACGGTCCTGTTATGAATGGTAATGTTCCATTGGGAGTTGCTGATTGTGCTACTGCTAATCTGCAGCAGGGTTATGATAATTGGATTAATTTAGCACTGAGCAATCTTTCTGCTATGGATGAATGTTCTGGTAGTCCTGCTAGTATTAGCTATGCTCCTTTCTCTCCCAATACTAATTGTGCTAGTGGATTAGCTACGACTGATGTTACTTTTACTGCTACGGATGCTTGTGGAAACGAAACGATCATCAACGCCACTTATCGTATCATTGACTATGGATCCATCCCTATGGCGACGGTTTCTGGATCGCTAATGACAGAAGAAAACCAAGCAGTAGAACTCGTTGAAGTTGCTGTTGACGGTGACTGGTCTAATATGATGATGACGAGTGCTGATGGTGATTATGGATTTGATTTAGAAATGAATCAAAATTACAATATCACACCATACCGTAATGACGACCACTTGAATGGTGTTACTAGTTATGATTTAATTTTGTTGGCACAACACCTCCTTGAAATCCAGGAGTTAGATTCTCCTTACAAATTAATTGCTGGGGACGTTAACCGTTCTGGTTCTATTACCTCTTTGGATTTAATTCAATTAAGAAGATTAATCCTACATATTGATGAGGCATTTAGCAATAATACTTCTTGGAGATTTATTGATGCTAACTATACCTTCCCGAATCTAGCAAATCCTTTTGCTACTACTTTCCCAGAGGCCGTTTCCATTAACAACCTAAGTCAACCAGAATTGCATGATTTTATCGCGGTTAAGATTGGTGATCTGAACGGAAGTGCTTCTCCTACTTCTTTGTTGAATAGTGCAGGAGATACCCGTGATCAGAATGATCTCGTATTTCGGGTAGAAGATCAGCAATTATTGTCTAATCAGTCTTACACAGTTGACTTTAAAGCGAAAGATTTTAACGATATCCTCGGTTATCAGTTTACCTTAGCTTTTGATCCAAATCAGTTAGAGATGGTTGATTTTGCAGCAGGTGCACTTGAAAACTTAAGCGCTGAAAACTTTGGAGATCGTTTCAAGCAAGGTCTTTTAACATCTTCTTGGACGACTTTAGAATCGGTAAGTATTGCGGACGATGCTACTTTATTCAGCATTACCTTTAAGGCTAATGCAAACGTAAATCTGAGTAATGCTATTCGCTTTAATTCTGAATTGACTGGCTCCGAAGCTTATAGCCAAGAAGCATCCTTATTGAATTTAGGTTTAGAATTTAATCAATCTAAGTTGGATGAATTGGTTGTATACCAAAATCAACCAAATCCTTTTAAAGCTGAAACAATGATTGGATTCAATCTTCCAGAAGCTAGCGCAGCGACCCTGACAATCTATGATGTTACCGGTCGCGTTGTAAAAATCATTGAAGGTGATTACTCAGCGGGTTATCACGCTGTTGAAGTTGATAGCAATGATTTAGGTCAGAGTGGAATTTGGTATTATCGATTTGATTCAGGTAATCAAACAATTACTAAGAAGATGATTATGATTAAATAAGCTTCTTAATAATAATATTTAATGTTGAATCCCAAGACTTGTCAAAAGGTCTTGGGATTTTTTGTTTGTAGGCTGTATAGCTAAGGTTATCTGTTTCTGGGTGTGTCTCGACCTGTTTGCTGATAAAGGCAGGTTTGAGTAAAATTTCTTTCCTCAAAATCTAAAGCAACTTAATATACCGTGTATTAAAGCAAAATTCCTAAATATTTTTACCTTTATGGAAAATAAATTTTACATGAAAAATAGTTACCTACTCTTTATTCTTTTTGCGATCCTTTTTATGGCTTGCCAGCCCAATGACCAAAGTTCTACCATAGCCGTAGACGAAAAACGAATGTTATCTCCCGACGAACGCTTTGGTGCGCTTTTTAAAGCCATTCAGACACAAGGGGTTTTTCCCGATTCAAAAACCTTTGTAGATTGTACGCCAAAATTTACTACCCAACAAATCATGGAGAATTACGAAGTGGCAAAAACAAGCGAAAATTTTTCCCTAAAAGATTTTGTGACCGATAATTTTGCATTGCCCAAACAATATGCTTCCGATTTTAAGGCAGACACCAGCCGAACCGTTAAAGCGCATGTTACCGCACTTTGGCCCGTACTCCTTCGTGAACCGGATCAACAACAAAACACGGGTAGTCTTTTACCATTACCACATCCGTACATTGTACCTGGTGGTCGCTTTGGAGAAATTTATTATTGGGATTCTTACTTTACGATTCTTGGATTGGAAAGAGCAGGTAAGATTGGACTGATTGAAAATATGGCGGATAATTTTGCCTACTTGATTGATACGGTGGGGTACATTCCAAACGGAAATCGAACCTATTTTTTAGGCCGTTCACAACCGCCCTTTTTTGCTGCGATCGTCAATGTACTCGCAGAAGCAAAAGGAGACGAAATGTACAATCGGTACCTATCAGCATTAGAAAAAGAATATAATTTTTGGATGTCTGGGGTGACAGATCTTTCGGCAGGTAATACCACGCACCGTCGTGTTGTCCGACTTCCCGATGGTATGATACTCAACCGTTATTATGATGATCATATTGCACCGCGTCCTGAATCTTATAAAGAAGATGTAGAATTGGCTGAGGCTTCTAGTCAAGACCCAAAAGATCTCTACCTCAATCTCCGTGCTGCTTGTGAGTCGGGCTGGGATTTTAGTAGTCGGTGGCTCACCGATCCGCAGGATTTGGGAACCATTCACACCACAGATATTATTCCCGTTGACCTTAATAGTTTGATTTATAATCTCGAACGTACCCTCGCCAAAGCCAATCGGTTAGCCAATAATAAAGAGCAAGCTGAATTTTATGGCCAACGAGCTAGTAATCGAAAACGTGCTATCCAAACTTATTGCTGGGATAAAAAGCGACAGTTTTTTGTAGACTACGATTTCAAAAAAGCCGCTCCGACTCCAACCCTTTCCCTAGCTGGAACTTACCCGCTTTACTTTGATCTAGCAGTTCCTGATCAAGCCAAAGCAGTTGCGAAAAGACTTCGCAAAGACTTTCTTAAGCCCGGAGGATTATTGCCGACACTCAATACTACCGGACAGCAATGGGATGCACCCAATGGTTGGGCCCCACTGCAATGGATGGCGTACAGTGGACTTTATAATTATGGTGAAACAAAATTGGCCGATGAAATAAAAAATAACTGGCTGGCGGTCAACGAGCGGGTTTATAAAAATACTGGAAAGATGGTAGAAAAATACAATGTCGTTGATATGGGCCTCGAAGGTGGCGGTGGCGAATATCCCGTGCAAGATGGCTTTGGCTGGACCAATGGAATTTTCCTTAAATTACTCGAAGAAGGCAAATAATTGCTATTAGCCGCTTGCTATTTGCTTTCCTCGACCGCGATAAAAAAGGGAAGCAAATAGCAAGTAGCAAAAATCATTTATAATCCCGAACCTTATTCAGGATAAATATCATATCATTTTTAAACCCTGATTCACATTACTAATTGATTTTAAAATTCCAATCCTAAATCCGGAATCTCTCCTTCAATTCCCTTATCTTGTAGCCACGATTAGCATTAGTCTAAAGATGAACTCCTTAAAAGCGGTCTTTCTTTTAATAGGATGCATCAACTAATTAATCAACTCCCCACCTTAATTCTTACAACTCCCCCAGCATACAAGCTCACAAGCTTGCGACCAAAACAAAACTATGAATACCCTTTTTAGCCGTATCATGATGATCGCTGGTGTCCTGCTATTTGGGACTTCCATGTCTGCTCAGTCAACTAGGGAATTCTGTGCACAGTCGGAAATGCTGGATCAACTTTATCAACAACATCCTGCTCGTCAGCAACAACAAATTGACCTCGAAGTTCAACGCGCTACTAATTATCATAGACCATCTTTTACAACTACTCCTTCGATTTATACACTACCTGTCGTCGTCCATATCATTCATCAAGGCAGCATTGGTGAACTTTCTGATGCGGCAGTACAAACAGCTATTGCACAAGTGAATCTCGCCTTTGCCAATCAGCAACCCTATGATCCGACCACTGGTGTAACGACGGATATTGAGTTTTGTCTCGCCACCCGCGACCCAGCAGGAAACAATAGTTCGGGAATTACGCGAACAGAAAATCCATTGACCAATATGGATCTAAATACGCAGGATTTGGACTTGAAAGATCTGATTCGTTGGGATCCACTTCGATACATTAATATTTGGGTCGTCAACGAAATCTGCAGTGGTAATAATTGTGGTGTTGCTGGTTATGCTTTTCTACCCGCTTCGCATGGACAACCCGAAGATGGCGTAGTGATCGAAACTAATTTTATGGGGTCGAGTCCTGCTAATACCAGCGTACTGATCCACGAACTTGGTCATTATCTCGGATTGTATCATACCTTCGAAGGCGGCTGTGGAAATAATGATTGCCTGCTCGATGGTGATCAAATTTGTGATACACCGCCCGACCAATCTACCGTGAGGATAGATTGCGATGAAGTGGCTAATTCTTGTAATACAGACGTTAATATCTCAGATTCAAATAATCCTTTTTTAGTGGACGAAAATGATATGTTTAACAATTATATGGATTACAGCACGCTGGCTTGTTATTCCGCTTTTACCTCCGATCAGGCGGACCGTATGATTTTTTTTATAGAAAATATAAGAAACACCTTGACGAATGAAAATCGTTGCTTACCTCCCTGTCCCGATCCGGTTAATGCTTTTTTTTCGGTGCCGGCCAATTTAGTGGTAGGAGAGGTGTTTAACTTAAATAATAGTAGTTCTGGTGCTAACGCCTATCAATGGTTTTTGGATGGTATCCCTTTTTCTATCCAAACCAATCCTGACTACGTCCTCAATCAGCCAGGTACGTATCGTTTAAAATTGACAGCGTCTAATGGCAATAGTTTTTGTGATGACCAATTTGAATTGATAGTTGAGGTAGCTTGTGATGTAAATGCGCTAATTGAAATGCTGGAACAACCGCCTTACCAAATTGATCAGGAAATTCATTTCTATCATCCCTTTTCTATCGAGGCTGATTATCAGTGGGAAGTAGATCAAGCACTTATTTCTAACAACGAAAATTTGACTTATAGTTTCTCTAGTGAAGGTCTTTATGAAGTATGTCTCATCGTGGCTAGTGATCTTTGTCGAGATACTTTTTGTCAACAAATAGCCATTCAAAATCCCAGTACCTGTTTTTCAGAAATAGACATAGATGGTGATGGACTCATTGGTTGTTACGATCCCGAATGTTGTGAAAGTGCTGAGTGTGCCGATAATTATTATAACGAATGTCCCATTAATTGCGAATATACACCCACCTTGACCACCTTCGAATTAGAACCAGAATGGATTTCTTCGGGAGCGGATTGGTGTGCTTATAATACCCCCATTACCGGAGATGTAGACGGTGATGGTATCCCAGAAATAATCGGTAAACCTTGCACTGGAGCCAGTCAAGCCACTGGTGGTGCTTTTCCCAATTTATTGATTGTAGATGGTAGCTCAGGAGAAGTAGAAGCCATCATCAATACACCCGCCATGCGCTACATGATGGATGCCCCTGCCATTGCGGATGTAGACTTGGACGGCTATCCTGAAATTTTTATTCAGGCTTCTAGCCATATAAACAACACAAATTATACAGGTGGTGCTATCATCAATGGAGACGTACGACGACGTATTCTCTGTTATAGTTTTGATGGTACCAATTATATTGAAAAGTGGATGTCTGATGTACCTGCCGGATATAATGATCTGGAGGATGGCAACACCATCAGCATTGCAGATTTTAATCAAGATGGGGTCGCCGAAGTCTATGTACAAAATATGATTTTTAATGCCATCACCGGAAATTTAATTGTCTCCGGAAATGAGCTTAGCCATCGAGGAATGAAAACCTATGGAGGAACGCAGTCGGTACTTCGTGCTTCTTCTTTTTCGGTAGCGGTAGATGTATTGCCAGATGATGCTTGTGCAGATTGTACGGGTTTAGAACTGGTGGCAGGAGGAATGGTTTACTCGGTCAATTTAAGTAATACCAATCCACAACTAACCATTGAGCGAACTGCTATGGGGGCAGAAGACGGCTGGACAAGCATCGCTGATATCGATTTAGACGGTGATCTTGATGCGGTCGTAACAGGAAATACAGGCGACGGATCAACGGGTATTATTTATGCTTGGAATTTGCAAACCAACGATGTATTATACGACGTTTTTACCGTCACGACCAATTCCGGATTTATTGCTCAAGTAAATATTGCAGATTTTGATGGCGATCAAAAACTAGAAATTGGTGTTTGTACGCCTTTTAATTATCGGGTACTAAAGCCATTTAATAATGAGTGGACGGTGGAGTGGTCTATTACCACAGACGATTGGTCGGGACAAACAGGCAGTAGTGTTTTTGATTTTAATAATGATGGTGCCAGCGAAGTTGTTTACCGAACGGAATCAGAAATTTTAATCCTCAACGGTAGCAACGGAGCAGAACTCTCTGCGGCTCCTTGTGTCTCCGGAACTCGCGTTGAATACCCAGTCGTGGTAGATGTAGATGCAGATGGTGCGACCGAAATTCTCTGTAGTTGTTCCAATGAATTGAAAGCCTTCGGTTCCGGTGGAACTCCCTGGATTCCAACGCGAAAACTCTGGAACCAGCACCAATATTTTAATACGAATATCAACGATAATTTAAGAATCCCTATTCAACAACAATCCCATCATATTGTAGGAGATAGTTTGGTGCTCAATAATTTTTTAACCCAATATGCGAATCGTCAATTTCCTGCTGCGGATCTTGTGGTAGCAGGAAACATCATTTGTTATAACCAACAGAACTATGTCGAATTAACGATCACTAATCAAGGAGATGCCCCAACCACTGGGACTATTTATGCTACCATGAGAACAGAAAATCCACTTACGACTACCGATGGTTTTTTTGAAGTAATTCAAAGCAATACAGGATTGGTGCCTGGTGCTTCGTATACTGAAACTACCCTTGTTCCGGCTGGTATCGATACTTTATATCTTGTAATAAATGACGATGGGAGTCTCGCAACACCTTATGATCTTTCTGAAAATTTTCCTTTTACAAATATTTACGAATGTAATTATCAAAATAATATCATCATACTTCCTGTCAATAATGCCACTGAAGTTTTAGATATTGGACCAGACCAAACGGTTTGTGATAATGGGGTTACCTTTTTATCTGCCGATGAAGGTTGGGATGAATATCGTTGGCAGGATGGACAGATTGGCCAACATTATACCGCGGTCGGCCCTGGAACCTACTGGGTAACGGCGACGAAAGAATGTTATCGTGTAACGGATACGGTCCATATTCTTTTGGATGAAAATACGGTCTTGGATTTGGGCGGAGATCGAGTTATTTGTGAGGGAGATAGCCTTGGTATCTCCTTGTCAGGATTTGATACTTACCAGTGGTTACCTGAAATGGGAATAGATTGCCCGACCTGTGCTAGTGTCAACCTTTTTCCTCAGGATACCCAATTATACCGCGTAATTGCCCGCAATAACGCAGGCTGCTACAGTGTAGATTCCATCTTAGTCATACCGTTTTTTCCAACTAATACTGAGATGAATATATCTATCTGCCTTGGTGAAACGCTGGAATACGAAGGAGTTGAATTAAGCCCGGGGACCATTCAGGAATTTGTATTGACGAGCCAATATGGTTGTGATTCTATTGTTACGGTGATTAGCGAAGCCATAATTCCATTGTCTGTTCCTTATGAGGTAACAGATGTTTCCTGTTTTGGTGATGCTGATGGTGCGATTCAGATGGACCCTAGTTTGATGGATATGCTCTTTAGTTTGGATGGTATCAATTTTTCTTCCACGATTAATTTTAATGATTTACCCGCTGGTGATTATACCGTATATGGACAAGATGAATTTGGTTGTATTTCAGAAACGTTTGTTATCGTCGATTCGCCTGATCCGTTGTATTTGGTGGTTTCTCCAGATACGAGTGTCGTGTTGGGGTGCCCCGTAAACCTTCGGAGTTATACCAATGCGGACGGTCCCTTATTTTACCAGTGGGAACCAGCAGCGATGATGGTTTGTGATACTTGTCCGGCGAGTATTACGGTCCCTTATTTTACGACGGATTATCAACTGATTATCACCGATGAAAAAGGATGTATTGCCACGGATGAAACCACCATCACGGTTAACAAACCTCGTCCTATTTATATTCCCAATGCCTTCAGCCCGAATGGCGACGGAGAGAACGATGTCTTTATGATTTACAGCGATAAAGAAGTAGAGGAAGTTATCAGCTTTCGTATTTATAATCGTTGGGGCGCCCTTGTTTTTGCGGACGAATCCTTCGCACCCAATGACCCTGCTCATGGTTGGGATGGCTATTTTAAATCAGAGAAAATGAATCCCGGTGTGTTTGTATATGTTGCAGAAATATTGTTTTTGGATGGTGTAATGGTTCAGTTTTCGGGAGACGTGAGTTTATTGCTTTGATGTTAATCAGCATTTGCACAATGTCCATAATTTTCATTTACAATAAAATAGTTTTTTATTTTTATATTTAAAATAAATTGTTTTTATTGTGAGCTATGAGCAAATCAAAAAAAAACACACATCATCCTTATGCGAAATTGTTTGAGTATGTTTTTCAAAAAAAGGAGATGGTGGAAGAATTTGTGGAAAATTTCTTTCCCACACCACTTTTAGCAAATTTGGATATTTCCACTTTAAAAGCAGAAAGCATTTCTTATTTATCACCCGAATTATCTCGGCTATATGCTGACGTGGTATACAGTTGTAATTATGGAGAAAATAAAAAGAAACTATTAATAACCTTACTCTTTGAGCATAAAAGTTACTATGCTAAAAATCCTCATTTACAATTACTAGGATATATGCTCAAAATATGGGAACAACAACGAGATAACTCAAAAGAAATCACACCTGTTGTCTCAGTCATTCTATATCATGGCGAGGACAAATGGAAAGAACGAAAATTTACGGACATGTTTTCGGGTAAAATTGGAGATGATTTAAAATCTTATATCCCAAATTTCGATTTGCATTTAATTGACCTGAATAATGAAAGCGATGAGAAACTAAGACGTTTAAAAAAACGTTTCTTGACCAACAGCCTGCTAACTTTTAAACACCATAAGAATCAAGCCTACATCCGACAACATTTCGGGTTTTTGGTAGAGGTCGATAATGATATATATCAAAAAACGATGGTTGTATTTTTAATAAAAAATTACGATATTAGTAAACCAGAGGTATCAAAATTACTCGAAGAAACTTCTGAAAAATCAAAATCAAAGATTATGAATGCCATAGAAGCTTATTTTGCCGAAGGAGAAGAGCAGGGAATCAAGAAAGGAATCAAAGAGGGAATCAAAGAAGGGGAGAAAAAGGGTTTGCACAATAAAAATGTTCAAGCAATAAAGAAGATGGTAGAGAAAGAATTGCCCGTTTCTTTAATCATCGATGTATTAGGAGTTAACGAAGTATTCGTTGAAGGTGTTATCGCGGGAAGCATAAAAGAAATGGAATAAGCACGTAATTATCTTATATTTCTTTCTCTTTAAAATCAAAGATTATGAATGCCATAGAAGCTTATTTTGCCGAAGGAGAAGAGCAGGGAATCAAGAAAGGAATCAAAGCGGGAATCAAAAAAGGAGAGAAAAAGGGTTTGCACAATAAAAATGTTCAAGCAATAAAGAAGATGGTAGAGAAAGAATTGTCCGTTTCTTTAATCACCGATGTATTAGGCGTTACCGAAGCATTCGTTAAAGGGGTTATCGAGGGAACCATCACCGAAATAGTATAAACCCTCACGCTTTAATTAACCTAATATTTCTTAACTGACAACTGCTTTCTGGACAATAAAACAAAAATCCACACATCTCCGCATCCGAAAATCACCGTATCAATTCAATCCATCCCTTCAAAATATCTGGATTCTGCCGGACGCCACTTACCCGACTTTCAAAGACCCGACAGGAATAATAATAAACCCCTTCGTTCAAGTCTTTACCATTTAAATTTTTACCATCCCAGTTTAAATCTGGATCATTGGTTTCAAAGACCAGATTTCCCCATTTGTTGAAAACTTGAAAATCTACGCTTTCTACAAATCGATAAGGAAAGGGAATAAACCGTTCATTGGCACCATCACCGTTAGGAGTGAAAACATTCGGTAAAGTATACTCTGGACAATTGTCGACACAAATAATATTACTTAACACACTTTCGTTATTAAACGTATCAATTGCCGTTACGCCATAACAGCCTGCAATTCCAAAATCTGGCTTATGCATAAAAGTAGTATCTGTCGAGCGTTCCGTGGAATAAATCAATCCTAACTCTCCGCCTTCTCGTTCGGAAAAGTAAACGCGGTAGCCCACGACATCATCTGTTTCGAGACAAATAAAATTGGGATTCTGCCAAATCAATTCATTAATAAAATCTTCTTCCGGGAAATTCTCTTCGACTTCATCACATAAATTCCCTACCACCAAAATCGGCGGACAAGGAGGAACGGTATCCAAAGGCGTTCCACAATTTTCCTGTGATAGATTAAAGAGTGGAGATTTGACGCCTGCAATATTATAACTTCCTTCACTCTCAATCCGATAACAATATTCTCGTCCGTTTAATAATCCAGTATCAGCATACGTTTGTTGATCTGTACTGTCGATTAGCGTAAATGTATTATTTTGAAAGCGGAAAATCCGATATAGATAATTATTCCAAGGGGTCGCTTCGTTCCACGAAAGAATATTGGTATTGTCTGTTTCAGCTATGTTGATATAAATAGATGAGGCCGTTGGACTAAAATCAATGGGCTCTGGTTCATTGTTAACATAAAATCCAATGCGATACGTGTAAGCGTTGTCTGTTGTATTAAGTCCGGTATCCAAAAATGTGGTGTCCACTGCTTGATAAAAATTATCTGCGGTAAAAGTTGCGCCTGGAACTAGCTCAAACCCAGTACTCGTATTACCTGTTGCACGCCAGAGTTCATATACATACGGTCCTGGATTCATCAACGTGTCCAAGTCTTCGGCATTGGGTGTCGACCAGATGACTTCGATGGTACCGTTGTTGGTATCGGTGGATTGCACACTTACATTGGTCAGTAATGGAATGTCTCTACTCAACTGTACACAGACCTCGTCAGAAGGCAAACTCTCAATTCGATTAAAGGCAAAACCACTAGGTGTTAGCCGTGAAAATTCGGCCAAAATTCGGTAGCAATAAGTCAAGCCTCTTTCTACTTCAAAGTCAATATAGACGTAGCGATCTCCATCGGCATCTTGCACAGTTTGTGGAGTAATTTTAGTATATCCTTGTCCTGCGAGTCCAGTTTCACAAGTATCAATGGGAAAATTATTACTGTTAATTCGCCTCCAAACCGTGAAACCTCTAAAATATTCATTGGCGGCATCTTCGCAGATGTAAGGATTTTTCCAACTGACTTCTACTTGTCCATTATCGGGAAAAGCAGCCACTTCTTCTGGTGCTGGGCCGACCACTTTTATTCGAACGACTTTCAGTGTGGACAAAAAGGAGGTATCACCACTGGTCGGATCGATGGTAACAGGAAAATTATCTGCAGATCGGAAAATGACTGTGTAGAACTGATCTTCGATATGTTCACATTGGGTTTGCCAACGGAAGGTACGCGTCAGGGGTTGCTCTTCGTAAAAGCGGGCTTCATCAAAAGTAGCGGGACTGATGGCCAGCTCAAAAGGTCCGCCTGTAGCAGTTAGATTAACCAGTTGTTCGGATTCCATTTCGGGAGCTGTGGCAATTACTTCAAACTCAATTAGTTCGCCAGCGACCACACAAATTTCTTCTTCCGTTTCAATTTCAGGAGGAAGATTGTCACAGGTTTCGATTAGGATTTGTAAATCACGAATTAGCGTATCAATTGGATTTCCATCTCGGTATTCGATGATGTATAATGCGATATTATACTCACATTCTTGTTGAGGACTAAACCAAAAAAAATCGCCTGTTTTTTCATTAAAAGTAATATTGTTGTCCGGACCAGGCTGAATTTCATCTGGAAATTTATAGAGCGGTACTGGAGAATTTGGAGCCTGTAAAGGAACAATTAACCGGTAGGCTAGACTATCCCCGTCGATATCATAGGCATTTGGATTGTGTTGAAAGGGTTGTCCTACACAACCAATATCAATCGGTGCCTGTAATAAAATAGGAGAGTTATTCGGTGCTTCAAAAGTTTGATTAAATAGGGTAACGGTGGTCTGTAAATGAAAAGAAACATTATCTGGACTTGCCCCGTTAACATTACAAATCTGACCATTTCGATTTTTATCATTCATACTGATCACAAAGTGGCCAAGACTAGGGTATACATGGGTTCCTTTGTAAATATTTATTTTGGTATCGTTGGCTAAGGGTTCACCATTGGGAACACCATCTATTTCAGGACCATTGATTCGTAGGAGATTTTCGGAAGTACCATCTCCCCAGAATACTTCGAGCTCATTTCGGTCAGCGTTGGTACTGCTGGTTTTGGTATAAGTAGTAATCGTAATTTCGATAGTTTGAGGCCCCGTTTGGATATAGGTTATTTCTCCCGCTCGGTTATGTGTTGCCAAAAGTCCAACATGAGATATTAATAACAGTAGAACAAGTAAGGGTAGTTTTAATTTCATGTTTTGGTGGTTAAATAGACAAAGATTTGGATAACCAAACTATATTATGATGAATTTGACAAATCTAAAATACAGCATACGTAAAAATAACGAAATTGATCCAGCTTTAGTTTGTCAGATTTTGTGGTACTTGGACAGGATTATACGTAACCTACCACTTTACTTTATGAACCTGCTGCTCAAAATCGAAAAATAATGTATGGTAGATAAAAATAGGCATTTTCTTAAAAAAAGAAAAACCGACTAAATCATTGTATTACTTCGTCTTTTCTCCCTATTTTGGGCACTATTAAAGTTGATAAAATTTTAATAAATCAAGTCAAATACACAGACGTTCATTCTACACAGAAAATACACCTATGTCTCAATCAATTAGTACCCAATCATTTTCTTTATTAACCGATTTGGATATTCATCTTTTTCGAGAGGGAAAGCATTACCGACTCTATGAAAAATTAGGAAGTCACCTAGTTGAACACAATGGTGAACAAGGGACTTATTTTGCAGTTTGGGCACCAAATGGACAAAATGTGAGTGTAATTGGTAATTTTAACGGATGGAACCGACAAACTCATCCACTTCGTCCTCGACCGGATGGTTCTGGTATTTGGGAAGGATTTATACCTGCGATTGGTCATGGCGAAATTTATAAATATGCCATTACTGCCCCTAGCGGTCGTTTATTGGAAAAAGGAGATCCGTTTGCACGTCGTTGGGAAAATCCACCACAGACAGCTTCGGTTGTCTGGCACTTAGCGTATAAGTGGAAAGACAAAAAATGGATGGCCGCTCGTAAAAAGAAGGCCGGAAAACCACAGCCTTATTCTGTTTACGAAGTACATCCTGGATCTTGGAAAAAATATGCAATTGATCGTTCGCTTAGTTATTTAGAAATGGCTGATCAACTCGTAGCGTATGTCAAGGAAATGAATTATACCCATGTGGAATTTATGCCAGTTATGGAACATCCATATGGGCCATCTTGGGGTTATCAACTTACTGGTTATTTTGCACCAAGTGCTCGCTTTGGTACACCGGAAGAGTACATGCAAATGGTCGATGCCTTTCATGCCGCAGGTATTGGTGTTATCCTTGACTGGGTACCATCACATTTTCCAGAAGATGCTCATGGATTAGCGGATTTCGATGGAACGCATCTCTACGACCACGCTGATCCTCGGAAAGGATTTCATCCAGATTGGAAGAGTTGTATATTTAATTATGGTCGCCATGAAGTACGTAATTTTTTGATTTCAAATGCGCTTTTTTGGCTAGATGTTTACCACGCCGATGGACTACGAGTAGATGCGGTAGCTTCTATGTTGTACTTAGATTATTCTCGAGAAGAAGGACAATGGATCCCGAATAAGTTTGGTGGAAACGAAAATTTAGAAGCAATCTCTTTTCTAAAAGATTTTAATACAGCGGTCTATCAAGAATTTCCCGATGTTGTTACGATTGCTGAAGAATCTACTTCGTTTAGTGGTGTTTCTGCACCAGTTTATGCAGGTGGTTTAGGCTTTGGCCAAAAATGGATGATGGGGTGGATGCATGATTCTCTAAATTATTTTGCGCGTAATCCGATATATCGTTCTTTTCATCAAAATGATTTTACATTTAGTACGGTATATGCTTTTAGTGAAAATTTCATGTTGCCATTGTCTCATGATGAAGTAGTGCATGGTAAAGGTTCTCTGATTAGTCGAATGCCTGGTGATGAATGGCAACGGTTTGCGAACTTGCGGACGCTATATGGCTACATGATGACTCATCCTGGCACAAAACTAATGTTTATGGGGGGAGAATTTGCACAAACCACAGAATGGAGTTTTGAGCAAGGTTTACAATGGTGGTTGTTGCAATACGAATATCATCAAGGAATTAAAGCACTCTCCGCTGATTTGAACAAACTTTATCGAGATACGCCAGCGCTTTATGAACAACAGTTTAGTCCAGAAGGATTCCAGTGGATTGATCACGGAGATCATAAAAATTGTGTCGTGGTTTATCTACGCAAAGGGCTTAAAAAATCCAAAGATATTTTGGTTGTCTGTAACCTTACTCCTGTTGTCCATGAATCCTACAAAGTGGGTGTTCCTACGGGAAAAAAATGGAAAGAAATCCTCAATACCGATGCTACACAATATGGTGGCAGTGGGAAACTTAATAGTGGTGATTTAGTTCCAGTCAAAGAAACATGGCATGGACAGAAGCAGCATTTGGTGTTGGATTTGGCGCCCTTGGCAGTGATGATTTTAAGGATGGAGAGATAAGTTTCAATCAAATTAATTACATGTATAACCTGTCTTTTTCTCCTATCATCTGATTTTCTTAGGAAGTATCTGATTTAGTGTTTTCCATTTAAAATCATTTCTATATTTCAGGCTAATTGGGAGGGTTTTATATCCTATTTCATCTCATTTTACCGAATATATGCCATCTGCATTCAGAAGGGAACAAAAAAAATTTACTTTTCTTCTCTTTTGTCGAAATTTAAGCTAAATTTGGTATACCAATTATTGGTCGACCAATTTAGAGTAAGCCGTTCTAGTCTTTATTGCTATTCTCAGGAACAATCATTTACCTATATTTAATTAAAGATCCTATTAGTGCTTTACAGGTAGAGACAAGATCTTACCAAATGGAATTTTTTAATGAGGTGTAATTAATTCCTCTACTATTTTATCTTTCTAAGTGAATCACAAGCTCATAGTAGGTTCCTGTTTGAGCCTTTATTATAAATAACGAATTTTATACAGAATGTATTCAAAATATTGTATAACAACACAATACAAATTAACCATGAGAATTTTTTGTTGTATCCTCCTATCTTTTATTCTTTTATCAACAAATGCTTATGGTCAACAAATTTGGTTAGATGATTTTGATGGGAGTAATATCACGGCAACTTTCAATGCCGCAAATCAATGTGGAGGTGATCCTGAACTTAGTCACTATGGCGTTGTTTGTGAAAACGGAGGTGGCTGTGCTGCTAACGGCTTTATTGAAATGGCTCCCGCGTTTACTGGACTTTACAATAATCTTATGGGCAATTTTCTAGCTGCCTACGATACAGATAGAGTGAACGTTTGTGGTCCTGTTGGTGATGATTATGAATTTGCAGAATGGACAGGTATTGATATTTCGAGTTGCTTAGGCTCTGACGCATTATATTTCTGTTTTGATATTGCTGCTTGGGGTAATGGATTGATTCCTAGCGAAGGCTGGGACCCTCCTTCCAATGTTACAATTAGTGTGACCATCGATGGTACCCCATTTACGTTAACCTCAATTGAAGATCAAGGCCAAGACTCTAATCCTGCATTTGACTTAGATTGTGATATGGTAGGAGATTCTAATCCGTTGACTAATACATTGACCACTTATTGTTTTCAAATTCCTGGTCAGGGAACAACATTAGGTATTCTCATTGCCATTGATGGCCTAAACGAAACAGCTGAAGATCTAGCAATTGACAATGTAAGTGTCTACTGCTCCTCAGATGAAAGCACGCTACCTGGACCAGTTCTAGTAGGTTGTGGTACCTGTGGAATAGATAATGATTGTGACGGATTTGTAGTAACCGACGATTGCAATGACAACGATGCTTCCATTACCACTCCCAACCAAACCCCAGATGTCACCCAAGTAAGCATCTGCCAAGACGAAACTTGTTACGATCCATACACTGACAACAACACTATTTTTTCTAGCGGTGGTGCTACTTTGACTTGGTATGATGGTGATCCATCAACGGGTGCTCTCCCTTTACCCGACCCGTCTTGTCTTGACTTTACGGTAGCTCCTGCTCCAGAATTATATGTTTCAATCAGTGATGATAATTGTGCAATTGCCACCGCACCAAATATAGTTCCAATTACGGTGAATTTGTTAGCTGGTCCTACGGTGATGATTACCGGAGATGATCCAATCTGTTTAAATGGTTCGGCTAATCTAGATGCTGGCTCTACAGATATGACTAATACTATTTCTTGGACGACAGTTGTTCCAAGTGATGGTAGCTTTACATTCGATAATATTAACAATACAATGTACACGCCAGGCCCTGGTGATGTCGCTAGTGGTTCAGCTACTGTAATGGTAACAGTGAGTAGTATGATTGGCTGCATGGAAATGGATATGTTCACAATCAATATTAACGCACTCGATGATGCCAGTTTTGATTATGTACCGAATGCTTGTGCTAATGGATCGAATATAGTTCCAAGCGTTCCTCCTAGTGTATCAGGTATGTTTAGTATAGACAATGGTGCGACGATAGATGGGACGACTGGGGAGATTTCAATAGGAACGACGACTGCGGGTCAATCATATATGATTACGTTTACCTCCACGGGCCCCTGTCCAAATGTTGCGACGGATAATATAACGATAGATGTATCAGATGATGCCAGTTTTGATTATGTATCGAATGTTTGTGCTAACGGATCGAATATAGTTCCAAGCGTTCCTCCTAGTGTATCAGGTATGTTTAGTATAGACAACGGCGCGACGATAGATGGGACAACTGGGGAGATTTCAATAGGATCGACGACCGCTGGTCAATCATATACGATTACGTTTACCTCCACGGGAGCCTGTCCAGACGTTGCGATGGATAATATCACAATAGATCCATTGGATGATGCCAGTTTTGATTATGTATCGAATGCTTGTGCCAACGGATCCAATATACTTCCTACGGTTCCTCCTAGTGTATCAGGTATGTTTAGTATAGACAATGGTGCGACGATAGATGGGACGACCGGAGAGATATCGATAGGAACGACGACCGCTGGTCAATCATATATGATTACGTTTACCTCCACGGGAGCCTGTCCAGATGTTGCGATGGATAATATAACGATAGATGTATCAGATGATGCCAGTTTTGATTATGTATCGAATGTTTGTGCTAACGGATCGAATATAGTTCCAAGCGTTCCTCCTAGTGTCTCTGGTATATTTACTATAGACAACGGCGCGACGATAGATGGGACAACCGGAGAAATATCAATAGGAACGACGACCGCAGGTCAATCGTATACGATTACATTTACTTCCACGGGAGCGTGTCCAGATGTTGCGATGGATAATATCACGATAGATCCATTGGATGATGCCAGTTTTGATTATGTACCGAATGCTTGTGCTGGTGGTGTAAATATTTTTCCTTCCGTTTCTCCTACTGTCTCTGGAATGTTTAGCATCGATAATGGAGCGACGATCAATGGGACGACCGGAGAGATATCGATAGGAACGACGACTGCTGGTCAATCCTATACCATTACGTTTACCTCCACGGGAGCTTGTCCAAACGTTACGACGGATAATATCATGATAGATCCATTGGATGATGCCAGTTTTGATTATGTATCGAATGTTTGTGCTAACGGATCGAATATAGTTCCAAGCGTTCCTCCTAGTGTCTCTGGCTTTTTTAGTATAGACAATGGCGCGTTAATAGATGCGACTACTGGAGAGATATCGATAGGAACGACGACCGCTGGTCAGTCATATACCATTACGTTTACCTCTACGGGAGCGTGTCCAGATGTTGCGACGGATAACATAACGATAGGTGCATCAGACGATGCCAGTTTTGATTATGTGCCAAGTGCTTGTTCAAATGGAGGAAATATTTTCCCAGATGCCTTCCCTGCTAGTTCTGGAATGTTTAGTATTAACAATGGAGCAACAATAGATCCTTCCACTGGAGAAATTTTGATCAGTTCTACGGTTGCTGGTCAATCGTATGATATCACCTTTACGTCGGATGGGATTTGTCCGGATGTTTTTGGGGATGTAATTACGATTAACAATACGGATATAGTCGACTTT
>CALFWZ010000240.1 GCA_937928405.1 uncultured Saprospiraceae bacterium
GCTCCAGAGGAGCGATAGGTTAATAACAAAGACAAAAACAGGATTGACAAGCTCCGTAGGAGCGAAATAACTATGAGTTGATACACAAAACGGTGCCTAACTTAATAGCATTTTTTGTTTAACACTCTAGGTCAGCCGACAAAGCCAACAAGCTAACCATCAAAAAAACAGGAAAAAAAAATTAAAAGACGAATGTTGTTATCTAACCACTACCTAAAACTAAAACCCATATCGCATTCCAAGATTCAATCCCAGCCAACCATACTTCTGCGCAAGCAGCCCTTCTGACAAGGTAAAACTTCCAGCATTTTTTCGATAGAAAGGACTGATGGTAATTTGCGTATTATCGGTCAACGCTACCCTTCCGGTTACGCCAACATAAAAACCGATTCCGACACTGGATTTATAAAAACTTGCTTGACTCGTTGCCAAGTCAATTAACTCATTATTCTCATCATAGATATATCCTTTGGTTGATAAACTTAGGTTGGTCAAAATCCCTGTTTCTAGTCCCACGGACCAATTTTCATTTTTTAAATGATACCCCAACAACAATGGAATATCAAGTAAGCGATATCGATTAAAACCTTCGCGGGTAGTGGTAATCGTGGAAGTACGAACAATATCATCATAAGTTCGATTGACCGTATCTTGGTTCATATTGAGGGAATAAGAAACCAAGGTGTTTTCGATATTAGCCACGGTAGTGGTTTCCTCAATCTGATATTTTTCAGCAATCCGAGACCATTGCATACCAGTCCGAATTGAAAAACCTGATCGGTGTTGAAATTCAACGGAGGCACCAAGTTGCACAGTTTCTAGTACGGACTCTGTTGCTGCTCGGCGATTTAGGTAGGTTTGATTTTCGCTATTATTGAGCGATAATGTTCGATTGGTGAAAGCGGCACCACCTTGTATTTCTAGTCCAAGATTCCAAGCAGGTGTGCGACGTCGGCGGCGTTCGGCCAAAGACAAAATCTCAACAATTTCCGGAGGCGTTATTTGAGATAGGTCAGCAAAGGGAAGATCCAAAAGTATTATTTTATCGGAAAGGGTCTGTAAGGACTTGGAAGTAATATTTGCGTTGGATTTTATTTCGGTAGAAAAAATTTGATCTATTAGGACGACCGTAGCCTTTGAAGGCTTTACAAAATCAGAATGCCCATCATCCACTTTCTTAGGGGAATTATTATTCAGTTTTTTAATTACCAAATTTTGTGATAGATCAACATCCAAGCTTTCCGTAGTTGGTTTATTTTTAACGAGGGTTATTGGAGTATTTATTTTTTTAGAGGCTTTTATATTTTTTTCAAGATTAATATTTTTAGGCGTTTCAATTTTTTCTGTAGAAAATGCTGTTGCTTTTGAGGTAGAGGTTTTATTTTCAGCAAGATTCGATATAGAAATATTTGGTAGATCGGTATGGGTCGTTTGATTGACTAAGTTAGTAACGGATGGTTCTGTCGTCGCAGTCTTCCATTTTCCGATAAGGAGGGTTCCTGTCACCAATCCAATAAATAATAGACTAAAAATCCAGACGAATGGTCGTCGATTTTTTTGTTCGACTTCCTCATTAATCTGTTCGACTTCTGACTCGATGGCAGCCCAAATGGCATTAGGATCAGCGGAAGACTGATAATGTTCTAATTCAGATTTTAGTCCCTGGTCAAATTTTTTATTTTTCATGCAAGTAACTGTTTAGGAAAATCGGTCATCATATTAATCAACCGTTTTCGTGCACGCAATAACTGGCTACGAGAAGTATTAATAGAAATATCTAAGGCGTCGGCTATTTCTTGATGACTAAACCCTTCTATGATGTACAGATTGAGTACCGTTCGGTAACCGTCGGGTAAGGTCTGTATAAGTTTAATTATTTCTTCCGTAGCCAGCTGCGCAAAAATTTTGGGATCACTATTAGAAGCTAGCGTTGACTGGGTAGATTCGGTGACATTCATTTCATTTTTAAAATAAGAACGTCCAATCATTTGTAAAGAGCAATTAATCGCTATTCGTCGCATCCAAGCTTCAAAAGATCCCGTAGCTTTATATTTTTTGATGTTTGAAAAAATTAAAATAAACGTCTCTTGTACTAGGTCCTGCGCCATCGCATCATCTCGGGCATACCGACGACAAACCGTCAGGAGCATTCCCGAAAATTTCTTAACGAGGGCAAACTGGCTTACTTTATCACCAGCCTGACATTGAGCGATTAAGTTTTGTTCCTCCGTCACCGTTTCTAAGGTTCGTTTTTTGTTAGTTATTGGTTCTTCCTCTTTTTTTGAATAGGGTCGGCAAGTTGAAAAGAACTCACCGACCATTCTATTGGCTTTTTAAAGTTATTGGACTCGGACAGTCCTAAAACTTATATCTACATCAACAGTGGTATTGTTGCCATTATAGGTATTTTGCATAACCCCAGATCCATAGCCAGAAATAATACCGCCAGTGAAAGGACTGTATTGATCCACAATGAACTCTGATAGTCCGCTATTACTATTTAAAAACCAACCATTCTCCGTATCAATCATATAATCGATACTATTAAAGTCCGACCAATCACCAGCTGTAACTTTATTGAATAACACCGAAGCTCGTAAAGTATCATCCATCAGTGGTGCAATCTGATCGATGCTATTCATAAAAATGTAAGTAATAAATGGCGTAATCGTATCTGGTAATTGTGGCGTATTGCTAATTTTAAAATACCGTGTTGTCACATCATTGACGGTCAACTTAAGAAACCCTAATAATTCTTCTCCACAAGCCTCTAAAGATCCAACCGTAATTTTAGAACCAAAGGGTGCATCGACAAATCCGCCTTGTTGCTGGGCATCGATATCTCCTCCTAATATTTGAATTGAATTGGTGACTTCGCATCCCGGTACGTTAATCGAAAAGGGATTGGTCAAAAGCGGGAAGGTTTGGATGATCCCATTGACAGAAATCATTACTACCCCATTCGTCACTAAGTCTCCATTACAATCAATTACATTTCCCGTTATATTAATGATTGGAAAACTAACTTGAAGGATTCCTAAGTCAATATTCATATTTGTGGTCTGAAAAGGAAAAACCGCTAAAACATCTCCACAAGAAGAAATAATTTCTAAATTTAAAGAACTATTAGCAGGCACTAATCCACCTACTGCTCCTGCGATACTCGTGACTCCAGAACCGCTGAGTGTATTATCACTATTCACTACCCGAACTTGTAGACCCGGCAGTGGTTGTCCATCTGCTTCATCTACAATCACCGCATCAAAGCGGATGACTGGGAAAGGCGCATCACAATTCCAAAAAGAAAAATGAGCAACTTCTCCTACGTATTTTCCGTTGACTTTATTGGCACTTCCTTCTTCCATCCAAATACCAAAACTATCATCAAAAGACCATAGTGGAATTGTCTCAGGAGCAGAAGCCTGCATCGCATCTGGGATATTTAATTCAATAGTAGCGGTAGTTCCTTCGGCAAGATTTAAGGGTTGACCACTTTCACCACGTAGTTCCACACCAACCATTCCATACGTACTCAATCCAACTTCTTCTGCTTCGGTGGTTACGCCCATTAAAGCACCAGGCATTTGATCCAAAGTACTGGCTTGATCGGGCGCCAACCATTTAGTTGCCACTTGAACGGTGCCACTATAAGCATTGCCTGCTGCATCGATTATACTATTTTCCGTAAAAACAATATTACCACCATCTCCACTAATGGCTATAGTCCCACCATTATCGGCCGTAAAAGATTGGTCATAGATAATCGGTAATAGTTCAATCCGGACAACCTCTTCTTTTCCATCCAATGGATAAAACCTGCGTCCCGTTAAAAAGTATCCGTCTTTTTCTACCTGAACAAAGGTTCCATTTTGGTTCAATTCCTGACTTTCAAATTTGAAAATTCCAAAGACGTCTGTAGAGGTATTACTGGTACCTAAGGTTACACGAGCTCCTTCGACTAGCTCGCCGTTTTCATCCACTACCGTTCCGACCACAGAACCATTAACGGAGGTTACCGTCGGTTCATACAAAGGCAACTGGGTCGGTACAAATGGATCTTCTTCCATTACGGTATTGGTGATGGTTTCTTTTCTACAACTCATAACCAAGACTAAAAATAGACTTATAAAGAATAAAGACTTTTTCATGTTTATATTTTTTAATAAAATGTTTTTTAAAGATTTATAGGACATCCGTTGCCAATTAAATAAGACTAACATCAATTACGTTGCATGGTTGATGAAAAAAAATGAAATTATTTTTTTGAGAGCTAATTCTATTGTTAAATAAAAAACAGATGCAACGTTTTTCATTTTCAACTTATTTAGATAATGAAGGTTTACTATCAGAGTTTCTATCATCAGCATTGCATATACGCCATCAATGAGCCAACGAATTTTACGATCTTACTGGATATTCTTATTAGCTTACCTAGCATCTACTCAGGCGACTAGCCATGCGCAGGATTGTCAGCTACCCGGTATTCAAAAACGGATAGAAATAGCGGGAGTAGAAATGGAAGCGCCACTATTAGCTCAAAATGGACTTAATTTTTTCATTGCCTATAAGCATCGTCCTATAGGAACTAAAGTCGTTGGCGTCTCCAAACTAACCAAAGAAGGAGAAGTCCTCTGGTCAAAAAGCCATGAAATTAATTTCAACTCCAATGTAGCCATTCGGATTCGAGGATTAGTAGCTACCAGCGACGGAGGAATCATCGTACTCATCACTGATACAGGAAGTACCGAACAAACTGGGTTATTAAAATTAGATAATGAAGGTAATACGCTTTGGTTTAGAAACTATTACGATTTAACCCTTAGTAGAATCAATAGTATTTTAGAAAATAATCAGGGTAATCTCGTAATCGCTGGTACGTCCAGACTTGCAGGCCAAATAATCGGTTGGGTTACCTTATCCGAACTCACCCCCGAAGGAGATTTTATTTGGCGACAAAGAATGGCATTTTCAGTGAACGGTGAAACGCCAAATAATGGAGGACAAGAATTGCTTATTCAAACATCGGACGACGGATATATGATTGGTGGATATAGCAGTTTAAATGATCTAAGTACTTGGCTCATAAAAACGGATACAAATGGAAATCCTGAATGGGGTAAAAAATACAGTGCACCATCTGCCTTCGGCACCTTTATGACAACAAAGCAAAATGGGAATGGCTATTATTTGATGCCCCGCCTAACCAATCTAACCAATTATTCTAAAATTGCCTTACTGGATTTAGATGCCTTTGGAAATGTTCTTGCTGCTAAAGATCTTTCCACCCAAACTCGATTATTTCCTAATGATATAACACGCACACCTAATAATGACATAATCATTTCCTGCACTAATAACAACTTTATTAATAACTCCTTTGATTTTTCGCTCCTGCGCTTTTCTGAGGACTTGGAGTTAACCGCTCAACAAAGTTTTGAGGAAACCGAATCTACCAATGCCATAAGTGGCAATGTCCAGCAAATAGTAGATGGATCAATTTACCTAGCTTCTAGAAGTTCAAATCCAGAGGCCCTTTCTTTTATAAGAACCGACTTTGATCTTACCGCCAACTGCCCCGGTGAATTTACCGAATTTTCCCTTGAAGATATCACCATCACCCATCAAGACTTAGACTTTATTACCGACGAAGGCGAAATGATTGTTATACCAGGTCAGTTTATTCCAATCGAAACATCCGCTATTAGTTTTAATGCTTGTGAAGAACAAAATAGTCCGCTGGTTTCCACCGATACGCTTGACCTTTGCACCGGAACCTCGATAGATTTATTTGGCGAAGAAGTTACCCAAGCGGGTACTTACCAAGGAATGTTTATCACTCCGAATGGTTGCGATTCGTTTCATCAAGTAATCGTTAATTATGCGGACCAGTATTATACGCAAGAAGGTATTAGTTTGTACGAAGGACAATCTGCCTTGGTCAATGGAAATATCGTGTCTGCTGCTGGCACCTATGCTACTACTTTCACCAATCAATCAGGCTGCGATTCTACCCATATCGTAACCGTCAACGTCTATACACAAGACTGTGAAATAGATTTGTATAGTAAAACCATCATTTCCCCTGGCAGACTTATTGTTCCTCAGCGAATTGCTAATTATAATCAATTTTTATTTCTCTCTTTTTCCAATGGTTTGGATCGGTTTGGTGTTACTAAAACAGATCTAGAGGGCAATCCTTCTTGGATGAAAAGGTATCGGCCAGATAGTCGATACCGATTAAGTGATATGATTGCTACTCAAAATGGAGGATTTATTCATATGGGTGCGGGAGAAGATCAACTTAAAATAATCTATTTTGATTTTCAAGGGAATGTCTTGTGGAGTAAAGGATATGGTCTCGAAAATGAAGTTAATGGAGGGGAAATTCTCCAACTAGACAATGGTGATTTTTTGGTAATGATTAGTTCGGATGCCGCTGGCTTTAATCATTCCTGTGTATTGATGAGGATAGATGGATTGGGAAACATTATCTGGCGAAATGATGTGGGAAGTGACGTAGCCCCCAATGATAAATTATTTATTCCTGCCAATCTAACCGCTGCTCCAGATGGTGGATATCTAATAACGGGTAGAGAATTATCGTTGATGACGATTATGAAAGTGGACGATAACGGAAATACCGTTTGGTTAAAAAGATATGATCTAAGTACGCGACTGGGTTATACCACCGTAGTGAAGGAAGATAATTCAGGATATTATATTTTTCAATATTCTATTTTTGGTTCAGGTACCAACCTTGTCATCATGGAAATAGATCTACAAGGGAACATGATCAGAAGTAAAGAGATCATTAGTGACGATTTTAGTGGAGGAGGACAGATAGCGGCTTTGCCATTCGGTAGAATTCTAATTTCAGGTAAATTAGAAAACTCGACTAATTCAGAAGCTATGATTCTTTTGGATACGGAATTTAATGTACTCCGTAGTAAAGCGGTAGGTGCCATTGATACCAATACTGATTTTCCCATCGATAAAAATTTCGTAACGATTGGAGAAACTATTTATCTTAATGATAACTATCAAATAGGAAATGACGAAGGTTTTTATTTACAAAAAATATCCGCAAACCTCGACGTGGCTTGTCAAGATGAAAGCTTTTCCGTTACCCTAGAAGATCGCTCCATCCAAGTAGAAGACATTCCCTTTTTCAATCGAAATGTCAATATTTCTATCCAAGATTTTACGCTACAAATCACAGATTATGATACAGAAGAAGCCATCATCTGCGAAGCGACCATTAGTACCGGCGCCATCTATGGCTCAGATATACAAGAATTCTGTGTCGGTGATCCTGCCAATGTCAACGGAATTATTTTTACCTCTGATACTATTTTAATTAACACGTACCAAGTCAGTGGAGCCTGCGATTCAATCCATACAACGACGCTTAATTTTCAAACCCCTCAATTCACTTTTGAAGACATACAAGTCTGCGATGAAACTTCTACCGTTGTTTATGGACAAACCATTTTTTCCGACACCACTTTATACGGTAGTTTCCAAACCACCATCGGTTGTGATTCTACCCACCAAGTCAATGTTATCTTTGGCACCAATAAATCTACCAACGATTACGAACAATACTGTCAAGGAATCACCGTCAATGTCTTTGGCAATCCGGTCAGTTTTAGTGGAACCTATACAGAAACCTATACTGCCTTCGATGGCTGTGATTCTACGCATGCCATTTTAGTAGAATTTAAAAACAACCTGCTGACCCTCGATCTGCAAGATTACTGCGAAGGAGAAACAGCAATGGTTGATGGAATCACCTATACTTCTGATACGATTTTATTTGAGTATACTGCAAGTTATTGGGGCTGTGATTCTACGCATCGTACGACTTTAAGATTTTTAGAAAATATTCTGACCCAAGAAGCAATAACGGCAAACGGTGGAGATACGTTGATCATTTTTGGTAATCCTATTACCCAAGATACAACGATCGTCAATATCACTCCGGCTCCGAATGGTTGTGATTCTATTCATACCATTATCGTAGACTTTCTTTATCCAGATTGCGAAGCAACTATTTTCAATAAAACCATTACAACGCCTGGCATCATTGATCTTTATCAAGTAGTCAATAATGAAGATGCGATTTTTATTGCTTCTAGTTATGACCTAGATCGTTCTGGATTAGATATTACCAAGACAGACCGTTTGGGAAATCTGAGTTGGATGAATCGGTATGAACCTGATAGTCGACATTCTTTTGCGGATATTTTATCCACGCCGGATGGTGGTTTAATTATACAATCCGCAAAATTCAATGCATATAAACTTATCAAACTCGATTCAGATGGCACGGTCGTATGGACAAAATCATACGTAATTGATGATAAACCAATTTATGGTAGAACCATCAATACCGCCGATGACGGACTGTTAATTATGGCAGAGATAGATGGCCCAGGATTAAGTCGTTATTGTTTAATGATTAAAACAGACAACATCGGAAATATAATTTGGAAACGAAAAATTGGTAGTGACCTGATCACCAATGGTGTCAAAATTTTCACTCCGGATCAAGTCGTGACCGCTCCAGACGGTGGCTATATAATTGCAGGAACAGAGCGAAATAAATTAATTCTAATCAAAATAGAAGAAGGAGGAAATACGCAATGGGTTCGTCAATATAATCAAGGGGAACAATTTAATACCAATAACCACAATATTGCGGTAAAGCAAAACAACACAGGATATTATATTTATCAAACAGAAAGATTCCGCCAAAGAGACAATAGAATATTTGAACTCGATTTATCTGGAGACATCGTAAAGTCGAAGGCTATTGCAAGAAGTACATTTGGTGGAATTGGTTATATGGAAGTACTGCAAAGCGGAAAAATCGTACTCTCCGCAAGAAGTGATTTCGGCCTAAGTGACCGTGAAACTTTAGTAACCTTAGATACCTCGCTCAATCCTATTAGTAACGTAATTTACGACAATGGAGTTCTGGGCGTTAGCAATCCTTATGAGCTACGTAATTTTACAACTTCCAATGAAGACATCTTTTTTGTAGATCGGTTTGTAGAAAATTTCACGAGAGGATTATTGGTCACCAAAACTACAGCTGATTTAGACATCCCTTGTGGTGGTACCACTACTACGGTCGATATTTTTGATACGCCGCTAACGATAGAAACCATTCCATCTTTTAACGAAGACATTAGCATCAGTGTAGAAAATTTTTCAGTAGATAGCGAGCCACTACCTACGGTCGAATCAACCATTTGTGAATCAACCATTAACTTAAATAATCTAGTAGGATCTTCTACCCTATCTTTTTGTGAAGGTGAGATCGCAACGGTTAATGGTTCATCTTTTAGCAGTGATACCATTCTTCAAAATGCTTACCTAACCAACAATTTTTGCGATTCGGTACATACGACGATCATTAGTTTTCAAGCTCCTCAATTCACCTTTGAAGACAGACAGATTTGTGATGAAACCTCCACCATGATTTATGGACAAACTATTTTCTCTGACACTACCCTGTATGGAAATTTTCAAACGACGATTGGCTGTGATTCTACCCACCAAATTAATGTCATCTTTGGCACAAATAAATCTACCAACGATTATCAACAATACTGTCAAGGAACGACGGTTAATATCTTTGGCAACTTGGTCAGTTTTAGTGGAACATATACCGAAACCTATACTGCCTTCGATGGCTGTGATTCTACGCATGCCATTTTAGTAGAATTTAAAAACAACCTGCTCACCGTCGATCTGCAAGATTACTGCGAAGGAGAAACAGCGATCGTTAATGGATTAACCTATACTTCCGATACAATTTTATTTGAGTATACTTCCAGTTATTGGGGCTGTGATTCTACGCATCGTACGACGTTAAGGTTTTTAGAAAATGTAGAAATACCTGAAGAGATTACGGCTTGTGATGGTGAAACAATTCCTATTTTTGGCTTATCTATTAGTCGAGATACTTTTTTAACACGCACTACCCTAGCACCTAATGGTTGTGATTCTATTTGGACGGTCACCCTTACTTTTTTAGAAAATATTCAAACCAACGAAACCATCACGGCTTGCGACGGAGAAATCATTTCGGCTTTTGGCAATCCGATTTCGCAAGACACCACCGACTATCAAACCTTTACGGCAAGCAGTGGTTGCGACTCAACACATACGATCAGTGTCATTTTTAATACCATTATCAATACCTCAGAAATGCTAGAAGCTTGCGACGGGGACACCCTCTCTATTTTTGGAAATCCCGTTACCCAAAATGGTATTTTTACAGAAACTTATAATTCTACCCTTAATTGTGATTCGACGCACCAGATCGACGTTATTTTTAATAATATTATCAACACTAATGAAACGCTAACTTACTGCGCA
>CALFWZ010000241.1 GCA_937928405.1 uncultured Saprospiraceae bacterium
AATTTTAGAATGCTTCTTTTTGGCGATTACTTCGTCTAAATTTCATCAAATAGCTACGGCTATTTTCAAAAATATTAGACTCGTACTCCCCAAAAATAATCTACTCAAAATATAAAGCAACTTAATACACAGTGTATTTAACTAAATGCGCTTTATTGGGTTCGATATTTTTTATTTGCTGAATATGTCCATTAGGCCATTTTATTTCTAGGTTAATTTGCTGGTTGTCTCCGAGTCCGAAATGAATCCATTTAGGATGAGCAGATAAATAACCGGTGGTACTGTACACCTCTTTCCATTGAGTATGTCCAGTAGAAGATGTTAGCGTAATGGCGGCCCCAATGGCATCACGGGGTATCTGATGCTTGGGATCGCCTACCAATTTTATTTTTATCCAGTTATTTGAATTTTTTTCTGTGTTGTTTTGAAATAATTTTGCTTGACCTTGATATTCGTTGATCACGATGTCGGCATCTCCATCTTGGTCCATATCAAAATAGGCGGCGCTTCGAGAAGTGCCTTTATAATTTAATCCTCCTGTGGTTGGAACAATATTCAACCATCCATTTTTATTTTCAAAAAAAACATTGTTTTCGGCCTTACTTTGTGCGAATTGGAGATCTTTTTTCTGACCATTATTATCTTGGTAGTAGGCATTATCGGTTCCATAGACACTGTAAGGGTTCATTCCCGTTAGACAATATAAATCATCATCCCCATCATTATCAAAATCAAAAAAATCTGCATCCCAAGACCAGCCCGTTGCGGCATATCCTCGACCGATATTTTCAGACTTTGTGAAAACGAGTTCATCTTTTTCGTCGCTTGTAGAAAGAAATAAATCATTGGCTTCTACCACACGCATATTGCTTAAGGAATTGGGCTCAAAGTGGGCTGTGGTGTTTTCGTTCGGTAAAACGTATTTATCGTCTTTTTCCATGACGACAATATTCGAAATATAAAAATCTGGTCGTGCATCTCGATTAAGGTCACTAATACCAATGTTCATAGTATAAGATGGTTTGTCGGTGGCCAATTTTTTACTAATGTCCGTAAAAGTTCCATCCTGATTATTTCGGTAATAGGCGTTAATTCCAAAATCATTTCCAACAATTAAATCCTGCCAGCCATCCCCATCAATATCGGAATGCCCAACTGCTTGCGTCCAACCCGTGTTGTCCGTACCAGATTTTTTTGAGACTTCTACAAATTTAAAATCTCCTAAATTTTTAAATAATTTATTAGCGCCTCCATTAGTATTGTGTCTGCTTAAGGTAGGTAAATCCCCTTGCGTATAATTACCAAAATAGCCAACGTATATGTCGAGCAAACCATCTTTATTAAAATCAAAACTGGTAGCAGGGCCTCCGATCATTCCTTGACCGCCCAAACCTGCTTGGTCGGTCATATCCGTAAAGGAACCGTCGCCATTATTTCGATAAACACGATGAGCATCATTGGCATAAGAAATAAATATATCCTGCCAGCCGTCATTGTTAAAGTCAACGATGATGGGTTGTCGAGGTTCTCCATAATTTCCGTCTGATCGCTGCCAGTTTAGGCCAGTTTGGTCGGTGATGTCGACAAATTTTTCTCCCTTGATATTTTTAAAAAGTTTATTGCCTTTACCTCCCAGAAGTAGAATATCTACCCAGCCGTCATTGTCAATATCTTCTGCTGCCACTCCACTGCCACTAAATGCTGGTGGGATGGCAATACGAGCCATGTTTTCCTTTTCTAGCACGGTATAACTTCGAATGATACGACTTAACCAATCTGAATTTTTGTGATTAAAGACTAGGTTTGTTTGATCGGTTATTTCTGTAAAAGGTAAGGATGGACTAAGCTTATTCTTGTTTTTTTGTGAAACTATTTTTGCCGTAGCTGAATGTTGATTTGTTTTTGGTGCTGTTAATTTTGATTGAAATTCCTTCAGCCCTTCTTTTAAGTGAGCGATGGTCAAAACTTCTGCTTGTTGATTTTGGGTTGCTTGTCCACCTAATCTAAAAACCACTACTCCAAATTGTGCGATTCCTTCGACCAATAATTCTAAAGCAAATGGATCGATCCCCATGCTTAAAGCTTTATCGTTATCTGCTAAAACATATTTTAGGTATTGCCAATGCAGGCCACTATCACGAAAAGCATCCAGATCATAAGACTCTATAAGAATTTGTTTTTCTTTTTTTATATTCGGAAAATAGGTGACGTCCTCAAAAGAATTTATACTGTGTGGTAAATAAGTTTGAATGGTTTGATGGATATCTGGATAGGTAAGAATAGGGTTGTTTCGTTTTGAAGAAATTTGACTGGCATGTTCTATTAGATCTGCGGTAAATTGAATCATTAGGTTGGTATAAAATCCCGTCATTTCTTTACTGGTAACAGGATCAATAGGCCAACGAACTTTGGAGAAGAATACCTGAATATTTCTTAGGAAGACCGATTGATTGATCTGATTATATTTTTGGTAGGCGGCTAATTTTTGTTGGATGATTTCTTGTAGAATTGCGCGTTGGTCAACCGGACTAATTTGCTTGGAAATTACCCTTGATTTATGGGGATTAAAATTATTGAAAAGCACTTTTACCGCTTGGTCTACATGGTTGGCTGAGATGGTGGTTTGTAGATCCTCTCTGGCAAATTTATCTGCTTGATGGAGTAGGGCTAGGACCGAGAGGTCTACGCTTTTTTTGAAATATGTCATAACCTCATCACTGAGCGAAGCCAGTTTTTCAGATTCAAAAAGGAAAGCTTGTTGGACGGAGAGAATGGCTCGAAAAGCATAAGCGACGGAACTATATTGGCGATAGTCTCTATGAGGAATGATTACCTCATGCCCATTGGCATAGACTAAGTGAATTCCTTCATCATTCGTTTTATACTGAAAATATTTTTGTTCAATTTGCTTGAACAGGGCTAGCTGATTTACTGCTGTACCGTCTTTAGAAATTGCTGCTGAATAAGCCAGCCAAAGATTTTTAACATAGTTTTTTTGGAAGGCTATTCTATGTTCTCTAGCTGAAAAACTTAATGGTGTTCCGTAAATAAAATCTTCTAAGCGGGATGCGGTAGCGTGACATTTAGCATCATTCTGGGATTCCAATATACCCATCTGTTGAATAGTAGATTGAAAGTCAGATAATTCTGGTCTTTGTCCAAATAAATGATTATTCGAAAAAGATACTAGCAAAAATAATATGCAGCTCAGATAAGTTTTCATAAAATTAAGTCAAAATAAAGTAGCTGATATTTGTTCTTAAATTAGTAAAGCCCGAATTTCTGAAGTATCAAAAACCCGGGATTACTAATGGTGTAGTTTATTTAGTTTCGGTTGGTTTGAATCATTACTTTAGAATCAATAACTTGACCGGCGATGGATAAGGTGTAAATAAAAACACCGTTGGTCATTTCTGTTGATGGCGTCATTTTGATGCTTCCGTAACCACTATCTTTGATGCTGACCGATTTCATCAATTCACCCTTTACATTTCTAATTTGAAGCTCCACCTTTTCTAATCCATCTGGGATGAAATATTTAATTTCGGTCGATTCAAAATAAGGATTGGGGCTGTTCTGTAAAAGATAAGCATCTTTGGCCGTCAAATTGAGCGCACTATTTGAACAGCAATTGCCTAGACTTTCTCGGATTACCTGATTCTCAAGTCGTAGTTCTTCATTCGAGGCACGAAGGGCATCCATTTCAGCTTTTATACTATTTAATTCTGCTACGATTTCGGATGGATGCGCACTATTTAAGGTCATTTCATCCTGCATAATATCGAGATCAAGTGGATAATGATAATCCGTTGTTTGGGTGGTTCTTTCTGAGCCAGGAATATCAAAATCAGAGATTCCATTATATACATCCACCGGGGCACTAGGGGTTGCTTCACCTTGATTAGCACTAGATGATGGAGTGTTTGTTCCCGTTCTTCCATTATTGTCAATGGGATGGTATTCTGATTGTCCAATACCAATTTGTAGAATGGTCAATTGGAAAACAAGGAACGCTATTAATTTTATATTTTTCATTAGAATTTTTTTTTCAGTTAAAAAAAGAAGAATCAAAAATTGAGGAGATCAGCAGTTATTTTTTTTCACCGAATCGTTCAACAGATTCTTTTTCTTCCATATTTTCTTTAGTAGCATTTAATTCAGCCACCATTTTTGTTAAGGAGGAAAGTTGTGTTTTTAATTCAGCAATATCGTTCAGTTCGTTTTTAAGCTGATTGATTTCAGTTTGCTGAGCAGCAATGATCGCCTGTTGTTCTTGAATGGCATTAATCATCATATAGGTAATCGGTGTACCGTCAACGGCCAGATAATCTTCTTCCCCTTTTGGAGCCTCTTTCTTTAATTTGGTTACGGTAAAGGGTGCTACTTCTCTCATTTCTTGAGCGATTACCCCAACAAATTCTTTCTCCGTTGGCATGTTTAATTTTCCATTATAATTATAAGTAACCGGGCGAATTTTGAGAATGGCATCTAGCCCGACATTGAAGTCTTTAATGTTCGTCTTGAGGCGACGGTCAGAAGCCGCAGTCCACATTCCGCCATTTGGTTTAGCTGCATCATCCATACTCAATTCTAGTTGATGGCCCGGCATATTTGTTCCAATACCGACTCTAGCATTAACGGGATCAAGGTGGAAAAAAGGTGCAAAAAGCGTACTAAACCAGGTAGCATTAGTGGTCAGGAAGTGATTTTCATCACCTCTAAAAGTGCTAGAGCCTTTGAACACGGGATTCCCTTCGATGATGGCATTTCCGAGGACATGGAGGGCAACTGTAGGCACGATATTGACACCCAAGTTTCCTGATTTGACGTAAACGTTTCCAGATTCCAATTGGAGAGCTTCTGTGGGGTTGGCAGTTTTTAAACCAACGTTTCCATTTGCTGCTAAAAATAAGTTATTGGTAGGAGCGCCTGGTTTGATTTTGAAGGGAAGGTTGGAACCATTGGTAACATCTCGAACGAAGAAGTTGGTTTCGTTTCCTGCGATATCCCAGGTTTGTGGTGTCCAACCGCTGGCACCGCTTTGCTCAAGACGCAGGGTAGGTGAGTCTCCATCTGAGACATGCATCTCTACCACTGGAGTAGCTGTCCCAAATCCTACATTCCCGCCGGTACTAGAAACGTGAATAGCATTTGCTCCTGCTCCTGCTTGCACACGGAAAGGAACGTTACCAGCCGAGGCATCTTCAATCGCAAAATAATTTGAGCCACCATTCGTAGAATCGTTGATGGTGATCCGCCAGTCATTACTAGGAAAACTTGCGGAATTACTGGTATCGTCAAAATGAATTCTTAGATTATTTTCTTTAATTCGCTGTGTATCAAATCCAAAATTCTCACCATTCACACAATCTTGCCCAATACAAATACTACCATCTACAATCACATCATCCAGAAAAACTTGATCTTCTTCGCTTAGCGTGGAATTGTCTTTTGGAAGCTTAATACCTAGGTCAATGGTTTTTTTACTTAGAGAAGCATATAAACTCGGATGATCCCGATTCCAAGCGCTGGACATGGTAGGTAAATTTATTTTACTTTCTTTCTGGGTTGGACGGATAAATCGACCGTCTCTGATCCCAAAGTTTACCGTGAATACTTCTACCGTTGCGGGCAGATTATTGGCTAATCGATAGGCTTGTATGGCTGCTTCACCACCTTTGGCTTGTGCGGCATGAAGGTCTTCTCTTTGTTTTTTGGTTAAACGATAATAGGGCGTAACTTGTAAAGTATAACTTCCATCCTTAAATGTTTTTCCATCTGCAAAGTGGGTACTCATTTTAAGGTTTTCAACTTGGGCAATTTCTTGTTTCCAATAAAAAGCATCCGGGCCACCAATTTCTAGTAGGTAGCCTTCCATATTGTTTTCCTTAAATTCTAAGGTAGCCTCTTCAGGGGCGATCTGAATTTTTTCTACGAGCTGCTGGGCAATTGTATGGTTGTAACTCAAAAGACAGGCAAGCAAAATGAGAAAAGATAAGTGGATTTTCTGAATCATTTTTCAAGGGTTTAGATTAATAAAATTATAGCCATTTCAGGTGAAATGGTCAGATAACGAGTCAACTCGTATTTTTTTAAGAGGTTGAAAAACAAGATAGGAATACTGCTTAGGCAATATAATAAACCTTGTCTTCATTTGTTTTTGATAAACCCAAAAAAGCGCAACAGGCTACAAAAGTAAACCTGTACAAAATTCAATTTAATTTAATTTTCTGTCTTGCTGAACGGGTAACCGTGCAGCTATTTTTGTTTGGAGAAGCTTGTTGGTAAACTCAGTATGAGCTTAAAGAGAAGTGTTTGCCAACATTTGGTTTTTCTAAAATTTAGTTTGAATATCTTTTTTATTCAAAATAAAATAAAAACATACGTAAAGTTAAACTTTTTTTTATCAAAAGAAGAATTATTCAAAAATTTATTTTTTGATTTGGGAATCTTATCTAATAAAATTATTTTACCATCCTATCAATTAAAAATCAACAAAATCATGGTAATACTAGGAGATAAAGAATATTTCAAAGGAATAGATAAAATTATTTACGAAGGCCCGTCCTCTGATAATCCACTTGCTTTTAAATACTACAATCCAGAACAAGTGGTGGCTGGCAAGACGATGCGCGAACATTTTAAGTTTGCGATTGCCTATTGGCATACGTTCTGTGGTCAGGGAGCTGATCCCTTTGGACCGGGCACTCAAAACTTTCCTTGGGATCAAGCTACTGATCCGCTCCAATCCGCTAAGGATAAAGCAGATGCTGCTTTCGAGTTTATCGGAAAAATAGGGTTTGATTATTTCTGTTTTCATGATTTTGATTTAATTCAGGAAGGTGCCTCTTTTGGAGAATCTGAAAAACGATTAAGTACGATCACAGATTATATAAAAGAAAAGCAAGCAGCCTCAGGGATAAAACTACTCTGGGGTACCGCCAATTGTTTTTCCAATCCTCGCTACATGAATGGCGCAGCGACTAATCCTGACTTTAAGGTAGTAGCGAGAGCTGGTGGACAAATAAAATTAGCCCTAGATGCCACCATTGCCCTGGATGGAGAAAACTATGTGTTTTGGGGTGGCCGAGAAGGGTATATGTCCTTATTAAATACGGACTTAAAAAGAGAACAGGACCATATGGGACAATTTTTAGCGATGGCTAGAGACTATGCCCGAGCACAAGGTTTTAAAGGGAATTTCTTTATCGAGCCTAAACCCATGGAACCCATGAAGCATCAGTATGATTTTGACTGTGCTACTGCGATTGGATTTTTACATGAGTATGGTTTGGAAAAGGATTTTAAGATGAACATAGAAGTCAATCATGCTACTTTGGCACAGCATACTTTTCAGCACGAATTAGCCGTAGCGGCCAAAGCTGGAATGCTCGGAAGTTTGGATGCCAATCGAGGTGATTATCAAAATGGTTGGGACACAGATCAGTTTCCCAATAATATCCAAGAAACTACGGAAGCCATGTTGGTCTTTTTACAGGCAGGAGGTTTGCAAGGTGGTGGGATAAATTTTGATGCCAAGATTCGAAGAAATTCGACGGACCTAGAAGATATATTCTATGCGCATATCGGTGGTGCTGATACGTTTGCTCGGGCTTTGTTAGTAGCAGATAAAATAATCACCAATTCTCCTTATGAAGGTTTGCGAAAGAAAAGATATAGTTCTTTTGATTCCGGTAAGGGAAAAGATTTTGAAAATGGACAACTGACTTTGGAAGACCTTTATAATTTGGCCGCTACGAATGGAGAATTATCTTCTATAAGTGGCAAACAAGAATTATTTGAAAATATTATCAATCAGTATATCTAATCTTAAGGTGTTTAAGGGTATTTAAAAATAATAATGGAATAATGGAATACTGAATATCCAATATCCAATATCCAATTTTGCATAAATTTTCTTTTGGAAATTGAACACCTAAGTTATGGCTAAAAGGTCTCTTTATTTTGAGCTTATTTTTAACCCAATGAAAAAGGTCCGTGGTTGCGCAGGTCCGTAAACATAATTACTATCTCTGTTTTTACCACTGTCAAAATCATTTTGGTAATTATTGAAGATGTTTTTTACCCCACCATAAAATTCGAAATTGGTTCCAAAATTTGAGATTGGTAGCGTATAGCCAGCCTTCATACTCAATTCTGAAAAAGGATCCGAGACACTGATTTCATCCACCGTTTGTTCGGGCGCACCCGCAAAGTGAGGAATTTTCATTTTCCCAGTATAAACATAATTAAGGGTAGCATTGATTTTATCATTGGGCATCCAACTAACGATACCATAACCATAATTATTTGGAGTTCTTATAAATTCTCTGATACCTGCTACCTCATCAATATAGGCCACGGGTTCATCAAATTTGCTAGACTGAATCGTATATCCACCTTCCAGTTGTATCTTCCGATTATAATTAAAACGAAGTTCAATCGTGGCTCCTTTAACGATGGCGCGATCGCCATTTTGTTTTTCGAATAATTCTCCAAATTGATCTGCTCCAGTAGGTTGGAGAAAAAAGGCATCTTGCAGTCGATTATAAAAGCCTTCGACGGTAAAGCCAGCGACCCAATTTTCCATGGCCTGGTCGAAATTTACGGAGGCACTCAGGCTTTGTGATTTTTCTTGTTTAAGGGTAGGAGATAACGAAACCCTTGAAATCCCGCCTCCCGCAAAAGCAATATGAAGATCGGTGTCAAAGGCCTGCGGTGCTCGGAATCCCGTACCATAGCTCAAGCGAAATTGTGTATTTGTTTTAAGTTTATACAAAAGAGAGGCACGAGGATTAAAAATAGGTTGGTCTAAGAGATTATGATAATCCATTCGAATCCCTGACAATAGGGTAAGCTCAGGGAAAATCTCCCAATCACTTTGCAAAAAAACGCCCATGTCTTTCGTCGTTTGATCAATCAAATAACGATAGGCTGGAATGTCGTCAAACACATAATCATATACATATTCCATTCCCAATGTTAAAACGTTTTGGCCCAGCAAGAAATTATTTAACTGATGGTTGAGTTGAAGACCAAGATTGTAAGTGCTAACGTCGGAAGTTCCATATGGAGGGTTCTCAAGAAAGTCTTGCAACTCAGGAGTATCCTTGTCAGGGATGATCCCTGTATAGTGTTTTCGAGCCGTATTTTGCCATGCTAAGTAGGAAATAAAAGAGGAGTTTCCGTTGTTGAAATTAATTTGATAATCTGCACTACCCATCCAAACATTATGCGTTCGCTCTTCAGATTGTTGAGCGAGATGTGCCGGTTTATCTGTCATTTCCCCACCAATTCTATATTCATTAATATAGCTAATATTTACTTCTAATTTTTGATTGTCTTTTGGTAGAAAAAATAGATTTGATCCGATGGCCGTATTTTTTATTAGCGGAATTTCCGAAAAATTATCTCCATTCGCATCGTAAAAATCTCTTTCACGACGATTTACAAAAAATGATATTCCAGCATTTTTACTTTTAGCAATGACGGTTGTATTTCCGCTAATGGTATGGTCGCTGGTTTGTCCCGCAATATTTTGATACGAATAATTTAGTTCATAGCTATTGTTCTTAGGAATTTTAGTAATGACATTAACGGTGCCTCCGATAGCACTTGAGCCATACAATGAAGATCCACCACCACGGACGACTTCGATTCGATCAATCATATTGACCGGTAATTGTTCCATTCCATAAAGACCAGTCAATGGGCTGAAAATGGGGCGACCATTGATTAGAATCTGTGCGTATCCGCCTGCCAAACCGTTCATTCTAAGTTGGGTATAATTGCAAGTTTGACAATCAGTTTCGACCCGTAAACCAGGTTGAAATTTTAACCCTTCGGAAAGATTGCAAGCTTGAACGTTATCTAAGGTTTGACTATTGATGACATTAACAATAACGGGCGAATTGGTTTGTCGTCTGGGGGTCTTGGTAGCGGTAACTACGATGTCTTCTAGCTGAAGCGTTTGCTCGGTGAGATCAAAGTCCATCACGATGGAAGGTTGCTCAGCGGTAATGGTTAATGGTTTACTGACGGCTGTATATCCAATAGAAGAAGCGGTAATCTGGTAAGTTCCGTAAGGAATATCCTTAATTGAAAACTGTCCTTTCAAATTGGTAATGGTTCCTAAATTGGTTTGATCGATGATTATTTGTGCAAACTCCACTGCTTCGCCTGTAGTGGTTATGATCCCTTTTATGTTTCCAGTTTGGGCTTTAATATTCATAATGGTGAATATGAATAAAAGGCAAGTGGTCCCTATTTTTTTAAAATTGGGAAGTTTAAAATAAGCCTTTGTCATAAATTTAGGGGCGTTTAAATTAAAAGTTAGACAAAGCTAACTATTTTTTATTTAATCCTACGATTTATCTGGACTATACGAAGTATTTATCAATAGTTGAATCAAAATGACTATATTTAAACTATTGATTATCAATGAAGCGTTTCATTAATAATATTTACAAATTGATAGCGTGTGCTGCAAAAGGAATGGGAAAAAATCTTACGACTTGTATCATCTTGATAATCAATTATTTAAGTTTTGTTTTTTTGATAAATCATTACTGAAATTATATGAAAAGAAAAGTCGTGAATTAATTTATTTCTTTTCGGACATAAAAATATTAGATAAACAATTATTATTTGTTACTTTTGGTTGACCAATTTTTTGGTCAACCAAAAATATCGATGATAGAAATCGACCAAAAATTCCAATTTCTACTTTTCAGTTTAATGAAGGTAGTTTTTCATAAAAATTAATATTTCATTTACCTAATTAAAATTTTTACAATATGCGAACTAAATTTTTACCAATTATTTTTCTTTTTCTCTCCTTTTGTGCTATTGGCCAAGGTACTGGAGAAGTTATTATTACCGAGTATTATAATCGCCCATTAAAACCTACACAGGAACAATTGGATGCTGCCATTGCGGCGGGTGGTATTACGTCAAATGATACGCCTAATGAAGGGCACACAGAATGGTTTGAAATCTACAACACGACTGATTCAGATGTTGTGATGGATGGTTGGACCTTAACAGATGCTTCTAGTTCTTCCAATGTTACGACGATTGGTAGCTTTACGATCCCTGCTAAGTCTTACGCTGCTTTTACAGGATTTCATATACCAGATGCACAAGGAGGTGTTGAGTTTGATTATATTTATGATTACAAAAAGCCAAGCTTTAACAACGAAAGTAGTTATGCAGATGAAGGAGATACTTCCTGTCCTGATGGAGTGATCATTGCGAAAGCAGATGGTACACTTGTAGACGAAGTACGTTATGATTATGGTTATGGTGAATACATCGGGAACATAATGTCAGGTAGCTGTAATTCAAATACTGCGGCGATCGGAATTCCAGCTGCTGGAAGTTCTTCTAAAGTTTCATTTATGTTGGCAGTTGATCCAGCGGTTATGAATTCGGCGGACAATGACCTTCCTGAAAACTGGTCTTTTTCAGAAATCGTTTATGATGAGGCCGGTAATCAAAGAGGAACTCCTGGATTGGCTAACGACGGATCAACTACTTCAGTGAATGATCCAATCCTTAATCAAGCTATTACTGTTTATCCAAACCCAGCTAATAATGTTTTGACCATCGGTTCAGACTTAGAAGGCGAATTCAGCGTTGTTTTATTCAACGTCATGGGTGAACAGGTGAAGGAGATTAATGTTAACAATCGAAGTATTGATATTTCTCAATTATCTGTTGGGATTTATTCTATGAAAATTTCTCTTGGAGAAAAAAGTACGGTTAAGAAAGTTGTGGTGCAGCGATAAGTTGTATCCAATGATGATATTAAGAGAGGAACCGCAATTTGTGGTTCCTCTTTTTTTGTAGAAGAAATTCCCAAACAACTTTTTCATCTCTAGATAGAATAAATTATCTTTGAACTAAATACACCGTGTACTAAAATATAGATTTAATATTTCTTTAAAATATTTATCGATGGAGTCAAATGAGCGTGAAAGACTTAATGAAATACTTGCCGATGTTATTGAAGCAATGATAGAATTTCTAGAAGAGCAAGGAATTGCCTACCGACAACGGGAGATCATGAAATGTGAGCGTATCGTAAAGAAATTTTTGGATAGAATTTCTCAGACAGAAGATAAAACATCAGGACTTAGCATTGTCCAAGAAACCGTTGAGCGACTAAATCGTCTGAACAAATCCTTTAAACATCAATTGATCGGAACTATGGAGCGGGAAGATTTATGTGAAATCATCAATACGGCCAGTGCGCTAAAAGGATATGCTACCCCAAAAGAGGATCTGACAAAAAACTGGAGAGAATGGTAATTTTACTGCTTCAAAAATGTTAAATAAACCATGAAAATTTGTCTTGCTCAGATTAAATCAATTAAAGGAGATTTAACTCAAAATATTCCTATTCACCTTGATGGCATCCAACGAGCTATTGAGTGGGGGACTGATCTAATTATATTTCCAGAGTTATCATTGACGGGTTATGAGCCGAACTTAGCTAAAGAATTGGCCAAAGATTTAGGGGATTCGATTTTTAATGTTTTCCAAGAAAAAGCAGATAAAAATAATATTTCTATAGTTGTTGGTATGCCGATAAAAAGAAAAGGAGGTATCGTTATCGGGATGCTTATTTTCCAACCTCTGGTACCACGAATGCTATATGCTAAACAAATTTTGCATGCAGACGAGTTACCTTTTTTTGAGGCCGGTGATAACCAGGTTTTTATAGATGTTAAGGAATATAAAATTGCCTTTGGTATTTGTTATGAAGCCTTGCAACGAAAACATTTTTTGACTGCCAAGCAGGCGAATGCGACGCTTTATATCGCAAGTGTCTCAAAGCCTGAAAAAGCGATGGTGAAGGCTTATGATCATTTTGTAAGTATTTCAAAAGAATTTTCTATCCCCGTTTTAATGGTGAACAATGTGGGATTTTCTGATGATTTTATGGCTATTGGAAAAAGTGCAGCTTGGAATTTTAATGGAGAGGTGATTGGACAACTCCCTTCTTCTCATGGGGCATTACTCTTGGCAGATCTTAAGAGAAACATAGCTGAAATAGATGATTTCTCGGATCAGCATCCTGTCATTCAATTGGCAAAATCATCGGATCTTACTGAGTTAGTTCAAGTCTTTAAAGATGCAAAAAATCATTTAGACCAGCAACATATTTTTCAATGGACCAATACTTATCCATCGAAAAAAATCATCGAAAAAGACTTGAATGATAAGACGCTATTTGTTTTAAAGAAAGGATTTTACGTTATTGGTGCCGTGACACTTAACGAATTTCAGGATGCCGAATATCAAGCAATTGATTGGAAATTTGGAGGAGAAAAAGTACTCGTAATTCATCGACTCGTAGTAGATCCTGTTTTTCAACGGAATGGATACGCTAAAAAAATTATGGATTTTGCGGAGCGTTTCGCCAAAGAAAATCAATACAATTCTATTCGTTTAGATACCTATACACATAATAAAATATCTTTCGAGTTTTATAAAAAACGAGATTATGTGCTTTGTGGTGAAGTGTTTTTTCCTGGCAGGCCACTTCCTTTTTATTGTATGGAAAAAAAGATAAGTTAATATTAAATGACGCTCCTTCATCCTTTCTTTGCTTTGCTGGTCTTTTTTGTTGGATTTTTATTTGCCTATTTAATCAATCTTAAATACCAATTCAAATCTTCCGCTAATCGTTACGAGACCTTGGATGGATTACGGGGGTTTCTTGCCATTTCAGTTTTTATTCACCACATTAGTATATGGCGAGTTTATCTCCAAACGGAGAATTGGATAGAACCAGACTCTAATTTATTTAATCAATTAGGTCAATCGGGGGTGGCGCTTTTTTTTATGATTTCTAGTTTTTTGTTTATCAGTAAATTATTGAATTTTAAAGGAACAGCATATCCTTGGAAAGCTTTTTATATAGGTAGATTTTTTCGGATCATTCCGTTGTATCTACTGAGTTTTAGTTTGGTGATTTTAATTGTTGGGGTCTTAAGTAATTGGACTATTGTGGTTACGAATGCTTATTTTTTTAAAAATCTAATCAGATGGTTAGGTTTTGGAATCTTAGGTCAACCGGACCTAAATGGTATCCTAGATACCGCGACTATCAACTCATATGTCAATTGGTCTTTGCTCTACGAATGGCTACTTTATTTTTCTTTACCCTTTCTTTCTATTTTCATTATTAAGCCTAGACCTAAGTTTTATTATTGGATATTTAGTGTAATTTTTATGGTTTTTGCTTGGAAATATAGAAACTTAGAAGTGCAGCATCTTTTATCTTTATTGGGAGGAGGTCTAGCGGCTTTTGTTTATAAATATCGATCAGAGAAAATAAATTTCAATCATTTTATTTTTACTATAGCTATTATTGGATCTTTAGTTGTGGTGGTACAATTCCGAAATTCGGGCACATTGATTCCTAAGCTATTTTTGGTAATGGCTTTTACATTGATTGCCTTAGGAAATGATTTATTTGGCTTGTTAAAAAATAATCATCTTAAGCTGATGGGAGAAATAAGTTATAGCACTTATTTGTTGCATGGTATCCTTATTTTTATAACAATCCATTTTGTTTACGGTTTGGAAGCGACGCGAAATTTATCTGAAACAAATTTTTGTTGGTTGATGTTGGCCTTGACGCCTGTGTTGATTGGCGTGAGTTTTTTAACGTATTTATTTATTGAAAAACCTTTTATTATACGTTCTAAAGAAATCAGAGAAAGCACCAAGACTTAAAGTTTATCCAAATTGCGAATGAACGTTATTTCACCGCATCATGAATCATACCTAATAATTGATTGGTCTTACTAGGATCACACCAGCGTAACACCACAACTAGATTTTTATCTGGCTCAATGATTATATAGTTTCCGCCAAAACCAGCAGCGTAATACCCATTCTTACTGAGCGTTGACATCCGTTTTCCCGGCAACCACCAAAGATAACCGTAAGCGCTTTCGGCAGGAGAGGGTGTGGTAATGGCCGCAATCCAATTTTTTGAAAAAAGTTGTTGACCATTCCAATTACCTTCATTCAAAAATAGTAAACCATAACGAGCGTGATCTTCTGTATTCATAAAAACACCGCCTCCAGAATGACCACCTCCACTGACTGATTGCATTTTAAGACCATCGACATTCGTCCAAGAATTTTTATATCCAAACCATCGCCAAGTAGGACTTGCGCCGATCGGGTCCATAATTTTTTCCTTTAGCACTACTGGTAAGGGCTTTCGCCAAACTTGCAAAAGCGAATACGCTAAAAGATTGACCCTGACATCATTGTATTCCATCACGGTTCCAGGTTCAACAAGTTTTCTAAAACGCCAATCGTCTATATCTCCTGTGCTAGGTGGACGATCATTCCAATCATAGCCGCCCCATAATTGCCCTGACCAATCTGAAGATTGGGTTAGTAAATGCTCCCAATTGATCTTGCTATTATGACGACCATCAAAATGACCATCCCAAACATAATTTTTTACTGGATCTTTTAAACTTTTAATTAAACCAGCATCTAAGGCTAGGCCTGCCATCGTTGATAAATAACTTTTTGTAACACTAAAAGACATGTCAACTCGTTTGGTATCTCCCCATTCTGCGATGACATATCCATTCTTAATAATCATCCCTGCAGGACCGCCTCTTTCTTTTACGGGCCCAAGAATTTGATGATACGGTTCTCTTTCAAAACCTTTAAGAATCGCTTGTGATAAATCCTTCGGCCCACGATATTCAAAACTAGCCGTTGAGTCAATAATCTGTTGAATTTTATCAGCATCAATTCCAAAACTAGAAGGAGCTTTGCGTTCCCATTTATCGGTTGGGAAATAGTTTTGACTATATAATCTGGAAGAAAACCCAATTAAAAAAATTACGGTGACAAGAATGGTATTGCGAATCATGTTTTTTCATTTTTTTAATAAACTCAAGATAGAAAATTCCGACAAAACTTTAAAACGCCGCCTTTGCCTCAATCAACATTCTTTCTTTACTAATCGGATGATAAAAGGCTAATTGTTCTGCGTGTAGGCATAAACGATCCGCTTTCACACCATACAGATCATCGCCGACGATCGGGCAGCCGAGACCTAAGGGGTGCGCGGCATGAATTCGTAGTTGATGACTGCGTCCCGTCAGTGGGTAGAAATATACTCTGGTGTGGGTACTGGTTCGTTCGATCACTTCCCAGTCTGTGATCGCAGAACGACCATGTTCGTAACAAATCATTTGGTGAGGACGGTTGTCAAAGTCTACTCGGAGTGGTAAATTAATCCGACCTGCTTCTCCATCTACGATACCTTCGAGTAAAGCCACATATCTTTTTTTGATGGTTCGATTGACAAATTGCCGTTGTAAAAACTTATGGTATATTGGATTTTTGGTTAATAATAGAATACCGGAGGTATGCATATCTAGTCGATGAATCATCATCGCACCATCGACTTCTGGATGTTTGTGATGCATCCGAGTTTGCACAGAATCAGCAATAAATTTCCCTGGCGTGGAAAGTAGTCCAGAAGGTTTATTGACGAGTATTATATGGTCGTCTTCGTAAAGGACGGGTAATTTTTTTTCTTTGGCAGGATTGACTAGCATGGGGTCATCATCTACCTCCATACCAGCCAACATATGCGTTAGGATCGGTTTGCACTTTCCCATACAAGCGTGGTAATGTTGTCGATGGCGCCGGACCGCCGAAGCAGGAGATTTTCCCCACCAGAATTCTGTTAAAGCAATTGGCTTTAGTTGATTCATAAACGCAAATTGTAACAGCTTGGGGGCAGCACATTCTCCAGCCCCAGATGGTTTGGGGGTATTTTTAAAAATTTCGTGTAGATTCTTTTCTTCGCCTCGAATGTTTAAAAAACGATAGTGGGAAAAAAGTCCTTGTTGTAAATTGACTGATTTCTCTTTTCTTTTTGTTTTTAAATCAGCAATCTCCTTTTCTAATTTTAGAAGGGGCGCTTTTAGGATCTCTAATGCTTTTTGTAATTTAATCTCTTGATCACGCACGTTATTTCTGATGGCAATACTTTCTTTACCCAGTGATTCTAAAAGTTTGTCGTAATCGGATGGTGCTAATTCCGTTTTGGCTTTTGTTCTTTTTTCTTTTCGAGTTCTTTTTGCGTCTCGCTGTTCAGATTTTAATACGATAATTTTTTGTTGGAAAATAGCTGTTTCTTTTTCTATTAACTTTCGAAGCGCTAGTAATTCGGGATTGTTCTCTAATTGTTTTATTTGCTCCGTCATGACATTCAATTCCTTAGAGCCGTTGATATAAAATGCGCCGTCTGGATTGGCATCGAAAAGATTAGGAACAAAAAAGGCAGGTGATTTATCGCCCAACATTTTACCAGAAAATGCGCATAAAAAACCAATTTCGTTGGCTTCATTTTTTACCAATAAAACACCAAACATCTTTCCAATCGCGCCCGCAGTTTTTGGATTTTTAATACCAAAATTATGAAATTCATCTGATTGTTTTTCTAGATAATTTTGTAATTGTTTAGCCGCTTGTACCGCCAACGGATGGGGTTCATAATAAAAGGGAAAGGTAAATTTCTCTGGTAAGGCAACTCCTTTGATTGGTAAATTGAAATGGATAAAACAGCCTTTCTTTTTAATGCTCATTTTTGGATATTTCCTTTGAAGGCTCAAATTTAATCAAAATTTTTGGGGAAGAATATTAGGAGGAAAAAGCTTTGATAAACTTATCCGCTTATTAGTTGTTCCTCTCAAATGAAGTAACATTGCTTCTAACTTTATTTTTCCTATTTTGAAATAACAACTAAAATCTAGCTCATGAAACAAGTTTTTACATTGTTCCTCTTTTCTCTTTTAGCCTTTAGCCTGCAAGCTCAATATCCTAAGGGAGGAGGTGGGAAATGGGGAAAAAAAGAAAAAACGATAAAAGGAAAAATAATAGGTAAAGTGATTGGAGCTGATAATCAGCCGATTAGCTACGCCACCGTCGTTTTGATTGATAATAAAAACCAAAAACAAGTCAACGGAAATATTACGGATGAAAAGGGAAAGTTTAAGATTGAAGAGGTCGTAACAGGCAATTATACGTTAAAAGTTTCCTTTATTGGCTTTCTTGAAAAAGTGATTGAAAACGTAAATCTAACTCTGAAAAAACCGGATCTAAACGTAGGAACCATTCAATTAGAACAAGATAATGTTTTGCTCTCCGAAGTAGAAGTGGTAGAAGAGGCTGCTTTGGTCGAAACAAAAATTGATAAAATTGTCTACAATGCGGATAAGGATGTTACCAACGCTGGGGGAGATGCAGGAGATGTATTACGGAAAGTACCGATGCTCTCGGTGGATTTGGAAGGAAATGTGTCTTTACGAGGTAGTCAGAATATTCAAATTTTAATCAATGGTAAACCTTCCGGTATGTTTGCTAACGGAACCGCAGATGCACTAAAAATGATTCCAGCCGATCAAATAAAAAAAGTAGAAGTGATCACTTCCCCTTCTGCCAAATATGACGGAGAAGGTTCTGGTGGTATCATCAATATTATTACCCAAAAAAAACAAGTACAAGGATATAATATATCGGTCAATGGTTCCTTAGGAACTCGACAAAATAATGGTAATATTGGTATTAATGCTGCGAGCGGCCGCTTAGGATTTAATGCGAATGCTGGTTTTTGGCATTCATGGCCGAACGATGCCACGCTAGATTTTGTACGAGAAGATTTTGATGGCGAAACCTTGATTTCCAGCTATACACAGGAGGGAATTACCACTTCTTCTCGTACCGGATTTTTTGGCAAGGCAGGTTTGAATTACGATATCAATGCCTTTAATAATATTTCTACTTCTATTAATTTTCGTGGATTTCGATTTGGAAACGATGCACCAACGGAAGCTGTCTTTACACCAGATTTTAATGTAGTATTTTCTGAAATTACCAACCGTCGATCTGATGCAAAAACCTTGAATGCTGGCTTTGATTGGTCTACGGATTATCGCCGTACTTTTAAAAAAGAAGGACAGGAGTTTAGTGCTGCGTTTTTACTAAATGGCAATGTAAGTAATCTTGATAGTGATATTACTTCTACCAGTAGTACTGCCCTACTTGATTTTTTAGAACGTCAAGAAAATGATGGAGATAATAAAGAATATACCGTACAGGTAGACTATGTTCATCCTTTTACCAAAGCGGTGAAATTAGAAATTGGAGGAAAATCCGTTCTTCGTAGAATTGATAGTGATTATCAGTTTGAGCAGTTTGATGAAGATAATAATTCCTATAAAGTAGATCCTAGTCGAACTAATATTTTTGAATATATCCAAGATGTATACGCAGGATATGCTTCTTTTACTTTTAATTTGCCTAAAGATTTTGGAATCATTGCAGGTGCTCGTTATGAACATACTTCTATTGGTGGTGCCTTTGAATCGCAGATTGCGCCTTTTGATAATGCTTATAGTAATATTTTACCGAGTGTGATTATTTCTAAAAAAACCAACATGTTTTCTACGGTGAAATTAAGCTATAATCAACGAATTCAGCGACCCAGTTTATTTTATATAAATCCTTATCGAAATGATATTGATCGTAGAAATATTTCTCAAGGAAATCCAAATTTAGAGCCAGAATTGGTGCATCAAGTTGAGTTAGGATATAATACTTACATCAAAGGGTTAGTGCTCAGTGCTTCCGTCTATTACCGCCATACGCAAGATTTGATCGAAGCCATTGTTCAAGTGAATGACTTGGGCGTGGCAGAATCTATTTATCAAAATATTGGAATTAATAATTCTGTTGGGTTTAATACGTTTGTATCAAAAACCTTTAATAAGAAATTTACCATTCGTGGAAATGTTAGCCTGTTCACCTACAACGCGGAAAGCCAATTGGAGAATTATAATCTAAAAAATAGTGGTGTACAATCTAATTTTTTTGGTAGTTGTTCTTATACTTTTAAGAAAGGTTGGAAAGCAGAAGGATTTGGATTTTATCGCGCGCCAACTCGTACCTTGCAGGGAGATCGAACTTCCTTTTGGATGACGAGTGTCGGTTTTCAAAAAGAGATTTGGGATAAACGCGGTAGTCTCGGAATTCGAATCGTCGACCCATTCAATCGAACCAAAAATTTTAGAACAGAACTTACTGGAGAGGATTTTTACCAACGTTCAGATTTTAGAATTCCATTCCGATCTTTTGGTTTGAATTTCCGCTATACCTTCGGTAAACTAGATTTTAAAGCAAAAGCGAGTCGCTCAAAAATCAAAAACGATGATCAAAAAAGTGGTGGTGATGGTCAGCAAGGCGGCGGTGGTGGTCAAGGGAATTAAGGGAATGGGTTTACTAAACTTATTTTAAATCATGGTGGGAAAATAAAGATATGATCCTTTTATTTTATAAAGTTTAGTAAACCTATTTTTAAAACCTAATTAAGCCACTATGACTCCCTTCTCCATCTGGGCCTCATGTCCATAAATGGTCGCAGCAACGGCACAAATAAAAGGTATCAAAATAGGCCCAATAACCGGAATGCTCATGCCAATACTGGCAAAAATGCCTAACACAACGGCAGCTCCATAATGAGACTGAATATGTTTGGAACTTTCCTGGATGGTCAAATGAAACTGTTCTAGATAATTATCAAGAAAAGCAAATCCTAGGAAAAAACTATAGACAAAAAACATGATAAAATCGGTTAGATAAGAAATGCTGAGCAGGCCACAGACCACAGAAACTAGAATATACATGAGTAATCCATAAATCCATTTGTGACCCATTACTAGCACCATTCTTATTTGAGCAAGATAGAATTCTTTTATGGTAAGAATGCGATTTTTTCCTTTTAGGATATTGTTTGTTCCAACGGAAAAATGAAAAATCAATATTTCTAAAAAAATCAAAATTAGAAATTTATAACTACCGGAAAAGAGCGGCTTATGATTTTCTTCCAATTTTTCTTTTTCCTCAATTAAAGATCTTTTCTCTGCCTCTAGCCTTTCTTTCACATCTTCTGGACTGTTGAGGGCAGCCGCTTCTAATGCTTTGATGCTTTCCTCCATCTCTTCTGTTGGAATATCGATAGCGACTTCGATGGCAGGAGGATCAAAATAATTATGGAGATCGTTGTAGAGCGTCACAGATAGCTTTCCCATGATCAGAATGGTCACAATCATAATCCATTTATGATCTAGAAATCCTTGCCAAAGTTGGTGTCTTTTGATAAAGGCTGGCGTATCTAATAAAACCTGCCAGGCTGCCAGCATTTGCTCCAAGACATTGGCAGATTTAAAGTAAGAAAAATCGAATTTCATTGGTTGTTTATCGTTGGTTTCTATGGCAGTTTAAAATAATTTAAGTATTTCTCCGATTTTTTTCGATTAATGGGGGAGGAATTCCGATCAACGGTGATTTTTTATTCAGAATTTTGTGAGATAATAGAATAATAATTAGAACATCAAGTTTTTGATACATCAACAGAATATCTCTACCTCCCAGCGGAAAGCCCATTTTTTTCTAATGATATAATTCTTGAGAGCAGCCGCAATCAAAATCTGTTCTAGTTCTTTTTTTGTAAAAGATCGTCGAATAGCTTTGAGGCCATCTTCCTTGACCATTTTGGAAAATGGTAAAAATAGCATGCCTATTTTGAATAAAATATAAGCCAGACGACTACGCCTTAATTCACTGAGAATTATTTTTTTAGAAACCCTAGTTTTAGCCGTTTGGAGAAATTTAATGAATGCTAGATCAGAAAAATGATAAACAAAATGACTACTGATTAGTAGATCGCAGATGGGGATTTGGTAGGTTGGGTGAAGAATATCCGCTTGTTGATATTCGATAGGAAGGGGCTCTTTGTTTTTAGAACGAGCGTATGCTAAAATATTGGCATTACCATCTATTCCAATCAACGCTACGGATTGATTATTTTGATGACACCAATTACCAATAGCCCGTAAATTATCACCGCCTCCACAGCCCAAGTCAATTATTTTTAAAGGATGATTAGCTTTTAATATGGCTGCTTTTGCCAACTTAAAAGTAGCATCGGTATTCCCTAAAAAACGATTAATCAAAGAAAGTCCATTCAGCGTTTGATGTAATTTCTCACCGGATAAATTCAAATCATCCATCTCTTCGGCTTCCGAGCTACGCACGTCAAGCAAAGCTTGCCATTTCTTAATGATCCTTAGCATCCGAAAAAATGGTTGTATATATTTTTCCACAAAGCCAGTTACCAGCAGGGTAGTACAAGGCAAAAAATAGCGCCATTCCTAAACTAAAATTACGGATATTAAAAAATTGATCGAGTAAATTATCTGGATAAGCATAGGAAGATTGCAGCGCATACCCTCCAAATTCTAAAAATCCCATGGTGACCAAACCGTAGGCATACTGCTGATGAAACGGGAGATTTCTAAGGATAAGCGAAATGGGAACCATATAAATTAAGTACACCGTGATGACTTGCCACCAATACGTAAATCGTGCGATTTCTACCATAGAACCAAACTTATCCATGCCCATTCCCCAAATAAAATAAACAACGAGATAGACGGCAATTAATCGTTTGTCAACGTTTAGTTTTTTCTTGGCGTATTCAATAAAGTCTTTAATCATTTTTTTCTTTAAATCATTTTTAAAACGATACTATTTTTTTTGCCACAAAGGTGCTAAGAACACTAAGTTTATAAAGTGATAAATATTTTTATTTCTTTTTTCGTGACCTTTGTGACTTGTGGCTTTTTCTTTTTTGACTGATAAAAAAGTGTTCATTAAATTTCACCTTGTTACCTTCATTAATCTATACCATTTTTTTTTGCCACAAAGTTTATAAAGTGATAAATATCTTTATTTTTTTCTTCGTGACCTTTGTGACTTAGTGGCATTTTAGTTTTTTATGTTTAGTTTCGAAATAGAAAATCCACCGTAGTTGCCATGATGGGTTAAAGAACATGAGAAAGGAAGTAAGCTTGATTTATAATAAATTAATGGAGCGGTGTTTTTATTTTTTTTTACTTTTAAATGAACTTTATCCAACCTATCTTTTTCTGCTAAATAATTAATTAATTTTTCTCGGATAAAATTACTTTGAAATTGAAATGCTCTTTGAGGTAAATAGAAAATATTTGTTTTTGTGGAAATATTCGACTCCTCAAATGCGGTAGAAAATAAATAGTTCGGATGACAAATAGTTTTGGTTTTAAGCTCCATGTCGTGAATGGAAACTTGACCGATCTCTCCACAAATAATTTGAGTATTTATTTTTGCAGGATAAAATCCTCGCATGGCATTTGGATTTTTTTGCAAATAAAACTTATAACCACTTTCCTTCATACTCCATAGCCGCCATACCATTTGAAAAGGATTGGTAGTGGCTAGAATCATGCTTTGTTCGTTTGGAGTAAAAACCTTTTCTAGAAAACCTCGTCGTTGCCAATTGGAGGTTGAGGCGGCTTCTTGCAGATCGACTATATCATTTCCGATCATGGTTATTTGGTACTTAATTTTTCTTGAATTACTTCCAAAGCTGCTTTGACATTGAGCATTCGATCCATAGAATCATTGTCAATTTCAATGTCAAATTTATCCTCAACGTCCAATACGATATCGACGAGGTTGGCAGAATTTATTTTCAAGTCATTGATAAAATCAGTTGCTTCGGTCAAGTTATCAAAAGCCTCCTGATTTTGTATATAAGGTTGAATAATACCCTTTAAATCGGAGAGCATTGTTTCGTTATTCGTCATGTTTAATTTTTTTATTCTTTGTACTTTTTAAAAATAATGCAACCATTTACATCGCCAAAACCAAAACTTGCTTTGGCCACGATATTTACGGGTTGTTTAATAAGCGCTTCTGGAATCCGTTCGCGTCCAATCAACGCTTCAATTTCTGGATGCAAGTCGTCGGAGTTGATAGAAGGAAAAATGAAATCCTCCTTAATTTGCAATATACTCGCTACACTTTCGATAGATCCAGATGCTGAAAGACAATGTCCGGTGGTTGATTTTAAGGCGTTAATATACGGAAAATCACCACCATTTAAATTTAATGCCAATGTCCAATTCTGAATTTCTGTTGGATCTTTAATAGTTGCGGTAAGGTGACCATTGATGGTGTCAATTGCTGAAGGAATAATCCCTGCATCTGTGATGGCATCTTGAATACAACGTTGCACAGCAGCGGAATTAGGAGCCGTCATGGTACCACCGTTTCTTTGTCCACCTGAGTTAACGGATCCTCCGATTATTTCGGCATAGATGTTGGCATTTCTATCCAAAGCACTCTCCAGCGATTCTAAAACCATCGCACCCGCGCCGCTACCTGGAACAAATCCCGAAGCGGTGGAACTCATAGGTCTAGAGCCTGATTTGGGGGAGTCGTTATGACGTCGAGTGAGTACCCGCATGGCATCAAATCCGCCCCAAACATATGGCCCGTCTTCACTGCTACTACCTACCAACATTCTTTTTGCCTTTCCCAATCGTATTCGATCATAGCCCATCAAGATGGCTTCTGTTCCCGTGGTACAAGCAGAAGAATTGGTGGTGACTTGATTGCCCAAACCCAACATGCCACCAAGGTAGGCACTGACTCCGCTGGTCATGGTTTGTGCCACTACCGTACTACCTAGTCGTCTAACTTTGTGCGCATCGACTCCATAAATCGCTTCCCGAAATCTTTCTACTCCAGAGGTGCCTGCGCCAAAAATAGTTCCGCTCTCAAAATCCGCTTCATCGCTAATGTCTAATCCTGCATCTTTCCATGCATCCACCCCTGCAATACATCCGTAGAGCACACTCGCGCTATTAAAATTTCGCAATTGTAATTCTGTAAAATATGCCCGTTTTTTTTCTTCTGATATTTTTGGAATACCTCCGATGCAACAAGAAAATCCAAGATCTTTTAGATGAGGATAGAATTCGATACCAGACGTTCCGGATTTAAGCGCAGTGGTAAATGCCTCTAATCCTACGCCGTTCGGTGCGACTACGCCCATGCCTGTGATGACTACTCTGGTTTTCATTTATAATTCAATTTTACCGTCAATTCTTTTGTTCTTTCTCCACAAATTTCTTTGGCGATTGCAATAGTTCTAGGGTATCTTCTTTTCGAAATTAAAATTTCAATTTGGCATTCTTTTTTTAAATCAATAAACCTAAAGGCTGGGTTCCAAATTCCTTCCTTGTCTTGAAATTCCCATTTTTCACTCCCTAGAGAGGAAACATCTAGTTTTGCAATTCCAATAATATCATTTAAAGGTTTCCAATTTATTAAACTTTCAATCCGATATTCAATTGAAGTGCTATCGTTCGATTTTATCTGCAGCGCATTTGTAAATATCGTATCGTTTCTTTCTTCGGTTCCAGTAAAAGTGGCTTTTTTATTTTGCCCTAAAATTTCTCTGTAAACAACTTCTTTATCTCTTTTTAAATTCTTTTTAATTCTTCTTTCAGCCGTTATTTTACTTGTTCTTTTTATAGATTCCCCTAATTCTTTAAACGCAATGATTACGAATAATAAATATCCTATTAGTACCATTAGAGGGATTCCAACAACAATGGCACAAGCTATTTTACCTCTTCTTTCTTTGATCTCATTTTTTGATAGCGTCATATTTCTACCTCGCTCTGTTTTTAATTCAATTTTCAAATACCGTAAAGAGATTCACAAATCGTTCTGCGCCCTCTGCGCCTTTATGAGACCCCTATTTTAATCTTTAGGTATCACCAAACTACAATTTCATCATCCCCGCAATCTTTCCTCGACAAACCAATTCCTCTTTCTCATTAAACATCTCCACGTGGCATTTCAATTTATTCATTCGAAAATATTCCTTTTTACTGACTACTTTGACTTTTTCATTAGGATAAACTGGAATGTAAAAACTCATTTCTGTGGAAACGAGGGCAATTTTGGTATTGGTTAAATTTAAATTTTTACTGGTCAAACTTAATAGATAAATCCCGTAGGCGACTAAGCCAATCTGGGCCATGGTTTCTGTCAAAATTACACCAGGAGTAACAGGATTATTTTTAAAATGTCCTTCATAGAAATAGGCTGATTCGTGATACGTATAGCTACCTGAAATTCCCTCCTTGTCTACTTCGTGTAGCTCATCCACAAAGAGGAAGGGAGGTTCATAAGGTAGTAAGGAAATTATTTTCTCGAAGGTCATTAGTGGCTTTTTGTATGGTTGTTAAATTTTTTTTGGGACTATTGCAGATGTTCTCCTCCCGTAACAGGAATTACTGTGCCGGTGATCCAAGCGGCTTCGTCTTGGCATAAAAGGTAAACGGCGTTGGCAATATCTTCCGGAGTAGTCAGTCTTTTAAATGGATTTCTGGCTAAGGCATGGGATTTTAATTGCTCGCTGCCAGGAATCAACCGAAAGGAGGCGGTGTCTGTTACACCTGCTTGTAGGCAGTTGGCCCGAATGCCAAAAGGTGCCAACTCCAAAGCAATATTCCTTGTGAGTGATTCTAATACTGCCTTGGCAGCGGAGATGGCCGCGTAATTAGGCCAAGCTTTACTGTTTCCATTGCTCGTAAAACTTAATACCCTTGCATCTTCAGAAAATAAATTGTTTTTATAAATATCTTTGGTCCAATCGTATAAACTGATGGCCATGTTTTCGATCGTTAAATGCAAATCGTCGTTGGCTAATTCGGGTAAATCTGTCGATTGCATTGGTTTTAAATTCCCTTTGGCGATGCTATGAACTAAGGTTTTTACTTTTCCTTTGGTCTCTAAGTATTCTTTTAAACTTTCTATGACCTCCGCTCTTTTTTCGGGTTTAATGGCGTCGATATTAAAATGAATTAATTGGATATTATTTTCGGAAATTAATTTTTTGTAAGCTTCCTCTATCGCTGGGAGTTCCAACCTTCTGGTTCGATAAATTAGACATAGGTTCAAACCATGCTTTGCCAATTTCTTAGCAGTCGCCAACCCCAATCCGCTGGAAGCTCCCAAAATTACCGCCCATTCATTTTTACCAAAAAAATCTTTCATCTATTTTTAATTCGGCTGATCTTTTCTTAAAATTATTAATTATCCTTACCATCTCAATAGCAACCGCTGTGCGGTAAATCCCGGTCCAAAACTAAGCATCAATCCAACGGCTCCTTTCTCAACACCTTGTTCCATAAATCTTTCCAACACATACAGTACCGTTGCACTTGACATATTACCATATTCTTTTAAAATGGCTTTCGTATTGTCAATGTTTTTTCCAAGTGCCCCAAATAATTGTTCTACTGTTTGGACAATTTTTTTTCCTCCAGGATGAAAAATCAAATGATCAACATCTTCAATCGTCATATTATTCCGTTTCAAAAAAGGAGTTGTAAATTTAGGAAAATGTTCCGCAATTTTTTCAGGAACTTCTTTATCCAATACCATTTGCAAACCCGTATTACTCAATTCAAATCCCATCATATGTTCTGCGTCAAAAAAATGGTACATGGCCTCATCGATAATTTCTGGACCTTCTTCGTCTGGATAGGAGGATAAGATGGTACAAGCGCAACCATCTCCAAAAATCGCAGCGCTGACAATATTCACCATCGAATAATCGTCGAGTTGAAAAGTAGAAGTCGGAGATTCTACCGCAAGTACCACTGCCCGTTTATTGGGATTCGCTTTTAGAAAATTATTGGCGTAAATCATTCCAGAAATTCCAGCAACGCAACCCATCTCTGTTACCGGTAATCGGACAATATCTTGTTTCATGTTCAATCGGTTGATCAGATAGGCATCAACGGAAGGAATCATAATTCCAGTACAACTGACCGTGATAATAAAATCGATATCCGTCGCTTTTAAATTGGCTTTTTCTAAAGCTTTAACCAAGGCTTTTTCGGCGAGTTTTATGGTTTCTTTTTTGTAAACCGCGTTTTTTTCTTCGAAAGAAGTTTGCTTAAAAACCTCCTCTGGTCCCATGATAGAGTAGCGTTTATCCACCCCAGCATTTTCAAATAGTTTGATTACTTTCCGTTGGAAACGATTTTCTTGACCTGCCAACCAAACTTTTAAAAATGGAATAATCTCTTCGGTCGATCTTGAGTGAGCAGGTGATTCGGTGGTAACGGAAGTGATTCTTACAGACATTATTTAGACATTGTTTTTGAGACTTTAAAAATGATCCATTGAAAGCGAAAAGCCCATTGCCAATTAATACTACTTCTAAAATTAAGTTTAGCTGCGTATTTTTCCAAATCGGGTCTTTTAAAAGCGCGTAGAATAGAAATCAACCCATCCGTTTTGACGACATGGTTGCGAATAAAAATAGAAATTAATTGAAAAAGGAAATAGGCTAAAGGATGTCGATGAAGATCATTGATAACCACGCCTATTCGAGCATTTTTACTTAAGGAATTGACAAAACCAATAATGAAATCATCTTTGAAATGATGGAGAAATAGCGTGCAGAGTGCAATATCATAGGTTACCTTTTGGAATTCATCAGAAAAAATATCTTGTTGTTCATAAGAGATTTCTGGATAATCTTGAGATAACTCTCTGGCGTAATTAATGGTAGTTGGATTGGCGTCAATTCCAATCAGCTTAAAATTGAATCCTTTTTTTCTTCCAAAGTTTGCGGCTTGTCGAAGCATATCTCCATTGCCACAACCGAGATCTAAAATGATGACTTCTTTTTCTTTTGGATTATTTTTTAATAATTGCTGCAAACCAGAAATGGTTACGCGATTACCGCCCAACCATTTATTGATAGCAGCGATATGGTCCAAGGCGTCGATCACCAAAGGACCTCCCATTTCAAGGTCGTCCATGATTTCGGTCTTTTCACTACGATAGGTGGTATCTTGCCAAAAACTCATATAGGGTTTAATTTTTTTCCGTGGGTTTGTTTAATAATTTGTGGCAGTAAAAAAGGAAATAGTTTTAAAAATAAAAGAATCGCTTCAGAAAAAATGCCTATCCTAAATAAACGAGCAATAATATGCCCTGACTTTAAACGAGTACCAAATTCCTGCTGCCAATTTTTAGCATACTGTTTTTCTAGTTCAAGTCGAGATGGAATTTCACCTGTTTTGTATTTCAAAATCAATTGAGAAGCCATCTGACCCGCACTGATGGCCATGCCCATTCCATTTCCCGCCAAGGGATGAATCATACCTGCTGCATCGCCAACCATCAACACATGATATTCGACTGGATCTTTGGCTGAAAATGAAACCTGACTGATGGTTAAGGGTTTGTCAAAAACCATTTCAAATTCCTGAAATGCTTTTTTGAGAAATTTATTTTTAGAGAGTACTTCTTTTTGAAAGGACGAGATGTTTTTATGTTTTTTAAATGATTTGAAATCCGCAATATAGCAAATATTGATATGATCATTCTCTACTTTCGAAATTCCGCAATAACCACCTGGGAAATTATGCAAACCTACGGCCTCTTCTGGAAAATCCCCTTTGTAATGGGCCTTTACTCCCAAATACGGCGACGGCTTTTTCATAAAATCCCGATCTAATTTTACATCCAAGTTGGAACGTTTACCAAAAGAACCAATGACGAGTTCAGCAGAGAATTGCTCTTTTTTATTAGTAGTAACTATAAATCGATCTTCGTTAAATTGAATATCCGTCACTAGTGCCTGATGAATTTTAGCGCCATGTTCACTTGCTTTATTGGCCAACTCAGCGTCAATACAATATCGACTGATACTAAAACCACCCAATGGTAGCGTAGTACTAATGGACCGACTGCCTGGGGTACTCAACGTAAAATGGGTAATATTTTTTGCGCCAAAATCAAAAGGATTAAATCCCAAAGAAACCAAATAAGGCAGTACTTCATTAGAAATATATTCCCCACAAACTTTGTGTTTGGGATACTCATTTTTTTCAATCAGCAACACCTCCAAGCCTTTCTGTGAGAGATGCAATGCACTCACCAGACCTGCTAATCCTCCTCCCGCAATGATGACGTCGTATGACAAGAAAAAATTATTTTAGTGAAAGAGATGATTCAATACATTGTTTGTTAAACAACCTCGATTTGAATAGGTTGTAATTTATACTATTATTAGTTTCGGTACGGACAAATTCAAGCTTGTAGGCAGCAATCTGCGCCAAATTTTCGTTTAATTTATACAAACGCTTGTTCATCTTCCTGCCCCGTATTGTCTTCACTTAAATTCGACTGCATGAAAATTGCATCCCTGTTAACTTGGTTGCTAACGCTATTTCTATGTCTATCGGTCAGCTTTCTTTTTGGTCAACAAACGCTCACTGGAGTGGTAGAAGACGAAAATGGCGACCCGCTTATTGGTGCCACTGTGATGATAAAAGGAACGGATAGAGGGACTATCACCGATATGGAGGGTAAATATGCCATTCAATGCAGTCCAGGAGAAACGCTGGTGATTACCTATATTGGTTATCCTACTACCGAGACGGTGCTTACAGAGCGGTCATTTCGTGGCAGAGGAAATAAAAATAAGATTCAACAAAAACAAGTTAAAGCGATTACTTCTAATGCGTACCAATTAGCCATCCAAAATGACCGAGATACGGCTCAGATCAAGGCTTCTTCCAAGGAGAAATTTCTACTTAATAGCAGGATATATAATTACCGAAAAATCAAGGATATTAAGTTTGGAGATCCTGATGTACGTTTTGATTTTGCGGATGACCCTTGGAAATATCAGATTGGATTATCACAAAAGCTAGCTTTTTCTTTTATCCCCGATCAGCGTTTGCCTGCTTTGCAAACCGAGTATGCTGCCGGAACCAATGATGCTGGTGTGATTAATTTGCTTGATGCAATGGCTGAATTTCCACAAGCTTTTGGGCCTAATTTCAATCAGGTACGATACGATGACATTCCAACGATGACGAATCCAGCAGGGCAATTGATCTTTGCTGTTGGAGCTGATGAACCCGTTGGGAGAGATCCGCGGCCGGATATTTTTCCGGGAGTTTTACTCTCCACGACTGGTTTGAATCTGCAATTATCTAGGAAAAAAGAAAAAGTATTTCTTCGTCTCAAGCATCAATCTGGAAAGGATGTTTTTGGTGTCCGACCGTTTAGCATCAATCGGATGTCCATAGATTTTATTAAGAAAATTAATAATAGTAAACTTACGGTAAAAGGTGCTTTACAAGGAAATAAAAATAATCAGTCCAATCGAAATGGTTTGGCCAACGGAATTTATCAGTTTGCTTACCAGTCGCCTACCGAATTTCCATTAAACTATACTCTCAATCGAGATCAAAATAGAACTGCCACCAACGGGCCATTTGACAATCCATTTTATTTGTTAGAAAACGCTTTGGATCAAAATACGATGACTCGATGGAATTTAGGTGCCAAATGGAATCAAAATGCCTACTATACTCGGGATTTTAATTTTTCTGTGCAAACTGATATTTCTGGAAGTCGTCAGAAAGTAAACTTCTTGCCAGGACAAAATCAAATTGGAATGCTAAATCCCATTCTACAAGATTATCAATTACCCGTATGGCAAAACCAATGCAATATAGATTATAAATTTGAAGATAATTTTAACGCGGAATTCATTGCGCGGCATAGTTTAGAAAATCTAACGTATGAATATGCTCAAGGGGTGATGGAAGAATCAGCACTTAAACTGAAAAGGAATAATCTAGATTTTCTTACTCGATTCAATTACGATACTTACAAAAACGAATTTTTAGAAAAAGTCCATGTATACAATCAGATTTTTATTTCTTCTTATGATCAACAAAAATTCTTTCTACCGGGTTTTTCAATAAAATTTAATGGTGAAGAATGGCTTAAGAAGAAAAAAATCATTGATGAAGTTTATTTATCGGGAGAATTTAGCCGAAGCATTTATCAACAACCTTTATTGTATCAAAACCGATCTTGGAATTATGTCGGGTTAGACGCTTTCGACCAGGCTAATTATATGGTTTTACCTGAATTAGCTACACCAGAAAATTTAAATCTGGAGACGCGGAACAACTTCATTGGAAATTTGAGGATAGGAGCATTTAATGACTTATTGAGTTTACATACGAATTATTATCATACGCTCAGAAAGGATGTGGTTGGACATCGAGGTATATTAGCAGATACAAAAATTGAAAACCTAGCGACCCTACGGGAACAAGGGCTTGAAATCAACTTGGAATTTAATAAAAATAGATATTGGAATCACCATCATAATTTTAAAGCCCAGTTTATTTTTGAATTAAATCGTTCAAAGGTAGTAGCGCTAAATGATGGGGTAGAAAAAGTTATCTTAGGAGGTACTGCTAATGTTCAACAATTGCTAAAAACGGGCGCTTCTTCCGGTGCCTTCCAAGGAACAACTTGGTTGCGGAATGAAAACGGAGATCTCCTTATTGACGAATCGGGTTATCCAATGGTGAACCATCAGCTTTCGATCATTGGCGATGCCTTGCCGGATTATCGCTTAAAACTTAATTTAGTCTATTCCCACCAGCAATACTCAGCCGGGGTAAGTCTGATGTATAGTAAAGGTGGTCAAACCTGGAACGGAACCCAAGCTAGTCTAGATTTTTTAGGACTTTCTCAAAATTCTGCCGAATTACGAACTACGGAAAATTATATTTTTCCTGGTGTAAATATGGATGGGCGTTCCAACACGATCCCAGTTAGTTTTGGGGAATCCAATGGAACCGAACATCTAAATCGTTGGCAACGATATGGACCAGGTGGCGTTGGAGAAGCCTATGTAGAAGATGCTAGTTTCTTGACCTTTTCTACTTTCTATTTTGGATATAAATTTATAGAAAACGAAAATTTATTTAGAGAACTCAGTTTAAAAGTTTATGCCAATAATTTAATGGCTTGGTTACCTTTTTCGGGGTTTTCTCCCTTTCGAAGTTTTCGAGATTTGGATGCGACTTCCGCGATACAATTATTTAATCTGCCTATGAGTTCAGAAATTGGACTGACTTTAATTGTGAAAATATAAAAATAGCATGTTATGAAAATGAATAAAGTTTTATTGCTGTTGACTTGGTGTTTGATGAGTTATACTTCTGGAAATGCTCCAGCAGCACTCACCGGATTCATAGAAAAAATATATGCTCAAACGGATCGCCCCCTTTATTTTCCCGGAGAAACGATCTGGTTTAAAGCCTATGTGGTGGATGGAGAAAACAAGGTGACGAACCTCAGTGAAGTTGGATACGCTGAACTCATATCTCCTCGTGGCAATGTGATCCAACGGGCAGATCTTGCCATTAATGACGGTTATACCTATTATCAGTTTGCTTTGGCAGAAAATGCGCCTGGTGGTCGATATACTTTGAAAATTTATACTCGATGGATGCAAGAACAAGGAGAAGCATTTATTTTTTCCAAAGAGTTGATTGTTCAAAATGTAGTCGCGCCAAATGTTTTACTATCCCTCGATTTAAAGCAGACGGCGTATGGGGCAGGACAGACTTTTGAGGCTGATTTTACGGCGAATGATTTAGAGAATAATCCGTTGGCCAATACGGAAATTACCTATCGTACCGTGATTGAAGGGAATACGCTATTGAATCAAAAAATCCAAACAGATGAGAAAGGTAAAGCGCTGATTACCGGAGTATTACCTGAAAAATTGAGTAGTACGGATGCCTTGTTGTTAGTCAATATAACTTATAGAAATCAGGTGGAGTCTATCAGTAGAAGTATTCCCATCATCTTGGATAATACCGACCTGCAATTTTTGCCAGAAGGCGGACAGGCGCTAGTGGGGCAATCGGCTAATTTTGCCTTTCGAGCCGTGAATGAATTTGGGAAGCCAGTAGATTTGAGTGGAGTGATTATGGATGAAAACGACAACGAAATAGTGATTTTCTCAAGTATACATGACGGCATGGGAACGGTTAATTTTATTCCGGAAAGTGGACGAAAATACCACGCAAAAATTACAAAGCCTTATCCATCGAAAAAGATCTATCCACTTAATGGGGTGACGAACGAAGGAGTCCATCTCTATTATGCTAGTAAAAAACAATCTTTTGATATTCGGGTCCATACCGAAAAAGCGGTTCGCATGTCAGTTGTGAAGAACGGTGCTGAAGTTTTTCAAAAAAATCTAAACCTAAAAAAAGGAAGCAATACGATAAATTTTCCTATTTCGGAATTTTCAATGGGCATTCATAAGGTGGTCATCAAAGATAAAAATGGTGAACCTTTGGCCGAACGACTGCTCTTTCTCCATCCCAACCGACATTTAAATATCGAAATTGAAACGGACAAAGAACGGTACCAAAACAGAGAAGAAATCTCTATTACGCTCAGGACTACCGACTCGGAAAATAAACCGGTACCAGCCAATCTTTCTGTCGGAATTACAGATGAGAAGATCAACAATGTAGCGGACGATAAGCAAGGAAATATATTAGCTAATTTATTGCTGACGAGTGAACTGAAAGGAACAATTCATGAACCCAATTATTATTTTGATCCTTCAGAAAAGGAAAGATTTGCTCATTTGGATTTACTGATGCTGACGCATGGCTGGCGATCTTACCTTGAAAATCCGGTAATTGATTTAGCCAAGGCCGACGTACTTCCCGAAAGAGCAGATTGGCAAACAGGTATGGTCACTGCGGTGGACGGAATAGGCGTTCCAGCAACGGTTTTATTGGTTGATAATAACCGGAAGGAAGTGATTCGAATGAAAACCGATGAAAAAGGAGCATTTCGTTTTTTGCTAGCGGATAAAACCTATTATGGCGTTATTGCTTATCAAGAAAATAATAAACCTGTTAAAATTAAATTGAATGAGCAAAATAAAAACGTTCTTAGGAATAGAAATTTTGCAAAAAATGCTGCCAATCTAAAAAAGGTAGATGCCAATGGATTGAAGATGCCAGTGCCGGATGTGATTGAGGAAGAAGGAGGAGTTTTTGATATGGCGATGACAGAGGCAGTTGCGTTATCTGAGGTCGTAGTTAGCGGATATGCTACTTCAGCTAGTAAAAAAGATATGGGATTAGTAGCGGTGGTAGAGGTAGAAGATTTAATGAATGTAGATCCTGCTGGACTATTGTCAAGCAAAGTAGCTGGAGTGATTGTAGAAGAAAGTTCAGGTCGGGCAGATGGAAACGAACGGATCAGTATTCGTGGAACGAGTACGATGAATGGAAGTGAACCGCTGTTTGTTTTAGATGGGATAGTGCTTAAAGATCCTGATGGGAAAAATGGTGCACTCAATAATTTAAATCCAGATGAAATAGAAAGTATTTCTGTGGTCAAAGGATTGGCCGCCTCCGCCATGTATGGAAGTCAGGGAACCAACGGAGTGATTGTGATTAATACAAAAAATAGAGCTTATTATAATCATAATTTGAAAGAACTCAAGCAAAAAAATTATAAAAATTATGCGTTTACTACGGTCAATTCCAGTGCGCGTACATTAAATCAACCCAATCAGTTTTATCAACCGATTTATAAAGAAAAAAATCCCAAGCAACGAACCGATTTTAGAAATACTATTTATTGGAATCCAGTGATCCAAACGGATGAGTATGGAGCAGCTAGTTTTACTACGTTTACTTCTGATGCGCTGACTAGTTTTGCCGTTACGGTAGAAGGGGTCTCTGCTTATGGTCAACTGGGATATCAGCAAAAAAAGATTTTTACGCAAAAAGAATTATCGGTGAACGCTAAGATGCCGGCTTTTTTAAGTGTCGGTGATACCTTGAAAATTCCGGTGACCATTGTTAATAATTCTGATGAGCAACGCAAAGGAAAAGTGCAGGTTAATTTGCCGGAAGGGCTTAAATTATTATCGCCTAAGATGCCACTTAAATACGAAGTGGCAGCCAATAATTTTCAAAAAATATTGCTGACTTGTCTTCCACTCAAGCCAGGAAAAAATCAAAATATTCAGATAAAAATTCATGCAGGAAAAGAAACCGATCAAGTAAATCAAAAATTAACCATTGTTCGAAAAGACTTTCCTGCCGCACTTTCTATGAACGGTGCGGGCGATAAACAGCTGAAATTTAAACTAACAAATCCAGTTGAAAAATCCATTAAAGCGGAACTGAAAATCTATCTGGATGTGATTGGTCAGGCGATGGATGGCATTGATGGTATTCTGCGGCAACCGGGCGGTTGCTTCGAACAAACTTCTTCGTCAACTTATCCTAACGTATTGGTATTGAATTATTTAAGGTCTACTGGCAAAACAAATAAAGCAATAGAAACGAAGGCCATAAATTTTATCAAAAAAGGCTATGAACGATTAACTGGCTTCGAAACCTCGGAAGGTGGTTTTGAATGGTTTGGTAGAACCCCACCGCATGAAACTTTGACTGCTTATGGTATTTTGGAGTTCACAGAGATGCAAGAAGTGTATAAAGGCGTGGATGCTAAAATGATTGATCGTACGGTAAAATGGCTGTTGAGTCGACGAGATGGGAAAGGTGGTTTTAAGAAGTCAGAACGGGGATTAGACTCTTTTGGTAGAGCCACCAAGAAGGTAGCGAATGCCTATCTCGTATATGCCTTGAGTAAAGTAGGTAAAATTAAAGAAACTGAATTGGAGTATAAAACGGCACTAGCGGAGGCCTTGAAATCTGGCGATCCTTACCGAGTGGGTTTATTGCTTAGATCCGCTCAATTCAGAAATGATACAATTAATGAAAAAATATTACTAGAAAAAATTGATCAAATCATAGGTGCTTCCAGTTGGAGTGAATTAGCAATTGAAGAAACTATTGTTCGATCTGGAGAAAAGGACCGGAAGGTAGAAACTGCTGCGATTATTGCGATGGGGTTAATGCAATACGATGCCTACCAAGCCATTGCTGCGGAGGGAATTCAATTTATTTTAAGTCATCGAAATAATGGTCGATTCGGAGCTACTCAGGCTACTTGTTTGGCCATCGAAGCAATGTTAGATTATGCAAAAAAACAGGAAGAGAACTTGCGAAAAACAGACGGATCGTTGCTCGTTACGGTTAATGGACATCAAGAGGAGAAATCTTTCACGGAAGTGGAAAATGGAATTTTAAGAATAGATCAACTCGAAGATTTTATTACGTCGGGAGAACAGGAAGTGATGGTTGAATTTCTAAATGCTCCAGCAAATATTCCTTTCACTTTTGACGTCAATTATTTTACCAGTGTCCCGCGCGTTCATCCCAATTGTCCTTTGAAAATTGCGACAACCATACCCGCAAATCAACTTAAATTAGGAGATAATCTTCGATTAGCAGTAACTGTAAAAAATACGACGGAGGAACTATTGCCCATGACCACCGCGCTGGTGGGGATTCCATCCGGTGCTTCGGTACAACCTTGGCAATTGAAAGAAATTATGGAACGAGAAG
>CALFWZ010000242.1 GCA_937928405.1 uncultured Saprospiraceae bacterium
TCAGATTGGGATATGATAACCTGAAAAATGAAGTACACTCTGTCAAAGAATTAATCGCTTTTGTTCGCGCAGAGCTACCTGATATACCAATTTGGAAATCTTTGTTCTGGAAAACTAAATTTAAAAGTGTATAGTACCTTACGCTCGCATATTATCTTTACAAATCAGGCCATCTTTTTTAAGACGAGCAATTTCGATGGTTTTGACAGAAAGGTCCATTTGTTCTACCATGTGTAAAACGGGTACAACCATCATTCCTTTATCAAAAACAACTTTAGTACCACCTGATCCGGTTCGAATTAAAGCTTGACCTTGTGGAATTTTTTTATACCATGAAATGGCTGCAACAATCAGCCCGATAATGATAAGGGCAAAAATTCCAACGACAATATATATTAGGTTTTCCATAAATAAATATTTTTTAATTTTTCAAAGTTAGTTGTTGATCGTTTTGCTTATTAGTAAAAATGAATGATCAACATAGTTCATTTTAGAGGTTAAGGTTTAAGACCTTTCGGTCAATGGGGATTACGGAACTATGGGATTTGAAGATGTCATATTTTGTTTATTTTTTATTGTTTGAATAGGTATATTTTTCTTTATTGAGATGTAGAATTTTAAAACAATTCTTTCTCCTCAAATTTCTGAATAATGTAATAAGGTTTATTTTTTTGTTTGCGTAGAATTAAGGCCTCTGCGCCTTTTTCTAAACCATCTTTATTTTCCTTTTCCATTTTCACATTGATGAGTAGTCGATTATCATCTACTAATACTTCAGCTTGTCCCATTTTAGTGTTTGTAGCTGGTAAGATAATTTTGCAAAGCATTCCAACATAATCGACCGGTTCAATTCCTGACTCCATTTTTTCAAAAATTGGAATCAAAGGTTTTGTAATGAATTTTGCTAAAAACAATCCGACCAATAAATTGGGAATGATCAACGCTATGACAAATAGGAACGATCCTTTTCCAATATAATAATTGGCTAAAATTGATCCAGTCCAGGAAAACAAGATGACAAAAGACATAATCACCATAAAGGGTAGTTTTCCAAAATTGAAAAATTGTAAGACACCTGCAAACCCACCTATTCCACTGGTGCCTAGATCCGCATCTACGTCTACCTCCACATCTATGTCTGCATCTACGTCCAAATCAAAATCTATATCAAATGCTCCAAAATCCATGGCACCTAAAATGATCATCAACCAGTACAATACGACCAAGATTAACAAAAAGGTGTACGCCACATTCATGGGACTAAAAGCGATTTGGATTAATTCATTCATTTTTACGAGTATTTAAGCTTCAATTAAAGAAAGACTTATAACATTTAGCTACTTAATTTAACTGATTCTAAGGATACTTAGTTACAATTAAATACTATCTGTCACTTATTTTTAGATATACTACAATAAGTCATTTTTAAAGGGGAATTACTAAAAATTTCGATAAATGACGATAGAAACTCGACGGTTAACGACTAGCCGGCAGGTATAAGAAAATGAAAAAGAATGAAGTTGATCTAGATGTTCTAAAACTATGATCTTACAAAAAAACTAATTAGTATTATAAAGTTTCATACATGCATGTACAAGCGTCAAAATTAGACAGGAAGGATTAGCCATTTGGCTATAAAAAGAAAAAATGAATGGGATGGAAGAATGGATAATATTGGATCTATATAATGAAGTTGTTTAAAAACCCCCAAATTGCCTGCGAACTGATAAAATATTCCAACTCTTCCCCGAATTAAGTTCGGGACAGGCGCCTTTTTTCTCGTCAATCCCGAACGCTTTCGGGATTCACTCAAAAAAGAGGCTAGATTTGAAATATTTTCTCTAGCTCTCGGCTGCTTTTGGAATTATTAAACAACTTCAATGTTTTCCTAGACCTATTTTCTATCCAAGAACCAAAGCAGATTAGGAAAATAAAAAAGATAGGATGCTAGATTTGAAATTAGTCCTCAACAAATCTAGCATCTTATACTTATAAAAAGTAATTCAAATGACCTTAATCATCCAAACTTAATTATTTCGATTTCGAACTTTAAAATGGCATTAGCAGGTATTTTATTACCTACTTTTCTTCGGCCATAAGCGAGACCGGACGGAATATAAAAGACTCCCTTTCCACCTTCTTTTAAGAGCGGTATAGACTCACCCCATCCTTTTATCACCCCATTTAATTGGAAACTAAGCGGTTGTCTTCCTATTGAGGAATCGAATTTTGTACCATCTAATAGCGTCCCAGTATAATGTGCTTTTACCGTTGCTCCTTCTGTCCATGCTTTACCTGTGCCAGGTTCTGTGATATTATAGTAAATACCAGAATCCGTATTCTTGGCAGTTAGATCACCACTAGCCACCAAATGCTCAATAATAATTTTATTATCAATTTGATCCTGACTTCCTTCTAGAAATTCCAATGGCTGGTATCCGGAACTAGAAAGATTACATCCTGTCGTGATTAGGCTAAACAGTAAAACTAGCGATAACATATTTTTCATCTGAATGATTTTTGAAAAAATTAAATAACGGTGAAATTAGAAAATAATTCGATCTTATGTGAAATTTTTAAATAGAAATGATTTTATTTTTTGAAATTATGGGATAAGGTAGGTTGGTTTATGAAACACAAATTTAGAAGGTTTTTTCCGTTCGTTCCTAAGGACCATCTCAAACCATCTCTACTTGAAAAAATAAAATTTATAAAACGTCAGGCAACCTTTTTCTTTTTTCTAGACCATAGAAGAATAGAACTTTAATTTTCTAAAAAAATTTAACGCCTGAAATTAATTTTATTTGAATGGAAACAAAGATAGGGATAGCTTATTTACATTCAATAAAATATCATTTAATCACTTCATTATATAAAAGTCTTTATTCTAATAATGAACAAAAAACCATTTATGAAATATTTTTTTAATCTTACAATTGCTTTCTTTTTATTTATTTCTGTCTCCTATGGACAATTCAATTCAACATTTCAAACATTTCTAGAGGAATCCATGATCTTTATTGATGAAGAAATTGATCCAGTTGGTCTATCAATTTCCGTAAGGTCAGGGGACAACGTGTGGAACGGAGCTATTGGAATCAGCTCCGTAGAAGACTCCCTTACCAATTCTTCCATCTTAGCGATGGGTAGTATTACCAAAACCTTTATCTCGGCAGGAATACTAAAATTAATGGAAGAGGATATGCTGACATTGAGTGATCCTTTATACCTATATCTTCCTAGCTATGATAACATAGACTCAACAGTTACTATCAAAGAATTACTAAATCATACAAGTGGTATCCATGATTATTCAAGACACCCAGATTACTGGAATATAATTGGAATAGATTCCAATCAATTTTATACTTACTCTCCAGAAGAGGTCCTCGAACAATTTCTACTTGAGAAAAATTTTGATAGAGGAACTATGCAAGAATATTCCAATACTAATTATGTCCTCTTAGGTATGATTATTACAGAGATCGCTAACAGACCTTTTTACGAAGAGATCTTTGAGACCTTCAATATCTCAGAAAATTACCCTTCTATAAGCTGTCCTCCTTTTAATTCGGCAATAAGTGAATTGGCAAATTTGTGGATTGATCTAGGCCAAGGTCTTCAAAACGCAGCAGAATTGGGAATTGGATTAGATGGTCTTTTTTCTTCAGCAGGAGCTTCAGGGGCATTTGCAGGTACACCCTCTGACCTTTCGCAATGGGGCTATGATTTGTATTCCGGAGCATTGCTAAATGAAAGTTCAATGGATTCTTTATTTGAGTTTCATCCGTTTTTAATGTGGAACGGATACGGTCTAGGAGTAAGTAATATTCCCACGGATTGCGGCGTCAATGCAGTTGGTCATAATGGTGCTATCTTCTATGGAGCTAACTTGGCCTATTCCGAAGAACTCGACCTTTCTGTGGCGATAATGACCAATGATGGAAACGGGCTGCTTGATATTGGGGGAGTTGGTACGATCAATGATGAAATCATTTGTGCCTATAAAAATTCCCTTATAACTACTTCAAATGAAATTATTGAGAATGCGGCAGTTGAAATATATCCTAACCCTGTAACTGACATAATAAATATTAACCTTCCAAAGGAATTTTCCCCATCTCCACAGTTAGAAGTATATAATAAAATGGGTGCTATGGTATACTCCCAAAAATTGCAGGATGCCAATCAACAAACCTTACAAATAGATTGCTTTGCGAATCAAGCGAAAGGATTCTATTTCATAAAAATATATGGTAAAGAAAATATTTACACTAAAAAAATCATAAAACAATAAAAGTATATTTGAGCATAAATTCCGCTTCGACACTAGATAAAAGTAAGGAATATAAAGTATTAACCTACATTAAAAAAGCCGATTACTAAGTATAGTAATCGGCCCTATAATATTTTTGATGGAATATTAAAATTCTAAGATTCGGCTATAAAAATTTAATCGATTTCTGGGTTATCTATCTCTTCCCTAGGTTTATTTATAACGACACCAGTCATTACACACCCACGGAGAATATTCCCATCCTCCCCAACCTATAGATCCTGTTCGACACCATCTCCTATATTTATTTTTATTAAAATAAGAATTCCAGGCAG
>CALFWZ010000243.1 GCA_937928405.1 uncultured Saprospiraceae bacterium
GCTACGGATAAGTCATTGATTGCCAATACTTCACAAATTTATCGGCACCGTAGCTTTGGCTACGAACCTCAAAATTTGCATTGTCTTGGCAACCAAGCACTTACCCTCGCCTTTTGTGAACATTCTTAAACAACTTCAACAAATTATATCCTTTCTATGGAAAAAAATAGAACCATTTGATTACCAATGTTTTACGATAGTACTTCAAACCAATAGCCGTTTTTAACGGTTAATTAACCGCTTATTAACCGCTAAAAAACAACCAGCACATCAATAAATAGGTGTGTATTAAACCTAATTTAAAAACCGCCAACTCACCCCAAACCGAATCGCACTAAAGCGTTCTGGTTGTAGATAGGTTTGATAGGCAATGAGTGGATACCAGCTTTGGGAAAGGTTTTCATATTTGGCAAAAAAGCGAAACTCCTTTACTTTAAAATCAATAAAAACATCCATTAATGGATAAGCACTAAATACCTGCTGATTCTGAAGATGGAATTGTCCCGTCGGTGCAAAATATGCGTCACCAATAAAAGCGTCGTTGAATCTAAAGTCTACCCCAACGTGGGTAAAGAGCGCTCGTTTAATTAAAAATCCTGCAAAGTAAAAGGATTGTTTGGTTAAGATTTCGGGCATTCGTAATACGGATGGACTACTGGTCTGCTGCAGAATGATCGTATTGTCTAAATGAAATTTCCACAACTTAAAATCTTTCTTAATCATTAACTGTCCCACATTAATGGCGGTACCGGTTTGCTCCGGCGTTCCATCCGTACCGTAATATTGATAATTATTAATCAAATGGTATTGTCCTGAGATCTCCAACTTCAACCGAGGAATCCGCAAGGTTGCTTTTAAACTCGTTTCAAAAATTTTATTAAAATCATTTTCCCAAACCACCCTTTCTGAGAGTAGTAAGCGGTTGGCTATCAAACTAGGGGAGTACGCTTGCTGGATCAAACCAACTTCTAAACTTCCTAAACTTGGTAAATTATATTCCAACGTTCCATTGACCCGATAGTCGCCCAGATTGGCCAAGAGCCCATAATGAAAATAGGTGTTGATCTTTAATCGGTCCTTTGGATTAAAATTAAACCGACCATGTAAAAATAAATTATTGAGGGTACGTTTTTCGTTTTCTTGGGTGATAAAATGAATCGTGTGGGTCAGTCCTGCTTCCAGTAAATCTCGTTGTTTTCTAATCTTTCCTTTATGGTCGCGCAACTTAAAAGTACTGAGCCTAAAATCATTTTCAAGCTTTCGATGTCGAATGAAATTTCGAATTCCTCTTTGGTGCGTAACATATTTTTCATCATAGAACATCGTGTCCGGATTGGTATCAGAAAAAAGGTAGCGATTCGAATGAAAAGCAATCTGGTGACCGAGGGTAATCGCACGTTTGGGAGGTCCAGCTGGTGCGGCAGGTGTTGGTGGTGAGAAACTTCGAGGACTATAAATGCCTAAACTATCTTTCGTAAAACCGCTATCTGGTTGTAGACTCCTGGATCTTGGATTTTTGGGAATGGAATCTTGCGCTAAGCTGTCTTGTAGAATCGGTTCTGGAATGGGAACAATCGAATCAGAAGGATGAATTGTACTAACTAAAGAATCAGAAGGATGAATGATACTACCTAAAGAATCTGATAGTTGGGTAGGAAGGACCCGGGAATCTTTTGTCGTCAACTCCTTCTTATCAATGGTGTCTTTTTTTGAAATTATTGGTGTGGAACGATCCATCAAAGAATCTAACATCAAACTATCTTTGGGTGTTAAGCTCGACGGTGGTAACGTTCGGGTCGGTCGACCACGTTGTGGTTGCTTGGATGATTCATCTGGAGTAGGAGCTGTTGGGACGGCGCCGATCAATTTATAATAATGGGTGTATGTAAAAGAACGCCGAGTATGTTTGGTCACGGCACTATCGTCAATATTTACAGGTATGGTAATGGGATTTGGTGCGGGTGTATTATCCGGTAGTTGTACAATCCCTCCGTTATCTTCGTGTAAATTTGAATTGGAAGTGATTGCAAAAAAGCCATCGTATTTTCCTTTTTTATCGTGGTACCACCAGTTGTTGACAAAGGCCGTATTCTTGGCGCGTTGGTTTCTAAATTGTCCAAGGTGATTTGTACGTAAAGCAAGAATAGATACATTGATACCGTCTGCGAAATTGCGACTATATTCTCCTTTAAAACTTAAATTATCTTTCGTGTTTTGAGAATAGGCTGCTCGCGTGAACGGATTTTCGAGTCGATAGTAAGGAGTGTTTTTTTTGTCGATATGATAGAGGTCAAATTGGTGAAGACCAATATCATATCCTTTTCTAAAACTGGGTTGAAAAAAAAGCGGGCGCGCAGGCGACCCAGGATTACCTAGATGTGCATATTCGAAATCTCGAACCCTGGTCGGATCATATTGTTGAAAATGCTGGAGTAAGGTATCTGAAAAAGGCGTTTATTCATTGGGATTGTCTACAAAAAAAGTATAGACCCCAAATGTATCGATCAATTCCACAAATTCTCCCTGTGGAGTACCTGTTCCACCACCAGCGTTATTACCAAATCCTCCTTGTCCTTGTCCGGGAAATTGTCCGAAAAGTGGGGTTAGGAACAAGAGTAGCAAAAAAGATAAAAATAGCTGTTTAAATAAACGCATTATTCCGGATGATAAATCTCCAAAAGTAAGTAAATTTTGGAGTAAGTACTAAGCGCCATTTATCTTTGTACGACTACCTTACGAGTAATTCCGACAGTATCGTCTTCATTTTCAATGACCATAATATAAAAACCGTTATTTAGGCTTTTTGGTATATCTAAGTCAATTTTATTTTCGCCAGTAAAGACAGCCAAGTTATTCCACGTGGCTACTTGTCGTCCACTAACGTCCGTTAGAGAGAAATTTAAATCTGCGGTAGGCTCTTCCAAAAAGAAATCAATCGTCAGCTGATCGGTCACTGGTTGTGGAAATATCTTTAGGGCTTTGACCGGTTGATAAACTTCTGCTACGGGAACCGCATTTTCACAGGAGGTGGCGGTATAGGCATCACAGTCAGGAGTAACGATGTTTTGCAAAACAAAAAGTCCACTTTGCATATCCGACGCAAGTATATTGCCAGAAGGCAAATATGGATAAACGCCCCAATTACCAGCAAAGGAATTGACATCTGGCCCTTGAAAAGTATCATAAAAACCAATGCGTACTGGATTGGTTGGATCCGAAATGTCAAACACTTGGACACCTTCATAATACCAAGAAGCATACAAAATATTACAGTCGATAAGGACATTATGAGGAATACTACCTGAGAATTCCGAATCGGTTCCAAAAGTTTCTACCACTTCAATATTATCTTCTGGCTCACAGACATCTACGACTTTTAATTCCAATCCATGATTTTCATCCGCTAAAAAATAATAATGTCCTGTATGATCTAGCCAACCAGAATGGTTATAGCCCGCTTGTTCATAATCCGTCATCGTTCCTAATAAAACTGGATTATCGGAATCCGTAAAATCAACAATAAAAAAGCCATCATTACCTCCATTTAAATAAGCGATATGGTCTCGGACAAAAATATCGTGTACATATGGAATTTCTACATTCCCAACATTATTATAAATGCCCAATTCAACAGGATTAGCTGGATCGGAAATATCGTAGATAGACATGGCATCTCGTCCCGTGGAACGACGAATTCCACATGCGTACAACCGCGCTTGGGTAGAATCGACAAAAACATTATGAGAACGAATTAATAAATCATTATTGTCAGAAACAACGGTAGTGGAGGTGGGTAGATTACGAATATCGACGATCTGCAATGTACTATTATTATCCTCGTCTGCTACTACGTATAAAAATCCTCGGTAATCATGAAAATCTCGATGTACAAGTGCCGGTCCAAAGGTAGCTCCTTGTACAAAAGCATCCGTCAACTCAACAGGATTCGTCGGATCCGTTACGTCAATAAAATGCGTTCCCATGGTAGATCCAATGACCGCAATTTCGTGCTCATTGACGACTAATCCCCATATTTCGTTGTAGGGGCCATCCCAAGCTGCGGTGACGGGCAGACTAGGATCACTCCAAGTTCCCAATAAATTTAATTCTATAGGCTGTGCCTTTAAAAAGAAAGGAAGACTGAAAAGTAAAAAGAGAATTATTCGCACAATAGTTAGATTTTGTTGAAATGTTGAAATGTAGAGAGCATCTAATGAGTAAAATTATTTCTTAAAGCAAAAATTGCAGCAATAAGTTAATCAAAACTGCCCTAGAAATTTGCCAACTAAATGACAGAAGTTTTTTTAATTTTTTCCAAAGGTCTTCTTAGCCCAGCACATCCGGATTCATTCCCATACTTGAAAATCCACCATCATGATACAAATTTTGCATGGTGACCGCACGCGTCAAATCGGAAAACATCGCTACGCAAAAATCTGCACAGGCTTCCGTAGAAGCATTACCGAGTGGAGACATCTTGTCCGCATAACTAAAAAATTCATCAAAGCCACTGACTCCACTTCCCGCCGTGGTCATGGTCGGAGATTGCGAGACCGTATTGACCCGTACATTTTTAGCTTTTCCAAAGTGGTAGCCAAAACTTCGAGCAAAAGACTCCAATAGTGCCTTCGATTCGGCCATTTCACTATAATCGGGGAAAGTCCGTTGTGAGGCGATATAAGTCAAGGCTAGAATAGAACCCCAATCTTGCATGGCGTCCATCTTGTATAACGTCTGCATCGTTTTATGAAATGAAATCGCAGAAATATCAAAAGTCTTCTGCATCCATTCGTATTTAATATCCGTATAGGGACGTTTTTTACGTACGTTGATGGACATCCCAATGGAGTGGAGGACGAAGTCTAACTTGCCTCCTAAAATTTCTTGTGATTGCGTAAACAGTGCTTCCAGGTCTTCAATACTGGTCGCATCCGCTGCAATAATTTCTGCATTTAGTTTTTCTCCTAACGCCTGGATTTTTCCCATTCGTAAGGCGACCGGTGCATTGGTCAGCGTGATCTTCGCACCTTGCTCGACACATTTTTCAGCGATCTTCCAAGCAATTGATTTTTCATCTAGGGCACCAAATATGACCCCTCGTTTTCCTTCTAGTAAATTCATGTTTAAATGAGTGTTGGCTGTCATACTCAGATAAACAGCCGTTTAAATTAAAAAATATACTATTGATTGATATAGGTATAAAAAATATTTACGAAAAAAAATATAAACGCTAAAGCATCTCTACGCCTCCCGAATCGAGTTCGGAACAGGTCCGCGAGCAAAAAAAAATCGCTCCCTTTCAATGTTTAAGCCGCACCCATGGCTCCCTTCACATTCTCAATATTCGAATTAAACCTCTGCGTTCTCTGCGCCTTTGCGAGCAAAAAAAAACGCTCTCTCTCAATAATTAAGTCGCCCCCACCGGTTCCTTCCCAATTTCAATATTCGAATTAAACCTCTGCGTTCTCTGTGCCTCCCGAATCGAGTTCGGAACAGGTCCGCGAGCAAAAAAAACCGCTCACTCTCAATAATTAAGTCGCCAACAACAACTCCTTCGCATTTTCAATCGCCGAATTAGAAGGTGGATTTCCACTAAGCATCGTTGCCACGGCTCGAATCCGCTCTTCCATTGTTAGCGCTTTGACACGGGTCATAGTTCGATCCTTCATTTCTTTTTTATAAACGAAATAATGGGTATCTGCTTTAACGGCAATCTGCGGACTATGCGTAATACTGACCACCTGATGCCGTCCGGAAAGTTCCTGTAAGATTTTTCCCATGCGTAAGGCCACGTCTCCAGAAATCCCCGTATCAATTTCATCAAAAATCAAAGTAGGTAATGGAATGGCATCTGCGACCAAGGATTTTGTACACAAGGTCAAACGAGATAATTCCCCTCCGGAAGCTACATTCTTGAGCGGTAAAAATTTACTGCCTTTATTCGAAGCAAAGAGAAAGTTCACTTCATCAATTCCCGTACTATTCAATTCCTCTAGTTCTCGAACTTCTACTTGTAGTCGAGCATGGGGCATGGATAATTGCGTCAGCATCGTATCTACTTTTTTCTCAAAACCACCCGTTACAGATAATCGTTTCTTACGCAAGGCAGCCGCTTTCTTTTGCAGAGAGACTTCTTGTGTCGCAATTTCTTTTTGCAGGCGTTCAATATCTTCCGATAAATCACCAAAACCTTTTAGCTGAGATTGTAGATTGCTTTGTATGGTCAGTAATTCAAGTACAGATTTTACGCGATGTTTGTTTTGTAACTTATAAATAAGATCAAGTCGCTCCTGTAATTCTAAAATTCGCTCCCCGTCGTATTCGGTATCATCCGCCACTTTTTCAAAGTCAGAAGAAATATCTCGCAGTTCCATCAGGATACCTTCGTAGCGTTCATAGATTTTCGCAACATCTGGATGATAGTCTTTTACCTCGCTAAGTGCTTGACTTACTTTTTCCAGTTGATCAATTACCGATTGTTCGTCATTGGTCATCAACTGATAAGCTTGACTAAGGGTCTTTTTAATGTCCTCAGCGTTGGTTAAACGAGCGAGTTCAGACTCCATTTTTTTATCCTCGTCCGCGATTAATTCGGCACCATTGAATTCTTGTAATTGAAAGTTAAGAAAATCAATCTCCGTGGTAGCAGATTGGTTACGATCAATCAAATTAGCGAGTTGGCGTTTATTTTTTTGATAAGTAGAAAATTCTGCTTGGTATTTTTCCAAGGCAGGATAATTTCCCGCCAGGGCATCCATCATCCGCATTTGAAAAGAAACGTTGTGGATGTCTAGCGTATCAAATTGCTGATGCAGATCAATGATGGCGGCGGTAAGTTGTCCTAACGTTTTTAGTTTGACAGGCGTATCATTGACAAAAGCCCTAGATTTACCCGTAGGTGTAAGTTCTCGACGAATCACAATTTCGTCGTCGTAGTCAATGTCTTTTTCGTCAAAAAAATTCTTTAATCCATAGCGGGAAATTTCGAAAAAACCTTCGACGATACACTTTTTATCGGTATGATAAAAAACCTTGGTGTCGGCCCGGTTGCCCATGATGAGGCCCAAAGCCCCTAAGAGGATAGATTTTCCAGCTCCGGTTTCTCCGGTAATAATGGTCAGTCCCTCAGAAAAGTCAATTTCGAGCTCGTCAATGAGCGCGTAATTATTGATTAACAGTCGTTGAATCATTGCGGTTTCGTATTTGGGAACTTGAAATAAATAATAATTCAAAACGAACCGTTATTTTCTCCCATGTCCCTGTAGTGAACTCTCTCGCGGTTTATACATAGTCAACGGCAAATTTAAACAAATAAAGGGAGGTTTTGGATAAAAACAGTCAGATAAATAATTGGAGTTAGAAATGAGTGAAATGCTCCATTTTTTTAGATAGAAACACAAAATACCGTGAATGCGTAGTTAGACTCCATATTTATTGTTTCTATAGATGGTTATGGAAAAAATAGGGTTGATGAATAGCTAAAATTAAGCTGTTTAGAGCCGCTGCATCATTCAAATAAAAATAATACATCAATTCAACAAATCAACGATTCAACACAGAGCTTACTCTAAAAACTAAGAAAACAGATTTCTAAAAAAAAAACATAAAATAAAATAAATATATGTATTTGCTTTGCGGTAAAAGATATACACGCAAGAAGGTCTTCCGAAACAAGTTCGGAACGGGTGCTGCGTCTTTGCGACCTCTGCGTGAAAAATACTTTTAAGCGGAACCGCTGAATCATTCAAATACATTTGCACCCAACAAATCAACCATTCAACCATTCAACATTTCTTAATTAACATTTCCCCAACTCCTACATTTTTCTAAAAAAGGTAACTTTGCCATATGAATAAACACCGTTTTTATCTCATTTTTACCCTATTATTCTCTCTATGCTGCTCACTTTCCGCACAGCGAGATTATTACGATTATCTTCCAGAAGATCGTGTCTCGGTTTATTTCGATGATTTTAATGGAGATGCCAGCGAAAAATTCTGGACCGGAAAAAATAGGGAACACAAAGGAAAGATCAAGTACGGACAATACCTCTTTAAATCCGTTTCTATTGGCTTAAAGCCTTCTTATATGGCGCCAAAATTTGACCTAGACCCTTCCAAGGATTTTGCCATAGAAATGATGCTTTCTTGCAATGGAAATGATTATGGATTGGTTTGGGGGCAAGATAAAAGCCTAGAACGTTTCTATTATTTCAATCTGATTAAACGTGGATTCATTATCAAAAATGAAAAGAAAACGATCATTAAAGGGAAGATCAAAAAATTAGTAACCGAATGGAATAAAATTACGCTCCGCAAGGTCAATCAGACTTACTACCTTTTTATCAACGAACAATTGGTCTATGAAATGCCCTACGAACCCATCTCAAATATTCGGATCGGCATTGGAACCCCCGGCTGGAAAGTCTTCGTCGATTATTTCGGTGTTTATTATCTAAATACAAAGAACGAGTTTCGAAATTAGAAAAGCGATTGACCAAAACAAGCAGCGTTTCCCAAAGATATTGAATATTCACTGAATCAATATTGGATATTGGATATTCCCAATCGTCTCCACGTGTTTCCCACCAGGAAAGTCTTTGTCCGTTATTTCGGCGTTTATGATCTAAATACAAAGAACGAGTTTCGGAATTAGAAAAGCGATTGACCAAAACAAGCAGCGTTTCCCAAAAATATTGAATATTCATTGAATCAATATTGGATATTGGATATTCCCAATCGTCTCCACGTGTTTCCCAGCAGGAAAGTCTTCGTGGATTATTTCGGCGTTTATGATCTAAATACAAAGAATGAGTTTAGGAATTAGAAAAGCGATTGACCAAAACAAGCAGCGTTTCCCAAAAATATTGAATATTCGTTGAATCAATATTGGATATTCCCAATCTAGCCCAAAACCCCCTCTTCCCCCACAAACGGAATCGCTTTCAATTTCTTTCCAGTCATCTTATATAAGGCATTGGCCACAGCACCTCCAGCAGGAGGTAGGGTAGGTTCTCCCAATCCAGTCGGACTTTTTAAACTTTCTACAAAATGGGTCTCAATTTTTGGTACCTCATTATGACGAATCAAGCGGTACTGATCAAAATTCTTTTTATTCGGTTTGCCGTTTTCAAAACCAAAATCTCCATACATTGCATGACCAATCCCATCGACAATGCCACCCTCTACCTGATTCATCGCACCCAATGGATTGACGACAATCCCACAATCAATCGCACAAGTAATTTTATCAATTTTCGGTTGACCGTCTACTTCTATTAAATCCGCCACCTCGGCCACGTAAGTATTATGCGAATAATAAGCACACATTCCTTGTGCCGTACCAGCTTTACCCCAGTTCGATTTTTCTGCTGCTAATTTAATAACCGCCATTGCTTGTTCCGGCACATATTCCATCTTCCCAACGGGATTATCGACCGCTCGTTGGAACCATTCTAATCTAAAAGTAACTTCATCTTTACCCAATTTTTCCGCTAGTGTATCAATAAAACTTTGTTCTGCAATCGCCAAAAAATTACTGATCGGTGCCCGCCAAGCGCCCGTGGTAATATTACTTTCCATTTGATTACTAGTCACTCGGTAATTGGGCGTAGCACCAGCAGGGAACGCATTAATCTGCATATCCCACATCCCTGAATTGACCGAAGCTTCCGTCAGTTCATAGGCAGAAATTTGACCATCCTTAATCCCTGCTTTGAATTTATATTTTACTGCTGGTCGATACATACCAGCCGTCATATCGTCCTCACGCGAGTAGACTATTTTGATTGGTGCCTTGGCTTTATCTGAAATTTCTACCGCTTCCAACGCAAAGTCTCCATACAATCGACGACCAAATCCACCACCCATTCGCGACATACCTACCGTAACTTGCTCCACGGGACGATCCAGCAATTTTGCAATTCGATCGGAGGTCCACTTGGGGGTTTGAATAGGACCGTAAGTATCCACTTTATCCGCGGTTACGTGTGCGAAAAAATTCATCGGTTCCATACAATTGTGCGGTAAGAAGGGCGCACTGTAAATAGCTTCTACCACTTCGTCCGCTTCTTGAAAGGCTTTATCTACATCGCCATCTTCCCGTTTGGGTTCGGCCTTTTTTTCAAGTAAGGCAAGCAAGGCTTTTTCATGATCTGCGGTACTTTCGGCGTCCGTATCTTTGACCCATTCTGCTTTAATGGCTTTGGCTCCCTTCATAGCTGCCCAAGTATTGGTGGCAACCACGGCAATTTTATTCTTCTTTTCTCCAAACTGAAAAACCTGCTCTACACCCGAAACGGCTTTCGCTGCTGTATCATCAAAACTTTTGAGTTTTTGACCGAAGGCTGGCGGCCGAACCGCACAAGCAATCTTCATTCCTTCCCGTTGCGTATCCATCCCAAAAAGTGGCTTTCCAGTGATGATATCATCAATATCTACATTGCTTTTTCCTTTTCCAATAATGGTGAATTCGGAGACCTCTTTTAATTTTACTTCCGTCGGAACAGTCATGGTACTGGCTTTTTTTGCGAGCGATCCATAATCTATAGATTGCGTTTTATCTGGATGAAAGACGACGCCTTTTTCAACCGTACACTTCGTTGGATCTACTTCCCATGCTTCGGCAGCAGCGGCTACGAGCATGGTTCGAGCGGTAGCTCCGGCCATCCGTAGACCATCCCAACTGCTACGCAGTGATTGACTACCTCCCGCTACTTGACGATCAAAATCAGCACTTAAGGGAGCTTGTTCTACGACAACATCAAACCAGTCTACATCCAGTTCATCGGCTACGACCATCGGCATAGCCGTTTTGATTCCCTGACCAATTTCTGGATTGGGAGACATAATCGTTACCAGTCCGTTTTCTCCAATTTTTAAAAACGAATTGATGTCAAACCATTCGTTGGGAATGGCTTTTTTAACTCTTTCAGCTACTTCTGCTTCGACTGGTTTACATCCAACCACGGAGCTAAAGCCTAGGATAAGACCGCCACCTGCGATGGCAGAAGAACGAATAAAAGAACGACGATTATGTTTTATTTTAATTTGCATGATTTTGTTTTTTATGATGCTACTCGAAATATTCTAGGATACTTAATTCAACCATTCAACCATTTCAAGCTTTCTTAATTGCCTCTTTAATTCTCAAATAAGTACCACAACGACAAATGTTTCCGGCCATCGCTCGATCAATCTCTTCGTCAGAAGGATTCGGATTTTCGTCTAGTAAAGCAGCCGCAGACATCATTTGTCCCGCTTGGCAATAGCCACATTGAGGAACGTCAATTGCTTTCCAAGCTTTTTGAATTCTATGCGTACCATCCGTAGAGAGTCCTTCAATGGTCGTAATTTTTTTATCAGCAATAGCCTCGATAGGTAGGGAGCAGGAACGAACGGCCGAGCCTTCAATATGGACCGTACAAGCACCACAGGCGCCAATACCGCATCCGTATTTGGTACCCACGAGTTTAGCTTCGTCGCGCAAAACCCAAAGTAGCGGCGTATCCGCGTCGGCTTTTACTTCCATCGTTTTTCCATTGATATTGAGGGAATAGTTCTTCATGATGATCTAGAATTTGAATTAGAAGTGATAAGATTGGAGGTAGAAATAATATAAATCTTCTGCCTTCCCAAAGATACAGAAAAAAAACATATTTTGCCGTTTAAAATCTAAGCAATAATGAAGAAAAAAATACTTGTATTAACGGGCGGTGGTGACTGTCCTGGATTAAATGCGGTGATTCGTGGACTCTATAAAGCCTGCAAAACCGATGGACGATACGAACTGTGGGGTAGTATGGAAGCTTTTAATGGAGTGATGAGCGAGGAGCAAAATGTTATTCGGTTGACGCGTCGTCACGTGGGAGGTATTCATGCAAAAGGAGGAACCATTTTAAAAACGACCAATCGAGGAAATCCTTGTGCGTTCCCAGTCCAACGGAAGGATGGCTCTTGGACGACCAAGGACCGTTCTAGAGAACTGATCAGAAAAATTAAAAAACTCGGATTTCATGCGGTGGTCAATATTGGAGGAGATGGCAGTCAAACCATTTCGCAGGCACTTTATGAAAAAGGACTTAACATCATCGGAGTACCCAAGACGATTGATAATGATTTATATGCCACCGATCTCACTTTTGGTTTTAATACGGCGGTGCAGGTGGCAACGGATTGTTTTGATAAGCTAGTTACTACGGCAGAGAGTCACCATCGGGTTATGATGATGGAGGTAATGGGACGAGATGCAGGCTGGATTGCCTTGCATACCGCGATTGCTGGTGGTGCCGAAATTTGTTTGATTCCCGAAATCCCTTTTGATCTTAAAAAAATTATTAAGCATATCAACAAGCGATACAAAAAAGGAAAAGGTTTTGTAAATATGGTTGTTTCTGAAGGAGCAAAACCAATTGGTGGTGCTGTTTTTGGAGCCAAATCAAAAGATGCTGGTGATCCACATGTAAAACTTGGAGGAGTTGTTAATCAACTTCGTTGTGAGCTAGAAGAGAATGGTTGTCAACCGCAAATAAGAGGAACCATTTTAGGCCATATTCAGAGAGGAGGAACACCTAGTGCCTTTGATCGAGTCCTGGCTTCTGCGATGGGTGTCAAGGCTTTCGAATTGATTGCTGATGACCAATTTGGAAAAATGGTAGCATATGTAAATAATAAAATGACTAGTGTTACATTGAAAAAAGCCATCAGTAAATACAAAGTCCTTGATAAAAATCATTACCTGATTGAAACAGCAAGATCATTGGGAATCTCTTTTGGAGATTAAAGGATTAGTTAATAATTTTTTCCTGTAAATGCCTGAAAATCAACACCTTAGTTTTTATGTTTATTATGCAGAACCTTGGGAGTCGCTACTTGTAGGAGCTGTTCGTCCCTTGGTGAAAAAGCTGATTGAGCAAGGATTAATTACACAATATTTTTTTATAAGATACTGGGAGCGTGGTCCGCATATCCGGCTGCGACTAAAAAAAAATATGGGAGTTCATGACGCGCAGATAGCTATTTTGGTGGAGAATGATTTAAGAGATTTTATATTGAAAAACCCTTCAGAATTATTTTTGACACCAGAAATGGAGGAACGAAAGTTAGCAGCATCTTGGCGAACAAACAATCAAATTTTTTCAATTTCATATCAACCAGAAACTAGTCGGTATGGCGGGATAAACGGTCTTCCATTGGCAGAATTACAATTTTTTGCTTCTTCCCGTATGGTGTTAAATGAATTTATTGAAACGCCTGAATGGTCTTATGATCACGCGTTGGGCGCAGCCATAAAACTGCATATAGGATTTATTTTTTCGACGGGTTTGGCTAAAGATAAAATGGTTGAATTTTTTGAAAAAAACTGCCGAGATTGGTTGCCTGCTGCGGTTGAAGGGACAGATGAAGTTAGGCAACAAGAACAGATATTGTCTCAATTTGAAAAAGCCTACCTCCAGCAAAAAGAGGCGCTGCTACCATATATCCAAGGTATCTGGACAGAACTCCGACACGATCCATCTGGAAGTAGTTCTCCCTTCTGGGAAAATTGGCTATCTATTAATCAAGCTGTTTTCACAAACCTAGATTTATTGGAAAAAAGTGGATTGCTAAATCCCTCTAATTCAGACAATACTGATCCGACAAAACCTAAATATTGGAATATACTAAGTGACTTTGTTCACTTGACTAATAACCGACTAGGAGTACTAAACCGTGACGAAGGTTATCTAGGATATATCCTAGCACAAGCCTTAAATGATCTGAAAGTCCGCTAGATGACCTATAGTTTTTACTAATCAAATTAAAATTTCCATCAATAAATACTATTTTGCAAGAAAATAGTATACAAATGACCCTGACCCAATTAGAATATTTGGTAGCCGTTGATACCCATCGAAGTTTTGCCAAAGCTGCCAAACATTGCTATGTGACCCAGCCGACTTTGAGTATGCAGATCAAAAAGGTGGAAGAGGAACTGAAAGTATTACTTTTTGATCGTAGTAAAAAACCAGTTGTCACGACAGAAATGGGCATTCAGGTGGTCAATCAAGCGAGAATCATTCTTCAAGAGGCGGATCGAATACCAGAAATAATTCAAAATCAAAAAGACGAAATAAAAGGAGAGCTACATGTTGGAATTATTCCTACCCTTAGTCCGTATTTGCTTCCTCTTTTTATTACCAATTTTATTGAAAAATACCCTGAAGTAACCTTGGTAGTTGAAGAAATTCTTACTTCTGAAATTCTTAAAAAATTAAAAGACGATCGACTAGACGTGGGAATTTTAGTAACTCCTTTGCATGAGAAAGCCATCGTAGAATTTCCGATGTTTTATGAGAAATTCTTTGTTTATATGTCTACCAAACATCCCCTCTTTACCAAAGCGCAAATTAATCTTAAAGAGCTGGATGTCAGCGAGATGTGGTTGTTACAGGAGGGACATTGTTTTAGATCTCAAACCTTAAATATTTGTGGGGAAACCAAAATGAAAAATACTAGATTAAGATTTGAAAGCGGTAGTTTGGAAACGCTGAAACGGATTGTTGAAAAGCAGTTTGGGTATACTTTTTTACCCGAATTGGCTACCATTGATATGGAATCCTTGAGCATGAAATATGTCAAGTCTTTTCAAAAACCTGAACCCATGCGCGAAGTCAGTCTGGTAACTCATCGGAGTTTTATTAAAAAACGGCTTATTAACTTACTTTTTAATGAAATTAAGGCGCATATCCCTCCGCATTTATTAGATAAAAATCGCGGTAAAATCATCAATATCTAAAGCGCCATTTTTATCTCACTTGGTGCTACTAATAAAGAATACCTATTTTAGGAAGAAATACTGAAATTGTTTACTGAAATAGGTAATAATATCCACTACCTGTCAAAAGGGGGACTAATACCGAAATAATCATAAAAATAAAAAAGCTTTTTGGTACCTTTGATGGCTCCACTAATTCAACAATCACGGAGACTACCAGAACAATTAACGAAACTCCCGAAAAAATGGCACTGAGGATAAGAGCGACCTGCTCATTCCAAATCCATAAGAGGAGATACAGGCAAACTTCTACTAATAATATTTCAATAATTCGCTTCACCTTCGGATTTATTGTTGAAAATGATGCGAATTTAAACCTTCTTTGGAAATAACAAATTTGATATGCCCGACCTCAAACTAAACTGCAGTAAGTTTTTAACAACTTTAATGATCTTTTTTGTGATGACTGCGGCCTCCGCCCAACCATTCAACGAATATACCCTCTCCAATCGATTACAGGATGCGCTGAATAATACCAATCAGCCAAGCCATCAAATAATCGTCAAATTGGCGGACCAAGTTGATGTAGCAGCTATGGACTTAATTTTCTATGAGCATAAGACCTCTCTGGAAGAAAGAACCCATACGGTCATTACCGCCTTAAAAGCAAAAGCCATCAGGACCCAACGTCCATTGATTGATTGGTTGCAAGAAGAAGAAGGATTAACTCAATCATCCTTAAAAACTTTTTGGATTGCCAACCTACTGGCGCTGGAAGCCACGCCGTCGTTAATCAATAAATTAAGTCATCGGGTAGATATTGAATGGATTGATATTGATGCAGAATTAGCATTAGAATCTTACAGTGAAGCAGCTGCTCCGCCACCACCAGCTCCTGGTACCTCAGAACCTGGATTAAACGCCATCAAAGCTGACAAACTTTGGGCAATGGGATATACGGGGTATGGACGTTTGGCCATGAGTGCCGATACAGGAATTGATCCAGCGCACCCAGCAATTGTTAACAACTGGCGGGGGAATTTTACCACGCCTGAATTAGGATGGTTTGATGCGAATAATGCGAATAATACCAATATTTCTAATTGTGGAGATCATGGGGTGCATACCCTCGGTACCATGGTCGGATTAGATAGAGTAAAAGACGATACCATCGGTGTGGCTTTCAATGCCCAATGGGTCGGTAGTAATGTTTTGTGTGGAAGTGGTACGAGTGGTAATATTGCCGCTTTTCAGTGGGCGATTGATCCTGATGGAGATCCCAATACCATTTCCGATATGCCTGATGCCATCAATAATAGCTGGTGGGATCCAGGTGCTCAAGGTGAATGCAATGGAGCTTATATCAATATCCTCAACGCGATGGAAGCTGCTGGAATTGCTGTTATTTTTTCTGCTGGTAACGAAGGACCAGATGCGAGCACGATCACCTCTCCAAAAAATATTAATACCAACCTAGTCAATGCTTTTACCGTAGCGGCAGTCAATGGTAATAATATTAACTATACTGTGGCCGGTTTTTCTAGTCGTGGACCTTCGATTTGTGGAGGAGAAGGTTCTTTGGAAATAAAGCCCGAAGTATCTGGACCAGGCCAGAATGTTCGTTCCTGTGAATTGGATGGGAATTATGGAAATAAATCAGGTACCTCAATGGCCGCTCCCCACGTAGCAGGTGCTGTGGTATTATTAAAAGAAGCATTCCCCACCTTAACAGGTACAGAAATAAAATTAGCACTCTATTTTTCTTGTCAAGATCTAGGTGTTCCTGGTGAAGACAATACTTATGGTATGGGTATTATAGATGTGTTAGGAGCCTTTAATTACTTGATAGAGCAAGGACATGTACCGGTAGAACCAGGTGTTGAAAATGACATTATGTTTGTGGATGTTGTGGCCGAGGAAAGAAATTGTGGTGGTTTGCTAGCTTTCGATCTTATTTTTGAAAATGCTGGAACAAATGAAATTACCACTGCGGATATTACGTACGAATTGATTGATCTAGCTGGTAACTTGATTTTGAGTACTACTATTCCTTGGACTGGAAACTTAGCACCTGGCGCTAGGGAAACCATTTCAATTGGCCTCACAGATGCTCCAGAAGGAGTATTTGACTTAACAGCAACGGTAGCAAATCCTAACGGTCAACCGGATAGCCGAGACTACATTACTAGTGGAAGCCGTCCTGTTTTAGTATCTAATGAAACTCCCTTGACGGCCAATTTTGCTTCTGAAGTAGCGCCTTGTGTTGGCAGTAGAGCTGAGCTAGTGGTAGATGCTCCAGGAGCGACAGAAATTAGATGGTATTTTAGCGAAACGGCCTCTAATCCAGCAGTTACT